>CBDDHW010000017.1:0-12010 GCA_965228575.1 Rhodospirillaceae bacterium | reverse complement strand
CGAAGCTTGATCAACTCGCTGCGATCGTCGGAACACGAATTTATACCGCTGACGAGCTGTCGAAAAGGGAGTGTCGCGGTGTGAGCCACATCATTGCACCTGTTTTCGGGCCCGAGGAACAACCCCGGTACCTCATTTCATTACATGTCATGCAAGACGAAGTATCGCCAGATGATCTCCGCCTTTATAACGAAGAACTTCTTGCTGCAGCCAATGTGATTTCTAAGCAGATCGGTGGGCGCTTGCCAACAGCGTGACGCTTCGTTCGCAGCAGACGAGACACGACCACAGTACACAATAAATGTTCTTACCAGAGGGTGTAAATAATTCTGTGTAACCGCCGGGGTTAAACGTAATGGATGCGAGGCCGGAAGCCAACAGCTCGCTTGCGCACCTACCAGCCACAGATCTTTAAAATCTCCACATCGGGAACAGTTCGGATATCGATTCATGAGTGCACGTAAAGCCAGCAGCAGGGGCGCGACGTCAGGAGCATCCCTTGCCTGTATTTTTAGATTCAATCATTGGCGACCTTCCTCGCGAACTTACGAGTAAGGTGCTTATCGTTAACATCAGCAAATAGCCGCGTTATTGCTTCATCATCAGGCTCGGAAAACTTTAGAAATTTCTTGCCGTAGACGCCATACTGACAACCCTTTTGTTTGTTCTCAAGATCTCGTAGTATTAAACGCACTTTCTCACATGC
The DNA here is from genome assembly GCA_965228575.1 of Rhodospirillaceae bacterium. Lineage (GTDB taxonomy): Bacteria > Pseudomonadota > Alphaproteobacteria > Rhodospirillales > Rhodospirillaceae > UBA11612. Next base: position 11,304 of record CBDDHW010000017.1, on the reverse strand, counting down.
TTCAATATATCTGAGTGCAATCCTAGGCAAATCGCGGGTCTTTATGTTAGGGATCATCTCACTGCTGTCCGGTTAAAAAGTTAGATGAAACGGATATTTTCTTTTTAACACAATGAGTTACGGCGAAATATGGGTGTCCCCGACTTGAACATGAATCCGGCACAATCTCCTCTTGGCAGACCACTGGTGCTGAGAGGATCGGATGTATATCGGGAAGACGCTGTTTGCTCAGATCATGGACTTTCTTCCATGGAAAACCTTCCACAGGCTCGTTTCTCGATACGAGGGAAATCATCGTATTCGCACACTTCCCTGCGCCGAGCACTTTCGTGTACTCGCGTTTGCACAGTTGACGTATCGGGAAAGTCTGCGCGACATCGAGGCCTGTCTCTCGGCACAATCCGCCAAGCTTTATCACATGGGCCTTCAATCGTCGGTCAAAAGATCCACCCTGGCCGATGCCAACGAGCGACGGGACTGGCGAATCTACGCGGAGTTTGCGCAACGGTTGATCGCACAAGCCCGCAAGCTCTACGCCGAAGAAGACTTGGGGCTGGATCTCGCGAACACAGTTTATGCGCTGGATTCGACTACGATAGACCTCTGCCTTTCGCTGTTTCCATGGGCGCCGTTTCGAAGCACCAAGGCCGCAGTGAAGATGCATACGTTGCTGGACTTGCGCGGAAATATCCCGAGTTTTATACATGTTTCCGACGGCAAGCTGCACGATGTCAACATGCTCGACTTGATGATTCCGGACCCTGCGGCGATCTACGTGATGGACCGCGCCTACCTGGACTTCGAACGACTCTTCAGATTGCACGAAGCCGGCGCGTTCTTTGTAACCCGAGCAAAATCGAATACCGACCTTCGGCGAGTCTACTCGGCGCCGAGCGATCGGGCGCAGGGGGTCATCTGCGATCAGACGGTGGCCCTCTCGGGATTCTACAGTCACAAACACTACCCCCATCATCTGCGCCGGATTCGTTTCAAGGATCCAGAAACAGGAAAGACGCTCATCTTCCTCACCAATCTCTTTGGTCCTCCACCGGCGACCATCTGCAAACTGTACAAAGCCCGCTGGCAGGTCGAGTTATTCTTCAAGTGGATCAAGCAACACCTCCGCATCAAGAAGTTTTACGGCACATCGGAGAATGCCGTGAAGGTGCAAATCTGGACTGCCGTGTCTGTGTACGTGCTGGTAGCCATCATCAAAAAGCGCCTCAACCTGGATGCCTCGCTCTACACTTTGTTGCAGGTATTTTCAGTCACCCTTTTCGAGAAAATCCCTTTAAACAAGGACCTTTTCGATACCAAGCCGCCACCGGAGGACGACATGTTTTCTAACCAACTGAATTTATTCAAAAATTAACCGGACACTAGTGATTCAATGTGTAAGAGAAGTACATGCAAATAATAAATATCGCTGAATACGACGAAGAGGTTGTTCTCCACTTCGGTGGTAAAACGACTAAAATCAATGCGTATACCTTAGCCTCAGCGCTAGTTTCAATCGCCGACGCGGTTAAAGAAGCCAGCTCCATTATTAATCCAGGCTATGATGTTGAAGTTCTAGTAGAAGCTTTCGGAGAAGGTAGCTTTCGAGCTATAGTCAAAACCGCATATAAAGGCTCTCGAAATATATTTAGCACTGAAACATTAAAGGCTATCGCCTTTAGTGTCGTTGCAAACTTCATATATGAACATACACTTGCTCCTGGCAGCGATGTGACAGTGCGCGTCAATGAAAGAGAGGTTGTTATTGAGCAAGGCGAAACAATTATCGTTGTTCCTAGAGAAACATATGATGCTACGAAGGAGGTCGAGAAATCTGAGAAATTCAAAACTAGTATTTCTCGCTTTGCGAGCAGTATCGAAAGGGATGAAAACATAGATTCTTTTGGCTTTACAGCCAACATCGATGATGGGAGGCCAGATATTCTTATCCCTAGGGGGAGTATGCTGCTCCTAACCAACCCAGAAGATGTAGCCGAGCCGACTCGGGAAGTAGAAGAACAAGCTGCATTGTTTATAAAGCGTGCGATCTTGGAAAGATCAAAGCGAAAGTGGGAGTTCGTTTGGAGAGGCTTCAAAATTTCAGCTCCCGTTTTGGACGAGCAATTTTATAATGATTTTTTTGCGCATAAAATCACAGTCGCTCCCGGAGATCAGCTAGAAGTTAAGTTAAAAATATATCAGAGAAAAGACGAAGATACAGGTATCTACTCGAATGACCGGTATGAAATTGTGGAAGTAATGAAGCATATACCGCATGTCAACCAACTTGAAATTCCTGAGTAACTGTATTGAAAAAATGTGGGTACAGGACCAAAAATTGACGCATTTTCGGTCTGAAGCTTAAGGCGTTAACAGGGGTTCGCGCATACTTGAAAGTAATGTGGGGCGGAACGGTTTCCTCATAGATGCATGTATTTGGTTTAGAGTTCTAGGGTGTCAACGGCCTGATCAACGTGGTGAAAACACCAGCGCAAGATTCCGTAGATAGAAAAAAGGAGCTCCGGATGCTATCTAATTTCACCTTGATGGCGTGCAGCCATTCCCTGCACAGGTAACGAATGATTGTCCATCATCGCTGGGATCGACTCAAAGAGGATAGTGAATGTCGAAAAATATAGAGAAGACCCTATGGATATCTGGAATAGAGCTCTCAGAAATATCTGGTTCTAGCTACATCCCTACAGCTCTTTGCTACGATAGCGAAGACATTTTTTTTGGCTCAGAGGCTATAGTAAAATCTAAGCACAAAAAAATTGTCAATGAGAATTTCAAGGTTGACCTTGGCGATGCAGTTCCGGGCTCAACCGTGAAGTTGAAGTTCCTTACCGAATCCGGTAAGGAGGTGAGTGCATATGAACTCACTAAAGACTTCATGGAGGAGGTTCTATCAAGAATTGAGTCGCAACTTCCGCCAAAGAATGATAACTACAAAATCCCGGCGAAGATTATTGTTGCGGAACCTTTGAGCTTCCAGGTAGAAGGACGCCATAAGAACTGGATAGGGAACTATCGTGACAATATTAGAAGGATATTGAGTCAGTTCTCTGAAGTAGATTTTTTACCTGAACCATTTGCAGTATATCAGTATTACAGGTATGGACAGAAAGTTCCACATCTAACCACGAAATCAAAACATATAGCTCTCATAATTGATTTTGGCGGTGGAACTTTCGATGCTTGTGTAATTGAATCTAACGCGGAAGGTGATGTTAGCCAGACTGGTAAGCACTCAAAGCCTATTGCTGCTGACTCAGTTCCTGTCGGGGGATTTGTGGTTAATTCGAGTTTGGCGGCATACTTAATCAAGCGTGATCTTGAGGACTCCGGGAAAAAAAAGGTAGACTCTTACCTAAAAATCTATGAGCGAGTAAAAAAGGGCGATCTTGATTTTTCGAGCTTGGCTTCAGAAAAGCAGATATTTATTGGAAATCTCCGGCGCCTAGAAGACCTTTGTGAGAGCTATAAAATAGAGCTCGTAAACAAAGTAAAAGATTGGGATCTGACTGCTCAGCCATACGAAAAAATAAATATAAAACTCCCTCGTAATCCCTTCAAAGAAGAAGTTTGGTCTGATGCGGAATTCTACGCACACCAATTCCGTAATACCTTCGATAAATATATCTGGGAAGCTAGTCTGAAGAATGTTATCCGTAAAGTCATTTCTATCGCCAAAGATTCGTTAGGAGATAAGGAGGTTGGAATCACTCTGATTTCAGGTGGGTCTTCAAATATTAGATGGCTTGAAAGATTCCTGATTAGAGATTTCCAAGAAGATCTAGGTGAGGCGGAACCGGTGCCTATTTCTAATTCATTTCAGGAGATCGTTGCCAAAGGATTGGCAATCGAAAGCGCCAGACGATTCTATGATAAAGACTCAGAGTTTGTATCTGTTACTTATAATCCAATAAGGCTTTATATGGCTCCGGATGGAAACAAGGTGGAAACCGGAAAGAGATATCGGTCCATCGGGGAAAAAATTGATATGTTGCATGCTAAGCAGGATGAGCTTTTGCCCTCCGCTCAGGCGCTCCAGAATTTTCTGGGAAAACCAATACAATGGAAAGTAAAACTACAGCACCCACCAAAGCACTCCTTAACGTATTACTTCACAAGACCGGGTTCAGGAGACTACGCAGACTGTTACAACGTAGAATCGACAATTGTATATACATCAGATAAGCGCTTTGACTCTGCAGTCGTGATTGAATTGAGTGTTAGAGAGGATGGTACCGCTGAGCCCAGGTTTATTTATCAAGCAGATAATCCAGTTTCTGGTATTCCCGAAAATTCAGAAACAGGACGTCCGTTTCATATAGATATGACAACGGGTAACGCAATAGACAGAGAGGCTTCTACTTATATAGGTTTTGATTTCGGAACCAGCTCTTCGTCGATATGTCTGCTAAGTAACGCCGATATAAAAATAATGACTCAGCGGCAAACTAACTCAGAGTGGACAAATTTGTCGAAGGTGCTACGCCACTTGCCTTATCCATGTGCAATAGCATTGAGGAAGTACTTGGACGTTAAAAACGCTCCTAACTCGGTCAGTTTCGCTAGAGAGGTTTTTGAGTCGTGTCTCGCATTCATAGCATATGCAGCATCAGCTGAGCTCATGGCTAGAAAGGGATTGGGGACAAAGTTGAAGGATTTCCAGCACCGATCCATGGGGCCTCTCAAGCATCTGTTGGAAGTTTCTTGCAAAGACCTAGGTAGTGAGGCGTTATTCTTGAGAGAGTTCATACTTCTTATGGGCAATAGAAAGGATGCCATAAATGAAGCCACCAAAGATTTTACAGCACATAAACATGACAAACTGTCCGAGAACGATTTTAACTGCCATTCACATGTGAGTTTTATTGTAGGCGCTTTGGTGAGATTTATGGAAGATAAAGTGTTTGCATATTCGTCAGATATACAGAAGGTTCCTTTTTCTAACCCATCACGATATAAGGGTTTGTTTAAGGTGGCTCATGACATTCCGCCTTTTACAGAGTCCCTCCCGTACGAATCGGATTTTGAGTTTTCAACTGAAGAAGCAGTGCTGATTGACTTGAAGACATCAATGAGTATCAGTCTTGTCCCCTTCTATTTTTGGAGTTTGACAGACTCTCCAGAACAGCCGAACAAATGCTTTGTCTATGACAAGTTTGAAGGAGACAAGGCTATTGTCAAGCCCTGTGATTTGAGCGCTACAAAATTTGCTTGTGATATCGATGTGAATCTAGGCGGTCTTCTTTCTGAAATACGAGCAAAGGGAATAGCTCCCTTTGACCAAGAACGGCTGGTAAGTTTGGGGCTCACCGAATAGTGTAAAAATGCTGCTCAATGTCCGCTCCTGGCGTGCGCCGTGCAAAGGCGGCGCTTTCCCTGTGGGTGAAAGTCCCACCCGGCAACCGCTCCAGCCGGAAGCAACCGGAGCAACTGTGGAGGCAACGAAATGGTTTAAGCCTCCGGTGAAGCGTGCCACAAAATACGGTGGCAGCGCGAGTGTTCAGGCCGAAACGTGAGTGAACGCTGAGCAATCCTCGAATAAGGACGTTGCGCAGGCCGACCCGACAGCCATTTCGGGGAAGGCTGATACCCAGACCGGGTCCTTACATATGCGGCGTGAATGGGCGCGCATTTACGACTCGCATGAAATAACTGTTTACAATGCTCCCGGTGGAATTGCCCAATTACTCTTGCTTTATTTTTGCAACATGCTTTCATATGCGGACACATTCTGGTCGGGACCAGCAAGCCGCGAATAGTCGGGGCTGAGCGACTTTCTACTCCTCGACAGACACATTTCCGAGGAGCCCATGACAGAGTGAGCGACCACTACATAGGATTTGCCATATTATTGAGCCTCGCCGTGGTCGCATTGTATCTGACCATAGACCGCGACGAAGTAGACACTAAGGCGCCGCAACAAGCAACTAAGGGCGCGGTACGGGTGATAGACGGCGACACCCTGCAAATTGGCGAGACCCGTGTGAGACTGTTTGGAATAGATGCCCCTGAGTTGGGCCAAGTCTGCATAGCAGTCGAGGTTGAGCAAGACTGCGGAGCTCAATCAAAAAATTACCTTAAACAATTGATTCTAGGCAGAGAGATCAATTGTGAGTTAATCTCCAAAGATCGCTGGGGAAGGGACATTAGCAGATGCGCAGTGGGAGACCTCGATATCGGGTATCAAATGGTAGAGCAAGGGTGGGCCATAGCTTACCGAGAGTACGCTGACGAGTATGTTCCTGCGGAAAATCTGGCGAGGAGCACCAAGAGAGGAATCTGGGCGACCAGATTCCAAGAACCAAGTGAATGGAGACGTACAAAAAGAGGCGGTTAACCATGTCAGACGAAAACGAGAGGAAAGAACCTGGCCAGCTCCGCTGGCAGCAAGGTGCCAACTCAAGTAAACCTTAGCCCTACAACCACTATGGACCTTTCATGGCTGCCAGAGGCCGAACGTAAAGCGCTACTAGTTGACTACACGAAAGGTATGCTCAACATCAGCAAAAAGGCGCAAGAGCTTCACGTCGACTCTGAGATTCTCAAAAAAACGCTCTCAGACTTATCTGACGCCACAGCCCAGGTCTCCGCAGCTGGTGATTCGGTGACCATTTCGCATACCCAATCAACTTCCGTTGGCAGGACCGAAGTGTTGATGGGGAATACCGATAAGGCTCAATCTGGAAAGCTTACCAAAAGCCAGACCGGCGAAAAGGACATGACTGCCTACTACATCTTCGGAGGAATAGTCGCACTGATAATCATAGTGGCCATCTCAAGTAGTTAGATATGAAAGCGGCGCGCATAACAGTCTCCGACGACACTGAGATTGATACTCTTCAACGAGAAGTCGACTTGGAGCTGCCTCAGGCAGTTAGGCTGACTCCGGAGGACGAGCTAGCGTATCAACACCTAATGGAAACAGCCCGCGAATATGTGAACCGAGCAAAGCAGTTTGCTTCACTCGGCTCAACTATAAGCGTCGAGAGCCAGCACATTGTCCATGGCAAGAACATTACGCTAAGGCTGGAGTACCCGCGGAGAAGGTCGTTTCTAAAGAAAGTATTTCAATTGTTTAACGGTGGTTGATTCACGTTGACCAGATACAGAGGTCCCTACAGATCAAGGGTTCTGGACGGCGCAGCGCTGGACATGAAGCCGCCCTTGAGCATATCCGCCAAGCCAACCAGCTATCCCAAGAGCTTGGTGGGACAGACAAGGATGTTAAGTCGTTTTTCTTCCGGCTGACCCCGGCAAGCCGCCAGAAAGTTCTCGATTTGTATGGCAAAAAGTATGGGACCGATGCAAAACGATATGCAGAGGAGACCATGCCAAAATGGCGAAGTGGCCAGGTAGCTATGAGCGGTATGGTTGCTGAAAGGCTATTCAACCTGCTACCGCCATTGATGCCCATCGAAACCAAATACATGCTGACAGAAAGTCTTTGGCAGCACGTAGGGCCTTCATCCACCAAGAATTTTTATGTCGGCAAAGAGGCCAATCCTGCGCAGATTTCTCATGCTGTGGCTAACCACCTCGAAGAGGTAGTTGTCAGGTATGAAATACCGAGCCAAATGCAGAAAAGGTTTGACTGGCTAGCCCAAGGAGATGTTGGCGTAAAGCAGCAGTTATTGAATCATTTCAGGGAGCAAGAGAAGCTCTTGTTATGCGGGGCGCTTGAACTGCAACTGCCGACACTGCTCAACCACCTTAATAGCAACGCGGGTGCCAATACAACCAGCGTGAGAGAGGTTGTGCAAGTTGGCAAGCACACTGTCAATATCGAGGTTTGCGAGGGCCTTGGGGAAGCCATTTCAGACGTAGTTCCGCGACGCGCCAACGCTTCCTCAGACAGCTCTTGGATATGGTGGTTAGTCGGCGCTGGGTTGTTGGCTCTAATGTTCATGGGCTAGTCGCGGAGAGAGTGAGGAGCGCTGCCGCTGGGCTTTTTCCGCGCGGCCTGGGTGCCACTTAGCAAGATGAATGAGATGTCCGCTCTTGCCGTGAGTGACTAAGCCCTCTATCGCGCGTCGAGGGGCATTTTACCGGCGTCGCATCCTGGTCTCTGCCAGTGCCGCGACTGCTCAAAATCTGTGGATTGCTCATGCACCTGGCGATGCTACGCGAGTTGTCGCGCGCGTTGCGGGAGCAGAACTGGCACCTGGTCGAATCAGCGTTTAAGGTTCGTTTTCACTTGCCGAACTGCCCCAGTGGCAGTACATTGGCATTACAATTTGAACGGGTGGCAGCTCCATGGCGCGAACCAAGAACGAAGTCCTCACCATCCGCACCACCGCTGAGGTCAAGGCACTGCTGAAGCTGGCCGCCGAGCGTGAGCGCCGCTCCGCCGCGTCGATGGTCGAGGTGCTGGTGCTGGAGTATGCGCAAGCCCACGGTCTCGCCGTTCCCGAGACTGACCCTCCCAGGCGCAATAGCGTCGGTAAGTAGAGCCATAGTCGAGAGCAAAAATGACCGGAAACGCCTTTCAGCCCATTGAGCAGATCGAGCAGATCAAATCCAGCCTCTGGGAGGCCGCTAACCAACCGTTCTCCAACGCCAGTATGGCTTACGTCTGTAGCCGCCTATGAACCTAGTCAAGTCAAAGCAGCGCGTCGCAGACCACGGTGAGGTGTTCACGCCTCAGTGGATGGTCGAAGCGATGCTCAACCTCGTCAAAGAAGAATCCGAGCGCATCGACGCCCGCTTTCTGGAGCCGGCCTGTGGGAGCGGCAACTTTCTGGTCCAGGTGCTCAAGCGCAAGCTAACTGCCGTCGAGCTCAAGTACGGAAGGTCGGACTTCGAAAAACGGCACTACCGCGCTCCTCGCCATGATGTGTATCTACGGCATCGAGCTTCTTGAGGACAACATCATCGAGTGCCGCGCGAACCTGCTGGAGATTCTGGCCGACTACTTGGGCCTCGACGCGTCGCAGGACCTGTACCGGGCCGCCTCCCATGTTTTGGCGGAGAACCTCGTGCACGGTGACGCCTTGACGATGCTCAACAATTATGGCGAACCGATCACCTTCGCCGAGTGGGGCTACTTAGCAAGGGCAGGTTCCAGCGTCGAGACTTCCGCCTCGACGTCCTCACCGGTATGTCGGCTCATACTGAACAAGGCTCGCGCTTTGCCAAACACGATATCTTTACGCCGATCAAGACTTACCCGCCGATGACGGTGGGCGAGCTTGCGCGTGAGGCCCGCAGCGATACCCCGAAGGAGACCGCATGAACAGCCAGGCAGCTTCACGCTACGCGGACGTAACCCGGATGTATTGACCTGCATCGCCAACCTCTCCAACGACGAGTGTTCACTCCGCCCGAGTTCGCCAACCGAATGCTGGACACCCTGGCCGAGGCGTGGGCGGCCGCCCACAATGGCGCGAACCTCTGGGCGAACAGTTCGGTGCGGTTCTAGACCCGTGCACCAAGTCGGGCATTTTCCTGCGCGAAATCAGTACGCGACTGACTATGGGGCTGGCCAGGAATTTCCGGACCTTGAGCGCGCGTCGACCACATCTGACCAAGCAGGTGTTCGGTATCGGCATCACCCGACTGACTGCCATGCTGGCGCGGCGCAGCGTGTACTGCAGCAAACACGCCAAGGGTGAGCACTCCATCGCCAGCTCGTTTGCCAACGACGAGGGAAACATCTGGTTCGAGCGCACCGAGCACACCTGGGCCAATGGCAAATGCGCGTTTTGGTGGGCCAGCCAAAGTGCACTGGATCGAGGAGAAGGGCTGGAAACCCATGCCTATGCGTTCATTCACACTGACAACATCAAGACTCGGATCGGCGAGTTGTTTGGAGACGATATGCAATTTGATGTAATTATTGGCAATCCTCCGTATCAGTTAGCAAGCGACGGCGGCACACGCGACATTCCCATCTACAACAAGTTCGTGGAGCAGGCAAAAAAACTGGAGCCTCGCTATCTCTCGATGATTATTCCCTCTCGGTGGATGGCGTCGGGGCTTGGGTTGAGCGAATTCCGTAAAACGATGCTGGAAGACCGTCATATCAGGAAGTTGACGGACTACGAGCGCATGAATTTGGTATTCCCGGCGTGGATTTCGAGGGAGGAATCTGCTATTTCTTGTGGGATCGCGATCACCCCGGACAGTGCGAGGTCACTAGCGTTACCGGCGAAGAAACCATAGGGCCGATGGAGCGCGATCTAAATCAATACGATATTCTTGTCCGGGACAGCCGCGCCCTGAATATTCTCAGAAAAGTGCGTGCGGCAGGCGAATCTTCAATCACCGAAATCCTATCCTCAGATAAGGAGTTTGGGTGGACTTCCAATTTAATGATTTTCGCCTGAAAAAAAATCAACCGACGTGGCGCTTGTATTATGGTCGCGCTGGCAAGCGACTCGTCGGAGGCATTGCCCGCAAGAAAATTGTCAAGAGCCAGCACCTCATAGACACGTGGAAGGTGATGGTCTCAGCCGCATATGGTGAACGTGGCGCGAGGCCTGCGATGGTTCTCGGCCCGAGCTTCATAGCAGAATCACCTTCAGTTTGCACCCAGACCTATTTGTTCTTTTGCGTGGACTCCAAGGAGCAGGCTGAGAGCCTACAAAGCTATCTCAACACACGTTTTTCCGCTTCCTGGTGTCGTTACGAAAGATCACCCAGCACGCAACTCGTGCAACTTACACTTGGGTTCCACAGCAGATATGGGACCACATTTGGACCGACGAAGCGCTGTACAAGAAATATCGTCTAAGCTCTGAAGAAATTTCCCACATTGAAGCAAGCATTCGACCGAAGCCTGCCGTCAATGACTAAGACAACTCACCAAATTCTCGCGCCCAAGCCGGAAGCCCGGCCACGCATCTACGCCTATTCCATCGCAGACAATGCGCACGCGGATCTCCTCAAGTTGGACAGACCACGCGTGACGTGAAGCGGCGCGTCGCCGAGCAGCTCAAGACCGCCGCGATCAAGAACTTCACCATCGAGCTGGATGAACCCGCCGAGCGCGACGATGGCAGCATTATTTCCGATCACGAAGTGCGCCTTTGCGCTGATCAAAAGGTTTGAGAACCCTGAGCTGGAATGGGTGCCGTGCTCTATAGCCGATGTGCGTACGGTGCTCACGGAGCTGCGCACTGGTCAACGGCTCACCGGTACGCATCACGAGACCTTCCCAATGCGCCGCGAGCAGGTCGAGGCGGTGAAGTTGACCCACGCCTACTACCATCGCGCTGGGAGGAAGACATGCGCGCCGTCCCGCGCTTCCTTTGGAACGCGAAGATGCGCTTCGGCAAGACGTTCACCGCCTAT
>CBDDHW010000016.1:0-235921 GCA_965228575.1 Rhodospirillaceae bacterium | reverse complement strand
TCGGTGTGATGTTTGGAAACCCGGAAACAACGACAGGAGGTAATGCGCTGAAGTTCTACTCCTCCGTTCGTCTTGATATTCGCCGAATTGGCCAAATTAAGGACAAGGATGATGTTGTTGGGAATCAGACACGTGTGAAGGTGGTGAAGAACAAAGTAGCTCCACCCTTCAAAGTGGTTGAATTCGACATCATGTATGGAGAGGGCGTGTCGAAGATGGGTGAACTCCTGGATTTGGGGGTTAAGGCCGGACTGATAGAAAAATCTGGCTCTTGGTACTCCTATAACTCAGAGCGCATCGGCCAAGGGCGCGAGAACGCTAAGCAGTTTTTAAGCTCCCATCCTGAAACTTCTCAAGAGATTGAAACTCAAATTCGAGTCAACGCGGGGCTTTTGACGGAAGCGATGACAACGACCCCAGATGAAGGGGCATCTAAGGATGCGTCAGCCGACGAATAACCTCGATTTAGTGTTGGGCGCGATAAGAGGGGCTTCGTACGGAGCCCCTTTTTTGCGGTGTTAGGTTCGGCTTGAAAGGCCGTATCTCTACGTTTTCCACCTAAGCTTAACTCAAAGATAGAGGCTTCCTGGACAGGTCCAGATCGCCCAGGGTACAAAGCGCGTCGGTAAGAATTGAAAATCCGGATTCCTGCGCGTGTTGACACATGGCCACGACTAAAGAAGTCAGATCGGCATTCCTGAATTACTTCTCAGGAAATGACCATGAAATTGTTGCCTCCAGCCCTTTGGTGCCGCGCAACGACCCGACGTTGATGTTTACCAATGCAGGTATGGTGCAATTCAAAAACGTTTTTACCGGAAATGAATCACGGCCCTACTCACGCGCGGTTTCATCTCAAAAATGTGTGCGCGCAGGCGGGAAACATAACGACCTCGACAATGTCGGATATACCGCGCGACACCACACCTTTTTCGAGATGCTCGGGAACTTCTCCTTTGGCGATTACTTCAAGGAGGAAGCGATTGCCTATGCGTGGGAATTGGTGACAAAGGAGTTCGGTCTTTTGGAAGACCGGCTCTTGGTTACGGTACATTCGACGGACGAGGAGGCGGCAGGGCTTTGGAGTAAGGTTGCCGGACTGCCAGAATCCAAAATCATCCGTATTCCAACATCTGATAATTTCTGGGCGATGGGGGATACGGGCCCGTGCGGACCTTGCACAGAAATTTTCTTTGATCACGGCGAGTCTATTCCCGGTGGACCCCCGGGAAGTGCAGATGAGGATGGGGATCGTTTCATAGAGATCTGGAACCTCGTCTTTATGCAGTTTGAACAAGTCTCAAAAGACGAGCGCATTAATCTTCCCAAACCCTCTGTGGACACAGGCATGGGACTAGAACGCCTGACGGCGGTTCTTCAAGGCGTTCACAGTAATTATGAAATTGACCTTTTCCAGGAGTTGATCGGCGCAATTGCCCACGCCGCAAGCACAGACCCGAATGGACCCCATCAAGCCTCTCATCGTGTTATCGCCGACCATTTAAGAGCCGCGGGGTTTTTGATCGCGGATGGTGTTTTGCCGTCTAACGAAGGGCGCGGATACGTGCTGAGACGAATTATGCGGCGGGCAATGCGCCATGCTCACCTCATGGGCTGCGTTGACCCGCTACTTCATCGGCTTGTGCCCGCGTTGCTGGCGCAAATGGGGGGGCACTTTACAGAGCTCGAGCGTGCTCAAGCGTTGATTTCAGAGACGTTGTTGCTTGAGGAAACTCGATTCAAGTCCATGCTCGATCGGGGACTTCGGCTACTCGATGATGAGGCTAAGTCAATTTCTGACGGTGGGCAGTTGCCCGGAGACGTCGCGTTCAAGCTCTACGACACGTACGGGTTCCCACTCGATTTAACTCAAGATGCGCTACGCAGCCGCGACATTAGCGTAGATACCGATGGGTTTGATCAAGCAATGGAACGTCAACGTGCCGAAGCGCGAAAGGCTTGGCAGGGATCCGGAGAAGCGGCGACCGAAAAGGTGTGGTTTGAGATTCGTGATCAGGTTGGCGCGAGCGACTTTCTTGGGTACGCGACCGAGGAAGCCGAAGGTCGTATTGTTGCCTTAGTTGCTAATGGCGCACCGGTTAAGAAAACCGATCCGGGGCAAAAAATTGCTTTTGTTGCGAACCAGACGCCTTTCTACGGAGAATCCGGTGGGCAAGTCGGCGATACCGGCACGGTGGTGGGGACTGCTGGCCAGTTCGAAGTTGCTGTATCTGACACACAGAAGAAACTTGATGCCTTACATGTTCACATTGGGACCGTGATCAAGGGCACAGTGAATGTGGGTGACGAAATTTTGCTTAAAGTAAATGGGGAGCGCCGAACGTCTGTCCGAAGCCACCACTCTGCGACGCACCTATTGCACGCCGCACTGCGCCGTATACTTGGAGATCACGTTACTCAGAAAGGGTCTCTGGTCGCCCCGGATCGGTTGCGGTTTGACATAAGCCACAACAAGCCTTTGACGCCCGATGAAGTTCGGATGATAGAAGCTCAGGTGAATTCGGAGGTTCGAGCAAATGAAGTGGTCACCACACGCCTAATGGACCCAGATTCTGCGGTTAAGGCGGGCGCCATGGCTCTTTTCGGAGAGAAATATGGTGATGAAGTTCGGGTTGTCGCGATGGGATCAACCACGGAGACGAACTCCAATCCATACTCGGTAGAACTATGCGGAGGCACACACGTACGCCGAACCGGCGACATAGGATTATTCAAGATCGTTGGTGAGTCTGCGGTTGCGTCGGGAGTTCGCCGAATTGAAGCTGTCACGGGCGCGGTGGCTGAGAGCTGGGTCGCGGATGAAGAACGCACGCTCAAGAACGCGGCGGGGGCGTTACGTGTGCCGCCTAGCGAACTTCCTACACGGATAGAAAGTTTGATTGAAGAACGACGCAAGTTGGAGCGAGAAGTTTCCGATTTACGCAAAAAATTGGTGATGGGTAGTGGCGGCGATACTGCTGTGAAGAGTGACGAGTCCAAAAGCGTTGGAGGGATCGTATTTTCGGGTCGTTTGCTGAAGGGTGTGCCCGCAAAAGACTTGAAGGGCATGGCAGATGCAATGAAAACGAAGCTTGGCTCCGGCATTGTCGCATTGGTTGCGGTGACTGATGAAAAGGTGTCGTTGGTGGTTTCAGTGACCGGTGACATAACCGATAGGATCAGCGCCGTGGACTTGGTGAAACTCGGCGCCGCCGCCGTCGGAGGAAAAGGCGGGGGCGGTCGGCCAGATATGGCTCAAGCCGGCGGGCCAGACGCGAGTAGGGCAGCGGAAGCCTTGACCGCGATCGAGGAGGCAATCTCCACTAATAAAAAATAGATAAATCAATGACTTAAGTCTTTTCTTGCGCTGCGGAAGAAAAATTGTGCAGCGCAATAATTTTCATTGACAATACGTCTCTGGTTCCCTATTTTGTGTGCACTGCAGCGAACATTTTGTCGCGCTGCGACACGAATTTGCAAACGGCCGAATGTGTTGTTTAACGGCCGCCACTTTCGGGAAGCGAAACCGCTAAACACTATAAACAAAGGGAACATTTACTATGACCGTTTCTTACACTGATATCGCCGCTTTCAACCAAACCGCATTTGATTCTTTGGTGAAGAGCAACACTGCCGCTGCTGAAGGCGTTGAGAAGCTCACCAAATACTTGGTCGACTACTCGAGCAAGTCAGTTCAAGACGCAGTTGCGGCCAGCAAGAAGTTCTACACCGTGAAAACTCCGGTGGAACTCGTCCAACTTCAAATGAAGTATGCTCAAGACTCTTTTGAAGCCTTGGTGAGCGAAAGCAAAAAGGTATCCGAACTGACGACTTCGATTGTGAAGGACGTTGCTGCACCGATGAATGAAAACTTCAAAGCTGCTGTAACCCCTGCGAAGTCCGGCAAGAAGGCTGCCTAATACCTCCCCCTTTCTGATTTAGGCAGACTTTCGAAAAGCCCGATCGGTCCTCCCCCGGTCGGGCTTTTCACTTTTTCGACTACCTGTATTTCGAAAGCACGGACCCTATAATAAAACCCATAGCGATACCTTGGAGCCAGCGGCCTCGAAGGCTGCACTGTCGTGCTTAAACATAATTTTATCGAGGGTCTCATGCGTTTTTCCGGAACAGACAATTACATCGCAACAGAAGATCTTATGGTGGCTGTCAACGCTGCTGTGACATTGGAGCGTCCATTACTTGTGAAGGGCGAACCAGGCACCGGTAAAACCGTATTGGCGCATGAGATTGCCGCGGCACTTAATTTGCCTTTGTTGACTTGGCACATCAAGTCGACCACCAAGGCGCAGCACGGGCTGTATGAATATGATGCCGTCTCCCGTTTGAGGGATTCTCAGTTTGGCGATGAGAAAGTTAAGGATATTGCAAATTACATTAAGCCCGGGAAGCTATGGGAGGCGTTTGAGTCGAAGCCGAAGCGTGCGGTTTTACTTATCGATGAAATAGACAAAGCGGATATCGAATTTCCGAATGACCTATTGCTTGAGCTCGATCGCATGGAGTTCTTTGTTTACGAAACGGGCGCGAATATCAAGGCAGAGACACGCCCTGTCGTTATCATCACCTCAAACAATGAAAAAGAACTCCCGGACGCTTTTCTGCGGCGCTGCTTCTTCCATTACATTCGCTTTCCCGAACGCGAGACGATGGAGCGTATAGTCGATGTTCATTTCCCGGATGTGAAAAAAACTCTGGTTCGCGAGGCGCTAAACGTTTTTTACGACATTCGCGAAGTGCCGGGTCTCAAAAAAAGACCTTCAACATCTGAATTATTGGATTGGATCAAACTGTTGATGGCAGACGATATTCCGCCCGAGGCATTGAAGTCCAAGGATGTAAAAACGGTGATTCCACCTTTGCACGGCGCGCTTTTGAAGAATGAGCAAGATGTTCACATGCTAGAGCGTCTGGCTTTTCTCGCGCGGCGGGAAGGCCGCTAAATCAAGGTTAAGGGGACGCTGTGTTTATCAGCTTGATTGATGGTCTGAAGAGGGCGGGGCTGCCAGTTTCCGTTACCGAGTACTTGGCGCTGATCGAGGCAGTCAGCGCGGGTGTGTCGAAATTTAATGTCGACGAATTCTACTATTTGTCGCGCTCAGCGCTCGTCAAAGATGAACGTAACCTCGATCGCTTCGATCAGGTTTTTGGCTCTGTATTTAAGGGCCTTGAGGGGAGTTCGAATATCGACGGTATTGATGTCGATGTGCCCGATGAGTGGTTAAAGCAACTCTCGCAGCTGATGCTATCGGAGGAGGACAAAGCCAAAGTTGAGGCGATGGGCGGTTGGGACAAGCTTATGGAGACGTTGCGAAAGCCGTTTGGCAGAACAGAAGGAACGTCACTCCGGGGGCTCGAAATGGATCGGAACCGCTGGAACGTCGCCCTTCGGTGCTTACGGGTATAACCCGGAAGGTGTGCGCATCGGGCAGCACGAAAGCCGCCATCGACGGGCGGTTAAAGTTTGGGACAAGCGGGAATTTGCCAATCTCGATGATCAGGTCGAGTTGGGGACACGTAATATTAAGCTCGCGTTGCGTCGACTTCGTCGGTTTGCCCGTCAGGGTGCGGCAACAGAACTCGATATTGATGGAACTATTCAATCTACCGCCCACCATGGCGGGCTTCTTGACTTAAAGATGGTTCCAGAACGGCACAATGCCGTGAAAGTTTTGTTGTTTCTAGATGC
Source organism: Rhodospirillaceae bacterium (assembly GCA_965228575.1). Lineage (GTDB taxonomy): Bacteria > Pseudomonadota > Alphaproteobacteria > Rhodospirillales > Rhodospirillaceae > UBA11612. Next base: position 230,214 of record CBDDHW010000016.1, on the reverse strand, counting down.
GGGTGGATCTATGGACGACCATGTTCAAATATGTGCTGAGTTGTTTTCAGCATGTCGCACGGAGTTTAAACACCTCGAATATTACTATTTTCACAATTGCGTTTACGAAACCGTCTGGCGAGACAACACACGACGCCACACAGATCGTTTATCAACATGGGATGTGCTGCACACCTACCCGCCAGACTATAAGCTGATATTTGTGGGCGACGCCTCCATGAGCCCCTATGAAATCGTGTACCCGGGCGGTGCTGTTGAACATTGGAACGATGAGGCGGGCGAGGTGTGGGTTCGTAGGTTCCTCTCCACTTGGTCGCGAGCGGTTTGGCTCAATCCTGTTCCGAAGAACCAATGGCGCTACACTCAGTCTATTGGGCTCATGCACCAGCTTATGGAAGGACGTATGTATCCCTTAACACTCGCCGGGCTCGATGACGCCATATCTGAATTAAGCCATTAGCGCCGGATTCGCGGCATTGGTCCGTTAGAAACCGTAATGGTGATACGGATCGCTTCTCGTTACTTCCATGATCTGTCGGTTATTTAAAGTGTGGCGTGATTCTCCAGCCGTTAAAGTGAGATGTCATGAATGATGAAACACCGCCCCAATCAAACGCCGGAAGAGACATGGAGGCGATCTTGGGTCTTGGGCTCGATCAGGTTAGGACGACTCTGATCCCAAGAAAGTGGTGGATTTGGGGTGGTTGTGGATCGGCGGCTTTGCTTTTGCTCATCGTTTTTGGGTTCTTTGGAGGTGAGCAGGAGCTAGAGTACCGGACAGGGGATGTCGAGCGGGGGAACATCGTTGCGACGGTGACGGCCACCGGCACTCTCCAGCCTGTGAATTCTGTCGATATTGGTCCAGAAGTATCAGGGCAAATCGCAGAGGTTTTCGTCGATTTCAACGACCGCGTTACTGAGGGTCAGTTGCTCGCAGTTCTTGATACCGACTCTCTACAGGCCCGCGTTCTCCAATCAAGAGCTTCATTGGCGGCCGCCAAAGCGCGGGTCGAAGACGCGAAAGCAACGGTTGCTGAAACTAAGGACAAACTGGAGCGGTCCAGAGAGTTGGCTAAAACAGGGTTTGTTTCGACGCAAGCCCTGGATTCCGCGGAAGCAAGTGCCGCACGAGCTCTGGCGAACTTGGCGAGCGCGGAAGCCCAAGTTGCCGTGTCCGAGGCAACGCTGAGTTCCGATGAAACCGCTCTATCGAAAGCCGAAATCATTTCGCCAATTGATGGCGTCGTTCTCTCCCGTTCGGTCGACCCCGGCCAGGTCGTCGCTGCCAGCTTTCAAACTCCCGTTTTATTTGAGTTGGCTGAAGATCTTACGAAAATGCAGCTCGAGGTCGATGTTGACGAGGCGGATATCGGGAGGGTTTTCGAGGGGCAGGCGGCAAATTTCGTCGTTGATGCCTTTCATAACCGTCGCTATCCGGCGACGATTACCCAGGTTCGGTTTGCACCGAAAACCGTTGATAGTGTCGTGACCTACCAAGCAGTTCTGACCGTCAACAACGATGACTTGTCGTTGCGTCCGGGAATGACCGCCACGGCAACAATCGTAACGGCGTCGCGCAGCGATGTTTTGACAGTTCCCAATGCAGCTCTGCGGTTCAACCCATCAATGACCTCAACTCGTGGGAATGAGCGCAGACAGGGCCTATTTTCGCGCATGTTTAGAAGCAGGCAGCAGAACGCGACGGAAAACAACGACACTAATCGCGGCCAGCAGGTTTGGCTGATCGAAGACGATGAACTTCAACCGGTAAGCGTGGAGGCAGGCATCACCGACGGCCAGAGAACAGAAATTCGAGGTGGCAGTTTAAACGTGGGTGATCAAGTCGCGACGGGCACCCAGACACCAACGTCTTAGGCGCCCTAACCGTGGTTCCTGCGCCTTCGAATTCATCCGTAGATCACACCAGCAACACCACTGCTCAAATGACGAACCCCGAAGCTGGTTCGCTTTGAAAATGTCTACAAAATTTATGGTCATGGCGATGCCGAAGTGAGGGCGCTCGATGGTGTGTCCTTTAATATCGAGGCAGGAGAATTCGTGGCGATCATGGGGGCGTCTGGGTCGGGAAAATCCACCACCATGAATATGCTTGGGTGTTTGGATGTACCTACGCGCGGACGATATTTGTTTAATGGAGTCGATGTTGCACAACTGTCTCGTGATCAATTAGCGCTCTTACGGCGTCACTACCTCGGGTTTGTTTTTCAGGGCTTTAATCTGTTGGCGCGCACCACCGCTCTTGAAAATCTTTGAACTCCCGCTTGTTTATCAGCGCGTCGAGAAAGCGGTGCGCAGGCAACGCGCCTTAGACGCCCTCGACACAGTCGGCCTCATAGGTCGGGAGCACCATACGCCCGCAGAGCTTTCCGGAGGTCAGCAACAGCGCGTTGCGATTGCGCGCGCGATTGTGACTCAACCTTCGCTACTGTTGGCAGACGAACCTACCGGCAATCTTGATTCTGCGCGCAGCCACGAAATCATGAAATTACTGTCCAAGCTCAATGAAGAACGCGGCCTAACGGTCATTCTTGTTACACATGAAACCGATATCGCCGCCTATGCGCGCAGGCGTCTTCAGTTCAAGGATGGTAAAATCGTCGGGGAAGCAGACGGTCACTCAAAGACCGGAGAAGCGGAGATTTAAATGTTTGTTGGTACGCTGACCATGGCTTTGAAAGAGATTCAAAGAAATCTTCTGCGATCGGGTCTGACCGTTCTCGGCATTGTCATAGGCGTTGCCGCCGTCATTATTATTGTAACGCTCGGGGCCGGAACCACTGCTCAGGTGAGTACCGAGATCTCGAATATGGGAAGCAATATGCTAACCCTTACACCGGGTGGAAATCGGCGTATGAGGGGTGCGGCGGGGTCATCCCAACCTTTCGAACTCGCTGACGTTGAAGCCCTGCGTCGAGAAATTCCCGATATCTCTGCCATAGCGCCCTACGCACAACGCATGGCGCAAATTATCTCCGGAAATGAAAACCGACGATCCAACGTTGTGGGAACCACCGGCGAGTTTACTATCGTGCGCAATTGGACACTTGCGGAAGGCCGTAATTTTACACAAGCAGAGGAACAAGCTGGACGAGCAGTTTGCATTGTCGGAGCGACAATTCAGGCCGAGATGTTCCCCGGACAAGATCCCATTGGCGCAGCGATTCGCGTCGACAAGATGTCCTGTCAGATCATTGGGCTCTTGGAAGCCAAAGGGCAGGTGATGTTTGGTGGAGACCAAGATCTCGTAGTGGTAATGCCGATCAAGACGTACCAGCGCCGTATCGCCGGTTCGCCCGTGTGCCTCAAATATTTATCTCTGCGTTCTCCCCAGAAGGTCTTGGGCCTCTAAGGGATCAAGTGGCTCAAGTTATGCGCGAACGCCGGCGGATCGACGAAGGTGATGAATTAAACTTCAATATTCTGGACATGACAGAGGTATCGGAGGTTATGGAACGCACCATCGGTGTGATGACCACGTTTCTTAGCGCCATTGCCGCTGTGAGTTTATTGGTCGGCGGTATTGGTATCATGAACATCATGCTGGTGTCGGTAACCGAACGAACTCGAGAGATCGGTATTCGTTTGGCGATCGGTGCGCGGGAACAGGAGGTAATGATGCAGTTTTTGGTCGAGGCTGCGATGCTGGCGGCTCTCGGCGGATTGGCCGGCATCATTCTGGGGTTGGTTGGCGCGGCGGCCATCGCCCCGGCTATCAATGTACCCTTTGTGTTTAGTCCGACGACGGCGATTGTCGCATTTACTTTTTCTGCGTTCGTGGGCGTCGCTTTTGGCTTTATGCCGGCACGCCGGGCAGCGCGCCTCAATCCAATTGACGCCCTACGCCACGAATGACCAGTATTGTCGACCTCTAGTTTGGGTTTAAGGCGAGACCAACGACATATCCCAGCCAAACGGCGCACACGCACAAAAAGATCGACAAGACGGCATTAACTAGCGCCGGAGCCCATTGGCCGCCCTGGATAAAGGTGAGTGTTTGCAGACTGAAAGCCGAAAAGGTGGTGTATCCGCCGCAAACCCCAACCATAAGGAATTGGCGCACCGAATTTGGCGCGGGAAACCGTCCGTCCGCGCTCAACATCGCTGCCGTGAGCCCGATAACAAGAGACCCCAGGACGTTGACGGTCAAGGTTCCCCACGGAAATCCCACACCGACAAGTGCAGTCGCGAGGCCATTACTCCAGTGACGGGCCATGCTGCCGAGCGCCCCGCCTAGCCCTATCAATAGATATGCTTGCATAACATGTTCTCCGCCTTCTTCATCGGCATCAACTTGTGACATGCCCGTGACAATCGCGCACTTAGAATTTGAAATCGCATGAGCGGGTCTTTTCAAAACTAGCCTCTGCGCGCTATACCGCTTGAATAAAGTTGTTTTGTCGTCTCTTTCGCTTTTAGAGGTGGCGTCAGCATCTGAAGAATCAGAGCAGTTAGCTCATATTTAGGATCAAGTTTATTCAATGCCCTTAAAACCTAAGCATTACGAAGAGATCTTTCGTCAGTTCGAAGCCCCTATCTCAAAAGTCTACGATTGCGGAAGGAAATGTGCTCACTTGAATGATGGAAAGCCGGTCTGTTGTACAACCGACTATGCCATTCCTATTGTCGAGAAGTCCGAGTGGAAGCTTCTAAAGTCGCGGACGGACTTGTGGAGCCCTTATAAAGCGGTGGACGCCGATGCGAAGCGAGAGCTGGCTGATTTGAAGGGCTCGGATTGCTGCGCAATCGAGTGCAAAGGCGTTGAGTTCTGTGAGCGGGACAATCGGTCTTTGGCCTGTCGCTCCTTTCCATTTTATCCGTATTTCAATCCCGCCAAGGAGCTTGTGGGTTTGGCCACCTATTGGGGTTTTGAAGGCCAGTGCTGGGTAATTTCGAACCTTACAATTGTTGAGAAGAAATTCATCAAGCAATTCATCAAAAGTCACGAGTATATGTTCAAAAAAGACGAAGACTGGCGCGAAACGTATATCGATCAATCGGTATCCCACCGGCGCGTTTATTCTCGGCGCGGTAAAAAGTTCGCGGTGGTTGGGCGTGACGGCGGATATTTTTGGGTCTTACCCAAATCCGGCGGCAAAATGGTGCCTGCGACGGAGGCGCAAATTCGAACGCTACGCAAAGGCTTCAAAGAAGTCTAATTTCCTAGAAGCGTGAAGGGTCGACGTCTGAAATCATCCAGCCAACCCCTGCTGTTGGCGTTTACTTCATTGCCTCTTGAAGCAGTTCATCGAGCTTGTTCAGGAATTGGTTGGTCGTCATCCACGGTTGCTCAGGGCCAACGAGGATGGCTAAGTCCTTGGTCATAAACCCACTTTCGACGGCGTTCACACAAACTTTCTCAAGGGTTTCCCCGAAGTGTGTGACGTCCGGTGTATTGTCGAACTTGCCGCGGTATTTCAGACCTTGAGTCCACGCAAAAATAGATGCGATGGGATTGGTGGATGTTTCCTTGCCTTGTTGGTGCAGTCGGTAGTGTCGTGTGACTGTGCCGTGAGCGGCTTCAGCTTCCACTGTTTGGCCGTCGGGTGTGAGTAAAACCGATGTCATCAGGCCAAGGGAACCAAATCCCTGCGCCACCGTATCCGACTGAACGTCACCATCGTAATTTTTGCACGCCCAAACAAATCCGCCAGACCATTTCAGGGCCGAGGCAACCATGTCGTCAATAAGACGATGTTCGTAAGTCAGGCGTTTGTCGTCAAATTTTGATTTGAACTCTGCATCGAATACCTCTTGAAAGATGTCCTTAAACCGGCCGTCGTAAGCCTTCATGATGGTGTTCTTGGTGGACATGTACACCGGATAACCCCGCGACAAACCATAGTTGAAGCAGGCGCGGGCGAAACCCGCGATCGAATCATCTTGGTTGTACATGCCCATGGCAACGCCGCTGCTGGGGAAATCGTAAATTTCGTATTCCGTGGCCTCTCCACCGTCGGCCGGCTTGTAGATCATCGTCAGTTTGCCAGGTCCGGGGACCTTGAAGTCGGTGGCGCGGTATTGATCGCCGAACGCATGGCGACCAATGATTATTGGCTGGGTCCAACCAGGGACAAGGCGCGGCACGTTCTTACAAATAATGGGTTCACGAAAAACCGTTCCGCCTAGAATATTGCGGATGGTCCCATTGGGCGATCGCCACATTTTTTTGAGATTAAATTCAGTAACCCGTGCCTCGTCGGGAGTGATTGTGGCGCACTTCACCCCGACGCCGTATTCCTTGATTGCGTTGGCCGCGTCGATGGTTACCTGATCATCGGTTTTATCTCGGTATTCCACGCCTAGGTCGTAATATTTCAGTTCCACATCTAAGTAGGGAAGGATCAGCTTTTCTTTGATGAACTGCCAAATGATGCGCGTCATTTCATCGCCGTCTAAGTCGACGATAGGTGTTTTTACCTTGATTTTAGCCATGAAAATTCCCTCTTTTCGGAGCTGGGCGTGCCCGTCTCCGTGAAAATTATCGTCCCAAATTGGCTTGCCTGCGCGAACAGAGTGCGCACCGTGGGTGTTGCAGGGAAATTAGTGCATAGGCCGATATGCGCGCAAGTCGGGAAATGCTGATTTTAAATATCGTTTTGAAGGTTTTTCAGGACCTCAGCCGTCAAAATTTCACTGGTGGCTTGGGATTAGCAAGTTCCGCGCTGGCGCTGGAAATTACGTCTTCAGGGCGGTCAACGATGGTTATGAGGGTGTCATGGCCCTTATGTGCAAAGCCGGCCTCGATAATCTGATCAAATAATTGGACTAAACTCGACCAGTAGCCTGCCGTATTCAGGACAATAATGGGTTTATTGTGACGGTGGAGCTGGCGCCACGTCAAGATTTCGAACATTTCGTCAAGCGTACCTACGCCGCCGGGTAGAACACAAAACGCGTCGGCTTTGTCGAACATCGTGCGTTTGCGCGTATGCATATCTGGAACAACAATCATTTCCGTAACGGCATCATGAGCGAGCTCTTCTTTTTTCAGGAACTCTGGTATGACGCCGATAGCCTTGCCACCATTCTCCAAAACAGCATCAGCCACGGTACCCATCAGTCCTACACGTCCACCGCCAAAAATTAAGGTGATGTTATGCGCTGCCATGGCTTCACCTAGCGCCAGCGCGGCTTTCGAAAAGTCAGAATTATTACCTTTTTGCGACCCGCAAAAGACACAAAGTGACGATAGAACAGGCAGAGACACAGGATTTTTCATAGTTTTGCTGGCATTACGGTATGATTACGGTTGCACCGAGCGACTGACCCTGTAGGGTTGGCACTTGTCACTATCTAGGGTTCTTTGTAAAGCATTGGCCCATAAAGTTTTGGCGGGGCGCGTCCGCCCAAGAGCAACAGCAATAATTGGCTACGGTCAATAACTTAATTTTTAGTTCGAAGCAGTGGAGGCTTCTAATAATGACCCGTTTAAAGCAAATCGTAGGTGGCCTTCTGATGACGGCCGTGGTTGCCGTTGTGCCGGCGGCGGCGCAAGCAGACGATCAAGACACAATCGATTATAGAAAACATGTAATGGCGACCTTGGGTTCGCAGGCCGGTGCGCTATTCATGATTCTGCAGCAAAAGGCTCCGCCGGATAATTTTGCAAACCATGTTAAAGCTCTTGCCGTCACGTCAACGCAGGCACTATCAACTTTTGAGCCGAACGTCGAAGGCGGTACCTCTAAGGGCGAGGCGAAACCCGAGATTTGGTCGAATTGGGACGACTTCGCTGCCAAGATGAATGAATTGGTCGAGAACTTGGCTGAGTTGGACCGAGTAGCCCAAGAAGGTGGTATGGCCGCTGCCGCTCCCATGGTGAAGGAAGCTTTTACCTGCCGTGGATGCCACGAAGAGTATCGGCACGCTGGCTAATACCTAATTTCAAGGCATGAAGCTTGAGCGCTCGCCTCTACTGAGGCGGGCGCTTTGCTTTGTGGGTACAAAATATGTGGCATTTTTTGCCGCAGAGCACCAGTTACGCAGAAAATGCCAAGGCCCTTGCAAAACAGCGCATTTCTTTAGTAAACCACTGATATATCTGGCAATAATGAATAGCAGTATGCGCGAAAACGCTCGCTCGGATCTCGGATTTAAACTTCTAACAATCGACACAATTTTGAGCATAATAGAGATAGTAAGAGCATTGGAGATTTCTCAAATGAAACGTTTGGCTAAGTTGACTGGCGGGTTAGTTGTGGGCGCGATGAGTGTTGCGCTTATCGTGTCCTCTGCGCAGGCTGCTGAGGACTTTGAAGACCAAGATGTAATTGACTACCGGCAGCACATTATGAAGACGATGGATGAGCAGACCGCGGCCGTTGGCAAGATCATGTCGTATGCGGTCCCTGACGAGCATTTCGCAAGCCATCTCGAAGTTATTGCGCTCGCTGCTCAAACGTCCTTGAAGAGCTTTGAAAAAGAGGTTCATGGAGGAGAGTCTTTGCCAGCCGTTTGGGAAAACTGGGATGACTTTGCGGCGCGTATGAACGAGTTCTCTGAAGGGCTGATTGCGGCTGCCGCGATCGCAAGGGAGAGGGGCAAGGATGCGGCGATGGGCCCGGCCTTTAGCGCACTTACCTGCAAACAATGCCACGACGATTACCGCGAGAAAAAGTAGTCCCGACTTAGTTTAAGCTGTTAACGCCCGCCTCGCTTAAGGCGGGCGTTGCACGTTTCGGGGTTCGCCAGTTGCGTTTAATTCTGAGTAGAATGAAGCCATGCCAAAAAATCATATTCCCAAATCCTATTCCTTCGGGTGCGTATCTATAGCGCTGTTATTGAACCTGTCTTTGTCTCTCGCGCCGGCATCGGCGCAAGACACCGAGGCAGGCGATGAAGAAGTGGCGGCGGAGGTAGAAAATACTCCTGCGGTCGACCCGGTTCTTGAACGCGGAGAGTATTTGTCGCGGATGGGAAACTGTATCAGCTGCCATACGGTGCATGGCGGCCCGGAATTTGGAGGAGGCGTTCCATTTCATATTGTGGGTGGTCCGTTTTCCGAGCCAGTGGGAACCATCTACTCGACGAATATCTCACCGGATCCGGAAACCGGCATTGGCAATTGGACCGAAGAGGAGTTTTCGCGGGCAATGCGTGAAGGTGTATCGCCCAACGGTAGTCATCTTTACCCCGCGTTTCCCTACACGGATTTTAGTAAGATCACAGAAGAGGATATGAGCGCGATTTATACATACATCATGTCTCTGGAGCCGGTAACACACTCGCCCCCTGAGAATGACGTGCCGTTCCCGCTCAATATTCGAATGGGACTATTTTTCTGGAACATGCTTTTCGCTGAAAACGAAATTTTTCAACCTGATCCTGAGCAATCTGACGAATGGAACCGCGGCGCTTATTTGACTGAAGGATTGGGACACTGCGGTGCGTGCCACTCTCCCCGTAACTTCTTTCTAGCGGAAATTGAAGATCAAGCATTGTCGGGTGGGACCTATTTCGATCTCGTGGAAGAGGGGAAAGTTCGTAAATGGGCGGCTGTGAATTTAACATCTGCATCGACTGGCCTCGGCCCTTGGACGGAAGCCGATGTTGCGAATTACTTGCGAACCGGCCACAGCTTTAAAGCGGGCAGCTTCGGTCCAATGAACGAGGTTATTGAAAACAGCATGCAATACCTCACGGAGGAGGACGCTAAAGCGATGGCGGTCTACATAAAGAGCCTGCCGCCCATCGAACGCGACACCGAGCAAACTCTAAGCGAAGAAGAAACGGCAATGGGATTGGCGGTGTACGAGGAGCACTGTGAAGAGTGCCACCGTGACTCTGGTCGGGGTGCTTTCTTAAAGGCACCCCCGGTATCTGGAAGCGCCATCGTACAAGCGCCGAGTGCTGCGTCGCTGATTAATATCATTCTTTACGGTGCAGAACCTCCGAAGGGCGTGCCAATACCCTTTGGCGCATGGGAGGATATGGCAGCGTTTGGGGGTAAATTAAGCGACGAGGAAGTCGCCGCGTTGGCAAATTATTTGCGCACCGCATGGGACAATAAGGGGTCTCGCGTGACACCTGAGGACGTTGCCAAACAGCGCTGAACGGCGAAAATTACGTTCACCCAGCGATAGCGCGGGCGGCGGCCATCAACTGGTTTTTTGATCTAATTTGCCTTTAGGCGCTACCGGATTGCTAGCGAGCGTGTAAGCTGCGGTAACTTTTTTTTCGCCATAGGTACATCGTGAGTTCGTTGCTTATACTCTTTCTTCCTATTCTCCTTACCTTGGTAACCGCCGGACTTCTAAGGATGGCGCTTGGTCAGGACCGCGGAGAGCGGCTCGCTGGGATAACTATTGCATTCGGCTTCTTGGGGTCGTGGATGTTTGTATTGTCGCCAGGGTGGGCCGCCAACGATGCATTCGAACGCATTGGTCACATCACAGCAGGCGCAGCGATTATAGGAGTTACGCTTGATTTTTTTCGCCCGAAGAGATTTTGGACAGTGGCGTTCTCAGGTTTGGTGATTCTGGTTTCTTCATGGGCAAGTTTTAACGATGGACTTAGGTTGACCATACCTTTGTCACTCACTGGTGCGCTCTCGATTTTAGCCATCTTTAGCGTAGCTTTCCTGTTTGTAGCGCGCTTTGATCGGCTTCGGGACGACCGTGCGGTTAGTCTCGTCACATTGGGTATGGTTACCCTTGCGCTCGCTGTGCAAGCCGCAATTGTTGGCGATCGCGATCTCGCGCTCACGGCGTTTTTGCTTTTAATGGCGATAGCCGCATTCGCCTTAACTCAATTGGTCGCTCCTGCGGCTATAGGAGAAAGCATAGTGCTTGGGGTTTCTATGACTATCCTGGCAATAACTTGGGCGCTCCTGGAACGAGACCCTGTTACTCAATTGGGGTTATTGCTGGTTCCGTTTATCCTTTTTGCGGATGGAACGGCGAGGCGTATTCCGCTACCCGATGCGCGTATCAGCCAACTTCTTTACCCGTTGGCCCTGGCTGGAATTGCTGCTCTGCCACTTGCCTTGGGCGCTCTGATTACGTTTGTGACATTTGGACCGTAATTCAGTTGCTCAAATCCGGATGCGCTGCGAAGGCTCTCGATATTCCTGGTGCAGCGTGATCTAGTTGCATAGCTCGGCACAATCCCTTACACCCAGTTAGGGATTTTCGAGCATCCGGGCCTTTTTGACCTTGAGCGGAGCCCTTTGACGAATCGTTGATCGCAGCACTAGCCGAGGCGTCGTGAACCGTCCATTTATTATCGCTATCGTCGGTATCGTAATTGTTGCCGCCGCATTAATTCTCAACTTTACCTTGCAAACCCCAGGCGGATTTGGAAGCCGGGACCAAGTCAGCACAGGTCCTGGCGCTCCTTCGTTCGACGTCGTTCGAATTGATCCGAATGGGAACATGGTGATGGCGGGGCGGGCGCAACCCGGTGCGGTCGTGGTGATTCTCGATGGAGACGAAGAAATAGGGAGAGTGACCGCTGACGGCAGAGGAGAATGGATTTTCATTCCGACTGAACAAGTGCCGCCTGGGACGAGGCAATTTTCATTGCGAGCACAAGACGCGGATGGCGAAGACATATATTCACAAAATGTTGTCGTAATGTCGGTGCCTGAACGAGATGGGGAAATCCTGATTGTTGAGCAGTCGCGTGACGGTGGTCGAAGTCGCGTGTTGCAGGGTCCGGGAACACCAGAAGGCATGGGAACGCTGACCGTAGATTCTATCGACTACAGTGCTGACGGGCGTTTTTACATCGGTGGGAAGGCGGATCCGGGAAGTACTGTTCAAGTCTACCTGGACAACGACTTTGTAGGCCGCGCCGTCGCTAACGAAAACGGATTTTGGGAGTTGTCTCCGGACTCGCGGGCGAGCGCTGGCGATCATGTCATTCGGGCCGACCAAATCGGTGCAAACAACAATGTTTTGGCGCGTGTTGAAATTCCGTTCACTCTGGACCCAAGCCAAGCGGATATGCCTCCTGGCTCTGTAACCGTGGTAAGGGGCAATAGCTTGTGGCGCATTGCCCGCCGAATTTATGGCGAAGGGATTATGTATACCTTGATCTACTCCGCTAACGCCGATCAAATTAAGGACCCGGATTTAATTTACCCGGGGCAAGTCTTTAGCATCCCCGATACTGATCGCCCCTAATATCTCATTTCTTTGCATTGCTTGATTTACAGAGCTGATTCCCCTGATTTTTCCTAAAATCAGTGCTATGAATTTGGAACTGTATATCAATGTTAAAGGGGAAAATTGAAGTGTCCGCACCCGATCTAGAGGCCACAGGGGCCAAGTCAATCGACCTGTCGTGGCGAGATTACATTCTGCCGCCTCTTCATCCGGAGGGTCCGGGTTTTGTCGCGGTATTTGCTATCACAGCGTTAATCGCGTGGTGGCTGTGGACGCCGCTGGGAGTGATCGGGTTATTTTTGACGGTTTGGTGTTTTTATTTTTTTCGTGATCCAGATCGCGTAACTCCCGTCCTAGATGAATTGGTAATTAGCCCGGCTGACGGTGTTGTGCAGATGATTGGAACAGCGACACCACCACCCGAATTAGATATGGGGTCAACGCCGCTTATGCGAATTAGTGTGTTCATGAGCGTTTTCGATTGCCATGTTAATCGCGCACCTATCGGCGGAGAAATTATCAAAGAGGAATATACCCCCGGAAAATTTTTGAACGCGACATTAGACAAAGCTAGCGAAGACAATGAGCGTCAAGCTCTGTTGATTCGAACGTCAAGTGGAAAAGATTTTGCGGTGGTTCAAATCGCGGGGTTAGTCGCACGTCGTATTCGGTGTGATGTTCGAGAGGGTCAACAGGTCATTGCGGGGCAAAGATTTGGAATGATTCGCTTTGGGAGCCGTGTTGACGTCTATCTTCCCGATGGCATTGTTCCTCTAGTGGCGGTGGGTCAAACGTCTATTGCTGGTGAAACGGTGATCGCTGATTTGTTGGCTAAGGATTCGGCAAGGATTGGTGAGGTTCGATAGAATGAACGATGGTGCACCATCTTCGAATCAAACAGACGCGCCTGAGGATGAGCGTGAAGAGCGTCGACTTGATCGTGCCGCCAAACGTTTAAGAAGCTTGTCCTTTAATCGTATTTTTCCGAACATTCTGACAGTTCTCGCCATGTGCGCCGGTTTAACCGCGATACGCTACGGCATGACCTCCGATTGGGATCGGGCAGTGATTGCACTCGTTATCGCCGCAATGTTGGACGGTGTAGATGGACGCGTGGCGCGCATGTTGAGGAGTACTACCAAATTTGGAGCCGAACTCGATTCCTTAGCAGATGCCATAAGTTTTGGGGTAGCGCCTGCATTAGTCATGTACCAATGGGTGATGAATGATGCCGGGAGTGTTGGGTGGGCTCTGTGCCTCCTGCACGTGGTGTGCTGCGTCCTGCGGCTTGCACGTTTTAACACAATGGTTGGCCAACCTGACTTACCGGCCTGGGCGCACAATTATTTTACTGGAGTGCCCGCCCCCGGCGGCGCGGGCATAACGATTATGCCCCTTATTCTGTGGCTTTATACGGGGTCCGACATCTTCGCTGATCCCATCGTAGTGGGTGTCTTTCTACTTGGGTCCGCGATTCTTATGGTGAGCCGCGTACCCGTTTATTCTGGCAAACATGTACGTCTAAAACCGTTTTTGGCGTTACCCCTAATGATTCTTATCGGCGTGACAGCAGGATTTCTTGTGACAGATCCTTTTGCGACTTTAAGCTTCGTGGGCGCGGCGTACTTAATCAGCATCGCGGCCAGTTCTTGGTCGTTCCGCCGTCTTCAAGCTCGGTCAGACAAGGCTGTGCAGTGACGTAATAATCCTACTGTCGCTAAGATTTTCGTTTAGTCGACCGTTTTCTCTTTTTTGATTTGCGTATTGTTGATTTGGCGCTCGGCGATTTTCCGGTGCGCGTGAAATCGCGTGCCTGCAAGTCGGCTCCCCCGTATTCCAGCTCCATTTTCTCTAATCGACGAATTTCGTCGCGCATCCGGGCCGCTTCCTCGAATTCCAAATCAGCGGCAGCGTCTCTCATTTTTTTGTCGAGTTCGTCGATAGTGGCCCGAAGATTGTGCCCCATGAGCGGTGGGTCTTCGGCAAGCTCTGTACCCACGGTCATACCGTCGTGTTCATAGACGCTATCCAGCACGTCCGAAATCCGTGAACGTACGGATTCAGGCGTTATGTTGTTTGCGGCATTAAAGGCCTGTTGTTTCTCCCGGCGACGATTGGTTTCGTTTATCGCCGCATCAAGCGACCGAGTCATTTGGTCCGCGTACAAAATAACTCGTCCTTCGACGTTACGCGCCGCCCGCCCAATCGTTTGAACGAGCGAGGTTTCCGAGCGTAGGAAGCCCTCTTTGTCAGCATCCAGTATGGCGACAAGCCCGCATTCAGGAATGTCCAACCCTTCGCGAAGAAGGTTAATGCCAATCAGGACGTCGAATGCGCCCAGGCGTAGATCCCGAATGATCTCTATTCGCTCTAAAGTCTCGATGTCAGAATGCATGTATCTGACACGGATGCCGTTCTCATGAAAATATTCCGTCAGATCCTCAGCCATTCGTTTGGTCAGGGTGGTGACCAGAACTCTCAATCCTTTCGCCGCCATGGCTTTGCATTCCGCAAAAAGATCGTCGACCTGCTTTTCCGCGGGGCGAATGATGCACACGGGATCGATTAATCCTGTTGGCCGGATAATTTGCTCTGTAAAAACTCCGCCCGTGCGTTGCATTTCCCAAGGACCGGGCGTTGCGGATACGAAGATCGTATCTGGCCGCATACTTTCCCACTCTTCAAATTTTAGTGGGCGATTGTCCCTGCATGACGGCAAACGAAACCCATAATCTGAGAGCGTTGATTTGCGATTGAAGTCGCCGCGGTACATTGCGCCGATTTGAGGGACGGCAACATGACTTTCGTCGACGAAGAGTAGCGCATCCTCTGGAAGATATTCGAACAGCGTCGGTGGGGGTTCGCCTTCGTTTCGTCCGGTAAGAAAACGGGAATAATTCTCAATACTTTTGCAGTGTCCCGTGGTTTCAAGCATCTCGAGATCAAACATCGTACGCTGCTCTAGGCGCTGGGCTTCAAGCACTTTCCCCTCTGCATGAAACCATTCCAGTCGGGTCTTAAGCTCAGCCTTAATGCCCTTTATGGCCTGAGAAAGTGCTGGCCTCGGCGTCACGTAGTGGCTACTCGGATAAACCGTTTCTCTCAGGAGAGTGGCCGTTTTCTCCCCCGTCAGTGGATCGAATTCTTGAATGCTTTCAATTTCATCGCCGAACAATGAAATACGCCATGCACGGTCCTCATAGTGGGCTGGAAAAATCTCAACGACATCACCGCGAACGCGAAATGTTCCACGAAAAAATGCCATATCGTTGCGTTTGTATTGGAGGGCAACAAGTTGTTTTTTAAGCTCAGAGCGTGGGAGAGACGCTCCTTCTTGAAGGGGGATCGTCATTCGAGAGTAGGATTCGACTGAGCCCAAGCCGTAAATACAACTTACCGATGCAACTATGACGACATCGCGTCTCTCGAGAATCGCACGCGTCGCGGAGTGTCGCATGCGATCAATTTGCTCATTAACGCTGGAATCTTTTTCGATATAGGTATCGGTGCGAGGAACATAAGCCTCAGGCTGGTAATAGTCGTAGTAAGAAACGAAGTACTCGACAGCGTTATCAGGAAAAAATGATTTCATCTCCCCGTAGAGCTGCGCTGCGAGGGTTTTATTCGGCGCCATGATGAGCGCAGGCCGTCCCGTTTGAGCAATAATATGGGCCATTGTGAACGTTTTGCCGGACCCAGTGACACCAAGAAGCACTTGGTCCCGTTCGCTATTGGTAAGGCCTTCGGTAAGGCTGGTTATCGCTTGTGGTTGATCCCCGGCAGGTGTGAAATCGCTGGAAAGCTTAAAATTCGCGCGTGGACCCGGAGGGGGTTTATTGTAAAGCGGGACGGTAGCGATGGACATGTGATGTTACCTCGATCTCTAACATAGGCGAGCCCAGCCCTCCGTTCTACCTCGGTTGTGCGTTTGTTTTTCACTGATTTTTTGGCGGCGGGAGTTGCGGCGGCGAACCACCAGAAGTATTGTCCGCCCGTTTCGTACCGCCGGGGCGAAGATCTCAGTATTTCAAGGAGTAGAACTAGTGTCGATTCTTGCCAAGCGATTATCTGCCATAAAACCATCCCCTACTGTGGCCGTTACGGCCAAAGCGGCAGAATTAAAAGCTCAGGGCTTGGACGTCATCGGGCTCGGAGCCGGGGAGCCAGACTTTGATACTCCTGATCACATAAAGGACGCTGGGAAGAGAGCTATTGACGAGGGCAAAACAAAATACACGCCGCCCCAAGGTACGCTAGAGCTAAGGAAAGCCATTATTGGAAAGTTCAAGCGCGAGAACAATTTGGAGTACAAAGTCGAGCAGGTCAGTGTTGGTGTCGGTGGGAAGCAAGTTATTTTCAACGCGTTCTTGGCGACAGTGCAAGACGGTGACGAGGTCATTATTCCTGCGCCCTACTGGGTGAGCTACCCGGATATTGTATTGCTATGCGGTGGGGAGCCAGTGTTTGTGCCGTGTGGCGAGAATACGCAATTCAAACTCGGCCCGGAGGCGCTAGAAGCCGCCATCACCCCTAAAACCAAATGGGTAGTCTTGAATTCACCGAACAATCCTACGGGCGCCGCATACAGTTCTGATGAACTCAAGGCATTGACAGACGTCTTGGTTGATCATCCGCATGTGTGGGTGATGACCGACGATATGTATGAACACCTCGTCTACGACGACTTTAAGTTTGTGACACCTTGTCAGGTTGAGCCGCGACTCATGGACCGTACCCTGACGATGAACGGCGTATCCAAAGCGTTTTCCATGACGGGCTGGCGTCTAGGTTATGCGTGTGGGCCTGTCGAGTTGGTCAAAGCCATGAACATGATTCAGTCACAAAGCGCAACACACCCGGCCTCTATGACTCAAGCCGCGGCGGTCGCGGCCTTGGAGGGGCCGCTGGATTTCTTGGGTTCGCGCAATGAGACCTTCAAGCAACGCCGTGATATCGCAGTGAAGATGCTAAACGAGTCGCCCGGCATTAGTTGTCAGGTCCCTGAGGGAGCCTTCTATGTGTTTCCATCGTGCGCGGGGGTAATTGGTAAAAGCACACCGAAAGGCCAAACGCTCGAGACAGATACGGATTTTGTACAAGCTCTATTGGAAGAAGCCCTTGTCGCTGTTGTACAGGGCAGTGCGTTTGGTCTGTCCCCGTATTTCCGAATCTCCTACGCCACATCTACCGACGCGTTAGTTGAAGCTTGTACTCGCGTTCAAAAATTCTGCAAAAGCTTGTCATAAAAGCTATGAAGAAAACCCCGGGACAAAGCCCGGGGCTATAAGTAGGGAAAGCTAAAAACCAGTCCCGGCTTTTTTGTCCGTGGACCGCGGCAATGACCGGGGGAGGGACCGCCCATCGCCATATTTGGAGCGGGTGGGGGAGGACCAACCGCTACCAACGTTTTGCATCGCGGCCTCCCCGCGAAGGTCCTGGGAGGGGTGGGATCGCGGCGTCGCTGCGATGCAATATATGCGTTGCAGCATATGTCTGTTTTTGGGTTATGGGGTAGGAAAATCCGGAAGGCCAGGTACTCCATAACCGCATAGCTTAAAAACCGTTTTAATTCAGTACAGTAAGGCGGTGTGAATCGAATACTTATCGCGCGATCGAGGTCACGTTTGCCGCGGACACGCTGCCAAGCCGATCTAGCTCTGCCTTCGCTTTGGCAACTTCATGCAGCAAAAAATCGCGAAAGGCGCCAACACGAGACGAGTTGCGCAACTCCTCTGGATAAACAAAGTACCCCTCTATTTCCGGCCCTTTAACCTCAGGCAATATTTGAACGATATCGTCGCCCTCTGTCTGGAAATAGCCTGGTAGTGAGCCTATTCCGAGCCCCGTTCGCACTGCGCGATAGATGCCGTAAAGGTTATTGACCCTAAGCGCAACGCGACTATCGATATTTCGCTCATCTAGAAGTTCGGTAAACCAGTGCACGGTCGAAACAGGTGTTGCGCCTTCGCCGAATAGAACGAGGTCATGGTTCTTTAAGTCCTCAAGACTCGACGGCGTTCCGCGTTCCCTTAAGTATTCAGTGGATGCGTAAATGCTCGAATTCAAAGACCCGATATGCCGCTGGATAAGATCTTGTTTGGTTGGTTCGTCGAATCGAATAGCGACGTCAGCTTCACGCATAGCCAAATCAAGCTCGCGATCATCAAGACGTAACGTCACATTTATGTTCGGAAACGATCGTACGAACTCTTTGAGTCGGCTCGTCAGCCACACAGACCCAAATGCGATGGTAGTTGTAACACGCAATGACCCGCTCGGATTTTCTTTTGTTTCCGTGAGAAGGCCTTCAACATTGCTCAACTTGGAAAAAACATCGTGCACAGTTGCGTAAAGGAGATCACCTTGCTCCGTGGGAATTAGCCCGCGCGCGTGGCGATGGAACAAGGTTACTCCTAAAGAGTCTTCTAAAGCGCCGATTTGCCGGCTGACCGCGGATTGGCTTAGATTTAAGCTCTCACTCGCGTGGGTGAAGCTACCCGCCTCGGCGACCGCGTGGAAAATGCGCAACTTGTCCCAGTCGAGACGTCCGTGACCGCGTAAAGCCATGACTTTCTATCCTTGCGGGGCGGTGCCCCGCCGTTCAGATCATCAAATTAAGCGTAACATCCCCATGTGCTTAGTTATCCGTTCGCTGCCAAGAAGCGGTCCGCTTCCAAGGCTGCCATACACCCTGTTCCCGCCGCCGTAACGGCTTGGCGGTAGACATGATCTTGAGCATCCCCAGCCGCGAACACCCCCGGGATGTTGGTCTGGGTCGAATCTGAGGCTGTTACGAGATAGGCGTTTTCGTCCATATCGAGAACACCCTTAAACAGGTCGGTATTCGGCGTGTGACCAATTGCAACAAATACACCGTCCACGGACAAATTCTGCAGAGCGCCTGTTTTAACGTTCTTCAATCGGACGCCGGTGACGCCAGGAGGTGAGTCGGTTCCTAGAACTTCTTCCACGACAGTGTCCCAAACCATTTCAATTTTCGGATTTTCGAAGAGTCGCTGCTGGAGAATTTTCTCAGCCCGTAGCGAATCGCGTCTGTGAATAAGAGATACCTTTGTCGCATGATTGGTGAGGTATAGCGCTTCCTCAACGGCGGTATTGCCACCGCCGATAACCGCGACTTCTTTTTCACGGAAGAAAAAACCATCACAAGTAGCGCAGGCGGAAACACCGAAGCCCTGAAACTTCTGCTCTGACGGTAAGCCAAGCCATCGGGCAGAGGCGCCAGTGGAGATGATCAGCGTATCGCCTGTATACACATCCCCAGAATCGCCTACACACGTAAAGGGGCGCTTCGAAAGATCGATTTTTACGACGAGGTCGTTGATTACCTGAGTCCCAACATTCTCCGCTTGCTTTTGCATCTGTTCCATAAGCCACGGGCCCTGGATGACATCAGGAAATCCAGGGTAATTTTCAACGTCGGTGGTGATCGTCATTTGGCCACCGGGCTGCATACCAGCGACAATGACCGGCGAGAGGTTGGCTCTAGCAGCATAAATCGCCGCCGTAAGGCCTGCTGGGCCAGACCCTAGAATAAGAACTTTTGTGTGAATGTTGGCCATTCTCGAAGACCGCCGAAAAAAGGTGGGTGCGCACAGCGGTGCAGTGCAACAAGGAGCGATAACATAAGGTTGCCATGCGTTATACGCAAGGCGGGCTCACAAAGGGTTGTCTTTGCGTGTTGATAAACGTGGGAAGGGTAAAAACTGGGTATAGAGTTTGCTATCCCACCGCCCAGTGGGGTAATTTGTAATAAAATTACTCTGAAAAATTGGCGGGCGAATACAACGCCTTGCTAAACGCCGGGGAACCCTTTCAATGCAACGCGTGAAGCTCGACCGTATTGATAGACAGATTCTGAGCGATCTGCAGGACGATGGTCGAATGACCAATGTACAACTGTCCCGGAGAGCTGGAATTTCGGCGCCACCTTGCTTGCGTAGAGTTAGGGCTCTCGAAGACGCAGGATATATCAAAGGATATCATGCTGACCTCGAACCCACTGTCTTAGGGTATTCGGTTTCCGTGTTTGCTCATGTCGGTCTCAACAGCCAGGCAGAAACAGATTTGGCTGCATTCGAAGAGTTGGTGAAGGAATGGCCCGAGGTGAGAGAATGTCACATGCTCGCCGGTGAAACCGATTTTCTCTTGAAGGTCGTGGCAAAGGATTGGGACGCGTATCAAAGGTTTGTAACGGAAAAACTTACGGCTGCTCCGAAAGTTGCCAACGTCAAATCTGCTCTCGCGATACGCAGCGCTAAAAATCTTCCGGGCGTTCCCGTAGCGATCGACGGCGATAAACCCGCACAACCACCCATAGATGTGAAAATCAGTTAGCCGCCAATATCGGATACTTCAGGTATCGTAAGCCTTACTGCTCTACTTGAACTTAACTTTTAGAATTTCGTAGGCCTTTCCGCCTCCTGGTGCCGTCACCTCGGCGGTATCGCCAATAGTTTTTCCAATGAGTGCGCGCGCCAAGGGGGACTGAATGGAAATCTTGTTCTTCTTCAAATCTGCTTCGTATGCACCGACGATCTGGTAAGTAGTTTCTTCGTCCGTGTCCTCGTCTGCAACGGTCACGGACGCGCCAAATCGAACAACTTTGCCAGAGAGCTTACTAACGTCGATGACATCAGCGCGACTGATCACATCTTCGAGTTCCAGAATCCGTCCCTCAATAAAGCTCTGGCGTTCACGTGCGGCGTGATATTCTGCGTTTTCTGAAAGATCACCATGTTCCCGCGCCTCGGCGATCTGTTTGATCACCGCATGCCGCTCAATTGTCTTGAGCTGATGAAGTTCATCCTTAAGCGGAGCCAAACCTTCCGCCGTCATTGGAATTTTATCCATGACGCCCCTCACTCTCTCTTTTAACAATAGAAACGCCCACGTTCACAAGAACGGGGCCGAGACTAGAATACACTGTAAAACAATTATGGCTTAAAATAAGATTGCAGAGGCGCAACATCAAGGGCCCCGTCTCTGAGCGCCTCAATAGCCGCCACGGACGCTTCCGCTCCGGCGAGGGTGGTATAATGGCTTATATTGCGGGTTAGAGCCGTGCGGCGTATGGCAAAGCTGTCCTTTAAAGACTGGGCGCCCTCGGTGGTGTTTATAACGAGCTGAACATTGCCCGATATCATGGCGTCAACACAGTGAGGCCGACCCTCAGCCACTTTGTTTACGGCTTCAGTTTCGATGCCCAATTCAGCTAGAACTTTATGGGTGCCCCGCGTTGCGATGATCTTAAAGCCAAGGTCGATTAACTTACGTGCCAAATTTTCCGCGGCGCGTTTGTCGCTTTCTCGCAGCGATAAGAATGCGGTGCCTGATCGCGGTAGTTTTGCTCCAGCCGCCAACTGCGATTTGGCGAATGCTGTTGGGAAATTGGCATCGAGTCCCATTACTTCGCCGGTCGATTTCATCTCAGGGCCAAGAACGATATCCACACCCGGAAACCGGTTAAACGGAAACACAGCTTCTTTTACGGCAACGTGGGCAGCTGACCCGTTCTTGCTTTCATAATCATCGCCAAGATCGAAGTCTTTTAATTTCTCGCCCGCCATAATTCGCGCTGCAATTTTTGCAACTTGGACTCCGGTTGCCTTCGCGACAAAGGGAACAGTGCGGCTCGCTCGCGGATTGACTTCGAGAATGTAAACGTGACCGTCCTTGACAGCATATTGCACATTCATCAGTCCAACAACATTGAGAGCTTTGGCCAACATCACTGTCTGGCGTTTTATCTCAGAGATGATCTCCGGCTTAAGTGAGTAGGGCGGCAGCGAGCATGCTGAATCCCCAGAGTGAATGCCGGCCTCTTCAATGTGTTCCATAATTCCGGCGACATAGACGTCGCTGCCGTCCGCAATTGCATCAACATCAACTTCAACGGCACCCGACAAATACGAATCAATCAATACAGGGTTGTCACCAGTTACCGTCACGGCATGCCGAATATAGTTGTCCAAAGACGCATCATCGTGAACGATTCGCATTGCGCGTCCACCAAGAACGTAGGAGGGACGTATAACAACCGGGTATCCAATGGCGTTGGCGACCTGCTTGGCTTCTTCGGCAGTTCTTGCGGTACCGTTTGAGGGTTGGGATAGCCCCAATTTCGCGAGCAATTGCTGAAAGCGCTCACGGTCTTCGGCAAGGTCAATGGCGTCCGGCGAGGTACCCAGAATAGGAATGCCCGCAGATTCGAGCGCATCTGCTAGTTTTAGGGGAGTCTGACCGCCTAGTTGCACAATCACACCAAGCACCGAGCCATTTTGTTGCTCGGTAAGGATGAGTTCGATGACGTTCTCTTCGGTCAGGGGTTCGAAATAGAGCCTATTCGACGTGTCGTAATCGGTCGAAACTGTCTCGGGGTTGCAATTGACCATAATTGTTTCAAAGCCCACGTCTCGTAAAGAGAACGCTGCATGAACACAGCAATAGTCAAATTCAATACCTTGACCAATGCGGTTAGGGCCGCCGCCTAGAATAATGACCTTTGTTTTATCTGAAGGTTCAGCCTCGCATTCCGGCGAATTCAAGCCGTCGCCTTCGTAGCATGAGTACATATAGGGGGTGGGTGAGGGAAACTCCGCAGCGCAAGTGTCGATACGCTTAAAGACAGGGCGCACCATGGCGTCGCGCCGGGCAGAAGCTATTTCGTTTTCCGGTGTACCGGTCAAGCGGGATAGCCGAGCATCCGAAAAACCGAGTTTCTTTAGCGTCAGCAAATGTTGCGCATCTGCCGGAACTCCATTTGCTTTTACATTTTCTTCGGCGTCCACGATTGATTTGATCTGCCGCAAAAACCAAGGATCAAAGCTTGTAGCAGCATGAATTTCATCTAAACCAATGCCCGCGCGCATTGCCTGGGCGGCCAGCAATAGACGGCCTGGACGGGGTTGCGTCAGAGCCACCTTGATTGCGTCCACGTCCGTCGCCGGTGTACCGTCTTCGTCCAATGAAACTTCGTCGAGACCAGTTAAGCCTGTTTCCATAGAGCGGAGGCCCTTCTGCAGGCTTTCCGCGAACGTGCGGCCCACTGACATCGCCTCCCCAACGGATTTCATACTTGTCGTCAGCATCGGATTGGCGTCCGGAAATTTCTCAAACGTGAATCTCGGAATTTTGGTGACGACGTAATCGATTGTTGGTTCGAACGATGCCGGGGTGGCTTTAGTAATATCGTTCGTAAGCTCATCGAGGGTGTATCCAACCGCGAGCTTGGCTGCGACTTTCGCGATCGGAAAACCAGTCGCTTTTGAAGCGAGTGCTGATGAGCGAGAAACCCGCGGGTTCATCTCAATAATCACCATGCGGCCGTTTTCCGGATTTATGGCGAATTGAACGTTAGATCCGCCGGTCTCAACACCAATCTCACGGAGGCACGCTATCGATGCGTTGCGCATCACCTGATATTCTTTGTCAGTAAGCGTTAGGGCTGGCGCGACGGTTATGGAATCACCGGTGTGAATGCCCATCGGGTCAACGTTCTCGATGGCGCAAATGATAATGCAGTTGTCCGCCTTATCGCGAACAACTTCCATTTCAAACTCTTTCCATCCCAACACCGATTCTTCGACCAGTATTGTTCCGACAGGAGAAGCCGCGAGACCTGAGGCTGCGATTGTTTCAAACTCGTCCGTGTTATAGGCAATGCCGCCACCCTGGCCGCCGAGAGTGAAGGACGGGCGAATAATTGTTGGTAAACCAATCTCTGCGACGGCTCTCCGCGCTTCTTCCATTGAACTTACGAGTTCGCTGCGCGGACTTTCCAAGCCGATCTTTGTCATCGCGTCGCGAAATAATTGACGGTCTTCGGCTTTGTCGATGACGTCACGCTTCGCGGCGATCATCTCCACGCCAAGTTTTTCTAATGTCCCGTCGTCCGCAAGCTTCATCGCGGTATTGAGGCCGGTTTGTCCGCCCATTGTCGGCAGCAGAGCATCTGGTTTTTCTTTCTCCAAAATACGCGCGACGATTTCTGGCGTTATCGGCTCAACGTAGGTTGCATCCGCAGTGTCGGGATCGGTCATGATGGTCGCTGGGTTCGAGTTCACCAAAATGACCCGGTACCCTTCTTCACGAAGCGCTTTACACGCCTGCGCGCCTGAGTAGTCGAATTCGCATGCCTGACCGATCACAATCGGTCCCGCTCCGATTATCAGAATGCTTTCGATGTCAGTACGTTTGGGCATGCGAAGGCTAGTCCTGTCTGGCTTTCTGATCTGCCATCAGTTCGGTGAAGCGGGCGAAGAGGTAGTGACTGTCTTGAGGCCCTGGGGAGGCTTCGGGGTGGTACTGAACGGAAAAAATCGGTTTATCGGTGGCGCGCAGGCCTTCCACGACCCCATCAAACAAAGATTTGTGTGTTTCGATAACGCCGTCGGGCAACGAATCACGATCGACGCAAAATCCGTGGTTTTGAGACGTGATCTCCACCTTGCCGGTTTCGAGATCTTGCACCGGCTGATTGGCACCGCGATGACCGAGCGTGAGCTTAAACGTTTTCGCGCCAAGAGCCAGCGCCAGCAATTGATGGCCTAAACATATTCCGAAGAGCGGCTTACCCGATTCTATCAGTCCCTGGATGACTGGAACCGCATACTCGGCCGTTGCCGCCGGATCGCCCGGCCCATTGGACAGGAAAACACCGTCCGGGCTATGCCTCAAGATATCGTCGGCGGTCACAGTCGCCGGAACGACGGTGACTTTACAGCCAGAGGCAGCTAGACAGCGCAAGATGTTTTGCTTGGCGCCGTAATCTATTGCCACAACGTGGAACGTTGGTGCCGGACTTCCACTTTCCTGATCGCCGTACCCTTTTTCTTTGCTCCAAAGGGTTTGTGTCCACTCATGGGTTTGGCGACAGGTAACTTCCTTTGCCAAATCCATACCCTTGAGGCCGGGCCATGCGGCAGCCTGATCTTGAAGAGCCTTTAAATCGAATTTTCCCGATGGGTTATGACACACCACTCCCTTGGGGGCGCCGCCATCGCGAATACGGCGGGTGAGGCGCCGTGTATCCAATCCACACAATCCAACAAGGTTGTTAGATTTTAGCCATGCGTCGAGGTGTTGTGCCGATCGATAGTTGGAGGGTTCGGTAATGTCATCGCGAATAATGCATCCGCGTGTCGCTGGCGTGATGCTCTCTAAGTCCTCGGTGTTGGTCCCGACGTTGCCGATGTGTGGGAAGGTAAATGTTATAATTTGACCCGCGTAAGAAAGGTCCGTCAGAACCTCCTGATAACCAGTCATCCCGGTATTAAAAACCACTTCACCGACATTATTGCCGGTAGCTCCGATTCCCCGTCCCCAAAAAACAGTACCGTCGTCCAAAACTAAAACGGCTGTTGCACCGGATGGTATATTGGTCTCGGTGCTGGAGGCGGGGCCTGTACTCACGTCACAGCCCTCGCATACACTGGGGTCGGTAGAGGCATCGTGTCTTTTGTCTCGATTCGTGTTTTTGGCCCGCGTTGATCCTTGCCATCCCTCCAGATTTTCTGGGAGTCGACAGCCCAATGAGCGCCATATTTACGTTGATTCTCGGCTCGTACGTTTGTGCCGCTGAGTATCCTATTGGAAGCGCACAAGCCGCGAACTGGCGCGGTGTTTAAGCAATCAATTCCCCGAAGTCAAGGTCCGCTCAAATCAATTTCGTGCCTAAAACTCAGCGACTTAGCTCGCTGCACAGCGCTTTTGCCACGACCAAAGGAATCGGATAGCTTAACTCCTTTCCGCATCAAGGATTTAGTGGCTGAGTCATGTTGCGCACCCGTTTTAGCGACGCGTTAAAGGAGAATCTCCGCGCCAAGAAAACCCGCGAAGTGGCGACCATTCGTCTCATCCTCGCAGCGCTTAAAGATCGCGACATTGCCGCGCGAGGTGCTGGCAATGATGCGGGGCTTAGTGACGACGAGATTCTGAAGATGCTGAATTCCATGATCAAACAGCGGCGTGAAAGCATCGAGCTCTATGAAAAGGGCGGGCGAGAAGCTTTAGCTCAGCAGGAACGAGAAGAGGTGGACATTATTCTCGGTTTCATGCCCCAGCAGATGGGAGATGACGAGATTAAGGATGCGGTGTCCGCCGCGGTTGAGGCCACGGGAGCATCAAGTGTTCGAGATATGGGCAAAGTTATGGGGGCGTTGAAGCAGAAATTTGCAGGACGTATGGATTTCTCCAAAGCCTCTACGATTGTTAAGCAGCACCTTTCTTAAAGTAGGTATGCTTTTGCGGTATTGGGTGTCTTTTTTTATTTTGCGCCGAACGGTGTCGTAGATGGCGTTTCCGCCACAGTTCTTGGATGAAATTCGAGCGCGGTTGCTGGTGTCGTCGGTGGTCGGTAAGCATGTAAAGCTTGTTCGTCGCGGTCGGGAGTATGTGGGCCTCAGTCCATTTTCCAACGAAAAAACACCCTCATTCACAGTGAATGATGAAAAGGGCTTCTACCACTGCTTCTCGAGTGGTGAGCACGGCGATATTTTCAATTTTCTCATAAAAACCCAAAATCTCTCATTCCCGGAATCTGTAGAACGGCTCGCGGATGAGGCGGGGTTAGAAATGCCCCGGGAAACGCCCGAGGCCGCACAAGAGGCTGCACGGGCGACGGTCTTGCGAGAAGCCGTTGAAGCCGCCTGTGTAATCTTTGAACAGACATTGCGAAGTTCGGAAGGGAAGGCGGCGCTTGAATACTTAAAATCGCGCGGTTTGTCGGACGAGACAATTTCACTGTATCGCCTGGGCTACGCGCCGCCCGGCAACATCATTAAAACAAAACTCATATCGAGAGGCGTTCAGGAAGATATTCTCCTGGACACTCGATTGGTATCTCCCGGTAAGGACGGTCGGGAGTCCTTCGACTTTTTTAGAAATCGAGTAGTCTTTCCCATTATCGATGTTCGCGGACGGCCCATCGCGTTCGGGGGTCGAATTATGGGAGAAGGGGAGCCGAAGTACTTAAACTCTGCCGACACACCGCTTTTTCACAAAGGACAAGTGCTTTACGGCCTCAACCTTGCGCGAGGTCCCGCGGCCAAGGCGCGAGAAATCATCGTCGCAGAAGGCTATATGGACGTGATTGCCTTGGCACAAGCAGGTCTTAGCAACGCCGTCGCTCCTCTTGGCACAGCCATGACCGAGGCTCAAATAGAACTGCTGTGGAGAACTGCTCCCGAACCGGTTCTATGTTTTGATGGTGACGCTGCGGGTCAAAAGGCGGCGCTGCGTGCAGCGGAGCGCGCGCTTCCGCTTCTCAAGCCCGGGTTTTCATTAAGATTTGCCATGATGCCTGCGGGCGAAGACCCCGATGACATATGCAGGCGCGGCGGAGCGAGCGCCATGGAGGAGATTCTCTCGCAAGCTCTTCCTCTGTCGGAGGTTATTTGGCGCCAACTCGTGGCGGAACACCCAGGAGATACCCCAGAGCGGCGCGCGGGTTTGGAGCGAGCCGCTATGGACAAGGCGTCTTTGGTTCGCGATTCTGGCGTGCAAAGTCAGTACACGCGGATGCTTCGAGATCGACTTTTTGAGCAATTTCGATCCTCGTCCGGGTCGAAATCGTCAGAGTTTGTTCAAAATCACAAAGGCGCGAGATGGCAGCAGGGTCGAAAAAGCCCCACTTTTGGCCCGGCCCCGCGCCGATTTAGCCAGCAGGACGCCACAACAGCACAAAGGAAGCGTGAGCGCATCCTTTTAGCTACGCTCCTCAATCACCCCAGTCTTGCAGACCATGTTGAAGAACGCCTGGGAGCCATGAGTTTTAGCGACTCGCGGCTTGACACACTGCGGCAAACAGCCTTAATGCACATCGCTCAACACCCTGACCTTGAATTTGGGCCACTACGCGCCCACTTAGCAAGCCAAGGCTTCGCTGAGGAGCTTGAAAAGCTATTAGATTCAGATATTTATGTTCATGCGGGGTTCGCCCGACAGGCGGCGACATTAGATCAGGCAACCGCGGGTTGGGATCATACGTTTGCCATGTGCCAGAGGGCGATATTGGATGCGGAATTGAAGCGGGCGGAATTGGAACTGGCGGAGAATCCGTCGGAACAGGCGTTTGAAGCGTTTAAGGCCTTACGAGATCAAGTGGGGTCGACAGGAGATGAGGACGAGGATCAGATTGGGGTCGGGCAATCCAATCACCACAATTGATAATGTAAAAATCCAGGGCAGATTCGCGAAGCCATCAAATAGAGTGGCGGTCGGTGTCCTCGAGTATTTTTATGTGAATTTGGGGGAGAGCCAATGGCGGTAAAAGCTGGAGCGGCAAAGTCAAGTCGCAAAAAAGCGAGTAAGAAGTCCTCGACCAAAGCGTCGACGAAGGCTTCGTCCGCCAAGAGAAAGGCGAAGAAGACGGTAGGGAAGAAGGTGCCGAAAACTTCAAAAACAAAGGCAAAGGCATCTGTGAAAAGTAAGTCAAAAACGAAAACCAAAGCCAAGACCAAATCTAAGGTGAAGTCCGCTGCGAAGTCAGTGAGAAAAAAATCTGCGAAGAAAGTGGTGGCTAAGAAGAAGGTCGCTAAGAAATCAACGTCCAAAAAAACGGCCCAAAAGAAATCTGCATTAAAGAAGGCGGCTTCGAAGAAGACGTCGCAAAAATCTGCGCCAAAATCTAAAGCGAGTTCCAAAAAAGCGGCCCAAGCCGCGACGTCCGCAAAGGGCGGCAAAAAGAGTGTTTCAAAAGGAGCGAAAACGTCTATGGCGACCAGTGCGGCCGCGACTGCGGCACGAAAGGGCGATTCCCGGGAAGAGGCACCAGCGACAGGTACGGGAGATAGCCCGCTCCTTGATTCTACGAATGCATCCGTCAAGAAGCTAATCGCGAAGGCAAAAGAGCGCGGCTACATCACATACGATGAGCTAAACGCCGCGTTGCCATCCGAGGAGATGAGTTCCGAGCAAATCGAAGACACAATGTCGATGCTTTCGGAGATGGGAATCAATGTTGTCGAAGGCGAAGAGCAAGACGACAACGATGAATCTTCTTCGGAAGGGGACTCCACCAATAAAACCGAAGCTTACAGCGGCGGCAATATTGATGAAGACGATGTTGGCCGAACAGACGACCCAGTCCGGATGTACTTGCGCGAAATGGGGTCGGTGGAGCTTCTGTCCCGCGAGGGCGAGATCGCAATCGCCAAGCGTATTGAGGCTGGTCGTCAGATGATGATTGGCGGCATTTGTGAAAGCCCAATCACCATCCGCTCCTTGCTGATGTGGCATGACGCGCTTCAGGATGGAAAGATGTTGTTGCGCGATATCATCGACTTGGATGCAACTTACGGGGCTGGCGCATCTGATACAGCTTCGGACAAGGAGCTTGACGTCGATGTGGTGTCTGAGCCTGCCGATGAAGACGACGATGATACGTCAAAAAAGAAGGCAAATGGCGACGGGCGAGATAAGTCCGCATCAAACGACAACAACAGCGGCGACGACGATGATGATGATGAAGGTGCCGTTTCGTTAGCGGCGATGGAAGCTTCGCTTATGCCGCAGGTTCTGCAGGCTTTTGAAAAAATCGCCTCGACTTACAACAAAATGAAGAAGGTGCAGGACGCGCGCCTCGCAAGCATGCAAGAAGGTGAGGAAGTCGACAAACCTGTCGAGCGCCGCTTTCAAAAACTAAAGGCTGAACTCATTACTTTGATGGATGGTGTGCATCTCAATAACGCACGCATCGAGTCTATGGTTGAGCAGATGAACGGGTTAAGCCGCATGCTGTTGAATCTTGAAGGGCAGTTGCTGCGGTACGCCGTGAAGTGCCGTGTAAAGCGCGAAGAGTTTCTCCAAAATTATTATGGCAGCGAGCTCGATCCCAACTGGCTTGATCGTGTGGCAATGTTGCCGACAAAGGGTTGGAAAGATTTTGCGGTCAAATATGTCGATCAGATCGACGGTATCCGGGCACAAATCTCTGCGCTTGCAGATGAGACAGGGGTTTCCATAGGTGAGTTCCGCCGGATTTGCGGGACAATGCAAAAGGGTGAACGCGAAGCCAGTCGCGCGAAGAAGGAGATGATCGAGGCCAATTTGCGTCTCGTGATTTCCATAGCCAAGAAATACACCAACCGAGGCCTTCAATTCCTGGATCTGATTCAGGAAGGTAACATTGGCCTCATGAAAGCCGTCGACAAATTCGAATATCGCCGTGGTTATAAGTTCTCTACCTATGCCACGTGGTGGATCAGGCAAGCCATTACACGCTCGATTGCCGATCAAGCGCGCACTATTCGTATTCCTGTGCACATGATTGAGACAATCAACAAGCTCGTGAGAACGTCGCGCCAGATGCTCCACGAAATTGGCCGGGAACCCACACCTGAAGAGTTAGCCGAAAAACTTCAGATGCCTTTAGAAAAAGTGCGCAAGGTTTTGAAGATTGCGAAAGAGCCAATTAGCCTTGAAACACCAATTGGAGATGAAGAGGACAGCCACCTTGGTGATTTCATTGAGGACAAAAACGCGATTCAGCCCTTAGATGCGGCTATTCATGGAAACCTGCGTGAAACCACCACCCGTGTTCTTGCAAGCCTGACAGCGCGCGAGGAACGGGTGTTGCGTATGCGTTTTGGAATCGGCATGAACACCGATCACACCTTGGAAGAGGTGGGACAACAGTTTTCCGTAACCCGTGAGCGAATACGACAGATTGAGGCGAAGGCGTTGCGCAAGCTCAAGCATCCGAGTCGTTCGCGCAAACTCCGTAGCTTCCTCGATAACTGACGCCGGGTCGGAGGCGATATATTTCATCGGCCGGCGTCATACCGCCGGCCGTTTATTTTTGTGGGGAGGGATAAGCCCGGCCCCAATCACGGTGGGGCCCGTAGCTCAATTTGGTTAGAGCAGGCCGCTCATAACGGTCTGGTTGCAGGTTCAAGTCCTGCCGGGCCCACCAACTTCAATTTAATGTGCTGTCAAACGTGTTGATCGATTAAAATGGGATTTCCATCAGGGTCAGACAAAGTGCAATGCGCTGGACCTTTGGTCTGCTCGTCTGCTTCGCTTGAGAACGTAATCCCTAGAGATTTTAAGTGTGCCTGAATATCTCTAACGTCTTGGAATGAGTCGAGCGGCTGTGCGTTCTGATCCCAGCCTGGATTAAAGGTTAAAGTGTTTTTCTCAATTATTCCCTTAAAGAGCCCGATAGTGCATACATTGTTCCTAAGTATCAGCCAGCCTTGAGCGGCGTCGCCTCCTGCTGCTTTAAAGCCTAGTTTTTCATAAAACATTTTCGATTTTTCGATATCTTTAACGTTAAGACTTACGGAAAATGCGCCCAGTTGCATTTTTGATCTCCAATATATGATTTATTTTCGGCGGCCGACGACTACCCAGTAGTCGCGCGGGACACAAATCCCTAGGCCCGTCGCGAAGTCGTTGTGAAACTCGATGAAGTTTAATCTCAATTGAGAAACAGCGTTTTCATCGAGTTTGGAAATCAAAGTTCGAAGCGGGCCGTATCCAACAGAAAAGGTTTCCCACGCCGCTTCCCCATTTGGTTCGCGATAGAAAGATGTACCTTTTTCGAAAGTCAGTTCGAAATTGTCCTGCAAAAGATCGCGGACACGCTCGGGATTTCCCCATTCGAAAGGTGAGGGCGGAGGGGTTCCCGTTGGTTTGGGCATGAATTCTTTCATAATTTTAAACATCTCAAAGATGTTTCCATCAGGCGTCCAAACGGCCAACGCTAGTTTTCCCCCAGGTTTGCATACGCGCGCGAGTTCGTTGGCCGCGTCCTCGGGTCGCTGGACAAACATAACGCCAAATGTGGAAATGACCCGATCGAAGGCGCCATCTTTGTAGTTCATTGCTTCGGCATCGCCCTGTTCGAACTTGATGTCGAGATTACGTGCTGCGGCAATTTCTTTTGCTGCACTTAGAACGTCCGGCGCAAAATCCATGGCCGTGACATGAATGTCCCGCTCTGCAATGCGGCGTGCAGTCCAACCTGTCCCCGTCGCTACATCCAAAATGAGATCTCCTGATTTTGGCGCGAGCCGTCCAATACAATGATCGATCGCGTCGGCAATGCCACGGCTGACTTCGTCATAGGCTCGCCCCGCCGAAGACCATGTGGCCGAGGGGACTGTGTTATGTTCGCGAACCGCGGTCTCTTCTGTATTTTGCGTTGCAGACATCAAATTCCTCCGCATTCTTATGCGTAAAGCTTTTCTAGTTACCGCGAATTACTGTGAAAGGCATTCAGTCGAGGCGGCGTGCTAAATCTCAACCGATTACGCGCAATGCAATTCCGCAGTAAAGCTGTGGTATTGTGTGGCTTCGTGTTGAGAACTTCAACTGCCGATCACGCTTGTGGAGGGTTTGTGCCGTACCCACCGTCTTTTCTGCATTTTCCCGCGCGCTCGACAATTTTTTGTTGCGCGCTGGTTATGTACTTCATTGTGCCGAGCGCATATGCGGGCCAGGTTCGCATAGCAGTTGCGGCAAATTTTGCGGGCCCCGCCGAGCAAATAGTCGAATTGTTCGAGGCGGAAAGTGGACACTCGGTTACGTTAAGTTTTGCATCGACTGGACAGATTTATGCTCAAATCATTCAGGGCGCTCCCTTCGATGTGTTTATGGCTGCTGATCAAACCAGGCCGGCCAAAGCACTGCGCGAGGGTTATGCTGTTTGGGGAAGCGAGTTCACCTATGCAATTGGTCGCCTGGCCTTATACAGCCGAGATCCATACCGTGTTCGAGGTGAACGTACACTCCTTCACGGAAACTTCGATCGAATAGCAATAGCAAATCCAAATATCGCGCCCTATGGGCTTGCGGCCCAAGAAGTGCTTGTATCTCTGGGGATGAACGAAAAATTGAAGCCCAAACTTGTTCAGGGAAATAGCATCACGCAAGCTTATCAATTTGTTGCGAGTGGAAACGTCGAACTCGGCTTTGTATCCTTGTCTCAAATTTTTCGCCATCAGCGCGGTTCCCGATGGGTGGTGCCGCGGGAACTTCATTCACCTTTGGATCAAAGTGCCGTCTTGCTCATACCAGGGGGGGATAACTTGGCCGCACATGAATTTATGGCGTTCTTGAAAGAGCCGCCGGTGCGCACCATCATCGAAAAATACGGTTACGAAACGATCGAATGACCCTAACCTCAGCTCATGATCAGTTTGAATGAATTTTGGCCGCCTATTCGATTGACCCTAGAGTTGGCGGGTGTCACGACCATTTTGTTGCTTCTTATCGGCACGCCTATCGCATGGTGGTTGGCGCGCTCGTCCTCACGCTGGAAGGAAATGGTTGCAGCTGTCGTAGCCTTGCCATTGGTTCTACCTCCGACAGTGCTGGGGTTTTATCTGCTCGTCGCACTGGGGCCAGACGGCCCCGGGGGTTGGATTGCCGGTTTATTCGGGGAACGCTCGCTTGCGTTTACATTTGAGGGACTGGTTATCGGTTCGATCTTTTACTCCATGCCATTTGTCGTTCACCCCATCCGGATGGCATTTGAAGCCATGGGGGAGCGGCCGATGGAAGTCGCAGCGACTCTTCGGGCATCTCCCTGGAACGCTTTTTGGTCCGTCGCTGTTCCGTTGGCGCGGCCCGGTTTTATTACCGGCGCAGTTCTGGGATTCGCGCACACGGTCGGCGAGTTTGGGGTGGTGCTCATGATTGGAGGAAATATCCCCGGTGAAACAAAAGTGCTGTCTGTTACCATCTACGACTACGTCGAGACTTTGCGATGGACCGAGGCGAACATCCTCGCAGGTGGAATGTTGATCTTTGCCTTTCTGGTTATATTCGCGACGATGACATTTCAAAAACGTACCGAACGGTCTGGACGATGAGCGAACGCGTCCACGCCAGAGGTGACACAGCCCTGAAAGCTGAATTTTCGGGGACCTTGGGGTCTTTCAACATAAATGTCCGCTTTGAGACCCCGCTGCGCGGAATTACTGCGCTGTTTGGTCCATCGGGTAGTGGCAAGACCACGGTGCTGCGCTGTATGGCTGGCCTGCAACGGTTGCATGGGACTCTAAAAATTGGGGCCGATGCTTGGCAAGACAGTGGGTCCAATATCTTTTTAGAACCTCATAAGCGTGCCGTGGGATATGTCTTCCAGGAGCCGAGCCTTTTTCCCCACCTCTCGGTGCGAGAAAACCTTTCGTACGGTGCGCGCCGGGCCGCCAGAGAGACCTCTATACCGGGGCTGCAGTTTGACGACGTTGTAGACCTCCTTGGTATTCGTGCGCTGGTCGATCGGTCACCAAAAAATCTTTCAGGGGGAGAGCGGCAACGTGTTGCTATCGGTCGTGCTCTTCTGTCCCAGCCAAGACTCCTACTCATGGACGAGCCCTTGGCCGCGCTGGACCACAAGACGAAGAGCGAGATATTGCAGTACCTTGAAGCGCTGCACAGCGAATTATCTGTGCCCATAGTCTATGTGAGTCATGAGCTCTCAGAAGTCGCTCGACTGGCTGATCGTGTCGTCGTCCTCTCGGGGGGGCGAGTTTCTGCCGTGGATAATGTGGCCGAATTATTCGAGCGGTTGGATTTACCCGAAATGGCGGGAGAGGCCGATGCGGGTGCTATACTTCTGGCCCGTGTAATTCACCACGATGAAAAATTTCAGCTCACGCATGTTGATCACCGGGGTCAAAAATTCACGATGCCAAAGATAACGGCCGATCCTGGAGACGAGGTGCGGCTACGGATTCGAGCGCGTGATGTGTCGCTTGCAATCCACCCGCCCACGGGAATGAGCGTCCGGAATGTTCTCTCCGGGGTGATTACAGACATCCGCGAATATCCCGACACGGCTTATGCGGAAGCGCTTGTTGATATTGGAGATGCGAAGCTACGCGCGCGTATCACAAGGGCAGCGGTTGCGGATTTAAGCTTGGCTGAAGGGACGTCAGTCTACGCTCTTGTAAAATCCGTAACCTTCGAGCCGCGCTCGTGACTAACTGAAATCTTGCCAATCTGCAGGGTCAAGCTGATCCAGCAGCCACGAGCTTCCTATATTAGAAGCGGCCTGCCTGAAAGTCGGAGACGGCCTGGAATATCTCCTTACGTGTATTCATAACAAAAGGGCCATGTCCGGAAATGGGCTCGTCAATGATTTCGCCGCCCATTACCAGAACCTTCGCATCGGAAAGAGCTTCAATTTTTATCCGCTCGCCGTCTTGTTCAAACAACGCAAGTTCAGCGGTCCGCGCTGTTTCTTCATCATTCAGGCGTACTTCTCCATTCAATACGAAGACCGTTGTGCTGAAGCCGTCCGGTATTGCCAGCTCACTTTTGTTTCCGCTTTCAAGGCGCAGATCCCACAGAATCATAGGTGTAAACGTCTGCGCTGGTCCGCGCGTTCCAGCGAAATCACCCGCAATAATGCGTGCGATGCTTCCATCTTCACCGAGAGGAACGGTAGGAATAGTGGTATTGAGAATTTCCTGATACCGCGGCTCGGTCATTTTGTTCTTAGCCGGCAAATTGACCCACAGTTGAATCATTTCCAGCGTCCCGCCTTTTTCTGTAAAGGCGCGGCTGTGCATTTCCTCGTGAAGGACGCCTTTCGCCGCCGTCATCCACTGAACGTCTCCAGGTCCAATGCTGCCACTGTTTCCCGCAGTGTCTTTGTGCTCGACTTCGCCCTGGTAGATGATGGTGACGGTTTCAAAGCCGCGGTGAGGGTGCTCACCCACGCCGCGGGGTGTCGAGGACGCAGGAAAGTTTGCCGGTCCTGCGTAATCGAGCATGAGAAACGGACTAATTTCGCGCCCATGGGTGTTGTAGGAAAACATGGTGCGCACAGGGAATCCATCTCCGACCCAGTGTCCTTCGGGCGCGCGTGAGATCTTAAAGAGTTTTTTCATATGGCTCTCCTCAGGCGCCACAGCCAATTTTTCGACTGCTTGCACCTTCAACTTCGAGGTTGGTTTTTAACTTTGTTCCCACTATTAAGGGTCGGTACGATAAAACTACAAGTACGGTCCTTTAGGATACTGTCCTTCTCGAAACAGCAAGGTGAAATATGCCCAAAAAAGCGGTTTCATGCCCGGTTGAACTGACATTAGGAGTCATTTCTGGCCGCTGGAAGGTGATGATTATTCATCAATTGCTTGAAGGGACGAAGCGCTTCAATCAGCTACAGCGAGAGCTTTCGGGAATTACACATCGAACGCTAGCCAATCAACTGCGGGAGATGGAAGCGAGCGGCCTGATTACCCGTCGAGACTATCGAGAAATTCCGCCGCGTGTTGAATACAGCCTTTCGGCACTTGGGCGTACGTTGGAAGATATTCTCACATCAATGCACGAATGGGCCGAAAAACACGGTCACAAAGTTTCGACATCGCCGAAGGCTCGCTGAGATATTGTTTATCAATAATGAAACTGCGTGAAAGCCTTCGTCATTCGTCTGAATTTGGCGCGATCCATTTACGGTATCGCGCGCGGTCAAAATCCTTGGTTTACGAACAAAAGGGCGGAAACCAGACCGCGGTCGACGAAAACGGAGTCAGCCTAGATTCCTACGTACACGCACTGTACGGGTTCGCGGTACAACAAGACGCTAAGAAAATTTTGATGATCGGGTGCGGCGGTGGCTCCCTTGGAACTATGTTGGCAAGAGCTGGTCGCCGGGTCACGGTTGTGGATATTGATAAAGACTCGTTCAATTTGGCTCGGCGTTATTTCGGTTTGCCGCGCAGTATTGAATGTGTGGTGGCGGACGGGCTCGATTTTCTGCGCCGCACGCGAAAACGATTTGACGTCTTAATCATCGACGTGTTTGTTGGAGAAAAAATTCCGTCTCAGTTTCTAACCACGGAGTTTTTTAAGGCAGCTAAAAAGTGTCTCCGGATAGATGGAATTGTTTTGATGAACGTTTGCTTGCACAAGAAAACAGACCGAACTGCAGATGCTCTGGCGGCAGGCTTTGCTAAAGTTGGTGGATCTGTTCGCGTATTGGATGCTCCCGGCGCCGAGCGCAACGCGGTCGTTCTGGCAGGCGCAGTAAAAAACTTGCGTGCGCCAAAGTTGCTCTTACCGCCGCAGGTAGGTGCCGATGAAATCATCGAAGAATTGAGCGAGATGCGGTTTAGGCGACGGAGGGCCGTGAAATAATGGTTGTTTCACGGCCCTGTTGTCTCTTTAGAAACTTTTTTGCCAGCCAATAGTAATTTGCCAGTCGGTTTCCATTTGCGGACCATTGAGATTGCGCACAAGTGGAAGCCCAACCTCAAGAGCCAGGCGATGTCCCTCGGCAAAACCGTGCGGGGCAATCACATTGAATCCGAGGAAAGAGTTAAGCGTCTCGCCGCCGTAATTTAGAGGGTCGGCGGTTTGCACCGGCGCGACAATCAATGGGTCCATGCCAGATACTTTGCCCCTTGTTTCCCCTTCGAGCCGGACTGAGGCGCTCAGCCACGGTTGGATTCGATAGCTGGTCCATCCGGTGATCTTGTGTACATCACCGAGCCTGTAACCCTCGTCTGCACCGATGCGGATGATCCCGGTGTACTGGAGGCCCCAACCCAAACGCCCCTGGTTTGCAGTATAGGTAAGTCCCGGCCTCAAATCGTATGTGCCCGAGCCGATCTGCATTGCGTAGGGTAGGCGGAGGGTGGGAGTTGTATTCATCGGAGTCAAAACATCATCAGTACTTGTATTTGACCCGGTCGGAAAACCCATACCGGCGTGTAGGTGAATATGCGCTGTCTCGGTCTCGTAGAGACGGATTAGTCCGGTCAAAGACGAATCACCTATGCCATCAGATTTCGTTGTAAATTCACCAATCGTGCCTGTGCCCATCGGTCCTTGGTAGGTGACATGATCCATGTCCAACGACACGTACATGCCCATGGCCATAAGCGTCAGCCAGTCGGTTGGGGCGTACATTAGCCCAAACATGTGCATATCCATGTCCATACGTAGCGGAACAACCCGCAAGGTGGGGGGTTGCATTGGTGTTCCAAAAAACCGGTTGGGTATGGTGGTCGCGATGGTATCCGGTGAAATGCTGTTGCTATTCACCCGACTCCCGGCCATGCCCATGTGCATAAATCTGTAAGACACCATCCATTCGCCTTTGGCATGCATGTGATCGCCCATAACGCCAATAGGCGCATGGCTGTCGGCCGTCGCGGTATTGTTGTCCGCAAGCGCTTGAGGCGCACTTAATATGGTTGAAAGAGCGACGATCACGCCGCTCCATTTGAGAAACTTCATGAAAAAATCTCCGTAGTCAGAAAAATGAATTGCACGCACAAATAACGCGCCAAAAAAATTGATTTTTTAGACGGAGTAGGGCGGAGGGCCGCGGCTGTGGGCAAAGAGTGGATGTTCGCCCTTCGGGTGGCGTGTGTCGGCGTGATCTGGGAAAGGGGCTTGGTCAAAATTCTCTGATAGAAAGATGGGTGGTGCAGAAGGAGGAGAGAGGAGTCCTCCGGCGTGAATTACGCAACCACATTTGCGATGGTCGTCATGCGGATCTGCAGCCGGGCCGGTATCTCCTCCGGACCCCCCATTCAGGCAAATAAGGGCGATGTTCCACCCAGAAAGTTCTCCTGAGTCCGTGTCCGATTGGAGGGGGAGATGGCAAAACGTATTCACCGCCAGATGGACAGCGAACAGAGCGAAAATAAGCGGCAGTATCAATGTGGATTGACGTATGCTGGCAATCATCGAAGATTTTTCGCTCTCGTTCCGCGCTTTCGTTGAGGCACTTTATAAGGGAGTGCACAAACTCAGTCGAATAATTTTACGCGTTCCCCAGCATCTTCACCCCAAATCTGCTCAAGGCGAGCGTCACGTCCACAGTTCCAGCGATAAAATTTGTATCGCGCCGGATTCTCCATGTAATAATTTTGGTGATAATCCTCGGCGGGATAGAATGTGTTGAGTTCTAAAATTTTTGTCGCGAGGTCTTGTTCCAAATAGTTTGACGCCAGAGACTTTGAGTGTTGTGCGGTTTGTTGTTGGGTATCGTCCGCGAAGAAAATTGCGGTCGTGTAGGATTCGCCCCGATCACAAAATTGTCCCCCGCTATCGAGTGGGTCGATATTGGCCCAAAATACTTCGAGTAACGTTTCCAGAGAGATTCTTTCAGGGTCGTAGGTGATTTGCACTGTTTCGAGATGTCCGGTTTCGCCTCTTATAACTTGCTGATAGGTGGGGTTCTCAACGTGCCCTCCCGCATAACCTGAAATAGTTGATATGACGCCGTCTAATTTGTCGTAGGGCGGCTCCATGCACCAAAAACACCCTCCGGCAAACACGATGGTTTTCGGGGATGCGTCGCCGGCGATTGCCGGGACCATAAACAGGGAGAAACCAGCAAACATCAAAGCATAAAAGGCAGTTTTCCTTACCTGAAATTGAAACATGCTGGTACCTCCATTAGAGAATCGCATTTTACGAGAAGCCATTCCATCAGATCATTGAATATTGACCCTAGTTTGCGCCAATCGCAAGTTCGCCGGCTATATTGATGGCGATGAGAAGCTAGTGTATCCCTGCCGCTCAATTCTTCCGTAAAGTTATAGGAAAATTATGACTGAATACGTCACGAGCCACGGTTTGCAAATCGCACGCGGTCTGTATGATTTTATCAATCACGAGGCGCTCCCGGGAACAAATATTGATCCGGAAAAATTCTGGGAAGGCACTGCTTCTATCCTTGAAAACCTAGCGCCCAAAAATCGCGATTTGCTCCTTAAGCGTGATGAAATGCAGGCCAAAATTGACGCGTGGCATTTAGACCATCGTGGGAACGAAATTCAACCTGATGAGTATGAGACATTTCTGAGAGAGATTGGGTATTTAGTTCCGGAAGGAGAAGCCTTCTCAATTCAAACGAAAGGCGTTGATGTAGAGGTTTCAACACTGGCAGGCCCTCAACTGGTCGTGCCGCTTTCCAACAAGCGTTACGCGCTGAATGCCGCGAATGCGCGTTGGGGAAGTTTATATGACGCACTTTATGGGACCGATGTTATTTCTTCTGAAGAGGGTGCGGAGGCCGGTAAAACGTACAACCCAAAACGCGGGGCAATGGTTATCGCTCGCGCCCGCGCGTTCCTTGATGAAACTTTTCCGCTTGAAGGTGTATCGCATAACAATGTGACGCAATACGCTGTTGATGCTGGCGAGTTGGTGGCTACTGTCAGCACCAACGCAACAGCTCGTTTAAAATCACCAGCGCAATTTGTTGGGTATCGGGGCGCACCGTCGGAACCCGAAGTTATTCTGCTCGCGAATAACGGTTTGCACGCGGAAATAAGAATCAATCGCGCACATCCTATCGGCAAGGACGATCTTGCCGGGGTTGCGGACGTAGAGCTTGAAGCCGCTCTTTCTACAATTATGGACTGCGAGGACTCGGTCGCTGCCGTGGACGCCGAGGATAAGACCGAGATTTATCGCAATTGGCTTGGATTAATGAAAAGTGACTTAAGCGCTTCCTTCGACAAAGGGGGGCAATCGGTTACGCGCGAGCTAAATCCCGATCGAACTTACACGGCGGCCAGCGGCGGTGAGGTATGTCTGCCGGGACGAAGTTTGATGTTTATCCGTAACGTCGGCCATCTCATGACCAACGACGCTATCTTGCTTTCTGACGGGCAAGAGGTGCCTGAAGGACTTTTGGACGGTATTGTGACTTCGCTTATCGCCCTTCACGATTTGCAGGGAAATGGTGCATTCCGCAATAGCCGCGCTGGTTCGGTATACATTGTTAAACCAAAGATGCACGGTCCCGACGAAGTCGCTTTTACCGATACTTTTTTTGCCCAAGTCGAGGACATGCTTGGTCTTCCACGACACACGTTAAAAGTCGGCATTATGGATGAAGAGCGCCGAACCACTGTAAACTTGAAAGAATGCATACGTGCCGCGCGGAACCGCGTGGTGTTCATTAACACCGGGTTTTTGGACAGGACGGGAGATGAGATTCACACATCCATGCAAGCAGGTCCGGTCATTCGCAAAGGTGAGATGAAGGCGGCAACGTGGATTCAGGCCTACGAGAACTGGAATGTCGATGTTGGTCTCGCCTGCGGTATGAAGGGGAAGGCGCAAATTGGCAAAGGTATGTGGGCAATGCCCGACCTTATGGAGGACATGCTGAAGGCCAAAGTAGCGCATCCGAAGTCTGGCGCCAGCACAGCCTGGGTGCCGTCACCAACTGCAGCGACGCTCCATGCTCTTCACTACCATCAAATCAATGTGTCGGAGGTGCAAAGCGAAATTCAAAAACGCCCACCAACCAAGTTGAGCGACATCTTGGATATACCGTTGGCACGGGGCGAGAACTGGTCCGCGGATGATATTGAGAAAGAACTCGAGAATAATGCTCAGGGAATATTGGGGTATGTGGTTCGGTGGATCGATCAAGGTGTTGGTTGTTCCAAGGTCCCGGACATTGACAATATTGGCCTGATGGAAGATCGCGCAACCCTTCGAATCTCAAGTCAACACATGGCCAATTGGCTTGCCCACGGAATCTGTACAGACGAGCAAGTGATGAACGTCATGAAACGCATGGCGGAGGTGGTCGACCGCCAAAACGATGGTGACCCCTCCTATACGCCTATGGCGCCGAACTTTGAGTCCAGTCTCGCATTCAAGGCGGCGTGCGATCTAGTGTTCAAAGGTGTAGAGCAACCCAATGGTTATACCGAGCCACTTTTGCATGCGTATCGCCGCGATCTAAAAGCAAGGGCGACGACGAACGTGGGATAAATTGAGAGAAGTCAATAAGATTTGGTGACTGCGTTACCCGTGGTTAATGACCACAGTCTTGGTTGTCGAAAATTCATGCAAAGCCTCCAAGCCTTTTTCGCGGCCATGTCCTGACTTCTTGAAACCACCAAATGGCAACTCGACACCGCCGCCGGCACCGAAGGAGTTAATGTAAATTTGTCCTGCGCGCACGGCAACCTCTCGATGTCGGTCAATTTGATGGGGCGCACTGTGTATACGTGGAGACTAAGCCGTTGGCGTGTCATCTCCCAGAACTCGAAAGCCCAACAGCATGCCTCTATCTTCCAGCCAATTCAAAATATACTCCGATGCCTCGGTGGGAGACATTTTGGTGGTATCGATTCTGATTTCGGGATTTTCGGGAACTTCATAGGGCGATGAGATGCCGGTGAAGTTCTCAATTTCTCCAGCGCGTGCTTTTTTGTAGAGCCCTTTAGGATCGCGCTTCTCAGCCTCCTGTATCGGTGTGTCGACAAAAATCTCGATAAATTCACCTTCTCCAAGGAGTTCACGTGCCAGGCGACGTTCCGCGCGGAATGGTGAAATGAATGAAACCATCACGATAAGGCCAGCGTCCGCCATGAGTTTAGAGACTTCTCCTACACGGCGGATATTTTCCACGCGTCCCGCGTCGTCAAATCCGAGATCTCGATTTAACCCGTGGCGGACATTGTCGCCATCCAAAAGATAGGTGTGACGCCCGAGCGCAAATAATTGTTTCTCGACAAGGTTGGCAATCGTGGATTTTCCTGAGCCAGACAGCCCTGTAAACCAAAGGACGCAAGGCTTCTGACCTTTTATCGACGCTCGCGCTTGCTTATTTACGTCGACGGCTTGCCAATGAATGTTTTGTGAACGGCGCAAGGCAAACCGAATGAGACCAGCAGCCACCGTGGCGTTCGTAATGCGGTCGATAAGGATAAATCCGCCCGTATCTTTGTTTTCCTCGTATGGATCAAACGCAATGGCGCGATCCAGTGATACATTGACCTCGCCAATTTCATTTAGCTCCAAGGTTTTTGCTGCGAGATGCTCTAGCGAATTTACGTTTATCTTGCACTTTAAATCCGTAACAGTTGCCGTGACCAATCGCGTTCCAATTTTTAACCAGTAGGGACGGCCCGGTAGCAGATGCTCATCACTCATCCAAATGAGTGTGGTGTTAAATTGGTCGGCGGTGCTGGGTAGATCTGTGGCGCTGGAAATAATATCACCGCGACTAATGTCAATCTCATCTTCCAGAGTGAGCGTGATTGATTGTCCAGAGATGGCTTCCTCAAGGTCGCCATCATGAGTCACGATTTTTGCAACACGACTTTCCTTTCCTGACGGTAATATCCGCACGCGATCTCCAGGTCGAACGACGCCACCCGAGATCTGTCCAGCGAATCCCCGAAAATCTAAATTGGGCCGATTGACCCATTGGACGGGCAAGCGGAAAGGCGTGTTCCGCGCACGGTCGGCAACCTCCACTGACTCAAGATATGGCAACAAGGCCGGGCCATCGAACCACGGTGTGTTGTCGCTGCATGTGGTGATGTTGTCACCCTTCAACCCTGAAACCGGGATGGCAAAAATGTTCTCAAAGCCAAGACGTTTTGCGAATTCGCCGTATTTGGCAACTATGTTGTCAAACACGTCCCGCGAGTAATTCACCAGGTCCATCTTGTTAACAGCCAACACAACGTTACGAATGCCGATGAGAGACGTCAGGTATGAGTGGCGCCGTGTTTGAACCAATAATCCTTTCCGCGCGTCAATTAGAATGACGGCCAATTCCGCGGTGGAAGCTCCGGTCACCATAT
The DNA here is from genome assembly GCA_965228575.1 of Rhodospirillaceae bacterium. Classification (GTDB taxonomy): domain Bacteria; phylum Pseudomonadota; class Alphaproteobacteria; order Rhodospirillales; family Rhodospirillaceae; genus UBA11612. The sequence goes on along the minus strand of CBDDHW010000016.1, from coordinate 186,527 downwards.
TTCGTGTGTATTGTTCGTGTCCTGGAGTATCGGCGACGATAAATTTACGTTTGTCAGTGGAAAAAAAACGATAAGCAACGTCGATGGTAATGCCTTGTTCGCGCTCCGCCGCTAGACCATCAACGAGGAGCGCAAAATCTATTTCTTCACCCTGAGTTCCCACTTTTTTCGAATCGTTTTCTAGAGCTTCAAGTTGATCTTCAAAGATCATCTTTGAATCATAGAGGAGGCGTCCAATGAGCGTAGATTTTCCGTCATCCACGCTGCCGCAGGTGATGAAGCGAAGTAGATCTTTGGTTTGATGGGACTTCAGGTATGCTTCGATGTCAGCTTCAATAAGGTTAGAAATATGCGCCATCAGAAATAGCCTTCCTGCTTTTTCTTTTCCATGGACGCTGTCGCATCGTGGTCAATTACGCGGCCTTGACGCTCTGAACTCTTAGCGAGAAGCATTTCCTGTATAATTGCAGGAAGGGTGTCCGCCTCGCTCTCGATCGCGCCGGTCAACGGGTAGCACCCCAGCGTGCGAAATCTTACCTTTTTAAGGACAGGTGTTTCGTTTGGTTCCAGGGGCATACGATCATCATCGACCATGATTAGCGTGCCATCCCGCGTAACAACCGGGCGTTCCGCGGCAAAATACAGCGGAACGATTGGTATGTGCTCTAGGTAAATGTACTGCCACACATCCAGCTCGGTCCAATTAGACAGGGGAAAAACGCGGATACTTTCATTATTGTTTTTGCGAGCGTTATATAGGCGCCACAACTCTGGCCGCTGCTGCTTGGGGTCCCAGCGGTGCTGAATCGAGCGGAAAGAAAAAACGCGCTCCTTTGCTCGTGATTTTTCCTCATCGCGGCGTGCGCCTCCAAAAGCAGCGTCGAATTTTCCTCTATCCAGGGCTTGCTTTAGGGCTTGTGTTTTCATGATGTCTGTATGGACCGCCGAGCCGTGGGTGAAGGGCCCGATGCCTTGTGCACGCCCCTCCTCATTGGTGTGTACAATAAGGTTGAGACCCAAATCCTTTGCGAGTTGATCGCGGAATGCGATCATTTCCCGGAACTTCCACTTTGTGTCCACGTGAAGTAGGGGGAATGGCGGTTTAGCAGGATAAAACGCCTTCATTGCTAGGTGGAGCATGACAGCGCTGTCCTTGCCGATCGAGTACATCATAACGGGGTTTTCGCATTCGGCGACGACCTCTCGGATGATGTGGATACTTTCCGCTTCCAGGCGTTGGAGATTATTGAGGCTCTTCATGGGTAACAGCTACTTTGAACGATCATATGTGGCATGCGCGATGCGGAGCACCTGAATCCGTCGCCCAGGTCTTTTCAAGCGGCCAGGCAGTTGGCGTCGATGCGCAGATATTATTGCTCGACCGGGCAAAATCGCGAAGCGCCTATTCTAAAAAAAGCCCGCTTCGTTCGAGCAATGTAAAAACGTGTGCCTAGAACGGTTTACCAGGGGAGCATTATTTGCTTCTTGTGCCCGCGAGAGAAGAAATATCCAAAGGACGAGTGGGCGAGTCCGCTAATTCATGCGGATTGAGCCATCCATTCGTATCGTGGCGCCGTTGATCAACACGTTTTCTGAAATGTGTTGAACGAGTTTCGCGTATTCTTCCGGCTTTCCGAGACGTTTTGGGAAGACAGTCGAGGCAACAAGGCTTTCTACCGCAGCGGGCGGCAAATTCACGAACATCGGTGTTTCGATCAAACCCGGCGCGATGCTCACGACGCGAATGCCTGACCTTGCCAGTTCACGCGATGCTGGGAGTGTCAACCCAATGACACCACCCTTCGATGATGCATAAGCAGCCTGACCGATTTGTCCTTCATATCCAGCAATGGACGCGGTGTTGATGATCAGGCCGCGTTCGTCATCTTCCATTGGGTCTAGTGTCATCATATCTGCCGCGGCCAACCGCAGCATATTGAATGAGCCAACGAGGTTGACCTCGATCACTTTACGGTAAAGCTCTAGATCGTGGGGGCCCTTCTTGCCGACGACTTTTGCTGCCGGTGCGATGCCAGCGCAATTTACGAGAAGGCGAGCTACGCCATGTTTTTCTTTGGCGTCGGCCAGCGCCTTTTCTGCGGATGCCGCGTCTGATACATCACAAGATAGAGCCAGCCCCCCGATTTCCTCGGCAACGGAAGCGCAATTATCTGCATTAATGTCGACTAAGGCGACTTTGGCACCAAGTGCAGCAATATGGCGGGCGGTTGCCGCGCCTAGCCCTGAGGCGCCGCCGGTTATGACAGCTGAAATCCCTGACAAATTCATGAAAACCCTCCAGGAGTGTGAGTTGACCTTCAATCATGAAAGGTTGGCTTGGTCAACGCCAGGGCGTGGAAAGGAACCAATGACTTAGAGTGTGCTCAACCCTATATGGCACTGTCGGTAGGCCCGAACCCAGACAAATTATGTCATAGCCACAAAGTAGGAAAAATTCCTACCCAAAGGCCGTTAGGTAGGTACATATTGCCACATATGTCCCTTTTACACCGCTAACACAGAAGATTGTTTCGATTATCACTTCGTCGGGAGTAAGCCCAGCCAACGTGAAAGCGGCTATTTAGAGCCGCCTAATTTAATTGCATCTTTGAATGAGGACTCTGACGTGAGCGGTCCAGAGCGCTATTTTCATCTTACCAGCAACGACAAGGTCGCGAGAGTGGGCGCCGTGTCTCTCGTCGGTGCCGGACCAGGAGACCCCGAGTTGCTAACGCGCAAAGGGTATGCCGCACTGCAATCCGCCGATGTTGTTTTTTTCGACGATTTAGTATCGCCGGAAATTGTCGACGTCCTCCCATCTCATGCGCGGTGCATCTATGTTGGAAAACCCCACCACAGGGCGGTCATTACGCAAGAAGATATTATTAAGCAGCTCTTAGCGGCGGCCTATGCGGGTAGCAAGGTGGTTCGTCTTAAAGGTGGCGACCCAATGGTTTTTGGGCGTAGCGCTGAAGAAATAGACGCACTGCGCAATGCTAACGTTCCTGTTGATGTAATCCCCGGTGTAACTGCGGCATCCGCCTCCGCTGCGGCCATGAAAATTTCTCTGACCCACCGCGACTATGCATCCCGGGTTACATTTGTTACCGCGACCCGCCGCAAAGGAGCTCTCGCCCAGTTAAAGGGTTTGGCCGGGCCAGGGCGGACGATGGTTGTGTATATGGGGTTATGCAAAGCACCTGACTTAAGGCAGGCGTTGCTATCAGATGGCATCGACAAAAGCTGGCCCGTGGCTATCGTTGAGCACGCGTCTCGTCCGACGCAGCGTATTATTACGACGACCATCGACGACCTGCCTGCCGCAGTCATTCGTGAAAATGTTCAAAGTCCCGCTCTGTTCATTGTAGGAGAAGTCGTTCTCACCTATTCGGCGGCGGAGAGTGAACTATCTGAGTACACACGTCGGTCTCTTGCGGTGAATATCAACGAAGGCGTCGCTTAATGGCGAAAAACAAACAACACCTGCCGAAAATTTTAACGGCCAATAATCTCTTGCATGGCGGCACGGTTTATTACACCGCATCGGGGACGTGGTCGTCTTATGTGGCCGACGCTTTGATCGCGACATCGCCGGAAGCAATAGAGACCTTGGAAAAAGCGGGGACGCAGGCTTTTGGTTCGAATGCGGTGATCGATGTGGCGATTGTCGATGTAAAGGAGAATGGAGAAGTCCACCCCGCAAAGTTAAGGGAATTTATCCGTGCAACCGGTCCAACGGTCCGCCCGGATTTGAATAAGCCGATATCTTCGGCGAGTTAGGTTGCACAATGTACGCATACGATAATTTTGATCACACAATCGTGCGAGAACGAACGGCAAATTTCCGTGACCAAGTTCAGCGGCGCTTGACCGGAGAGCTGTCGGAGGAACAATTTCGCCCTCTTCGCTTAATGAACGGGCTTTACCTGCAGTTGCATGCCTACATGCTGCGTGTGGCAGTTCCTTACGGAACCTTATCAGCTAAACAGTTGCGCAAACTTGGCGATATAGCTCGTAAGTATGATCGGGGCTACGGACATTTCACCACGCGACAAAACATTCAGTACAACTGGATCAAACTCGAACAAATGCCAGATTTACTCGACGAGTTGGCCGAAGTGGAAATGCATGGCATTCAAACGTCCGGAAATTGTATCCGTAACGTCACCGCTGATCACTTTGCCGGTGTAGCGTTAGACGAGCTGGAGGACCCAAGGATCGTTTCGGAAATTCTGCGGCAGTGGTCGACTTTCCACCCTGAATTCTCGTTCTTACCCCGAAAATTCAAGATCGCTGTCACTGGCTCCCCTCATGATCGAGCTGCGGTTCAATGGCATGACATTGGCATCCAGATTGTGAAAGGCGATGGCGGCAAAATCGGTTATCGCATTTACGTTGGGGGAGGTATGGGCCGCACACCAGTTATTGCGAGCCTAGTACGCCCATTTCTGGAAAAGAATCAGCTGCTCTCTTATCTGGAAGCGATTATGCGCGTTTACAATCGCTACGGTCGACGTGACAACATATACAAAGCTCGTATCAAGATTCTCGTTCGAGACCTTGGCCCTGAAGAATTTACCCGTCAGGTCGAAGAGGAGTGGGAGCAAATCAGGGACTCGGGAATAAACTTGCCCGAAGAGGAAGAAGCACGGATCAGAGCTTTTTTTGCACCACCGGCGTACGAACGTATTGAAGAGCCGGTAGCTGACTTAGAGAGAGCAAAGGCGGAGTCCGCTGCTTTTGCACGCTGGGTCGAGACCAATGTTCACCCTCACAAGGTGCCGGGTTACGCAGCGGTAACGCTATCCTTAAAGCCCATTGGCGGCATACCTGGTGATGCAACGTCCGAGCAAATGGAAAGCGTTGCAGATCTCGCAGAGAGATATAGCTTCAGTGAAGTGCGTGTGACTCATATTCAAAATCTGATCCTTGCAAATGTTAAGAAGGCTGATTTGTTCGACCTTTGGCAGCAGTTGGACAAGATTGGTTTATCCACGGCAAATGTCGGATTGGTTTCTGATATTATAGCCTGTCCTGGCCTGGACTACTGCTCCCTGGCAAACGCCAGATCTATACCTATCTCTCAACGCATAAGTGAGAGATTCAAAGATTTAGACAGGCAGTACGACGTAGGTCCGCTTCAGATAAAAATTTCAGGATGTATCAACGCATGTGGTCATCACCACGCGGGCCATATTGGTATTCTTGGAGTAGATCGGAACGGCGAGGAGCTTTATCAGATCACACTCGGTGGTGCGGCGGATGAGACCGCCACAATTGGCAAGCTCATAGGCCCCGGTTTCACGGCCGACGAAGTTGTCGACGTAATCGAAAATATTGTTGGCACCTACTTAGACTTACGCGAACCGAGCGAAATTTTCATCGAGACATATCGACGTGTAGGTGCGGCGCCCTTTAAGGAGCGAATTTATGCCGATCGCTGACCGAAACGGATTCATAGATGACAATTGGATTGAGACGCCCGATGAATCGCTGCCGGCAGCTGGCGCATGGATAATTGTCTCGTTTGAACGCCTTAAAAGTGAACACAACAGTTTATTTGCCGAGGCAGATAAGGTGGGTGTTGAAGTGCAGGGGGATGTAGAGCTTGAGGACCTGAAGCCTTTTTTATCACAATTGGATCTTATCGTTGTCCGCTTTGACACAATGAAGGATGGACGCCCGTTTTCACTGGGGCGCCTTCTGCGTGAACGTTATGGATATGAGAAGGACTTGAGGGCGGCGGGGCCATTCATTTCCGACCAAGTTTTATTTCTGTTGCGGTGCGGTTTCACCAGTTTTGATCTTGATGACAACGTTTCGATTGAAACATTTAAACGAACGATCGACGCATATTCTGTTTGGTATCAGCGGGCGAGCGATAAAACACACTCTGTTATCGACTTGCGCCATAGAAATGCGGGCTGCGAGAAGCGAGAAGGGGGCAACGCATGATTCCTGAAGTGTCTGATCGCATTGCCGAACTGAATAAACGTTACGATAGAGCCGACCCGACAGATATTGTTCGCGCTCTGATTCAGAAAGAGTTTCCAAAGCGTATCGCGCTGGTATCATCATTTGGAACGGAATCCGCCGTGCTATTGCACATGCTTTCTTTGGCCGACCCAACCACACCGGTTGTTTTTCTGGACACAGGCAAATTATTCGGTGAAACGAAGCGATATAGAGACGATTTAATCGACCAGTTGGGGCTTACAGGCGTTAATTCAATACTGCCTAACCCAGAACTTTTAGCCGCTCGTGACCCGCGCGGTGTTCTCTGGTCGCAAAATCCCGATGCATGCTGTGCAATTCGCAAAGTCGAGCCATTACAAAGGGCTCTAAAGCCGTTTGATGCTTGGTTTACCGGACGAAAGGCATTTCAGTCCGGAGCGCGAGCAAACCTTTCAGTTTTTGAGGCCGCGGATGGCAGATTCAAGATTAACCCGTTAGCCCACTGGGAAAAAGCGGACATCGATGCGTACTTCGAACGACATGGCCTGCCACGGCACCCCTTGGAGGCCGAGGGTTATCTCAGTATCGGCTGTATTCCATGCACGGATAAAGTCGCTCCTGGTGAGGATGCTCGTGCCGGAAGATGGCGTGAAGCGGACAAAACTGAATGCGGTATTCACATGCCAGCCGGTCAGGTGCTTGCTAAACTAACGGCGTAAATGGGGCGCCGCTCATCTGCGATACTGGGGTGCGTGCTCGTCTCAGACCTTTTTTGCAGGTTGCGCCGTGATCTTAAATACTCGTCCCATATTTTACCGTGAGAGATTTCATGATGCATTCTCTGAGATAGGCTTGCCTATACTCGACAGCCCTGTGTTAGAGGTCGAGGCATTGAGTGATGCATTGCCGAACCCCACTTCTTTCGACGCACTTATTTTTACGAGTCAAATTGCGCTTTCGCAGTTTCCGAGCCTTGTAGATTGGCTGCACAAGAAGGTCTATGTAGTTGGCCAGGCAACGGCAGACGCTGCCCGTGCGGCCGGTTTTAAGGACATTATTTGCACCGGTGAAGATGCGGAGGACATGGAGCGCTGCCTTCATAAGGAACCATTTAAGAAGGGCTTATATGCGTCAGCGCAGGATGTGGCGAAAGACTTAGCTCAGGTTTTTCAAGACCGAGTTGTGCGTCAGGTCGTTTATCGAATGGTGCCCGTCGACACGTTACCCGCTTCGGTTGTTTCTAAGATCAAGGAAAAATCGACGATCATTGTTCCATTATTTTCTAAGCGAAGCGCGATTGTTGCTGGGGACTTGTTTCTACAGGCACATTTAATTCGCGAGAGCACTGATTTGCATGCCGTGGGTATAAGCGACGATGTATTTGCGACCAGCGAGGGTCCGTGGCACTCTCGGACCGTGGCGCCACATCCTACGCAAGCTGCTATGGTTGCAACGGTTTGGGATGTTGCCAACCGCATTGGATTGATATCGAAAGTGGAATGATGAGCGTGCAAATTTTAGGCTCTTATCCGGCAACTCGATTGCGTCGAACACGAGCGGCCGATTGGCGACGGCGGCTGGTTCGTGAGACTATTCTGACCCCCGACGATTTAATCCTTCCGCTATTTGTGGTTGAAGGAAGCGGAGTGCGAGAGGAAATCGACAGCCTGCCAGGTGTAGCTCGGTTATCTATAGACGAGATCGTAAAGACCGCAAAAGTTGCTCATGACTTAGGCGTTCCTGCTCTTGCAATTTTTCCTGTCATCGATCCGTCTTTAAAGGATGAATCCGGAACAGAAGCTCTTAGCGCTGATAATCTCGTTTGCCGTGCTGTGAAAGAGCTGAAGTCCTCCGTTCCAGATATTGGTATTGTGTGTGATGTCGCGTTAGATCCTTATACGACACACGGCCATGACGGACTTATCGTTGATGGCGACGTGGCAAATGACCAAACTGTCGATGTTTTGGTTCGCCAAGCTCTAACTCTCGTGCGAGCGGGATGCGATGTCGTCGCGCCATCGGACATGATGGACGGACGTGTGGGAGCAATTCGAACGGCCTTCGAAAAGGAAGGTTATGTCAACGCGATGATTTTGTCCTATGCGGTGAAATATGCCTCGTCGTTTTACGGACCTTTCCGCGATGCTGTGGGATCGAAGAGCGCGCTAGGTGTAAAGGGGAAACATACCTATCAAATGGATTTCGCTAACGTTAATGAGGGCCTGCGTGAGGCGGCTTTTGATGTTGCCGAAGGAGCGGACCTTGTAATGGTAAAGCCAGGTATGCCGTACTTGGATGTCATTGCTGCTGTTAAAGCTCATGTCGATGTTCCGGTGATCGCATACCAAGTGAGCGGTGAATACGCTATGATTGCGCGGTCTGCCGCCGCAGGTGCATTTGATCAGACGGCGGCATTCCTTGAAGCCTTAGTGGGATTCAAACGCGCGGGAGCTTCGGCCATATTGACGTATGCGGCCTTGGAAGTTGCTCGCGCTCTCAACGGTAAGCGTGGTTAATTCCATGGCGTCTGGTTCTGCGGATTCAGAGTCTGCGACGCCGACTATACCTCTCATGTTTCCGCTCATGTTGAGTGTTGTGGACTTCCCCATCATGTTAGTGGGAGGAGGTGAGTTACCCATTCGCCTTTCGATGCTTGAAAAACACGGGGCTCAAAACATCGTTGTTTTTGCTCCGGACGCGACTGAGGAGTTGAAGACTCTTGCAGGTGAGAGATTGCACGAGCGTTGGCCAGTTTCTGAGGATTTCGAACGAATACGACCCCAACTCGTGTTTATCGCCGATGTCGACGATATCTTCGCGGGTCAAATGCGCTCTTGTGCTCGACAAATAGGTGCCCTGGTGCATGTACAAGATCGTATCCCCTTGTGTGATTTTCACCTTCCGGCAATTGTCAGGCGCGGGCATCTCCAAGTTACGGTATCTACCGACGGAACGGCGGCTGGGCTGTCTCGAATTATTCGCGAGTTCCTTGAAAAGAATGTTTTTGGGCCGGAATGGGCTGAGCGTGTTGACGAGTTGGCGGCAGCGCGACGTGATTGGAAGCAGCAAGGGCTTTCATTTGAAGCATTGAGTCGCGCTATCCAACAGTTTGTCGCCGAACGAAAATGGTTTTCACGCGAGTAGGCATGTCGACGCTGCTTGAATTTGTCAGATCGGACTTGGGCATCTTTATGTTGGTTGGCGGACTGGTTGCGGCATTGGCCGCGCTGACAGTCGTCGCCCTTCGTCTAAAATCTTTTCGCGACAAACTCCCTCAGACTCCTTTTGGATCAATGGATGATTCTGCTGCTGAGCGTGAGAAACAATTACAAACGGCAATTTCATCTATGGGCGCCGCAATTTGGGATTGGGATGTCACGTCTGATCTCGTTTTTACCGGACCTCGGTTCGCACGCATTTTTGGCGTGGATCCCACGACTTTCAACCCGACAATGACGCTGCACAATCAGCTATGCCATCCGGACGATTTTCTGCGCGTTCAGCAGGCGTTTCGTGACCATGTAAAAGAAGGAGCCCCCTACGACGTCGAATACCGGTTGCGGCATCGAGCTGGTCATTATGTATGGGTCCACAGTAGAGGGCGGATTGTTTCCTTTGATGGAGATAAACCTCTTCGCGCTATAGGAACGATTATCGATATTACGGATCGACGCAAAGCCACGGAAGCGTTGCACCAAAGCCGCGAGTCTTTGAAACTCGCGATCGAAGTTGCTGAAGCTGGGTATTTCGATATCGACGAAACGACATCTAAGGTGAGTTGGTCACCCCAAGCGTGTGCAATTTTTGGAGTGGAAGCCACATCTTTTGAGCCCAATCGACGTACATTCGCAAAATTTATTCATGAAGATGATCTTCCCGAATATTTAGCGGAGTTTGAAGACTTCCATGCACGCGGAACGCCGATCAATATGGATATACGAGCGTTACACGCACAGGGGTATATGATCTGGATAAACGTTCGCATCGCAGGTCAGTTTAATGATCACGGTCGTAGAATTCGGACAATCGGATTTATCCGAGACATTTCGAAACAAAGGCTGGCACAACAGGTTATTGCTGAGAGCGAGGTTAAATACAGAAGTCTTGTAGAACATTCTATTCAAGGAATTGTAATTCACAGAAAGTTTAAGCCGCTCTTTTGTAATCGGACGTATGCCAAGCTTTTGGGCTACGAAAATGTGAAGCAGGTTTTATCTCTGGAGTCTATCGCGATTCACGAACATGGATTGTCGGAGGAACTTCGAGATCAGCGTTGGGAACAATTTCTCTCAGGAAAGCTCGATGGTGTAACCGTAGAAACCGAGATCGTGGACAGCGAAGGTGTGCGACGTTGGGTTGAAACTGTTGGTCGCGTGATTGATTGGGAAGGAGAGCCCGCAGTACAGCTCATATGCGTTGATGTTACAGACAGAAGAAAGGCAGAGAGGGAGCTCCGCAACAGCGAGGCCCGTTTCCGCCTAGTCGCAGACAATATTTCTGATTTTGTCATGCTTTATGATGAAAATTTTGTCTATCGCTATGTATCACCGTCAATTCAAAGGGTGACTGGGCATCGACCCGAGGATCTTCTCGGGCGAAGTATTTTTGAGCACAACTTGACACTTCAGGAATTGCCCGAAAGCGAGCGTGAGCATATCGCGAGAACCAAGACGGGTCAGGTGTTGTGGCAAATGCGGTGCCGCGACGGAAATATCATTTGGGTAGAGTCGAACAATACGATAGTTCCCCAACCTCCTGGTGCGATGGGAACGACCGTTCTTTCGTCGTCGCGGGATGTTTCTGATCGGGTCGCACGGGAGAGAGAGCTGGCGGGGGCACGTGATCGGCTGGCGCGGCAGGCCGATGAATTAAGTGTGGTCGCCCAAAATCTAGAAATTGCGAAGGAAAAAGCCGAACGGGCGAGCACCGCTAAATCACAATTTTTAGCCATGATGAGTCACGAATTGCGAACGCCCATGACCGGTGTTCTTGGAATGGCTGACCTTCTGATGACCAGTAATTTAAATGGTGAACAGAAAGAACTTACCGGGACGCTTATTAAGTCTGCTCGCTCATTGCTTGGTGTATTGAACGATATTCTGGATTTCTCAAAAATTGAATCTGGTCAACTAAAGATAGAATCGGCGCCGTTTAGTGTTTCTAATGTCATCGATGACGTGTTGAACCTTTTTGACCCAGCCGCGTCTAGGAAAGGGGTTGTCCTCAAAAGCGAACGATCCGGAGATTCGCAGGATGCATTGGTAGGAGATGCACACCGACTTCGCCAGGTGCTGTCCAATTTGGTTGGGAACGCCGTCAAATTTACGGAAACTGGGGAAATCATTCTAAGACATTCTCAGGAATCGATGCCCGGGGCTGGCATTCGGTTGATTGTTACCGTCGTTGATACCGGTATAGGTATGACAGATGAACAGTCGGCGCTTGTTTTTCAGCCTTTTGTGCAAGCCGATATTTCGACGTCACGTAAGTATGGAGGTTCGGGCTTGGGCCTCGCAATCTGTCGGCGCCTTGTGGAGGCTATGGGCGGGTCAATCGATATTCAGAGCGAATTGGGCGAGGGGACATCGGTGACGTTCTCGATCGTCGTAGCGGCGGCATCCGAGACCGATACAAAGTTGATTGAGGACGCTGCGCGAAATATTCCACAGATGTCTAAGGACAAAGCACCCCTAGGGTCAGCGTATTCAATCCTTGTGGCGGAAGACAACGAAACCAACCGATTTCTCATATCCACGATGCTTAAAAAGATGGGACACCAAGCGGATACCGTGGAAAATGGAGCACTGGCTTTAGCAGCTGTGCAAAATAACACCTACGATATCATAATTATGGATATGCAGATGCCCGTCATGGATGGTCCGGAAGCAACGCGACAAATAAGAAAACTATCCAAACCTCTGTCGAACACCCCCATCATTGCCCTCACCGCCGATGTTATCGCCGCGCATCGTCAATCGTATTTAGATGCAGGGGTAAACGCGTTCATCGGAAAACCGGTGGACTGGTCTGCGCTAGAGCGGGAAATCGCTCGGCTAATGTCTCCGAGTGACACAGTGGACGGAGGTGTGACGAGTGACAGTCCGGAGTCTTCCGGAGAAAGGCAAGCACACACTGATTCTCATCTTGACTTAACCGCGTTGGAGGTTTTGGAAAATTCAATTGGAGCCGATCTTCTTGAGGATATGCTCGTATCCTTTACGCGAAATATGAAAAAGTATGAGGTCGATATCGGTAGTGCTCTGTCAGAAGATGATCTCGAGACCGCGAAGAGAACCGCTCACGCGCTCAAAGGCTTGGCAGCTCAATTTGGAGCGCCTCGTGTTCGAGACCTTGCAAAATTTATAGAGACCGAGGCCGTATCAACGGGTGAAATAGCGAAGGTCGCACCTGAATTGGGAAAGTTAATAGATGGAACGGAGCGAGCCCTAGCCGATCGGAAAGAGCAATTGTCTAAGGTCCACTAGGGTGAGAGTTCTTTACCCTCTACTCGATTGCGTCCATTTTTTTTAGCCGCATAAAGACAAGAATCCGCCACCTCAACCAAGTCCGCTGGGGATATCGAGTTCGTTGCGACCGTCGTGGCGAAGCCGGCGCTTATCGTCACATAGGCGGACGCTTTTGATTCGCTATGTGGGATCTGTAGGGCTATGACGGAGGTTCGTATGCCGTCCGCGACGGCCTTCGCACCGTCTGGAGTTGTATCGGGTAAAAGAGCTACGAATTCTTCACCACCATAACGCGCAACAAGGTCGGCTGGTCGTTGCAGGGAGCCTTCCGCAGCGGCAGCTACCTTTTTTAGGCAATCGTCTCCATGAGCGTGTCCATAGGTGTCATTGAACTGCTTGAAAAAGTCTACGTCCATCATGATCACAGAGATGCTTTGTTGTGTGCGAAGGGACCGTCGCCATTCACGGTCGATCGCCGTATCGAAAGAGCGCCTATTAATTAATCCTGTCAGTCCATCTAACCTTGCAAGTCTCTCTAACGCGTCGCGATTTTGTTTTAGTTCGATATGATTGCGAACGCGCACACGGAGAATCCGAGGATTTATGGGCTTTGGTACGTAGTCAACTCCGCCAACGTCAAACCCTTTGATTTCGAACTCTGGTGACGCATGACTCGTAAGGAAAATGATTGGAATAGATTTGAGCTGAGGGTCGTCTTTGAATTGAAGGCATACATCGAACCCTTCTATATCGGGCAATCCGATATCCAATAGAATGAGATCGGGCATGTTCTTTGCTGCGACATCTAGCGCAGATTGACCGTTGCTCACACTTAGGACGTTCCAATCCTTGTCTAGGAATTTGATTAGCAATGCCCGAACCGCTGGATCGTCCTCTACAATAAGAACTGTCGCTCGACTAGTGGGACTCATTTGAATTCCGTCGTCAGTGTAAATCGAGTTCATTGTGCGAATTCATATGTGAATAAAATCACAATTTAGTAATATACTAGCTATACTAAGAACGGAAGAGCGAGACGATCCGCCGGATATCCGGTCCGAAAGATTTGGTAATCGATTAATGAGTCCATCCGAAGAACCCCTTGTCGTTACGGCATTCGATACCCAGAGATTTATGGTTATCGATGACGACAGAGCCATTCTTGAGCTCGTCGATGCAATGTTGCGTATGGCGGGCGCCGGAAGCGTGATCAAGGCCGTGAGCGCCCTTGCGGCTCTAAATATTCTTGCCGACCAGCAAAAGCGTAGCGATTGCATCGTTTGCGACCAAAGTATGCATTCTATGACAGGATTAGAGTTGTTAAGAGACATTCGCATTGGGCGGCATTCATTTATACCGCGCGATATTGCTTTCATAATGTTGACCTCACATGGCGAAGAAAGCGTTGTGCGCGCCGCGATTGAGCTAGATGTCAACAGCTATATCATGAAACCGGTGAGTAAGGACTCGCTCGTGAAAGCCTTGCACCGGGCTTTTGGGCGACCGATCATTCTAAAGTCTCCCGAAGACTATAGCGCGGTCAAAATTCCTCTTAATGGTGACATGAAGAACCCCGATTCGAAACCGTCCGCTTAATTTCTTCGTGCTGAATGGAAGAGTTAAGACGGTTGAGTGAAAGAGATTAACCAGCTTGCGGTGTGGTATTTAGACTCGCCCGTGAATTGCTTCGCGATCCAATCACCGATCGTTGTCATCCTCAATTCAAATTTCCAAGGCGGGTTGATCACAAGCAATCCCGACCCACGTAAACTAGAATGCTCTGATTTAAATTTGGGGGATTCTGAAAATAAGACTTCGCTTCTATACGTGTCGGTTTCAACTTTCTGTTTTATACCACTGACCAAAAGCTCATGTCTGTCGTCCTGCAAAATCGGATACCATAGGGCGTAGATTCCTTGTGGCCATTTTGTTGTAGCCGCTTTTACCTTGAGAGGTATGTCGGCGAACTCCGATTTCACCTCGTAGCTTGGATCTATGAAAACCAATCCACGGCGGATTGATGGAGGTACTAGTCCTAAGAGTGCCTCCAGTGCGTTGCGTTTATGCAATGAAATCCGGGAATCATTACTTTTCCAGTGCTTAAGCGTTCGATACGAGGAGGGATGTAATTCGTTTAGAACAAGACGATCACCTTCGCGCAAAAAGTTTTTTGAGAAAAAAGGCGAGCCTGGATAGGTGTCTAAGACATTCCCTGTATTAAGATTGCGTACAATGTTTATGTAGGGCGCGATTTCACTCGGATACGAGCTCGTGGAATAAATTTTGCAAATTCCGTCACTAAACTCCTTGAGCTTTTGAGCGGGTTCGGACGCCAAATTATATATGCCATCCCCAGCATATAAATCGATCACGACAAATGGCTTTTCCTTACCCGCCAAGTGATTGAGCAAGAGACATAGCCCGGCGTGCTTGTGAACGTCTGCCGGACCACCCGCATGAAAGCTGTGTTGATAACTGAGCATTTTTCCAAGGTGCAATATGCGTTGAAGCGATCGACACGAGTCTTATTTTACGAATGCATTGAAAACTACCTGGCAGCGAGCCCAGTTTTTATGCTCGCAATTGATGCAGTGCAGCGAATTTCTGCGGACAAAGTACTAAAAGCTAGGCCGGAAAGTTACTCATGCATGTCGTATGAAATATATATATTTATCAATACATTAATTGATATCCCTTGTCGAGTTATGGGGGTTGGTTTAGAAGATATTTTGCTGCAATGCAGCAAAATTTGGAGAACTCAATTCTGTGGCCCCTGGTTGGTACACGAATAAAAACTTGATTTGGACTGGTTTCCGACACTTTCTTCGACCAAAGATTTTAGTAAGGGCGCGCCATTGGATTTCTATTGGTTTGCTTTAACTGGTGTACTGCAAAGTGCGAGCATGTCGTTTTGACAAGAGTGAAAGCTACTTAAAAAAAATGAGAATTGTTTTTGCTCTATTGGTGTCGTGCGGTCTTTCTGTCTTGGCGTGGGCATCCCTAGACCAACCACTCACTGCACCCGATTGGACGGGCGAAATTCGAGGCGTCGCGTACAATCCGTCATCGGTTTATTCGAATGCGCAACGGCTAGACGGTTATTCTGAATCATCGATTGATTCTGACTTAAAGCAGTTAAGTGAAGTCACCAACCGTGTGCGTACTTACGCTGTTGATCTTGGCCTCGACCTCCTGCCGCCTCTTGCGAGAAAACATGGTCTCAAAGTATCGCTTGGTATGTGGTTAAGTGATGTTGATGCCTTGAATGAAATACAAATCGCGCGCGGGATTGAGACAATAAATAACAACGCGGATGTGATTGATCGCGTGTTTGTGGGCAACGAAGTTGTTTTGCGCGGTGAACTAACTGCTGGCGAAGTCACTGCTTACATTACACGGGTTAAAAACGCAGTGCCCGCACATGTCGCCGTCGGCACGGCCGACGTGTGGAGTATATGGATCGAAAATCCAGAGCTCGCGGCGGCAAGTGATTTCGTCGGGGTGCACTTTCTCCCGTACTGGGATGGCATACGTGCTACTGAGTCGATGGCCTATATCGAAGATCGTTTCGGGTTAATTAAACGGCAATTCCCTGACAAACACATCGTCATCGCTGAAACAGGATGGCCGTCCGAAGGGCGAGTAAAGAAGGGCTCGGTTCCATCACCTGCTATGGAAGCTTATTTCCTTCGCCATTTCTTAAATCTCGCGGAAGAAAGGGACTTTGACTACTACATCATGGAGGCTTTTGATCAACCTTGGAAAGTTGGTCAGGAAGGAGCTGTAGGCGCGTTCTGGGGCATTTTTGATGCCAGGGGCGCGCTCAAGTTTAGTTTTACCGGCCCCCTATCGTCGTTCCATCAATGGCCAACATACGCTGCTGTTGCTGCGGGGCTCACGCTTGGTCTGGGACTTATTGTTTTGATCCTGCTCCCGGCGGTGAGTGTACGCGGGTACATTCTGGTAGGGTGTGTAGTCGCTTTGGCGATAACCGGGGCCTTGCTTATCCTAGAGTCTTCGTCACTAGAGTATCCTGACCTGGGAACCTTGGGCGGGGCTATATTCATCGTTCCTGCCGGCGTCTTCACAGCGATCCTACTAACGACAGAGACCGTCGAGTGGGCGTTAAGTTTGTGGCGGAAAAAGCGCGCTACCGCACCACTTCGCGAACTGGTCAATTCACCCCGGGTTTCGATTCATGTCGCAACGTACAATGAGCCTCCGCTCATGGTAATGCAGACTCTCAACGCGTTGTCACGCTTGCGGTATCCCAATTTCGAAGTCATCGTGCTCGATAACAACACTGCAGATGAGAGTCTATGGAAACCCGTGCGCGCACATTGCGAGGCTCTTGGCGAAAGATTTCGTTTCTTTCATTTTGACAATCTCGAAGGGTTTAAAGCTGGTGCTCTCAATAAAGCGTTGGAATTTACCGACCCCGACGTTGAGTTCGTTGCGGTCGTCGACAGTGACTATCAAGCCGCGCCAAATTGGCTAAATGCCGCCATTCCGGCGTTTGCTGACGAAAAAGTAGCAGTTGTACAATTCCCACAGGACTATCGCGATGGCGGAGAGAGCTGGTTTAAATCGTTGTGTTACGCGGAATATACGGGGTTCTTCCGAGTAGGAATGGTCGAGCGCAACGAGCACAACGCTATTATTCAGCACGGAACAATGTGCGTTATACGTAGATCTGCGCTCAACGAGGTGGGCGATTGGTCCGAATGGTGCATTACGGAAGACACAGAGTTGGGTTTACGACTCTTTGAAGCTGGGTACACCGCCGTGTACCTCCCCGAAAGTATGGGGCGAGGGTTGATGCCAGACTCATACGGAGCATACAAGAGCCAGCGCTATCGGTGGGTTTACGGCGCGATGCAGATTATGAAGCGCCACAGCACCCAAATTTTTCGCGGAGGCTCGCGCTTAAGCGGTGCGCAGCGATATCACTTCATTGCCGGTTGGATGCCATGGCTCGCGGATAGCTTGGCTCTTATTTTTACGGTGTTCGCTATCATGTGGACGGGTTTGATGGCCCTGGCTCCCTACCATTTTGATGTTCCGCTGACGGCCTTGTCGTCTGTGGCCCTAGCGCTCTTTGCGATCAAGACCATTAAAACGGTTTGGCTGTATAGAGCGAAGGTCGGTGTAGGTTTTTTGGGTGCGGTGGCGGCAGCAATGACAGGTCTGTCGCTCGCCTATACGGTGGGAACAGGAGTCCTTGCGGGGCTAGTATCCTCCGACAAGCCCTTTTTGCGAACCCCCAAATGCGCCAGTGCCGCACCCTGGACACAGGCAATGAGAACCGCGATGCCAGAAGCGGCTTTATTTGCGGCTCTCAGCGGAGCAATTCTTACGATGGTCATGATGAGTGGACTTGAAGATCCAGCGGATTGGGTCTGGACAGCGGTGCTCGCTGTAATGGCAATTCCCTACGCCGCATCCCTGATCATTGCGTTGGGCTCAACGCTGCATCTCAACCGCCGTCCAATCCCACTATCCGGACCGGAAACGGCGTTTCAGGCAGACAAGCTAGATATTGCGGCCTAGCCATTATCCACTAGATCAAGCGCTTTGTAAGCAAGCCACTCGCCGCTTAGTGAGCGCGCAGTCTGCATGACCGCGTCTTGGGTTCCACCCGACAATTCCGTCCAAGGGACAATACTTGTGCGTATAGAAAAAATTATGGCTTTGGATTCGGGGAGTTTAAGAAAGCTCTGTTTTTCAACTCGCAAAAAAGAGCGACTCAGGTTTTTTTGAGTAACTGGATCCGCCCGATCGGGGTGAAAAAGGGTGGGGGAAAGAACAATCCCCCAGTTGCTGCGTTCGAACGCACGCAACGGACGTAGTTTTGCAAGAAACCTATCGACAACTCTTGATGCGCCCTCTGCATATTCGGGAACAGGATCGTGAATTTCGGTCACGGTTCGCCCCATTTTTTCATGCAGTTTCCATCGATTAGGGAAACATAAAACAGCTGCGGTCAGGCGATACCCGTCTTCGTCGGGAGATAGAACACAGATATCTTCGGCTAAGCGCGCGCCAATGAATTCGAGATAGTCCTCGGCATTTTCGGTTCTGACACCTTCAGGAAATCGGTCGGACAATGCACCGCTAAGTTCTCTGACGGCGCTTTCGGCTGCTGGCCGCGCTGCAATGACGCATTCTGGCTTCGACTGAATTAATTCTTGGCGCTCAGCCAATAGGAGATGGTCATTCGGTTGAGATTTTAGCCAATCGTCGAGGTCTAAAGGTTTCAACCCCATATCCAAGGGGTGCGGTATGACATGCATCTTAAGGCCGGTTGATTTATCTATCTTTCGACCCGCATCCAGCGGCTACGGTGGTACATGTTTGCATTGGGGACGTACCCTTTGACGTAAGGGGCAACCAGCATCTTTGATGTGCGAAAACTAGTAGGGACAATGGCAACATCGTCTAATGCGATTTGCTCGGCGCGTGCGAGTATTTTTGCGCGCTCTTCAATATCGAGCGTCCTCGCCGCCTGGTCCATGAGGCCGTCATACTCTGGGTTATTGTACCCACCGTAATTATAAACCCCGGCGCGCGAGTCCATTAAGAATAAAAAAGGTGTTGGGGTCGTCATAGTCAGCCGCCCAGGCTGCGATGGCTGCCGTGAAATCTCTGCCTTGCACGAGATCGTAGTGAATTCGAGACTCATGTGCAGTTGCGCGTGCAATCATGTTGCAGCGCTTTAACATGCCCGCAAGGACGGCGGCCGAGCGCCGAGCCTCCGCTCCGATAATCATATAGAGATAATCAAAGATGAGCGGATTGTCCTCGTCATATCCCGCCTCCGCCACAAGGCGAATGGCTTCCTCCCGACGCTCTTCCATACTCCAGTCAGCAAAGTCGAATTGTGCAGTATTCGTATAATTCGAGATTCCTGGCGGAACGAATGAGTACGCTGGTATTCGGCCATCGCGCGCGACTTTCTCGGACAAGATCTTGCGATCGATACACATTGCAAATGCGCGTCGCAATCTCTTGTCCGCGAATGGCGGCTTTCGAAGGTTGAGTGCGATGTACCCGTTCGCCAGTGTTGGAGTTATAAAGTACTGATCTGGCATATTCTCCTCGAGCCAATCTGTCTGGGTCGAAGGGAAACCATATGTGCCAAGGTTTGCGTCTAACTCACCGGCTCTGAACCGGTTTAAGGCGGTTGCCTGATCGTCAGCGGGGTAAAAATACACTTCGTCAATCGCGACATTTTCCACATCGTAAAACAACGGATTTTTGACGATTTTGACATGGTCATTCGCCGCCCAGCTCTCCAACACATACGCTCCATTCGAGACCATCGTTCCTGGCTTCACCCACTCGCGGCCAAATTCTCTCACGGCATGCTCGGGAATGGGAAAAGTCGTGTAGTGGGTAAGGAGGCCAGGAAGGTAGGGCGTAGGTTCCTCTAAAATTATTTCGACGGTGAGATCATCTATGGCACGCACGCCCACTTGATCGAGCGGCATGTCTCCCGAGTTTACCGCTGCCGCGTTCTTTACCGGATACACGACGAAAGCATACCTTGCGGCGGTCTTTGGATCGAGCAGCCGCTGGAATCCGTATACGACGTCAGATGCTTTGACCGGAAACGCCGTCCGACCAGACGGCGCCAGGTCTGAGATTAAATGTCCACGTCAATCCATCTTCGCTAATCGTCCAGCTTTCTGCTGCGCCGGGTATGGGTTGGCCAGCGGCATCATCCGTGGTCAACCCCATGAACAATTCGCCGACAATACTGTTTTCCCATGTTGTTGTGGCTTGGTGGGGGTCCAAGCTTCCAGGTTCAGACGAATTTCCTCGATGCAGCACCATAAGATCGTCCGCGCCGATGGCCTGTGTTTGCGCATCAAACGCTACAAACAGGCTCGCGAGTACGCCAAGGAAAATCTTCAGACTTTGGGTCTTGGGTTTCATGCGGGAAACACCTTTCGGGAATCGCCAGATTTCTGATCGTGTGTGAGAGGGCAGCTTAACCCAAGTTTGGCTGCGAGGTCACCCTCCCGGTGGGTTGGGCGAATCAGGCTTAGAATCAATTCTGTGTTTTCTTGCCGACCAAAGCATTAGCATGCATGGATTACGTCCACTTTAACTAGTCCGCGTTTTTGGCAAATTAGATGTTTGTGCGTTCGCCTTTTTCTCATGGTATGCGCCGCCGCAGTTTTTTGTGCGGAGTAGCGTCAACCGCTGTCATGCCGATCCGGCGCGCTATTGCAGGCGAAGATACGCGCCGCGAGTCGACCGAACGATTCAATGCATGGTTAGAGAGTAGGTTTGACGGTTGGATCGCACGAAGCCCAATGCAGCAAGGCTACCTCGGGCTTCGTATAAACTTGGATCGTTGGGACGATATTAGTCAATCTCGCTATGCAGAAGATCTGGAACGGGCTCGAAAAGAACTCGTAGACCTTCGGGAGAATTTCTCACCTTCGTCGCTTACCCCCAATGCGCAGCTTAGCTACCAGCTTTATGAATTTGAATTAGAGCAGCGTATCGTCGGGTCTGAGTGGCGGTATCACGAATACCCGGTCCATCAAATGTTCGGTTGGCAACAAGTGATACCTTCCTATCTCATCAACATTCATGCGATTGCATCCAAGGACGATGCCTTTGCGTATATCAGTCGCATTCGCAAGATTGGTGTGCTCATAGACCAAGTTATAGCGTGGATGCGCGTCGGTCAGGAGGCGGACGTTCTTCCTCCTAAGTTTGTTTACAACGCTGTCGTTCGGGATTGCCGTAACGTGCTCTCCGGTGAGCCGTTTGGAGGAGAGGGCAGGAGCCCCTTGTGGCGGGATTTTACCGGCAAAGTGAATCGACTGAATATCGATGCCAACTCAAGGGATCGATTGTTGGCAGAAGCAAAAGACGCCTTGGTGCATGTTGTAAAGCCAGCATTTTTGGACTTGATCGCCGCGAGCAATGAGCAGCAGGAGATGGCGACAACAGACGACGGTATATGGAAATTACCGAGTGGAGAGGAATACTACGCGCATCTCCTAACGCGCCATACGACGACGTCGATGTCCGCGAACGAAATTCATGATTTTGGCATTGAAGAGGTCGCTCGCATTCACAGTGAAATGCGGGACCTAATGAAAAAAGCGGGAATTCAGGAGGGTCTAAAATCGTTCTTTTCGCGCTTAAAGACCGACCCGGCTTTTTACTATCCGCAGTCAGAAGACGGACGCTCGGAGTATTTGGCTCGGACGCGTGAGATTATCAATGCGATGCGCAGCCGTCTCGGCGAGATGTTTGAAACCCAACCTAATGCGCCTTTGGTTGTAAAGGCGGTAGAGCCGTTCCGCGAGCAATCCGCTGAAATCGCATTTTATCAGGGCCCGGGCACTTATGATGGTCGCCCCGGCACCTATTACATCAACACCTACGATATGCGCGCGCTGCCAAAATATGAAATGGAGGCGCTTGCATATCACGAGACTCTGCCTGGACATCATTTCCAAATCGCGATGGTTCAGGAAATGGATGCCCTACCGCGATTTCGCCGCTTCTCGGGCCGTTACACCGCCTATATGGAGGGATGGAGCCTTTATAGTGAGTATCTTGCAAAGGAAATGGGCTTTTACCAGGACCCGATTTCGGATTTTGGCCGCCTGACATCTGAGCTATGGAGGGCAAGCCGACTGGTTGTTGATACGGGTATTCATTCGCCAAATAGAAAATGGACGAGACAAAGATCTATCGAATACCTATCAGAGAATACACCTAATGCTCATAGGGATATTGTGAACTCTGTGGAGCGGTATATCGTTCAGCCCGCTCAGGCTACCGCTTACAAGATTGGGATGGCGAGTATACAAAATTTGCGGCGTGAGGCGGAGGATGTGCTCGGAGAGAAATTCGATGTTCGCGCGTTTCACAACGTCATTCTCGGGAGTGGCGCATTGCCACTGAATATTTTAGCCGAGAACGTGAGGGGTTGGGCGGTTCGTGAACGCGGTAGCTAGGTGTCTGGTGACCAGGCCATGGGTACGTGTGGGATGCCGGCTTCTTCAAACTCCTCACCACTACGTACAAAACCCAATTGTTCATAAAAGTCTTCGACCTGAATCTGCGCATTGAGAACGAGCGTCTCTGAGGTTTTGATACGGTCCATAATAAAAACCATTATGGCCTTGCCGATCCCAAATCTGCGACTAGGTTTTAGCACGGCAACCCGCTCGACTTTGAAAGCACCATTGCCGTAGGGTGCCAGCCGGGCTGTGCCTACCGGTTCCCCGTGACGTTCGGCGAGAAAGTGCTCGCAGTCCGGGTCCTTGCCGTCCCATTCGATATCAGCGGGAACACCTTGTTCCATGCAAAAAAACGACATCGCGGATATGGCGCGCGGCATCCATGTCAGCAGTGGAGTCGGTCCGGAAAGCACGAATAGTGATGGACATGCTCAAGTATCAGTTTTACTTGGTTTACTGATCAAGCCATGACGGCACTGGAAGGTTCTTAGATTTTAGGAAGGCGGGATTAAATAATTTGCTTTGATACCGCGAACCCGAATCGCAAAGAAAGGTCACGATGGTTTTTCCAGGCCCCATTTTTTTTGCAAGACGCACCGCACCGGCCACATTAATCCCCGTTGAGCTGCCAACGCACAATCCTTCGTGTTCGAGCAAGTCGAATACGTAGGGGAGGGCCTCGCTATCGGAAATCTGGAATTGGTCGTCAATTGGAGCGCCTTCTAAATTTGCGGTTACTCGACCTTGGCCAATGCCCTCGGTAATGGAGTTGCCTTCAGATTTAAGTTCTCCATGCGCGTAGTAGTTATACAAGGCCGCGCCCATAGGATCGGCCAGCGCAATAACTACGTCTTTGCGCCGTTCCTTTAGTCCTATTCCGACACCGGATAAGGTGCCACCTGTTCCCACCGCGGAGACAAAGCCGTCTATTTGTCCGTCGGTATCGTTCCAGATTTCTGGAGCGGTTTCGCGCGCGTGACCGTCACGATTGGCGACGTTGTCAAACTGATTAGCCCAAATCGCGCCGTTAGGATCAGAACCGGCTAATTCTTCGGCAAGGCGTTTGGAAAACTTGACGTAATGATTGGGGTCTGCGGCAGGTACGGCCTTGACTTGACGTAAATCAGCGCCAACCAAGCGGAGAAAATCCTTTTTTTCTTGGCTTTGTGTTTCGGGGATGACGATGACGCTCCGATACCCCTTGGCATTGCCAACCAATGAAAGCCCGATGCCCGTGTTGCCAGCCGTTCCCTCAACAATCACACCTCCCGGCTTTAACAATCCTTTCGCTTCGGCATCTTCGATAATGAACTTTGCAGTGCGGTCTTTAATCGATCCGCCGGGATTCGCAAACTCAGCCTTTCCCAAAATCGTGCACCCCGTTTCCTCAGAAGCACGGCGTAGCTTAATCAACGGCGTATTCCCGATCGCCGCAATGACATCGGGAAGCGGGCCGGCGCTAACGTATTTGGAGGTAGTGGTCATGGTAAATTCCTATCGAAGACATCACCTGAACGAAGAGGAGATATTCAATCGCATGCGTCCCAATGCGCCAAGAGCCAAGTGCCCTTGCGCAATTAGAACGGCGAATGTAGAGAAAATGCTCCTCTGCTCAAAGTTAAACCATAGCAGTCTTATCTCCAGAACAAAGACTTAAGAGCGTGGCGGCGCACTGCTCGCTATGCTAGGCCATATCGGCATGCGACCACCTAGAAGTTATGAGGTCTTCTGTTGGTCACGGGATAGACGAGAACAATGTTGGGGGTTAAACGAGGGAATGTCATCTGAGTCTTTCGAATCACGCTACTACGTGTCCGAGGATGGCCTGCGCCTCCACTATCGTGAGTATGCAGGGCCGCCAAACGCAGCGCTAACGGTGATTTGCATTCCAGGACTCACGCGAAATGCGCGGGATTTTGAAGACCTCGCGCCACATCTCGCCGAACATTATCGTGTGATATGCGTCGATTTGCGGGGGCGAGGCTTATCGGAGTATGCCACCGACCCCATGACTTACGTTCCCCCTGTTTATGTGCGCGACATTGTCTCGCTATTGAATGCGACCGAACTCAAACGCGTGGCACTTATTGGAACATCATTGGGTGGCATCATCTCGATGATTCTAGGTGCGACAATTCCGGACAGAATTCTGGGAGTTGTCCTCAATGACGTTGGCCCTGAAATCAGCCCCGCGGGGTTGGCACGCATCGGTAAGTATGTCGGAAAAACCAAATCGATCGCGAACTGGGATGAAGCCGCCGCCGCGATTCGACTTATCGATGGAGAAATATTCCCGGATTATAAAACGGATGACATTTGGCTAAAAATGGCACGCCGCCGGTTCATGGAGCTCGAGGATGGTACCCTTCAACCGAACTATGATCTGAACATCGCCAAACCATTTGCGGCAAGTCCAACCGCGGTCGATCTATGGCCGTTTTTTAAAACACTGAAGCGGATTCCATCACTGGCGGTTCGTGGTGAAACCTCAGATCTGTTGTCGGCTGAAACATTTGTCCAAATGAAAAAAGCTGTTCCAGCTCTTGGGCAAGTCACCGTAAAAAACCGCGGACATGCACCGCACCTCGACGAACCAGAGGCGCTTCAAGCAATTGATGATTTTTTGGAGTCCCTGCCGACCAAATTGTCCTGGTTGACCATCCTACAGCGAAAATTCGCGGCGATAATATTTATGGCTTATCTAAAGCTCACTGGGGTTATTTGAGGACGTTCGATTTTAACGTTTTTTGTCGGTGTTCGTGTTGCAATCTGTGCGAAATGGAATGCGACAGCCGCGAAGTCTCATCAAAAGGGTTCCAGACAAAAGACCTAAATAGTAAATTCCTACACCTGCTATCGCCTTCATGTGGCACCCGCGACGCACTTCGTGATCGCTATATTAAAAACTCAGGAACGAAATGATGGATCAGCTCGGTTTTAGTCTAAGTGAATTTCAGGCGCTCATTGTTGACGTGTGGCAGCACGGATATATGGGGATTGATTTCGGCCGGATTTTCACAGCCCTTGGTATTTTAATCCTTTTCCTGATTATTCGTCGATTGTTTACCTGGATAGTGATCAACCGCATTGAAGCATATTCCAGAAGTCATAATTCCGTTATTAGCGCTGACGTTATAGAGGCGATTCGCGCACCAGTCCGATTCATTCCCGTTGTCATGGGTATATTTTTTGCGCTCAATCATTTGAATTTAGTTGGGGATCTTGAACTGTTCGCTGAGCGATTGAATCGAACCCTCGTCGTTTTCGTCTTGTTTTGGGGAATCTACAGTCTTCTAGAACCACTCAGCTCGTCGTTCGAGAAATTGCGTTCGATATTCACATCAGCGATGGTGGACTGGCTCGTAAAGTTTCTCCGCATTGCCGTTGTTGTCATCGGAGCGGCCACAGTTCTTGAGGTCTGGGGAATTTCGATTGGCCCGGTCCTCGCAGGTTTTGGCCTCATTGGTGTGGCGGTCGCGCTCGGGGCCCAGGACTTATTTAAAAATCTAATTGCTGGCCTGCTGATACTCGCTGAGCGACGATACAATATCGGAGACTGGGTCTTGGTCGAGGGCATCGCAGAGGGGACCGTAGAGTCCATTGGATTCCGGTCCACGGTCGTAAGGCGTTTTGACAAAGCGCCGATTTATGTCCCCAACGCCAAGCTTTCGGATAACGCCGTTACCAACTTCACCGCAATGACCCACCGGCGAATCTATTGGGTGATAGGGGTGGAATACGGAACGACGGTCGAACAGTTGAGAACCATCAGAGACTCCATCGAGAGCTATATCGTCGACAACAATGATTTCGCTCCTTCCGATGAGGTGGCAACTTTCGTCCGTATTGACCGATTCAACGATTCCTCAATAGATATTCTGCTCTATTGCTTTACCCGCACGACCAAATGGGGCGAATGGCTCAAAATCAAAGAACAGCTTGCTTACAAAGTGAAAGATATTGTGGAAGGGGCGGGAACCGGGTTCGCTTTCCCAAGTCAGAGCTTATATGTCCATACGCTTCCATCAGAAAAACCCGAGGTATTTTCACCTCCCTCCGGTCGTTAGATGGTTTTCCAATAGTCTAAAGAGGCCACACAAACAAAATCATGGGCACGCCGACTAGGAGAATGAGAATCTCGAGTGGGAGGCCCATGCGCCAGTAATCCCCAAAGCTGTAGCCACCGGGGCCCATGACAAGCGTGTTGTTTTTGTGCCCAATCGGCGTCAGGAACGCACATGACGCTGATACGGCGACTGCCATGAGGAACGGGTCCGGACTAACGCCCAACCTGTTTGCGATCTCAAGGCCTACGGGAGCGGCAATGATGGCGGTCGCCACGTTATTCAATACATCTGATAAGGTCATCGTGATGATCATCAAAATCGTGAGAATCACGGCCGGCGAGTAACCTTCCGACAAACTGAGGAGGCCGTTGGCTATTATCGCTGTGCCGCCTGAAGACTCGAAAGCGACACCGAGCGGTATTAGCGACCCGAGGAGCACAATAACCGGCCATTCAACAGCTTCATATAACTCTCGCAATGGCACAATTTCTAAGATCACATAAAGAAGCGCGACGATGGCAAGGGCTGCCGTAAGGTCTATGAATCCAAAACTGGCAGTAAATATCGCACCGCCAAAGATTGCCGTCGCAAGTGAGGCCTTTTCCCGCTGCATAACCTGCAACCCGCGTTCGGCAAGCGGGAGGCAACCCAACCGGTGAGCGGTCTCCGCTAGACGTTCCTTATTCCCCAAAAGCAACAGTACATCGCCCGCGCTTAGAGGAAGCTGGCGAACACGCTCTCGGAATCTTTGTCCACTTCGTGACACACCCAAAAGATGTACGCCGTATCGGCTGAGTAAGCCGAGGGAAAGGGCCGAACGCCCGTCCATCACCGCATATTGCGTAACGACGGCTTCCATGAGTTC
The DNA here is from genome assembly GCA_965228575.1 of Rhodospirillaceae bacterium. Taxonomy (GTDB): domain Bacteria; phylum Pseudomonadota; class Alphaproteobacteria; order Rhodospirillales; family Rhodospirillaceae; genus UBA11612. The sequence goes on along the minus strand of CBDDHW010000016.1, from coordinate 159,178 downwards.
GAGGCGCTCACCTTCTAAATCCCCCGGGCCGAGTTCCATGTCCACAAAGTCGAGGCCCAACGTTCCCGCGAACCCTTCAATGGCCTTCGGTCCCGCCTGTACAACAAGGATGTCGCCGGACTCCATCACAAGATAACCACTTGCGCCCATGGGCTGCCCGTCGCGTATAAAGCCGAGAATTTGGACTTCCTTTTTTTCTGCGTCCCCATCCAAATCTCCTAAACGCTTCCCGATTAAGTTGCTGTCCTCCGGCACCTTGAGCTCAGCAACGTAGTCATCAAGCTTAAAGAGGTCTTTTGGTACGTTTTTGTCGCCGCGGGTGGCTGGTATTAATCGCCACCCAATTAGGGTGACAAATATAATTCCAACTGCCGCGCATGCGGCGCCGACCGGCGCAAAATCGAACATACTGAAGGGTTCACCTACGTTTTCGGCGCGGAACGTCGCGATAACAATGTTTGGTGGTGTACCGATCAGTGTCACGAGGCCGCCGAGGATCGACGCGAAAGATATTGGCATTAGCGTTAACGCGGGGCTGCGTTTCGCTTTTGCCGCGGCCTCAATATCCAGAGGCATCAAAAGAGCGAGGGCTGCAACATTATTCATGAGCGAAGACAATGTGGCCGCAAGCACGGACATGATGCCGATGTGGCTAGATAGGGCGGCGCCCGCGCGAATAATCTTGCTGGCGATGAGTTCTACAACCCCCGATCTTGAGAGTCCGTGTCCAACCACCAAAACCAATGCGACGACAATTGTGGCCGAGTGCCCGAACCCCTCAAAGGCGTCAGCCGCAGGTATAACGCCCGCAACAACCGCAATGAGTAACGCGGAAAACGCAACAACGTCATAGCGCCAGCGACCCCACAGAAGGAGACCTAGGACACCGGCCAATATAGTGAAGAGAAGAAGTTGATCGGTGGTCACGGAGAATCCTAGAGGGTGTTAGTGGTGGTCGCGCCAGAGCCCTGTCTGCTCTGCCTTCCGGTACAAGGTTTTTCAAGAAATTTCACTACCTAATCACGGTCGTTTCGCGAAACCTCGAAAATATGGAAATTATAGCGTGGTGATTTTTTGGGGGGTTTCGATCATATCCGGCCTCTGGCAGATTGCGCCCCCGATTTTCAAAAATGATAGGACTTCGCTCCCCATGAGAAATAACGTCTCTCCAATGCCGTCTCGCCGCCTTCTAATGGGCCCTGGACCGTCCGATGTCCATCCGCGCGTTCTATCGGCCATGTCCCGGCCGACCATTGGGCACCTCGACCCGAGCTTTATAGATCTGATGGATGGCATTAAGGCGCGGCTTCAGAGGGTTTTTCAAACCGAAAACGAGCTTACCATACCGCTGTCGGCGCCCGGCTCCGCGGGGATGGAGTGTTGTTTTGTAAACCTGCTCGAGCCTGGCGATACCGTCATCATCTGTATCAATGGCGTATTTGGCGGGCGGATGAAGGAAAACGCCGAACGATGTGGCGCGCGCGTTGTTACCGTCGAGGTTCCCTGGGGAGAGGCTGTTGATCTTGACGCGGTCGGCGCAGCGCTCAAGGCAAACCCCGGGACGAAAGCGGTGGCCTTCGTGCACGCTGAGACGTCTACAGGGGTCAGGTCGGATGCGGCTGAGATTTGCGCACTGGCAAAGTCTGCGGGTGCGTTGTCGATTGTGGACACCGTCACTGGACTGGGCGGAGTTCCCGTTGCGGTCGATGAATGGGGTGCCGATGCGGTGTATTCTGGCACCCAGAAATGCCTATCCTGCCCGCCAGGGCTGTCACCTGTAACGTTCAGCTCCCGGGCTGTTGACGTCATTAAGGCACGCAAGACGAAGGTCCAAAGCTGGTTCTTGGATCTATCTCTGGTGATGGGGTATTGGGCCGGTCCAGCGGGTGGCGGGCGAAGCTATCACCACACTGCGCCGGTGAACGCGCTTTTTGGATTGCACGAAGCACTCTCGATTTTGGAAGAAGAAGGTCTTGAAGCGTCCTGGCGTCGGCATGAACTGATGCATGGCGCTCTTGTTGCTGGGTTAGAGGCAATGGGCCTTTCTATGAAAGTTGCCTCGGATATTCGCCTGCCGCAGCTCAATGCCGTCAATGTGCCGCCGGGTGTTGAGGAGGCTGATATTCGCCGCCAGCTTTTATCAGAGTTCGATCTTGAGATCGGTGCTGGCCTCGGATCCTGGGCGGGGAAAGTTTGGCGCATCGGTGTCATGGGTCAAAGCGCAACTCCAGCGCACGTCCTAACGTGCCTGTCGGCTCTTGAAAGCGCATTAACGGATGCAGGCTCAGCCCCTCTAAGCCCAGGTCGTGCCATAGCCGCCGCCCGGGCGGTCCTAAAATCTGGGACCTCTTTAATACCAAGGCAGTGAGCCAATCCGGCCATATGGATACGGATGCGTGGGGCGGCAGCAGATCTCGGCAGGATGAGAGACCAAGATTAGGCAATGAAAAACCCGTCAAGCTCTTGCCCGACGGGTTCTCCATCACAATAGGATTGCATACCGGCGTAAAATGTTCAGGGCCATGCCCTTAAAGACTTATCACCTTCCGATTACACCGATTGCTATACCGTTCTTGTGTGCTGTCCCTGCGCTAAAACCTATTTCTTACGCTTGGCTTTCGCTTTTGCTTTTCTCTTCGGCGCTTTTCTCTTAGCGGCTTTCTTTTTAGCCTTGCGCTTCGGAGCTTTCTTCTTAGCAGCTTTCTTCTTAGCTTTTCTCTTTGCAGCCATAATCAATATCCCCTGTTGCAGTGATACAAAGTGATGTTTGGGTACCGTAAAAAATATTTTGCATTAGCCACCGGGCCGATGCATTTCGCCCAAACATCATTGAGATAAACCCACTTGAAAAAAATTAACAAGAGATTTTGCGCATATGGCGCATTTTTTTCTTGATTTATGTTTTTACATTGTTTTCGAAATTTTAACGATTCACGATGATCTCGCTCATCGCAGGGGTCGATTCACACTCTTTGATTGGGTTGGTAATGTGCATGTTGCTGTGCACACACTCTGATGGCGACATGCGAGCAATCAATCACCGATCCATGCGCAAATTCGTCGAGAATCTTCTCCACAGCATTTTTCTGCGTGCCGAGCCTCGGTGTGACGTCGGAAGTATCACTCTATAACGCTCGTGAAAAAGCTAAGAATTCTGCCGATTTTCAGCGTTTCACTCCTCGTAAAAGAAAACGCGTCAACTTGCGCGGTCTTTTGCTTGGAACGTATGACCTTCAAACCAAAAATTGTGACGTCGCGACATTTTCGCGCTCGATTTTCTACGGTCGCAGCTGAAAACGCATGGTGTGATTAATTTAAAACGGCTCAGCTAATAGAGAAGAGCACTAATTGTGTGGCGCCAAGGTGTGTACCCAGGGGCTGCGTAATCGATAAAATTTCTGATTTAAATATAGTCCGCGTCGAACGCTTGTTTTGCTAATCGGCAGTCATTTTGACGCAAATTCGCCGCCAAAAAGCGAATCGGATTCGAAATTTCCGAATCTGTACGGCGTATGGTCGGTCATCGTCTCTTCTAGTTTTCTATTTTACTTCACCGTTCTCCGACATGAATACGGCGACCGCACGCGTACTTGGAAATTGCGCAAGAATGATGGCGCCAATTACTGTAATCGGCACACTTAATATCATCCCGACAACGCCCCATAGGGCACCCCACACTGAGAGTGCGATCAGGATAATAAGCGGACTTAAGTTCAACGATTTTCCCATCCACCGTGGTTCTAGAACATTTCCAACAAGAACCTGAACGCCCGTCAGGGTGGCAAGGATGATTAAAAAGAGCCCAACAGACCCGAATTGGAGAAGAGCTAGGACGGTGGGAAATACAACTGCGATGAGGGATCCGATATAGGGGATAAAATTTAGAATAAAAATGAGTAGGGCCCAAAATCCCGCAAAATCCACCCCGAAAAACAGCAACACGCCATAGCTGAGCCCTCCGACGAGCAGGCTCGCAAGGGTTTTAACGGCGACATAGGTCTCCGTCTTGCGCCCGATTTCGGCCATCGTCGACTTTACGCGCTCAAGGCGTCCCTCATTTCGGAACATGGCGGCAAGTTTTTGATCAAAAGTCCGGTACTCCAGCAGAAGGAACGCCACATAAAGCAAAATTAGGAACGCATTTCCGGCAATAGACTGGAGCGCTCCCGCAAATCTTCGGGCCAAGGCTCCTAGGTCGAAGTTCTCGATGAGCGTGGTGAACGTGACCGGGCCGCCCAAGGGTATGTACGACGCGACCGTGCTATTTATGTTTGCTAGTAACTCTTGGAGCCGCTCTTGGTATTGGGGGGCGGCGTCGACCACGTCGCGAATATTTCCTGTGATCAATTGAATGACCAGTGCGATCGCCAGCAAAAACAGGATGATCGCCATGGTTAGGCTCATCCACCCCGGAGGCCGCCACCCTTTGATCCTCAATCGATCCAGGGCGTGAGACAGGGCTACAATTAAGTACGAAATAAAAATCGCCAGAACCAGCGGCATAAATACACCTTCGCCGACTACCAGCAGATATATGGTCAGGGCGACCAGCCCGAGAAATGCGGCCACTGGAAGCACGTTTGTGGCTGGAGGCGAAGATGTCACGTGTCCAATCCTTAAAAGAAAAATCTGTAACTTGCTTGAAAGAGCATTTCACTCGCGCGCACCGGAAAGCCTAGGTGGGTGCGTTCCGGACGATAGCTTTTAACGTAAAGCGCTTCCACCGTCAGGCGTTGTCTTGGCGCTGGCCTTAGCACATAGGCCGCGGTAATGGCTGTGCCGTGCTCATTATTGTCGTCAATTGATGAATCTCTGTCATTCGTTCCAAACCGGTCCAGGCGGAGGCTGACCCGATGCCGCCCAAACGCGCGGCTCGCAAGTGCATAGGCGGCCCAAAACCGAGTGTCCACGACAGCGGAGGGCTCAGTGGGGAGGGTGACCACTGTTGTGCTGCCGCGCATCGCCTGGGCTACCAGGTCAATTTCACCGGGCAATTCGACCTTGTAACCCAATGACCAAAACTTTGTTCGCCAGGCCCATTGTCCGAATTTCAGAACGCGGTCGTCGGCGTTGTTGTCGTACCAGAGGGCCGTCAGCGTCCCATAGTCTAGGTGCTCGGCAGAGGCGTGCGCGTAGTACCCCACGCGATTATCGATTTCATGGAAGGGCTCTTCGCTTGGAGCTTGCCGAAAAAGGCGTGCACCGGGCCGTGTAATTCTGACCGGCGCCAGATTTAGACGGTCAAATAACCCAGCTTCGCGATCATGGAGTGACCATCCGCGCCACGCGAGCTGAGTTCCGGCAGGATCGTTCGCGACAAATGCTGCCCCGGCCATCTCGAGATTAACGTCTTGTGTGCGATACGTTGCCGTAACCTCGCCGCCAATGGTTTTGAGTTCCTCGCCGACCCAGCTATTAATCGCCGAAGATGTGAGGGTGTAGGGGCTCGTCCAAGCAAGTCCCGAGTTCTCAAGGGAAATCGGCGGAAAAAACACGCCTGTCTTCGCGCTGAAGCCAATGCGGCCGCGCGGAGCTGGTTTGTATTGAATAAATGCCTCGATAATATCTATAGGAACGTGTTGCTCTTCATTAGCCGAGACATGGATGATTCCTGTCCAGTCGAACCCAAACATTAGGCGTGCAACCGCCGCGGCCTCCCCACGGATTAACGCCCGGCGTTTTCCGCCCGCCGATCCCCCGAAACGAAGTTTGCCAAGTCCATTGTCTTCCCAGCTGCGCGTCGAGCTTGTAGCCACCGCACGGCCCTCTAAATAGCCCTTTACGTCGAGGTCCATGCCATCGGGAAGCAACTTAAGGTTTTGAGCGTATGATTCAGAGCTTGCTACACACAAGCACGATAAAAGAAAGAGCGCAGCCGCACTCAGAGTCTGCGGCCGTCTGGCAGAGAGATTAGACGTTGCTCGCAGCGTCTGGCTCGTTGCGCCGGGGAGACCATCGGGATGTGGCATAGAATTCCTCGAAGTCCTGAGCAGGGACGGGCTTGCTAATAAAATAGCCTTGGCCTGTTTCGCAACCATAACGTTTCAAGATATCTAGTGAACCCTGATCCTCGATACCTTCCGCGGTCACCTTGAGACCGAGATTGTGCCCCAGCTCGATCGTGGAGCGCACCAATATTTCATCGCCTGCATTTTCGGCGAGGTTTAATACAAAAGACTTGTCGATTTTGATTTCGTGCACGGGCAGGCTTTTTAGGTACGCCATCGAGGAATAACCTGTTCCATAATCGTCTATGGATAAGGTCAAATCCATTGCGTTGAGTTCTTTCAGAATCTCCATCGCGCGCGTTGGGTCTTCCATGACTGCACTTTCGGTGATCTCTAAGATCAGGCTCTCTGCCTTAACACCGTGTTCCGACAGAAGAGTTTTAATTTGTTTCGGTAGATTTCGATTTGTGAGGTCGTGAGCTGACAGGTTCACCCCAATTTTCACATTTATTCCCTTGTCCGACCAAAGCTTGGATTGTTTGACAACGGTGTCCAGAGCCCAAACCGTCAATTTCTTCACGTTCCCTGTTTGCTCGGCCATGGGAATAAAAAGGTCCGGTGGCATAAAGCCCCGTTCAGGGTGTATCCATCGAATAAGAGCCTCCACGGCGGTCACGGTCTCGGTCGCGATATCTACCTTCGGCTGGTAATAAAATTGGAACTGACCTTCATCCAGCCCACGCCGTAGCTCACCCATCATGGAAAGGCGCTCAGGTTTATGCGGGTCAAGTTCAGGGTCATAGACCATATGCGTGACACTGGCCCTATGTGCCTCGTAAATCGCGGTATCTGCGTGTTGAAGAAGAGTGCGGCTGGTCTCGCCATGCTCTGGGAAGCGCGTTTCTCCGACCGTCACGGTAATGTCGATATTAATACCTCCGATACTCACCGCTTCTTCAAAAACCTTGAGGATTTGCCCAACAATTTCCTTGGTTTTCGAGGGGTCGTTTTCATCGAGGGACACAGCAAACATACTATTTGAGTGTCGAGCGACCATGTTCGATCCCGGAACAATATCCTGCAAACTTTTGCCGATCTTGCGAATGAGCTCTTCACCAGTGTCATGTCCCAAGGTGCTGTTAATTTCAGAGAAACGCCCAATTTGCAGCAATAGGACGCTAAATGCCCTATCAGTTCCCTGGCGAGAATCGATCATCTGTGAAATGTGACTCTCGAACGACGTTCTGTTTGGAAGTCCTGACGGAGCGTCGTGCCGGGCTTGGTATGCAATTCTATCTTCGCGTTCTGCGATACCGTCCATCATTTGATTGAAAGTTTCTGACAGTCGTCCCAGCTCGTCTTGTTGTGAAATCACGATTTTCTCGTCATACCGGCCCTCTTGAATTCGCCGAGCTGCCGTATCCAGAATTCGAATGGGTTTGGCGATGCCATTTGCGATCACGGCGGCTGCAATAAGCGTGAGGGTCAATGCCGCGCCGGCTAGCGCCAGCAATAGGACGAATAGAGGTTGGTAAGGTTGGAGAGCAACGTCGAGAGAGTATTGAAGGACGATATCGATGGTAAAGGCGTCATCGGACCCGGTAAGGGGCTCAACAAGAGTGACATAGTCACTTTCGCCCATCGTCAGCGTGTCAGGCTCGCCCATAAACCGTTCTGGATTTCCCAACGTGCTCGTAAGTATCTGCCGCAAGTCGGAGGGCAGAGTTGTGGCCGGTGCACTCCAACTGTCGTTCACGTCCGTTCTGAACGCGAACGTGACCTCTGCGGGCACGGTCGAGGCGCGCTGGAGGTCCATCGCGAACGCGTCATTAATTTCTACGCCGACGACGATCCAAGCTATGGGAACTGGAGCGAGTACCGGAACCACGACCAGTTGAAAAATTTGGTCGTCCAATACGGCTGCAGAGGTGGCGCTCCCCTCTATGTCTGCGGTTTCGATCATTTCCGGAAAAGGGAATGCGGCTGTTGTGTCTAGTTGGGAACCGGGCACGGCCGTGTCGGCCATGACGACGTTATCTAAGGAGACCAAAAACGCACGGCTCGCATTTATGCGGCCACGCAAGTTATTGAGGGCTGAAAGGATTGTTGGTTGATCATTTGTTGCAACGGCCTGACGGAATCCGAAGTCCTGGGCTACGACGGCAGATCCTTCCTCGAGGGTTTCCACCGTAGCTTCGACCTGGATGTTAAAAATATCGTTGGTCGAGACCAGTTGGGCGCGTGCTTGATCGAAAATGTTGTCTTGGATGGCATTTCTTACAAGCAAGAGTGTCGCCAACCCAACAATCAGAAAAAGGAGGCCGAAAAACAAGATTAGACGTGTCTGAAAGGTGTGAAACACCTATGTGGTCCTCCGGTGCGCGTTAGTACTCGGTTTCGTCGAATTCGCCTGGATCACGTTGTCCGCGTGACCGTCTCAGATCCATTTCGAACTTTAGCTGCAAATCACCGTCGGCGGATAACGTAACCTCAACGGACTCGACCTCAGAGCGCTGGTTTGGGTGCCAAACGCTGACCGTATAGTTGCCGGCGGGGAGGTCTTCGAAAGCGATGTTTCCGGTGTCATCCGTTTGCGAAAAATGCGGTGTACCGACGACATAGACGTACGCCAACATGTTGTCGTGGATATTGCAACCAAGCGGAACCACTCCCACCCTGTCGAAAGTCATTGTTTCGTTTTCTGAGGAGTCAAAGAGCTTAAGCTCGAAGGTTTTCGCATCTGAGAACGAGTAGACATGGTGACGGAAGGGGTCCCGGTTGGGAAATTCCACAGTAGTGCCTACTTGGACCGGAAGAATGAAGGGCCGAAAACGCTGCCCTTGTTGTATCATGGTGGCGAGTGTTCCGACCGGGGCCGATGTCTGGCTCCCTTCGGTTCCCTGAACGCTTATGACAGCGTCTTGAACCGGAGAGCCGTCGCTCTGGGTAACGAGCGCGCTTAAAGTATCGGCTGCAGCGGATGCAGCAAAAGTCGACAATGCCAAAGCGCCAGCAAAAATAACTTTTGTGTTCACGGGATAATCCAATTCAAATTTTTCTCATTATAATCGACTGATCAAGGCGCGAATACTACCCCAGATGTCTCACTTGCCACTCGATCTTTCTGAAATAGAACGATTTTTCATGGTGGTGTGCTCTGAAGGACAGGCGTATTCAGTGAAAATACAACTCAGTCCGTTTGCCGGGGGCGTGAAATATCGCTCTCACTGGTCGGCCGTTATGAACTGGCTGGCCACCTCAGATACTGAATTTACCGCTCTTAGGATATCACTCTGGACCTGAAGGCTTTGTTCCGATTTGCCGATACTCTAACTCGCCTTTTGGCGCACGGGACTTTGGTGTCCATTCAACCCTGAACAGATGAATCGGTTCCGGACTGTTCTTAATTTCTACCTCGCCCATGTCTGAAAACTGAAACACAGAGCCAATGCATTTTGATTGCACTGCAGGAGAGCACGCAATATGTCCGGTCGCAGCTGCGTCGCATATTCCGCCCAGCAAAGAGACCGCTTCGCCGAAATATTCTCCGTCCTCGTACCCTGCACTCCCGGAATGAACGCCGACTCTAAGTTCCAATGGTGCTTTAGGGTTGTCGAGCGCGTAAACTAATGCGTCTTGCTGAATTTCTATAGCTGCGCGGATAGCTGCGGCAGGATCTGGGAACGTTGTTAGCATTCCATCTCCGGTATGCTTAATTTCTTCGCCCTTATATTCGTTTATAGCCGCGCGGACGATGGTATTGTGAGCCCGGACAATGCGTTGAGCGCCAGAATTCCCAAGCTTACTGGTCAGCGCCGTAGAGCCGACGATATCGGTTAATAGGAACGTGACATTTTGTTCGTCTGCCGAATGGGCCGTTCGCTCCGCCCATTGACCAACGAGTTCGCCAAGCGGTGGCTGGCGGGATGTTCTGCCGTTCAGTTTGGCAAGCATTGCAGCATGTCCGGCATCGATCAATGTGCGAAAACGTGGGCGCTGAGCTGAGGCGTCTAGTCTGTCACAAAAGGATTTTGCGGCATCCGTGTTGGTGCCGATTCGCTCCAGGGCCGACTGCAACAAACTCAGTTTCGCTTTTCCATCCAATTTTAAGTGTTCTGTGAGTGCACCGGCTGCGCCGCCAATAAAGAGATTCACGCCAAAGCGCTCAAACGATTGTATCTCAGGGCGAGATTCAAGAACGCTGGAGAATGCAGCTTCCGCAAATGAAGAGAGTTGTTCGCGGTGCTCGGCTAACGTATCGCCGTCTTCGACCTCAGCGTTTTTCTCATCGGCGTCTTGCTCCCCGATGGTTTTTTCGGGAGCCTTTATTTGTTCCGCTTGTTCTTGTTCGGAGTCGCTGACCTGAAAACTTTTCTGATCCAATTCGGCTTCCGCATCCTTAGGGGGAGCAGCTGGACGAGGTTTGGTTTTGTAGACATCCTTCTTGTACGAGGGTGGTGAATCTGAAAACGGGTTCTCGGCGCTACTCACCAGCGCTTGCCGTGTTTTTTGGCGGGCGTCTACTGATTTACGGCGCCACAGAATGAGATTCATGGGAACATAGTGCTTCATCAACATTAAACCGGCACCAAGTGCGGAAACGCCGAAGACAATGAAAAGAATGAGGCCAAAACTAGAGGAGGACTGTGTAGAGGACAGGAGTGCCGCTGAAATAACAGCCATGACGGCGCCAAGGCCAAAGGCATTAACAACCACCATGAAAACGCGGGATGTGATATCTGATTCTATTGCGGGTGGCTTAATATCGGAAGGCGTATCCTGGCTGCGAAAAATAACCTCGATATGGACGTCTCCCGTTTCCATATCCAGGCGCTCTTCGATTACAGCGGTTGGCGTACCGGAGTCTGTGCTCAGCTCCCTGGCAGTATCCAAGGCAAGAGCCCGCTCTTTTTCCATGCCGCGGCTGACGAGCTCCCATTGCCCACCTTTGGCCGCATACACCTCGACGTAGGTGATAACCCGCATGTGCCCCCAACATTCGGAATGCTATCGCACTATTTCGCGGTAGCTAATTTTAGTCTCGATTCATTCTTACTTTAACGCAGCGTAAGTCTTGTTGTCTTGTTCGTGCGCGAACCGCGCGTGCTTCGTCTGCTGGCCGGGTACACTCCTTAAGGCGTTGCTGGAACCTTCCCGTCAAACGTTTCGCCTTGTTCGGCGGCTCGGCTAATTAGGTTTTGCCATGTCGTAAGCGATTGAAGGTGGAAATAAAGACCGGGCAAAAAACCTTTTTTCCGCCAATCGAGGAACTTCTCGTCTGATAATTCGCGAATCTTCTGTTCGTTGACCGCTTTGAATGAACCCAGATTGGCAGTTTCTCCCGATTTCATTTCAATCTCGATGGTGCGGTCTTCTACAATTCCCGCTTCGTTGACTTCCTTGGCTAATTCGGCGGTATAGAGATACGCTTGATGAAACTGCTCAGATAAGGACAGAGCGTTTTTTACGGTATCGGTTTCTTCACCGCTATCGTTAAACAGTGGGCGCGCATCTTTATGGTCAGATCGTGCTTCGCTATCAATTCCTAACGGCAAGCGTTCGTCAGTTTCTTTTCCGAGCAAAATGAAAGGGTATCGACGAACATATGCTGGAATGTAAAAACCGTCTTCCCAACTCCCATCTTCTTTCACGAATAAATTTTTCCCCGCGGTTAGGCCGACCGCGATGGCCGGAACGAGGGAATCGCCAATTAAAATAATGGGGTAATGCCGCGCGGCCATCGAAAATTCTGGCGCCGTAATGGGAATGGTATTGGTCCCCCTGGCGAAGCCGAAATCCTGCTCCGGTCGGATTTTCACATCTTTATGCTCTTCCGCGACTAATGGCTCCGGAAGCGTGTAAAATAGCGGTGCGCCTTTATTCTCAGGCTGATCATTTTGAACGGTGGAATCTTCAGTCACGATTGGCTTGTCCTCGGTTATGGAACGTGGAGATGCCCAGGGCAGGTGGCCCGGAAATGCGCCGGGAGCATAGGGCGCGGACCTCGAAAGGCAAAGGGTGTTTTATGAGGAAATTCCTCAATTCTCTGAGCGGGTATCTTATTTTTTGGCAGTTTTTCGCCGCTCCCGCTCAACACCGTAGTAGTGCCACAGAAAAATAGCGGCGCTAGATCGGTACGGGCGCCACGGTTCGGCAAGAGCTTCCATCTTTTTTTCAGAGGGTCTGCCCTTCAATCCCCTCAGCCACTGTGCGCCAATCTGCAGGCCCAGATCGCCGACAGGCCATATATCCGGCCGTCCCAATCCAAACATCAGGTAGATATCCGCGGACCATGTGCCAATTCCCTTGAAGGCTACAAGCGTTTCTCGGACGTCCTGATCGCTTGCGCGAGACAGGGCGGAGAGGTTGAGTTGACGGCCTGCAACCGCTTCTGAGAGTCCGAGGGCGTAGGTTGTTTTCTGGCCGCTTAAACCCGCGGCTCTTAGACCGGTTTCACCGAGACTCAAAAGGCGTTGCGCGGAAATCTGGCCGCCAGCCGCGTGGCGAAGTTTTGCCCAGATCGCAGCTCCCGCCGCCACCGAGACCTGTTGATCGACGATGATGCGGATTAATGTGGCAAAGCCTGGTTTCATCATCCGCGCGCCGGGCATGCCAGCAGCAGTAATGGCTTTGGACAGGCGTTTATCCCGGCGGCGCAGAACGTTTAGCTGGCGCCGAACCTCTTCGTCGGTTTTCATTTGGCCGACTGCGGCGGTTTGGCCTTTCGAGCAAAGACGTAGGCTTTCTCGTCAGACGCCTTTGAGTCGAATTTATAACCTTCCGTCTTAAAATTCTTCAGCTGCTCTGGTTTGGTCCAGCGATTGTCGATAATGGCGCGCGCCATCAACCCGCGCGCTTTCTTGGCGAAGAAACTCAGCACCCGCGCTTTGCCGTCTTTAATTTCTTTAAACACACACTGAATGACCGGTGCATCGAGCCGATCTTCGGCAACTGCACTCCAGTACTCGTTTGACGCTAAGTTAATTATGGTCGGCGCTTTCATCTTCTTCGTCACACCATTGATATGATCTGTTAGTGCGTCCGTCCAAAAATCGTAGAGATCATCGCCGTGCTTCGTCTTAACGGCCGAGCCCATCTCCAAGCGGTAGGGCTGAATGGCATCAAGGGGCCGAAGAACGCCGTACAACCCCGACAGCATGCCGATGTGTTTTTGCGCGAAGGTTAGGTCAGGTTTTTTCAGAGATTTTGCATCGAGCCCGATATAGACGTCGCCTGCAAACGTAAACACCGCCGGTTTGGTGTTGCCTGCATTGGACGGATCGAAAGCCTGAAAACGTTCGTAATTCAACTCTGCGAGCTTTGAACTAATACCCATAAGATTTTGTAGCTCGCGCCGGCTGTAATTTTTGGCGCGCGCGGCAAGCACTTTGGCGTCATCCAATAATGCGGGTTGGGTGGCTTTGGCAAAATCGGGCGCCGGCGAGAAATCCAGTTTTTTGGCCGGAGAGAGAAGTGCGAAAAGCATATCTGTCCTTTTTATCGTTCGTCCTATGAAAAGGCGGTAACGCGAAGTGCGCGTTCACGGTGCCCACGGACATCCATGTAGGGCTGTTCGTTGTAAGGGCAAAGGGGTGGACATACTATGATGTTCTTGAGATCGATCAACGGGGTGAGTCGGTTCATGCGCCCCACTTATTGACAATTTCTTGTCACTGGCGCACTGCTAGACCCCTGGGATCGCAAGTCAGGAATTTGTCCAAGGACTTAAGAGCATGTCACAGCCCGGATATTTGCTGTTTCTCGGTCATACCCTCGATATGGAGAAAATGGGTCGTTACTCGGCCGCTGTTTCTGCCGTTTACAAACAATATGGCGGCACGTACGTCGGCATTGGCGGCCCGGGGAGAGGGACGGAGCTCTTGGAAGGTGCGTGGTTCGATCATTCCATAATTCTCGCGCGATTTTCCTCGTCCGAGGATGTTTCAAAATTTTGGAATTCTCCAGAGTATGCGCGTGTGAAACCTTTGCGAGAAGGCGGTGGCGTGTTTCATGCATTTTCGCTAAAAGGCGAAAATCGTGAGCCGCCTGAAGGACAGGCCGCATACCTCATTAGCATTTACAGACCGTTCGATGCAGAGGCGTACGCCGAGGCATCAGCTGCGGAAGCAGAGAAAATTGAATCTCGCGGAATGTATTATCTCGCTCAGGCAGGTGAAAGCAGAGTCGAGCGCCTCGAAGGCGATCTTATAGATTTCAACTTTTCGATTATCGCCTGCCCAACTCAACCCTCGGCAACATCCCTTTGGAATGATGCGGGCTATGTGCAAATTCGAGAGAACCGCGCCAAGGCGGCCGGTATAAACACCTTCCTTATGGCCGGAATGTCTTAGCTAAAATTTAGGTCGCTTGCGGGTTAACGGGCGCTCCCCCATGAGTACCCCGTGGACCCGCGTTTTCATCAGCCTGATCAAGCTCGGGTTGCGGGTCCTCAGCCGGTGGTGCGCTCGCTTTTTGCGCTTCGGCTTTTTCGGCGGTCGCCATTTTGAGATCTCCGAGCAATTGATCCGCCGCTTTGGTCGTTGTGACGTAACGCTCGTTCACGCGCCGCAAGTTGTTGATTAGGATATTTAGCAATGCGCGGATAAAGGGGTCGCACGCATTCATCTTGCTTTGCATCGTGCTCTTGGGGATTTTGACCACCACGCTCGGTTCGATCGCCATTGTGGTCGCCGCGCGTCTCTCGCCGGTAATAGCGGCCATCTCACCAAACATTGCGCCCGGTTCCAATACAGCCAAGCGGACATTCTTGCCGTCAACTGTTTTAAATACTCCGATACGCCCGGATTCCAGAACAAAAGCGTCTGTGCCGTCTTGTCCTTCCCTAAAGATAACTTTTTCTTTTTCATAGGTTACGCGCGCGAGTATTTCGCCGCGTTTGCCACGAACGTTGGCGCTTTTTTGTTCTAGAGGCTGTTGATGGTCGGCGGCGGTGCCGAAGTCGCTCATATAACCTCCTTCAGAACGCTCGCCATTCTAAAATGAAGCCGTCCATACGCCGCTATGATTGCGGCACATGGTGGCTTCGCCTTCTGTCAAGTTTTCATCTTCCAAAACCAGTGTTTGCAAAAAGGTGCGACAGACAAAACCGCCTATAGAGTTCTCGCTTTCCGCGACGGCGGACCCTGTGCGGCCATCAATTTCCCAATAAATTTCTTCCCCGACAGGCGCATTGAACGCCTCGGATTGCGCGGCGCGTTGTAGGCCCGCTTGATCTTCCGTGAGCTGTGCGAGGACTGAGGGCGGCAGAATGTCCACTTGCGGCGGCGGAGGCACAGGGACTGGTTGAGGCGGTTCAGCGTAGGTTACGTCCGGCCCGATCATCTCATTGCTCTGCTGATTGCTCGCGTCGTAATAACCGGTCCCACCCGTATGAATTTGGATCGGCGGGCTGGTCGATTGCTGGGCAGCGACCGCGACGCGCTCGGTGCTGTACGCCAAGGACCGCGCACTGTTGTTTAAACTCGCCGCACCAACCTCTAGTCCGCGTCCAACGCGCGTGGCGCTATATTCAAATGCGCGGCTCATGAGGCGAGCATCGCGGCTGAGGGAATTGGCGGTGGTGGTGACCGGGAGTAATGCAACCTGTGTGGTTTTTTGAACCACCGCGGGAATGATACCGCAGCCAGCCAGCACACAGGCGAGCGCCGTCACGACGCAGAGCCTGGTCGGCACGAATAGTCGCTGCTTAGAAGTGACGAACTTCCCAAGTGTCATTTCAGCCCCGAATCTCCCAACTCCGCGTATTATAACGGCTTTCAGTGTTTATCTTGAGTCTCTTTACGCGCTGAAAACCGAGGGAAATGGAGAGTCAGCCCAAACCCGTCTGACAGCCTTGTAATCTGGCGGCAAGAGACAGTTAACGCGATTTAGAGACACTACCGCCTTATCTTTTCACGCGTTTTTTTATAGCATTTCAACGGGTTCGGTATAATGACTTTTACGACGGCAGACTCTTCTAGCGTCCATGAGGGCGCGGCAATCCAACCTCAATCGGACGGGACAACAATCGCGATGCGCGTGCTGATCATTGAAGATGATACGGAAGCAGCTGAATACCTTATCAAAGGCTTACGGGAGAGCGGTTATACCGTTGATCACGCTGCCGATGGCCGAGATGGTTTGTTCCTTGCGCTCTCGGAATCTTACGACGTGATGGTCGTTGATCGTATGTTGCCCGGGCCCGATGGATTGTCGATCGTGGAATCTGTACGCAAATCTAACATAGCCACCCCGGTATTATTTCTGAGTGCTCTTGGAGAAGTCGAGGACCGTGTTGCTGGCCTTAAAGCTGGCGGCGACGATTATTTGGCTAAACCGTTTTCCTTTTCTGAGTTGCTCGCGCGCCTCGAGGCGCTGCTTCGCCGCTCAGGCTCGGCGCAAGAAAATACCTACTTAAAGGTGGGTGACCTGGAAATGGACCTTTTGGCGCGAAAGGTTATCCGCCAAGGCAAGCGTGTATATCTCCACCCCCGGGAATTTAGGCTCCTAGAATATCTTATGCGCCATGCGGGACAGGTGGTGACCCGAACGATGCTATTGGAGAACGTGTGGGAATATCACTTCGATCCGCAAACCAACGTCATTGATGTTCATATCAGCCGCTTGCGTCAGAAAATCGACAAGCCCTTTGATGAACCGATTTTGCAGACAGTGCGTGGCGCCGGGTATAAACTGGAGCCCGTCTCCGGGTCTTAATCCCATTACTCGCTTTAGAGCGGTGACCGAATGAAACGCTTGGTGCGTATCTTTACCAGCTTCACGTTTCGCCTTGCGTTCTTATATACGCTTGTCTTTGGTATCTCAGTCGGCGGACTTTTTTACTTTGTCTTCTGGACAACATCCGGCTTCGCGGAACGCCAAATGGAGGCCGCGGTAAACGCCGAGATTACGAGCCTGGGCGAGAGCTACGGAAACGGAGGACTCTCAGCGCTGATTCTTGCGGTCAATCGCCGGGCGAGTCCCGGCGCAAGCCGAGATGGGATTTATCTGCTGACCGACTCTCTGGGAACGCCGTTGGCGGGTAATTTACGTAACTGGCCCCAGATGATTGAAACCGACGATCTCTGGATTAATTTCACGATTAATGACCTGCGCGGCGCAGAACCAGCTATGGCCGATGTCCGCGCCCGGCAATTGCTCGACCCTCAAACCGGGGTTCGTCTTCTGGTCGGCCGCGATGTTCGTGAGGCGCGAGACTTTCGTGCGCTATTACTCGGGTCGCTTAACATTGGGCTCGCTTTTACACTCGCTCTTGGAATTCTCGGGGGGTTTGTTTTTAGCCGCAGCGTGATGAGGCGCATCGAATCCATCAACAAGACTTGCCGCCGTATTATGTCGGGAGATTTGGCGCAGCGAGTGCCTGTGCGTAGGCGTAACGATGAGATGGGGGAACTCGCTTCAAGCATTAACGAAATGCTGGATCAAATCGAGCGTCTTATGAAGGGGATGCGCCAAGTCTCGGAAGCCGTGGCTCACGACTTGCGAACACCCTTAACACGGTTACGGTCCCGTTTAGAGAGTGCACACCGCAAAGCGAGCAATCCGTCAGAACGCGAAGTTATTGAAGACGCGCTCGCGGACGCTGACAATTTGCTCGCGACCTTTGCGGCGCTCTTGCGCGTTGCTCGTGCTGAAGCTGGTTCCCAAAGTGGTTTTGTTGAAGTGAATTTACATGCCATCGCCACCGACGTGGCGGATCTTTATGGTCCGCTCGCGGAAGACAAGGGTGTGAAATTCGTGACCCGGTTCGACCCGGATCTGACGACGCGAGGTGATCCAAACCTCATTGCGCAGGCTTTTGCGAACTTGGTCGATAACGCGGTTAAGTACACGGATGAGGGGTCCGTTTCGGCAACTCTTACCCTTGAGAAGGAGTGCC
The DNA here is from genome assembly GCA_965228575.1 of Rhodospirillaceae bacterium. Taxonomy (GTDB): domain Bacteria; phylum Pseudomonadota; class Alphaproteobacteria; order Rhodospirillales; family Rhodospirillaceae; genus UBA11612. Next base: position 141,331 of record CBDDHW010000016.1, on the reverse strand, counting down.
CCGTGTTTGTTGTTGCGGACACCGGGGCCGGAATTCCCGACGAGTACAAGGATAAAGTTCTCGAACGGTTGTTCCGTATGGAGCAGAGCAGAACGTCGCCAGGGAGCGGACTCGGTCTAAGCTTGGTTGCGGCCGTCGCGAAATCCCATAATCTAAAACTTTCTCTTGAAGACAATGTGCCGGGTCTGCGTGTGAGGCTGACCTTTCCGCCGATGACTGCATCAACAGGCGATCAAGACAAAAAGATCGAAAAAAAGGCCGCGAAGACACAGGTGGAGCCCGACAAGATTAAATCTACACCTCAGTCCGAGGCCGCTTAGCCGCTGAATTAAGCGAGTTTATTCTTCCTTAGTATCGCAGCATGCATGCGCTGCATGTCCCCCAATACACCGACCCGTTTCAAAATGTTGAGTATTGCAATCAACTCAATGGTGAATTTGCGCTGGTCATTGCAACCGTCTGTGGTTCGCTGACGTTTATCACTTAGCTCGGAAAAACTCGAACAAACGGGCTGCAATAAGGCTGAAAATACTTTGGCAACCTAGGGGTAGGGGCCGCGCACAATGCCGCATATAAAGTACTTTTGCTATCTCGCCATCATTGGTGTCGTTCTTCTAGATCTTTACGCTGCGGACCCAGAAAGCGGGCAATTCGCACGTATGATGCTTGACGCGACGGCATTGTTTTTCGCGATCGGTGGGCTTGCAGGGCTCGCCATGGGCGGGGAGATTCGGCGCAGGTAACGTCGTGAATTTCTGGGCACCGCGACGCACAATAAGCGCGTAATTTTTATATTTTTTTTATGCCCCATCGGGCCGCGTATGGCCCCTCTCGTCTGCTGTATCAGCCATAAAACCTCTTAAATATCAGCAATATACGCGAGCAAGGCGCTGATATTTGTCCATCGATGCACGAATTTCGCGATATAAGTTCTGATTCTTTCTTTATGCGCTCGGCCACCTTTCCACATCGCGCGTTTATGCCTCTAGCCCGCACTCTCATCCTCGGAAAACGGCGGGAGGGTCGACCTCACAATCGATTCCCCCGGGAACGGCTCTCCCCCGCAATCCAGAGTATTCGAGTTTAGTTTTTGGAGGCTCACATGACGACCTTTGACGCAGAACTGCAGGCCCTGATCCCCGATCTTACTCGGTTTGCCCGTTCGCTCACGCGCAATGAAGATGATGCAAACGATTTGCTCCAAGATTGCGTCGAGCGCGCACTTCGCAAAAAGGCGCTGTTTCAAGCCGGAACCAGCCTCAAGTCCTGGCTGTTCACTCTGATGCGCAATATTTTTATCAGCGGCAAACGCCGTGAAGCTTTGGATCGCCGCTCAATGGCAATGATGGACGGACGGCGGTCGCATGTTCAGAGCCCAGGACAAATCAATACGATTTTTCTCAAAGAGACTGTCAAGGCAATCAGCTCGCTGTCGAAGAGTGAACGCCAAGCCATCACGGCTCTTGGTTTACACGACGGTTCACAACAAAAGTTTGCCAGATCTCTTGGCGAGCCTGTCGGCACAGTGAAGTCTCGCTTATGCCGCGGTCGGGCACACTTGAGAGCCGCAATGGGTTTGGATGAAACATCGATGGCAGCTGCTTAATGGAGTTTGCTTGGCCATAGTTTAATTGGCCGTAGTGTGTTTACCGAATTGGTAATCGATTTTCCGACACCATGAACCGGTTTCTCCCATCCCCCAACACCCGGTTCATGGACCTTGCCCCGCAGCGGGTTTTCGCTGCGGGGCGTTTTTCTGACGCGGTGCTATTCTTTGGGCGCTCTAGTTGACGTCGTAGTTTTTCTTCATGTGAGAAACTGAACGTCGAATGAGGGTTTCCAAGACGTTTAAATCAATGTCGGCGAGTTTGTTTATGTACAAACAAGACTTTCCAATTTTGTGCTTACCCAATTTTTTTAACAGCGGCCCGTAATCCACGTATCCGGGCATAATGTAGACGACCAAATTGGCTTTGCGTGGGGAAAAACCTGTGACAAAAAAATCCCCTTCGCGGCCGCTCGCGTATTTGTAGTGGTACTGTCCATATCCGACGATACTTGGGCCCCACATTTTCGCCTTCCACCCGGTGATGTGGTCCATCAACTTTTTTACCGTGCGGGCGTCCTCGCGCCGAACAGGGTTTTCGACGGATTTCAAAAACTTGGCAACGCTGACTTTGGTCGGTTGTGTTTTGAGTTCGGCCATACTGAAAGAGAGGGAGTAGCGTCGCTACCCCCTCAAGAGAGAATTACATTTCCAGAAACGAGAAACCGTCGACGCCATCGCCGCTCGGGTTGGTCGGGGAGTCATGATAACGTTCGTATACGGGTTGATTCTTATATGCCCATTGGCGTGTTCCGTCATTGCGTTCAATGATCGTCCATTGTCCGATAGGCTCGGCATTCTCAGACGCATACACGGGCGGCCACGCCAATACGCAGTTGTCGTAACAGTTTGATTGGCTTTCTGTATCGCGATCCGAAACGTATAGACGCGCCAGTCCAGGAAATTTTTTATACGACCATTCTCCGGGCGCGCTTTCCGAAAGGGCGACAACACCCGGATAGGCTAGTAGTTCCGGTGCTGGTTCAGCTGCGACCGCCGGACTAGTAAGCAGCGGTAAAGCGGCGCAGGTAACGAAAGCGAGGATTTTGATACGCATTTCGGCCTCCAATTTTGATAAAGAGACACACAAATTATAAAGCGGATGCCATGGGTTTTCCAACGGTCCCTTTCGGATCCGCTAGGTGACAACCACATTTTAAGCAGACGTTTTGTTGCCACTAAGACGCATTGGCGAATAGTCTAGGACGTGCAGATGAGGCGTCTTTGATTTCGGTCAATCAGGTGGGCGACACTTGAGCAATTAGGTTGCCCTCAATCGATACCCCACACCCGGCTCAGTAATCAGGTGCATTGGATTTGCCGGATCGCGTTCCAGTTTTTGCCGAAGCTGTCCGATGTACACTCTTAGATATTGAGTTTCTTCAACGTAGGCTGGGCCCCAAATTTCCTTCAATAGGTGTTGGTGCGTAATGACTCTGTCCGGGTTCGAGGCAAGGACGCGCAGCAAATCATATTCCTTGCGAGAGAGTTTTACCGGAGTGCCAGCACGGCTCACCAAACGTTTGCTCATGTCGATGGTCAGCTCACCAACGCTGAGCACAGGTTCTGCGCCATCTCCATCTCCGTGCCCTTGTCTGAGCGCGGCGCGCATGCGGGCGAGGAGCTCTCCCATGCTAAAGGGTTTTGTCACATAGTCATTTGCACCGCGGTCCAAGGCTTCGATCTTGTCCGCGTCGTCCGAACGTATGGAAAGCACAATGATAGGTACGGTGGACCATTCGCGGATCGATTTAATCACATCCATGCCATCAACATCGGGTAATCCCAAGTCAAGGATAACCAGATCGGGCTTTTGGGTGGTGCAGGCCTTGATCGCATCTTTTCCATTCTCTGCTTCCACCAAGTCGTAATCGTGACTTTGCAAGCTCGCGCGTAGAAATCGCCGGATCTGCGGTTCATCGTCGACAATTAAAACCTTTGGGCCTGCATTCATGTCTTGTCCCATTCCTCAAAGTTATAGGCGTCAAGTATCCGCAAGTTCAGATTCTGTGGGCGTTTTAATCGGAAGCCGAATGCGTATGGTTGTGCCGAGTTCCAAGCCCTCACTCAAGGCTTCGATGGTGCCGCCATGCGCCTCCACAACACCTTTGCAGATTGCGAGACCAAGACCTGTGCCGGCCACTGTGCGATCACGTGCACGCGCGCGATAAAATTTATCAAAGACCGCTCCTAAATCTTCGCTTGCGATCCCGCGGCCCTGATCTGTGATATCGATTGTAATGTCATCGCTATCTCTGCGGGCGGTGATCTGTATAGGTGTGCCTTCGGAAGCATACTTTGCGGCATTGTCCAATATGTTGACCAACACATTTTCCATGAGAACAAAATCCACATGGACCATTGGCAGTTTATCGGTGATGTCTGCGTAGATCTCATAGTTGGTGAGGCGGCGGTGTGCTGCATCTAGTGAGGTAGAGATCAAATCTTCGACATCGGCCCACTGAAGTCTCGGCACCAAAGCGCCAGATTCTACGCGTGTAATCTGTAGAACGTTCTTCACAAAGCGGTTCAGCCGCTCGGCTTCCTCCATAATGGTCTCAAGCAAATCCTGAGTGACTTCAGAAGAATACGTTGCTCCATAAGACAGTAAGCTCGATGCGGAGCCGATAATGGACGCGAGCGGCGTGCCAAAATCGTGAGAGATTGAGGACAGGAGTGCAGACCGCAGACCCTCGGTTTGGGAAACCACTCGGGCGTTCTCTATTTCCTGCTTGCGGAGGGTTCGCTCGACCGCGATTGCTGCAAGACGGCAGATCGATCCGACCAGTCTGTTAAAACTAGATCGCTCCGCGACGTCGGGTCGGATACCCTTAAGCGCTAAAACCGCGACCGTTCCCTCCGATGTACGCATGGGCTGCAGCGATATATCCATATCGCCAAACTCACCTGTCCCGAGCCCCGCAGCTTTGCCATTGCTGTAGGTCCACCGTGCCGCTTCAATCTCGCTCTGCGCCATTGACGCGTTTGGCGGGTAAATTGTCTGTAGGGCGGCGGTTCGCGTTTGAACAGATGTAAGCGCGAGGCCGCTTGGCCCGCCGCCGGTAAAGGGTGCCAAGAGTGCGGTGTCACAGTCAAAGACGTCATTACATTGCTGCACGATCGCGCCAAAAATTTCGTCAGTGGTTTCGGCAATCGCCATGTCGCGCGTGAGTTGAAACAGAGCGCGGGCCTCTTGCGCTTGCCGCTTTGCACGTTCAGCCTGCTGGCGCAAACGGCCCGACAAATTGCTGGTGATGCCGGCGACAACGAGAAAAATGATCGCCGCCAGAAAATCGTCTGGCAATGCAAAGTTGAAAGAAAAATTTGGCGCGACAAAGAAATAGTTGTGGAGGCTGAGGCTTAGGACCACCGTAAATATCGCGGCGGCCATGCCGTAAGTTGCCGCGCTGTAGGTAACAGCCGTTAGGAATGTCATCGCTAAAGTTTCCGTCGGCACAATCCCGTCGAGCCAGCTTACGAGAAGAGCAACGAGGCTGACGGCGAACGCCGATAGGACGTAAGCGTGATACCAAGGACTATTTTTGTCCGTGCGCCATGTTAGACCGAGAAAAGATGTTCTGGGCGACGTTACAGGTGCATCCACCGCGACATCGAGGCCCAATGACCGTGCAGAATTGATCAGTTTACCATGCAGTGAAGGGGCTAAACCGGGGCGCAGACCGAACAAACCGCGCGGTCCAACCAGCACCCGGGCAGGCCGACGGGCACTCCAACCGGCCATAATCGCATCCAAGTCGGCACGCGAGCGCCACCGAAGTAACGTAATGTTCCAACGGTTCGCAAACTCCGCAATGTCGTCTGCTGTCTCAAGGCCAGATAATTTCGAACGCCACCGCGGGATTTCGCGCACCGCCAAGGTCAAATCCAAATCCCGTTCATTGGCCATCCACAACGCTTCCCGGGCGAACTGACTCAGATCCGCGTTCGGGGCCGCCACCGCGAACAACACAGGCGCGTTTTTTTTCGGCGTGGGCAAGGGCGCGTGGGAGTTCATAAACCTTTATCAGGCCACTAAAAATTAATGATCGGATCTAGACATTATGGCGCGTTCCGCGAAGCGGTGAAACGCTCTCGTCGATGAATTGCCTTTATAAACGCCCGGAGCGCTTGAGGGTTGCCCCGAGGGCAAGGGACAGGGCGAACAAAGTCGCCGCTGCCGCAACGATTGATGGTCCCGAAGGTGTGTCCCACTGCAGTGAGGCAAACAAACCAAGTGTGACCGCGGCGGCTCCAAGTCCTGCGGCACTGACGGCCATTCCTTCTGGCGTGCGGGCGAAACGCCGGGCGGCGGCGGCCGGTATAATGAGGAGCGCTGTGACCAGGAGGACGCCGACAACTTTCATTGCAAGCGCGACGGTGAGGGCAATGAGAAGGGTAAAGATTAGTTGCACTCGCAACGCGTTGATACCCTCGGCAATAGCCATGTCCTCGTCTACGGTCACGGCGATTAAGGGCTTCCAGATGAATGTTAGAATACCGAGGAGCACGATCGCGCCCACATAAATCCACACGATGTCAAGAATTGAGACCGCAAGAATATCTCCAAGCAAGTAGCTCATCAGGTCCACGCGAAGAGCGTCGAAAAAACTCACGGCTATCAATCCAACGGCAAGAGCACTGTGAGATAAAATTCCTAATAGAGTGTCTGTCGGAATGCGGCGCTGGCGTTGCAAGGCGAGCAGCAAAAGGCCGACGACAATGCCGATGAATACAATACCCGCGGCTGGGCTAATACCCATGACGAGGCCAAGAGCAACGCCCGTCAGCCCCGCGTGGGCGAGGGTATCTCCAAAATAGGACATTCGTCGCCAGACCACGAAACATCCGAGGGGTCCAGCAACGAGAGCAACGCCAATACCGGCAATCGCCGCACGAAAAATAAAATCATCGAGCATTGTCATGCGCCACGTCTAATGCGCCACGTGGTGATGGTCATGGGTCACGCTTCCATCTGGTGCGTGATCGTGATCATGGTGGTGCGGATAAACGGCAAGGGTTTTGGCGGCCGCGGATCCAAAAAGGCGCAAGAACTCTTCGTGTCCACTGATCTCGTCAGGTGTGCCGGAGCAACAGACATGACCATGAAGACAATAAACCTGGTCGGTTGCAGCCATAACAACATTGAGATCGTGGGACACAAGCAGGACCCCGCAGCCGGTATCTTTCCGAAGGCGCGCAATGAGTTGGTAAATCTCAACCGCACCGGCGGTATCCAAGTTCTGCTCCGGTTCGTCGAGTACCAATACATCGGGTCTGCGCAATATCGCACGTGCCAGCATTACCCGTTGAAATTCGCCGCCTGATAGCGTGTGAATACTTGCGCTCAGCAAATGCGGAACGTTGACCTCAGAAAGGCTTCGCTTCAATTCTTTATCCGATTCTTTATGCGTCAACGTGAGAAAGCGCCGTACAGATAGAGGCAGTGTTTCGTCCAGGCGCAGTCGTTGCGGTTGATACCCGATTTTCAATCCGGGTAAACGGTGAATATGTCCGTCGTTTAAAGGTTCAAGACCGAGCGCCGCGCGGATCAGCATTGATTTTCCCGCACCGTTCGGTCCAATCAATGTCACGATCTCGCCGCGCTTCACGCTAATACTGACGTTATCGAGAATGTGGCGCCCGTTTCTTGCGAGAACGGCGTTGCTGACACTTATAAGAGGTTGAGTCGAAGTCATGAGGTGTCAGACGCGTTCATGGTTGGCGCGGCAGTGCGGACATGTCCCGCTCAATTCGATTACTTGACTATCAGCTACAAACCCCCTCGCTGTGAGTTCATTTTCTAACGTCTGGCTTAAGACAGTGCTGTTTAGCTCTGCAGCGCTCCCGCATTGTCGGCAAATCAAAAATCCGGCGGCGTGTTTATCGCCCGGATGGGCGCATCCCACAAATGCGTTCAAACTTTCCACCCGGTGAACGAGGCCATTTTGCACCAAAAATTCTAGCGCGCGGTACACCGCCATTGGGGCGATGCGGCCGCCCCCTGTGTTGAGCTTTGCCAGAACGTCGTATGCCCCTACGGGCGCGTGGCTCCTCCACACCTCTTTCAGGACGGTCTTGCGGATATCGGTAAGTCTCTTGCCGGAAGCCTTGCACACCTCTTCAGCCTTAGCGAGAGCACGTTCCGCACAATCACGATGATCGTGATTTGGCTTGGGGAATTTGTTTGGCACCGGTGTTTTTTTCGGGCGTGGCATCTTATTGACTGTCCTAAGGCAATATATGTTATAACATAACATATACCTAATCTCCCTTACTAGATCGGAGTTTTGCGAAGTGACGAAACGGGGCTTCGCCCTCATATCTTTGGTTTTTATTTTTGGCATGGGCGTTGTTGAAGGCGCTCGCGCTGATGTTCCGCGCGTTGTGGCGTCTATCAAGCCCGTCCATTCTTTAGTTGCGCGTGTGATGAACGGCATTGGAGAGCCTGCGTTGCTGGTGACTGGTGCGGGCTCTCCACATTCGTATGCACTTCGTCCATCGGAGGTTCGCGCACTCAGCCAGGCCGATATCGTTTTCTGGGTTGGTCCGGACTTTGAAGTTTTTCTTCGAAGGCCTATCAGGTCTTTGGCTCAAGACGCCTTGAATGTGGCGCTCATGAATCACCCGCCGGTTAAAGTGCTATCTGGGCGGCGGAGTAACCTTTCGTCTGCACATGAGAGCGCGAAAAACCCCACCCATACGCATGCGCGGGATGGGCATATTTGGCTCGATCCGGTGAACGCGGTCGCCATGGTCGACGTAATCTCTCGCAGCTTGCAACGTTTAGACCCCGGTAATGCTGTTGCGTATCAGGCGAATGCGCAGGAAACCATCTCCGCTTTAGAAGAGCTCGATGACACCCTGCGACTTCAGCTGGCACCTGTCCAAGCTGCACCGTTCATCGTATTCCATGATGCGCTGCAATACTTCGAAAAGCGGTACGGGTTGAATGCTGCCGGGTTTTTACTTGAAACACCGGAGCAGAGTCCGAGCGTGAAGCAGATCGCGACAGTCATGACTCAGATTGAACACAAGCGTCCCGAATGTATATATGCAGAAGCATCTTCTGATCCCGGCTTGGTGAAAATGCTCAGGCAGCAAACAAATCTAAGGTCAGGTGTTCTTGATCCGGAAGGGGCCATGCAACCTCCCGGTCCGGAGTTTTATTTTAATTTAATGCGAAAATTGGCGTACGATTTTACATCCTGTTTCTCGGAAACGGCTCGCAATGATCAGTAAGTTGAATATCAGCTTGCAGTCCCTCCGCTGTTCTCCGTGGTGGACGGCCATGGCGGTCGTTGCACTTATAACGCAGTTTGGCTTTATCGCTCACCAGCTCGAACACTACGCCCATGCTGATGATGCTATCGTTGCTGAAGATTGCATTGCCTGCCAGTCCTCGTCATTCGTTTTTGATGGGCCGGACGCAAACATCGCAACGCCCTTCGGACTCGAACTTGAGTCAGTTTCGCCGTCGGGCCAAGACCTTTCGCCGCAGCGAGAGTTGCTGAAAAAATTTCAATCCCGCGCACCTCCAAAATCAATCTCCGTCTAACTCATATGATTTGACTTCGTGCGCAGACGGTTGCGTACGTCGCACTGAATTTCTAATTCAACGGAGATTTCCATGTTTCGATATAAATACGGCGTGAGCGCCGCCTCTATATTACTTGTCGCGAGCCCCGCGACGTACGCGCAACAGCTTGCGGACCTTAACTTGGACGAAATTGTAGTTACGGCCTCTCCCATAGTCCGGGAGCGTTTTGAGATTGTGAGCGGTACAAGCGTCCTGACAGGAAATGACCTTTCCGACGCAATGCAAGGATCAATTGGTGAAACCTTGGCGGCGGAGCCGGGGATTTCATCTTCGTTTTTTGGGCCCTTTGCAAGTAGGCCAATTATCAGAGGGTTTGACGGAGAACGCGTTCGCGTGTTGTTCGATGGCATCGGAAGTATCGATGCGTCGACGATCAGCCCGGATCACCAGGTTGGAGGAGACGCGTCGAATGCCGAACGCATTGAGGTTCTTCGTGGTCCAGCCACGCTTTTGTACGGAAACGCGGCCGTGGGCGGTGTGGTCAATATTATCGACGGACGCATTCCTGAGGACGTGCCCGAAGATGGGTATGAGGTTTCGGCGACGGCCGGTTACGCAACAAATGCCAAGGAAGGGTTTGTCAGTGGTGCCGCAGATGTCGCGATTGGCGACAACTTCGTTGTTCACGTCGACGGCGCGTGGCGGGACAGTAAAGACTACCGGATTAGTGGATTTGCGAGCGAGGAAGCGGAAGAAGAAGGAATCGAAGGCCGCGTGGAAAATTCCGCTGGTGAGTCGACTGATGTCACCGGTGGGTTCGCGTATTTTTGGGATAAGGGCAATTTCGGCGTATCGGTAAGCCATTTTGATTCCTTGTATGGCAGTCCGGCAGGTCATGCCCACCACGAAGACGAACATGGTCACGACGATGATGACGACCACGATGATGACCATGACGACGACCATGATGACGATCATGAAGGAGAGGGCGAAGAGCACGGTCACGAGGAGGAGGAGCTCGTTAGCTTAGATTTGAAGCAAACGCGTGTGGATATGAGAGGAGAAATCACCGACCTCGGCAGTATCGTAGAAAGCGCCAGAGTCAGGTTCGCCTATGCAGATTACGAGCACACTGAACTTGAGGGGGATGAAGTCGGCACGGTATTTTCCAATGAAGGCTGGGAAATGCGGGCGGAAGCCGTCCACGCTCCTGTCGGCGCTTTCTCGGGCGCATTCGGACTCCAATATCGCAGTCGGAAATTCTCAGCGATCGGCGCAGAAGCTTTCGTGCCTCCTACCGATACCGATCAAATCGCCGGTTTCCTTGTGGAGTACGCCGAGTTTGGGCGTTTGGCATTGGAAGGTGGGCTGCGTGCTGAGCATACCAGCGTTAAATCACCAACCACCGCGTCGAAGAGATCGTTTACCGCTTATGCGTTGTCCGCTGCCGCATCCTACGAAATCACGGATGGTACACGCGCCGGCGTGTCGGTTTCAGTAAACGAACGCCCGCCTACCGCAGAAGAGTTGTTTTCCAACGGTCCTCACCTCGCGACCAATACATTCGAAGTTGGCGACACAACTTTGGGTAAGGAGAACGCTGTCAACCTCGAGTTTTCCTTACGTCACCGGTCTGAGAGTTTCTCGGCTTCCATCGGTGCGTATTCAACATGGTACGATAGCTTCATCTATCAGCGTGCAACGGGTGCTGAGCAAGACGAACTTCCGGAAATCATTTTTACCGCCACGGATGCTAGGTTCATGGGGGTCGAGGCGGAGTTCGCGTGGGAGTTCGTTCAAACGGATATGTTCGATGCAACAATTGACGGTTCCGTTGGTTACGTTCGCGCAACCGATACGACCAACGATCGACCGCTGCCGCGCATTACTCCTATTCAATACGTTCTTGGGGTAGAGGCATCTTCGGATCAATGGTTGGGGCGCTTGGAGATTCAAGGCGCAGATGATCAAATCGGGTGGCACCAGGAGAGGAGCGTACCGGCGGGTACACCTTCCTGAACGCAAAATTGGCGTACATATGGGACATGGACCCGAACATCAGGTTTGTCATTCAAGGGCGGAACCTCACCAATAAAGCCGCGCGTCCGCACACGTCCTTTATTAAGGATGTCGCGCCGCTCCCGGGCCGGGATGTGAGGTTTTATGTGAAAACAACATTCTAAGGAGATTAAGATGCCTACTACCATAAATTTCAATCGAAAGGACGTCTTTTGGCGTTGTGCCAAAGGTCGGACTTTCATTTGGAGTGGTTTTGCGGCGGCGATTGTCTTACCGTCTATCGCCGTCGCAGCCGAGCACCGTGAACTCGATGCGCATGTTCACGGTGCGGCAGAGCTGCGGATTGTCGCCGAAGATGGTCGGCTTGTCGCGGAACTGGAAACGCCAATGATGAACGTTGCTGGCTTTGAGCGCGAACCTCGTTCTTCGGAGAAACAAGAAACGTACAATAATGCCGTCAGGTTGTTGGGCAATAGCGGCGCGGTTTTCCAGTTCCGAGGAACGGAATGTACATCACTTGACGTCACGATCGAGGGACCTGAATTCGACGCTCACGGCCACGAAGATGATCATGACCATGGTGATGACCATCACCACGACGATGATCATGGCGATGAGCACGACCATGCCCATGATAGCGATGGGGACGGCGCGCACTATGAGATTCATGCCACGTATGAGTTTGAGTGCGACGACCTCAACCGCTTGGAAAGCGTCAGATTGAACCTATTTGACTCCTTTGCCAGCATGGAAGAAATTGACGCGTTTTACATTGGTGATAGAACGTTTACCGCGGAGTTGACGTCGTCCAACCCTGAGATGTCGCTCCGTTAAAAATGGAGAACACTTATGGTATGTCGATTGGGTAGCGGGTTCGTCGATCGGGCGGTGGTAGCAGTACTGCTTAGCGCCGCAGTCTTGTTTGCAGTAGGTTCGGGTCAGCCCTCGGTGGCGGAGCCGACCTCGATAATGTGGCAGGACTTGGTGCCGTTTGAGGCTGATGACGATGGCAAGCAAGTGCCTCAGTTCGGTATGACTCAAGTCATCGAGGAGTTAAATAATCAGGAAGTTCGTATTCCCGGTTACATTGTTCCTCTCAGTTACGAGGCAGATAACGAGCATTCAGATTTTCTGTTCGTTCCTTATGTCGGGGCGTGCATTCACGTGCCGCCGCCGCCGCCCAATCAGATCATCTACGTGACCTCCAGTGAGCCGGTCGATATTGGAGAGATGTGGACGCCTTTTTACGTCAACGGCGTTTTGCAAACCAAGAAAAACGTTAATGCCATCGGGCCGGCTGCCTATACACTTGAATTAGGAACCTTGCAACTTTACGAGGAATAAACGGCCTTGTCTGATTCGCTGGCTATAGACATCGCCGACCTAGAGTTTCGTTGGCCGTCCGGTCCCAAGACTTTAGACATCAGCTTGTTTCAGATGGAGGCGGCGGAGCGCATACTTTTGCGAGGGCCGAGCGGTAGCGGCAAAAGTACGCTGCTCAGTTTGATCTGCGGGATCAATAAACCCGTGCGTGGAACGATTCAGGTCCTTGGTCAAAATCTTGCATCGTTGAATGAAGCTGCGCGGGACGAATTCCGTGCTGCGCGTTTAGGCGTGATTTTTCAAACATTCAATTTGCTACCTTATTTGTCGGTTCTTGAGAATGTGGCTCTTCCTTGCAGTTTTTCGCGCACCAGAGCGGCCGCGGCAACGCGTGCGCATGGTGACCCGAAGAGCGCCGCGGAGCATCTTCTTGCCCGTCTCGGTATTGGGCGTCGTTTGCTATCGCAATCAGCTTTTGCGCTAAGTGTCGGCCAGCAACAGCGAGTGGCAGTGGCACGGGCGTTGATTGGAGAGCCGAATTTGATTATCGCCGACGAGCCGACCTCCGCTCTCGATACTGACTTGCGCGATGAGTTCATCGAGTTGGTTGTTGAAGAGGTTGCGGCCAGCGGCGCGGCGCTCCTCTTTGTGAGTCATGACATGTCTCTGGGGAAACATTTTGACCGCGTTGTCGACCTCGGAAGTATCAATCGTGCGGAGCAGACCGCAGAGACGGACGCAGCGTAATGCGTAAATTTCCGATTTTGCGTCTTGCAGTGCGAAGCCTGCTTAATCGGCGGCTGACGGCGATTTTGACCATCATCGCCGTGGCGTTAAGCGTCACGTTATTTCTGGGCGTGGAAAAAGCCAGAGATGGTGCGCGCTCAAGTTTTGAACGCACGATCTCGGGGACCGACCTCATCGTTGGCGCGCGAAGCGGCCCGCTGAACTTACTCCTCTACTCCGTTTTCCACCTCGGAGACGCAACCGCCAATATCACCTGGGAAAGTTATCAGGATTTTGCGCAACACCCTGCGGTGTCGTGGACCGTTCCTATTTCGCTGGGTGACTCACACCGTGGGTTTCGTGTTGTGGGAACCACTACAGATTTTTTTAAGCACTACCAATATGGCGGAGGCAGTTCTCTAAGTTTTGCCGATGGAAGGCAGTTCGAAGACCTCTTCGATGTTGTTTTGGGTGCGTCTGCGGCAAAGGAGCTTGGGTACCAATTGGGTCATGAGGTTGTCGTTTCGCATGGCTTGGGTCAGGTGAGTTTCTCTGATCATTCAGACAAACCCTTCACCGTGTCGGGAATTCTCGCACCGACGGGAACCCCCGTGGACCGTACCGTTATGGTGAGTTTGGAAGCGATTGAAGCGATCCATATCGGTTGGGAAAGCGGCGCACCGTCTCCGCGGCGCGCGGGCGGGTGGTCCAGATGCTATTCGCGAAGCGGATCTACATCCCGAACAGATTACCGCGTTCTACGTGGGATTGAATTCAAGGATCGCGGTGCTTGGATTGCAGCGGGATATTAACACTTATGATGAAGAAGCGCTGCTCGCTGTATTACCCGGCGTTGCCCTCGGTCAGATGTGGAGCGTCGTTTCGATTGTTGAGCGTGTACTCGCGGGACTTGCGAGTTTTGTGATTTTTGTGGGCTTGCTCACCATCCTCACGAGTATCCTCACAAGCCTGAACGAGAGGCGGCGCGAGATGGCCGTTCTCCGATCCGTGGGCGCCCGGCCTTGGCATATCTTTGCATTGTTGGTTGCCGAGTCAGGGCTGCTTGCGTTTATAGGAACGCTCCTCGCATTCGTTTTCTTATATGGCGGGCTTACTGTGATTGGGCCTTTGGTCGAGGCCCGCTACGGCTTTGCTCTGACTGATATTGGTCCGGGTCAGTTTGATTTAATTGTTGCTGTCGCCGTGCCGGCCGCTTCGTGCCTTTTGGGAATGGTTCCGGGGTGGCGCGCGTTTCGACGCTCGCTCAGTGATGGGCTGACAATGCGCATTTGAGCGGCGTTAGGAAACTGATTTTCCGCCGCGCACGATGGTTTCTTGGTTCGAACTTTTAAGTCGGAAAGTGCGGTTGAATCGCTCGATGTAGAGTGCGTGGTCCGGGCCTTCTCCGACGGCTCTGTATCGGCGGTCAAACTCAGCTTGATCGATATTGTCGGGTAATCGGCACAACCTGTCAAAATCTTTGAGCGTATTCTTAGGTGTTCCCCAATCTGCCTCGATCACCGGCATCGGCTGGTCGATGTCTACAAGCTGCGGGGCTAATTTTGATAACAAGTTTTGAAGGACGTTAAAGGTTGCGGTATCGAGAGCCAGTCGATCCCAGGCGGGTTCAATCTCAAAAGTCTCGAGGGCTACGATCTGTCCGCTATCAACGCTCGGGGCCATTTCATGGAGCGTTACGCCAAAGGTCTTCGCATTGTTGTACAGTGCGAAAACGGAGGGGAATATCCCCGGGTACTCAGGCGGGCCAGGGTGAAAATTGTAGGCGGGACCGGGCAAAAGGTTGAGAAGGTCCTTGGGCACGATAATGTCCGAGCCCAAAGAAATGAGACGGGTTCTGGCTGGCTCGCGCCGAATGCGTTCCGAGAGCTGTTCGAGAGACCAGGCGAACTCGATACGCAGTCCCGGCGCGGCGATTTGCAAGGGCTGGCTTACGAGATCGGTGAACTCGCGATGGGTAATGAGAATGATACGATGCACGGAACACGCCTTAATCTTTCGGGTGAGGGGTTGCGCCAAGGGCCATCAACCCCAATTGAGCGCTTGAATATTCATACCGCAGGGCCTATTACATCCTGGTAAACAGGACTGTTTTAGTCCTAGATTCAAGAATCGGAGCGTGAGGGGCCGCGCTTGAAGATGAATAATGTTTAAAGTCAATAAGTTAACAGATTACGCCACAGTTGTTCTGATCGAAATCGCGCGTAGTGATGTGGTGCGGTCGAGCCAGCAAATTGCTGAGCAGACCAGCATACCGGCGCCGACCGTGGCGAAACTCATGAAAAGCCTGAACAGAGCCGGGTTGGTGGCGTCCCGGCGCGGCGCTGGGGGCGGGTATTTCCTGTGCCGGCCTCCTACCGAAATTAATCTGGTCGATGTCATCCAGGCCGTTGAGGGGCCTATTGCTCTTACGGCATGCGCTGATACCTCAGATGAACACTGCAGTATCGAATCGGTTTGTCCAGTCCACGGAAAATGGAACCGCGCGAATACAGCTGTTCGAGCGGCTCTTGCGGAAGTCACGCTCGCAGACATGCTTAAAGACGTCGCGGCCTTCGGGGTGACGGTGCCGCTCGCACGGCCTAACGAGGCCATAGCGGAATAAGGGCGCGGCATGGTTGCGACAAAAGAAACCACGGCGACGGTTCGCGATGTCGAACAGTACAAGTATGGATTTGTCACTGATATCGAGTCCGACAAAGCTCCTAAAGGTCTGTCGGAAGAAACAATTCGATTCATTTCGGCCAAGAAGAATGAACCGGAGTGGATGACCGAATGGAGACTGAAAGCGTTTCGATATTGGCTGGAGTTGGAAGACCAAGAGCCAAATTGGGCGAAGCTGAATTATCCGAAGATCGATTACCAGGACGCATACTATTACGCCGCGCCCAAACAGCTCCCCAAATTAGAAAGTCTTGACGACGTCGATCCAAAATTGTTGGAGACTTACAACAAGCTTGGGATTCCGCTCAAAGAACAGGAAATGCTGGCGGGCGTGGCAGTTGATGCCGTGTTTGACAGTGTATCGGTTGCAACGACATACAAAAAGAAACTGCAAGACCTCGGCGTTATTTTTTGCCCGATCTCCGAAGCTATTCAAAACTATCCGGATCTGGTTCAAAAATATTTGGGATCGGTCGTTCCTTACAGCGACAATTTTTTCGCAACCCTGAACAGTGCGGTCTTTACCGACGGATCTTTTGTCTACATTCCAAAGGGGTTGCGTTGCCCAATGGAGTTGTCGACGTACTTTCGCATCAATGAAAGAAATACGGGACAATTCGAGCGCACATTGATTATCGCCGATGAAGGCTCGTACGTGAGTTACCTGGAGGGGTGTACCGCGCCCCAGCGCGATGAGAATCAATTACATGCGGCCGTGGTGGAGCTTGTGACGCTGGATGACGCCGAGATCAAATATTCTACAGTCCAGAACTGGTATCCGGGAGATGCTGACGGTAAGGGCGGGATATACAATTTTGTGACCAAGCGCGGTGCGTGCCGCGGTCGCAACTCCAAAATCATGTGGACCCAGGTTGAGACAGGGTCGGCGATTACTTGGAAATACCCGAGTTGTATTTTGCAAGGCGAAGGGTCGATCGGGGAGTTTTATTCCGTCGCTATCACCAACAATCGCCAGCAAGCCGATACCGGCACCAAAATGATCCATTTGGGGCGTAACACCCGGTCCAAAATTATCTCGAAAGGTATATCCGCTGGCCATGCCGACAATACCTATCGGGGGCTTGTGCGAATTGGTGCGAAAGCCGATGGCGCGCGCAATTTTACGCAATGTGACAGTTTGCTGATTGGCGATACATGCGGTGCTCATACCGTGCCGTATATCGAGAATGGTAGTCCGTCGGCCCAAACCGAGCATGAAGCGACAACGTCGAAGATTAGCGAGGATCAATTGTTCTACTGCATGCAGCGCGGCATGAATCAAGAAGAAGCGGTTTCTCTCATTGTGAACGGTTTTTGTAAGGACGTGTTGCAAACACTACCGATGGAATTCGCGGTAGAAGCACAAAAACTCGTTGGCATCAGTTTGGAAGGAAGCGTGGGCTAAGCCCCGAAGAGGTTCTAATGGCATTGCTCGAGATTAAGAATTTGCACGCAACTGTCGATGGGAAGGAAATCCTAAAAGGAATTTCGCTCAGTTTAGATGGCGGCGAAGTGCACGCCATCATGGGGCCCAACGGCACCGGCAAGAGCACATTGTCCAATGTGATCGCTGGACGTGAGGGGTACGAGGTTACGGCAGGGGAGGTTTTGCTAGATGGCGAAGACCTGCTGGCGATGGATGCTGATGCGCGAGCCCGCGCTGGACTCTTCTTAGCGTTCCAATACCCCGTCGAAATTCCGGGCGTTAGTACGTCGGCGTTCCTGAAAACTGCAATCAATGCGAAGCGGCGGGAACACGATTTGCAGGAAATTGACGCGATGGAGTTTCTCAAGCTCGTAAAAGAGAAAACCAAATTACTTGATATGCCCTATGACATGATCAAGCGTGCGTTGAATGTTGGATTTTCGGGTGGCGAGAAGAAGCGCGCTGAAGTTCTTCAGATGATCTTGCTAGAGCCACGCGTCGCCATATTGGATGAAACAGACTCTGGACTAGACATTGACGCGTTGAAAGTTGTGTCCAATGGCGTCAATGGACTGCGAAACCCAGACCGCGCATTTTTGGTCATTACCCACTACCAACGTTTGCTCGATTACATCGTGCCAGACCACGTCCACGTCCTGGCCGGCGGGCGTGTGGTGGCAAGTGGTGGAAAAGAGCTCGCCAAGGAATTGGAGGCGGAAGGGTACGCCAAGTATTTAGACGCGGCTGCCTAATTGGAACGTTGAAATGAAACCATTAGGCCTTCTCGATCATCCCTTTCGTGATGACTATGCGCAGCGCCTCGGGGGCTTGCCGGGCGCGTCTCATCCTTGGCTGGATGGGTTACGCCAAGGGGCGCACTCGGCATTGGATCGCGGGCTGCCGGGCCCCAAAGATGAAGCTTGGCGCTATACGTCTCTACGGCAGTTGTCGAAAGTTCCATTTATTCCAGCTGCGGCGGCGGATGATGTCGATGTCGCAGAAGTTCCTCGTGATGTGCCGCGTATAGAGGGCGCTGCGCGTGTTGTATTGGTGAACGGTGTTTACAGGCAGGATTTATCGGATTCGGATTTCGGTGCTGGTGTGCACGTCCAAGACATGTATGCAGTGTTTGGAATGGCAGAGAGCGATATTCGCCCGATCCTAGGACGCCTCGCAGCGCCAAAATCTTTACCGCTCGCCGCACTGAATACAGCTTATATGTCTGGAGGCGCGGCCATCCGTGTCGAGAAGAACGTAAAGGCTCCAAAACTCATTCATATTGTTTCTATAGGCGCT
Source organism: Rhodospirillaceae bacterium (assembly GCA_965228575.1). Lineage (GTDB taxonomy): Bacteria > Pseudomonadota > Alphaproteobacteria > Rhodospirillales > Rhodospirillaceae > UBA11612. The sequence goes on along the minus strand of CBDDHW010000016.1, from coordinate 122,716 downwards.
GCGGGCGCGGAGCCCGTCGCTTTTCATCCAAGGTTCGCCGTGATCGCCGAAGACGGGGCGGTGCTGACTCTGGTGGAGTCTCATATTGGTCTGCCCGGCCAGCCCTATTTTTCCAATCCGGTCGCGGAGATAACGTTGGGCGAGAGTGCAGACGTTAGAAGATACATGAGCGTTGCGGAAGATGACGGCGCATTTCACCTTGCAACAACCGCAATCAATCTTTCGCGTGCCAGCTCTTACGAGGCATTTCATCTGGGTTTAGGTGGACGCCTTGTTCGCCAAGATATATCGGCGACCTTTGAAGGTGAAAGCGCGGCTGTGCGAATTAACGGCGCGTATGCTCTTACCAGCGATGCTCATCATACATTTTCGACTTTTATGGATCACCGCGTTCCGAGCTGCACGTCAAACCAAGTGTTTAAAGGTGTGGTGGATGGAACTGCCCATGGCGTTTACCAAGGAAAAATTCTTGTTGCTCGCGATGCCCAGAATACGGATGCGCGCCAGTTGCACAAAGCCCTATTCTTGTCTCGGGGGCCGCAGGTCGATTGCAAGCCCGAGCTAGAAATTTACGCCGATGACGTACAATGTGCTCACGGTGCAGCTACGGGTGAAATTGACCCTGATCAATTATTTTATCTCGCAAGTCGTGGCATTGATCCGGATACGGCCCGTGGCCTTCTCGTCGAAGGATTTCTGGCTGACGCTGTCAATCAAATTCAAACTGATGAGATTCGTGATTTGTATACGGCCGATATTGCCGGGTGGTTGAGACGTCGTGACGCTCGGAGTCAATCCAAATGAGTATTGTCGCGAACAAAATCGATGCCAATGGCCGAGGCTTTGATCCTGTTAAAGCGCGTGCCGATTTTCCCATCTTTGCGCGCGAAGTGCACGGAAGACCGTTGGTGTATTTAGACAGCGCAGCATCTGCGCAAAAACCCAAATACGTCATTGATGCGGTGACGAAAGCGTACAGCGAAGACTATGCGAACGTGCATCGCGGAGCATACTTCCTAAGTGAAACAGCGACGGCAAAGTACGAATCTGCTCGTGAGACAGTGAAAACATTCATAAATGCCCGAGACGTTTCTGAGGTCATATTTACAAAGGGGGCAACGGAGGCCATCAATCTCGTCGCGAACACCTTCGGCCGAATGAATTTGCGCACCGGAGACGAGATTGTTCTAACCCAGCTCGAACACCACTCCAATATTGTGCCGTGGCAATTGCTGCGCGAGGTTACCGGTTGTGTCCTCAAAATTGTTCCAGTGGCCGAAGATGGTAGCATTTCTTTGGAGGCGGTTTCGCGGGCGATTGGTCAAAAAACCAAGTTGGTGAGCGTTGCACACGTATCCAATGCGCTTGGAACAGTGTTACCGGTCTACGAGATTGCCCAGCTAGCCCATGACGTCGGTGCGAAAATGATGATAGACGGATGTCAGGGCGTTGTTCATCAAATTATCGATGTACAGGCTCTCGATTGCGATTTCTATGTCTTTTCAGGGCATAAACTCTACGGTCCGACTGGTATCGGTATCCTGTGGGCGCGCGCTGAGTTGTTGCAAGAAATGCCGCCGTACCAAGGCGGCGGAGACATGATCGATACAGTGACGTTTGAGAAAACGACGTGGGCCGAATCCCCGGCGAAATTTGAGGCTGGAACCCCACCAATTGTTCAAGCCATTGGACTCGGCGCCGCAATTGACTATTTGAATTCGTTTGATCGACTGGCGATAGAGGAACACGAAAACCAACTTCTTCGCTATGCCATGACGCATATGGGACAAGTGCCGGGGTTGAAATTGGTAGGCACGGCACCCGAAAAAACAGCTGTTCAGTCTTTTGTTATGGACGGTGTGCATCCGCATGATTTAGCAACCGTGCTTGATCGTTTCGGCGTCGCTGTGCGAGCGGGGCATCATTGTGCTCAACCCTTGATGGAAGCACTCAACGTTACCGCGACCACGCGCGCTTCATTTGGATTGTACAATACAGCAGATGATGTGGACGTACTCGTTGATGCATTGCGCCGCGCTCAGGAGCTTTTGTTGTGAACGCGACCGCAAACCTCAGCAGTGATCTGAAATCACTTTATCAAGAAATTATTTTGGATCACGGCAGGAGCCCACGGAATTTCCGGTTGGTTGAGGAACCGACTTGTAACGCTGTCGGAAATAACCCCATGTGCGGCGACAAAATTTCGGTCACCGCCCGGCTAAAAGATGACGGCACATTTGCCGATCTCGCATTTGACGGGAAGGGGTGTGCTATTTCGATAGCATCGGCGTCGATGATGAGTGAGGCACTTACCGGACGATCGATAGAGGATTTCCGGAAATTGTCGGACATAGTTGGGAAGCTTTGCTCCGGTGAGGGTGATGTAGAGAGTATCAAAGCGGGGGTAAATGAAAGTTTACACAAAGAGATTGATAACCTTGTGTCTCTCTCGGGCGTCAGTCAGTTCCCCGTGCGGATAAAATGCGCAACGCTCGCTTGGCAAGCATTGAGTTCATGTTTGGCCGGCCGCACGCGTACCACGACTGAGACGTAGATGCGCATTGGAATAAAGACTTTGATTAGGAGCGTTGATCAATGATGCCGCCATATTCACTTCCTGCAGGAGATAGTGAAACACCTGAAGAAGGGGATATTATCCGGTCCGGGTCTCCGCGCGATCCCAATGTTCCGGTGTCATCTGAAGATGAGGTCGTTGAGGCCTTGCGGACGGTTTATGACCCTGAAATACCAGTTAACATCTATGATCTTGGGCTAATTTACGATTTAAACGTTTCTCAGGATGGGGATGTTTCAATTCGGATGACGCTCACCGCCCCCGCGTGTCCCGTCGCTGGCATACTGCCGCAGGAGGTGGCGGATGCGGCCGCGAATCTTGCCGGTGTTGGGGAAGTGGAGGTGACCATGACCTGGGACCCTCCTTGGACTCCAGAAAATATGTCTGAAGTGGCCAAAGTTGCGTTGGACATGTTTTGATACCTATTGGTAGGTACCTATATTGTGATTGAGAAAGAGGTCTGACCGATGAGCGAGCCTAAGGTATCTAATAGAAAAGCAGGTAGTGGCTCTGCCCTACCGCCACCCATCACGATTTCTGATGCGGCAGCGCAAAGGATCATTAATTTGGTAGCGAAGGCTGACAAACCGGTGCTTGGCTTGCGCGTGGGTGTTGCGACCACCGGGTGTTCAGGTATGTCCTATGTCGTTGAGTATGCAGAGGAGGTCCGCAAGTTTGAGGACGTTGTCGAACACCGGGGCGCCAAGGTTTTTGTAGACCCCAAAGCTGTCATGTTTCTCCTGGGAAGTGAGTTGGATTATCAAGAAAGCACTTTGGAAAGTGGGTTTGTTTTTAACAATCCAAATGAGAAAAGCCGCTGCGGGTGCGGAGAAAGTTTCTCTATTTAGGATAGTTCTATATTGATTTGGGCATCCTTTTATCGACTTCGTCGAGCAACTTTACTGGGTGAACAGGTTTGTAAAGGATACCTGTTTTCCCGGAGTGAAAATCGGGGTCATCTTGAACCAGTTCCTCCACGCGGGTGGGGTGGCCAGTCACGAGAATAGTTTTTACGTCCGGCGCAGCTTCTGTAATACGCTGCCGAAGCTCTAACCCGCCCATGGTCGGCATCATTACGTCCACGATGGCAAGATCTACCGACTCCCCGCTTAGGTACTCCAACGCTTCTTCGCCGTTACTCGCTTGCTCAACGATATAACCACGTCCGCGGAGTAGCTCTGAATAGGACTCGCGAACCATTAAGTTATCATCAACGACTAAGATGCGTCTTTTCATGCCTTCCTCCACAAACGGCTCGGCATCTTAGGATATTAATTGTACGATGGCTTCTGAAATATTTGGTATGGACCAGTATCTGGCCCACACCTTGCGTCCTCGAAGCGAGCATCGTACATAATGCAATCGATATCTCTTAATTTTAGCGAGGATCCATGGAGTTGATTCTCAATAGTTTGCTAGGGCTAGCGCTTGTTGCCGTGCTCATGGTTCTGGCGACAGGGCTTATCAGCTTTGCCGCGGGCGGTGAATTCAATCGAAAGTATGGAAACAAGCTTATGCGACTTCGCGTTGCCACGCAGGCTTTCGCGGTTCTGGTGTTGCTGGCCTTATTGTTACTTAAGAGCACCGCGCACGCTATGGTTTAGATCGTCTTTTCGGCGCTCCATTTAGACGAAGCTTGGTCGCTCCGGTCGGTAGACGACTTTGTTTACGTCCTCGAAGTTCTCGATCATTTCTAGAAGATCTCGCCGCCGATTGCGAGTTGCTTGCAAAAAAGCCGGTTTAAAATTTGATATCTCCGCAGCGTTGTCCGCAGCAATATCCTGAACGCGATCGAGAAACGACTTATGAGTTAAGGCTTCAGTCATATCCGCGCAAAAGCTAATAAAATGTGACAAACGTACCGGTCTTTGTGGGGTAGGGTGATAAACCGCAACAGCGAATGACCCGGTTCGACGGTCTCGTCGTTCTAAAATGGCCGCGCGATGATAAGCGGGAAATGGCGTGAAAACGAAAGCCGTTTGGCTGTCGTGTTCAATAGCTAAGTCTTCTAAAGCCCCAAGGACATTGCTTGCAGCTTCCATCACAATATTTTCAGTTACATCTTCTTGATCTGCCAATAGCTCGACCTCGGCGATCGCTTCCAAACCCTCCTGACTCGCGTACGCAAGCTCGCCGCCGACGTGGAGCGAGACCCAATTGTCCGGGTTATTATCCGCCTCGTATTTGGAAACTTTGCGGCGCCACATGCTGTCCCAGTCAAATTCCGCAGCCTCGTGAATAACGCTGGAGTCCCTACGAAGTTCATCGACAACAACAGACGTCATTCGCATGGTTGAGGGGATGTTTTGCCCCCGTACGACGACCATTACGTTGCTCATTTGGGTTTTAACGGGAATCGTTACGCGATTTGACCGGAGCGATAGAACGGGTTCGTCAGCGTCATTTGCATCGTCGTTCAACTCTACAAATCTGTGAACGACAGACTTTTCTCGATATAATGTGACGGTACCGACTTCGACCATTTTTCGTCTGACGCTTGTATTGATGATTTAATGCAGTTTAGGTCTTCGATCAGGGCTGCGTTGAAGGAAGAGTAGTCAATTACAACGAAAACCATTCTTTTTTCGCCCCAATATCAATGCACTATATTTTCTCACGCGTATTTGTCCACACAATACTCAACTTTCGCGCGAGACCGCAGGTGTTTGCAAAGGCGTTCTGGTCGATAACGCATAATTTATTCATTCTGCGCTCAGTCGTTGAAACACGAGCTCTTCACGATAGCGGGCCGCGAAGGTCGCCATATGGTCTATCAAGAGTTCGATATCTGATCGCATTTTTTTGAATCCGAGTGATCGCTCTAACGTCGCCTCATCCATGTATATATTGCGGTTAATTTCAATTTGTATTGCATGGATTCCGTTGGCGGGATCTCCGTAATGCTCAGTCGTAAAACCTCCTGCGTAGGGGTTATTTCTAACAACGCTGTACCCCTTGTCCGTAAAAAAACTATCTATGGCGTTGGTCAACAAACTTGAACACGACAAACCAGTTCTATCTCCTAACACAATATCTATGCGGTTGGAGCTTGTGCTAAAATTTGTTGGCAAACCAGTCGAAGGCATGGAGTGACAATCGAGAAGTAGGCATAAATCGAAGGTTTGAGCTGTCTCTTGAATCAGCTTTTTAAGGGCATGATGGTAGGGGTGGTAGATCTGATTTATGCGACCCTCGACCTCGGTGAAAGATAATTTGCGCCTGTAAATCTCGTGGCGAGTGCCGACAATGCGCGCAATTGTGCCTAAGCCCGCTGCGACGCGGGGTGACGTATTGTTGATGTGAGGAGGGAGAGCCCCACTGAACATCGACGGATCCAATTCGTAAGGTTCTCTATTTAAATCGAGAAAAGCACGCGCAAATTTAGCGTGTATCAGAGGTGCGCCAAGTTCAGGTGCGCACGCAAACAACTCATCAACGTAGCAATCCTCTGACTTTCGGAGAGCGTCCAGACTTAGGTAAGAATTCGCAATAAATTCATCCGGGTAGAGAGAGCCCGAATGAGGTGACGATAATACCAGCGGTATCGTTTGGCGTTTCGGCGCGCAAACATCGAAAGGGGTAATTTTGTTGTATTCAGTTGTATCTATTTTCGCCATGGCGCCGGAAAACATAAGCTTGTTGTCAATTTTTAGAACTCTAGAAGATTAGTTGGAACTGCGACAGCGCCAATTTTAACCTTATACCGGGGTCGGTGGTGGTATTTGACTGCCAAGATGGTCTTGCCATCAGCAATTCAACTCGATAAATAACCGCCTCCGACAGTTCTTCGGCCAGCAGGCCGGCGTAAGAGATCGTTGCAGGTCGCGGCTGGATCGGCTTGACTGACAACGGAAGTGGACGGTTAGCTCAGCGGTAGAGCATCGCCTTGACATGGCGGGGGCCACAGGTTCGATCCCTGTACCGTCCACCATTTTCTCATAATAATAAAGAAACTCGGTAGAGTGCCGTTTTGGGGCACTTACCTTCGAGCATTCGTTTTGGACGATGCAATTGCGACCAGTACCGGGAGTCCGGTTCGCTCAAGCCCGGCGCGCCCGACGGCAGGCCAATCAATTTCCCCATCTCGAAGTTTGGAAAGGGTCATCGCCCTCTTTACCAACTCTGCAGAATGTATTGGGGTATTGAAGCGCCCCCGTAAGCTAATTTCCCGTGCTTGCTCGGGTGTGGGATAGACTTGAGCAAAGAGGCTGTCACCGATCCACGCCAACACCGCTTCCTGCTCAACGATGCGGACTTCGGTGCCAATCTCAACTTCATTAAATAGGTGCTCGATGTCTTCCGGGTAAAGTCTGACGCAACCATTACTTATCATTCGACCGACGCCATCCGGCTTGTTCGTGCCATGTATAAGGTAGCTGGGCCATCCAAGATAAAGTGCGTGACGGCCAAGAGGATTGTCCGAACCGGGTGGAACCGTGGCAGGCAGGCTGGGATCATCCTTGCGTGCGGAGGGCGGAGGATACCAGGTTGGGTTCGCCTGTTTGCGGACCACGTGAGTTGTACCGAGCGGCGTTTCTCGTCCTTCTCGTCCTACTCCGATCGGAAAAGATGTCAGTTGTGTTCCGTCGTCAGAAAAATAATAGAGACGTTGGGCGGTGACATTTACGACGATTCCCTTTCTCGGGGCGTCGGGCAGAATGTGAATTCCGGGTAGATGTATTGATGTGCCCTCTGGCGATAGCCAGGGATCGGTGCCGGGGTTTGCCGCCATGAGTTCTGTGTAGCCAAACCCATGGTGTCTAGCGGCATCCAGTAGGACCTCGCCCTTAGCGGTTTTGTGCACTGCGGGTTGGCCCACAAAAGCTTGGTCAGGAGACGTGAGTGGAAATGTCGATGCGCTGGCATCCGCAATCGGGATGCACAGCGCACCGAAAAAATACAAATTCCAAATTTTACGGATTATTTTTTTTCCGTTCGTCTTCAACTTTTCACCCATGGTCAAATAGGCAGATAAATTTTCAGACGCGTGTAACCTGGAACTTAAAACTAACTTAATGACGAGCGCCTACTTTTGTTGGCTTCGCTCAAACATTTTGTCAGCTTTATCACTGGCAGCTTGCGCAGCAGCTTGCGCGGCTTGAGCAGCTTTCAACGCATTCTCAGCGGCGCTTAGCGCGCGATCCGCAGTTGACTGAGCCGCATTTGCCGCGGACTGAGCCGCATTCGCGGTTGACAGGGCTTGGTTTGCTGTCGCGTCCGCTTGATTCGCAGTCGCCCTGACTTCCTCAAGTGCGCGATTGTTCGCGCATCCGCTGAGTAGGGCTACCACCGGGATTGCAGCGACGAGCAATCCAAATTTAGCTTTTCTTAGTTCCATCGCAGGCGTCCTCCAATTTACGCTATAAGTAACGAATAAGACTCCAACCATACTACTGATTTTGACCAGGTCCAATGGTTGTATTTCAAATAGTTAGATGGTGCAGGCGACAGAAAAAGGTAACAGGCCGATGATTAACGTTCTAAGAGAAGTTTTCGCTGGAGTGGCGATAATTACTTTGGTGGTTTTCGCCATGCAGAATCTAGCGATGGTTGATGTCAATTTTCTAACCTGGAGTACAACGATGCCCCGCTCGCTGATGTTGGGTGTTGTATTTATCGTCGGCGCGATTACCGGGTATTCAATTCGCCAGAGGCAATTCGCGCTCGGAAAACGTAAAAAGCGAATATCCCCGGAAGAATAATTTCACAATAATATAAAACCGGCGTGTTTGTGTGGGGGCGTTTTAGAGAACAAATGAAAGGTAAACTAACCGTGCTTTCCCGGCTCCCAACCGTTAGCAGTAAGATGCTTATTCGCAACGCGCGAAGCGGGGCCTTCAATCTTTGTGCCCATAGAGTCGTTCCAGCGGTTTAAGTACCCAAACAATGCAATGACACCGAGGATTTCGACGATTTCACCCTCCGCCCAATGTGCCTTCAGACCTTCGGCGATTTTGTTGTCAACGGCGTTGGGAATCGAAGATGCTGCTTGGGCAAACCTGAAAGCTGCCTTTTCCGCTTCTGTGAAACACGAACTGTTTTCATAGTTCCAGATATTTGCGAGGCGTTCGTCGGTCGTTTCATATCGCTCTGCAGCGAGAGCGGTATGCGCTTGGCAATACCGACATCCGGAGGTCAGGCTGGACACGTGCCCAATCAATCTTTTTTGTTCACTCGTTACTTCACCGTCGTTTTTCATGACTGCCTTGTTAAGGGCAATGAAAGCCGCAGCGATTTCTGGCCGCCGCTGCATGGTAAGAACGCTGTTTGGCGGAAAGCCCAAAGTCTCATTAAAAAACAACGCGAGCTCCGCGAATTCGGGTGAATCAATTTCAGAGAGAGGTTCGACAAGAGCCACTTCGGGAGTCCCTAGGCTAGAGTTTTAAATATACGTCGGGGTTTTAGTGTGTAGGTGAAGGGTAAAGCAATTCAAAGTTGAACATCTAGCTGGCATTAATCTGCGCACGAGCGTGCAAATGGCGGAATTGGCGGCCTGTCATCAATCGTGCGTGTTTAAGTTTCGTAAACCTGCCAATGCTAGGTATCCAAATGCCCAAATTTTCGTCGATCGCAAATGTTAGACCGAAATCAAGAGCACTAAATCGAGGAATTAATAGTGGGAATTAATATGTCCTTGCGTGCAGGCAATGGCGCGGAATTACCGCCGCTTGTTGTGACGTCAATGAACCATTTAGATTTCCTCGTAATTGAGGACAACATATCCGAACTTCGGCTTATGCAGTCGATCCTTACCAAGACAGGTGCCAACGACATAATTGCGGTCACAAGCGCGGCATCTGCGGCGCGCGTTCTCGCAACGCGGCACAAGAAAATTGACTGCATTATCTGTGATCATCGAATGGATGATATTTCCGGCATAGAATTACTCCAACGTATTCGCGCCGGCCGAAATCCGTTCATTCCTAGAGATATCAGGTTTATCATGATGACCGGATACGGAAACGAATCGCTGGTCGAAAGTGCGAAAGAGCTTGATATCAGTGGGTTTGTTTTGAAGCCGGCCGAGATGGGCAATGTTATGAAGGCCGTTCAGCTCGCATTTTCCAAAAAGCTGCGTTTAAAATCACCGCGAGACTACGAAAGCATTACACTCGTAGACGCGTAGCTTATCTCAATTCGATCTTTAATAGATTTCGAAAAAAAAGGCTGGCAATTCGAGCCAGCCCTTTTCGGTGTTTTGCGTCAAAGTTATTTCAACTTTTCCATTACCTCTTTTCCAAAAAGCTCCTCGTCCGGTGGAAGGGTTTTGGTTTTTGCAAGAGGTTTGGACACCCAGGTTTCATTGATTAAGTCTCTCCAGGTGATGTTGTTATTTGTCCCATTCCCACCCCACGATCCGCAGCCAAGAGAAAAGGTTTGGCGCATGCCGTTCCATAAATTTCCACTGTTGGAGGGCGCTTGGGGCTGATTGACCATCACGCGTGACGTCTTAGTGATGTTGGCCAGTTTCATAATGTTGTCATCGCTTGTGGAGTAAATCCCGCAAGAGTGTCCTTGTCCCTGGTAGGCCTGAATGCGATTTGTCAGGCCGATGGCTTCATCAATATCCTTTGCCTTATAAAGCGCCATAGTTACCGACAGTTTCTCGCCGGAAAAGGGATGATCGGGCCCGGCGCCGGTTTCCGGCACGATGAAGAAGGTTTTCCCTTCCGGGATATCGAATCCGGCCATACCCGCAATTTTCTCCGCGGGTTGAGCGACAATGTTTGCGTTTAGGTGGCCATCAACCCAGATAGTGTTTTGGAGCTTGGTTTTTTCTTCCGGGCTAACAACGTACCCGCCTTTGTCTTGAAGTTTTTGCAACATTTGATCGTAAATCGGCTCAAGTAAAACAACCGAGTTGTCTGAAGAGCAGGACGCTGCCAAATCGAGAGTTTTGGACATCCGAATTTTCTCTGCGGCATCATCTAAGTCTGCCGTGTCATCAACTGTAATAACGGCGTTGCCAACGCCAACACCCAGAGCAGGTGTTCCGCTGGAGTAAGCCGCTGTCACCATCGCGCCGCCACCAGTCGCAAGGACACGGTCGCATTGGCGCATGAGCTCATTGGTTTTCTCTAAAGACGGCGTTTCGATAGCTAAAACCAAATCTGCAGGCGCGCCGAAGGCGACCAATGCTTCGCGCATCAAATCACAAATCATCTTGTTCGTAAGTTTGGCGCGCGGGTGAGGGGCGACAATGATGGAATTGCGGCCCTTGATTGCGGATATGGCTTTAATGACCGGTGTTGCTTCAGGATTGGTCGAAGGGGCTATAGCGCCGATCACACCAACGGGCTTCGCGATTTTGACGATATTGCGCTCATTATCTTCTTCGATGACGCCAACCGACTTGTCGTCGATTATATCCATCAACGTCGCGCGCGTTTTCTTGGCAATCTTGAGGTATTTGCCTTCGTAGTTGCCAAGCTGGGTTTCATCGACTGTGAATTGCGCAATCTTTTCAGCAGTTCCTGGGCGAGCAACTGCCCACACCAAAGCGCGGATCAGCTTATTCACCTGGTCCTGACTGTAATTCTCGATCTGCGCCTGAGCCGCCCGTGAGCGCTCTATCAGGCCTTTGATTTCCAGTTCTGGGGTAAGAGTATCGACGTCGTGCGCGGCTGTTTCGAGCGGCGGCATAGCGGCTCTCCTCTGGCTAGCGTGGGATGGTCAATGCCAAATTTATAGTGATAAAACACCTCTAAGCAAGAATAGGCGGGAGATGTCGAGTTTTTATGGGCGAATTCCCATAAAACTGTGGATTTAAAGACTATTTTCCTTACTTCCGCGGAGCGGATAGCGGATATATGTCATATCACTTAATCGTCGGCCACATGGGGGGCCAAGGGGAACTCACGCATGGATTTTAAGCTCTCTGAAGATCAGTTGGCGTTTCAGGACACGGCCCGGAAGTTTGCTCGCGATCAAATGACGCCGAATGCGGCCAAATGGGACGAAGAGAAAATTTTCCCGGAGGACGAGCTTCGGTCTGCAGCTGAGTTGGGATTCGGTGGCCTTTACGTTTCCCCGGACGTCGGCGGGAGCGGATTGGGTCGTGCGGACAGCGCCATCATATTGGAAGAACTCGCCGCAGGGTGCACGTCCACCGCAGCGTTTATTTCAATTCACAACATGGCTGCCTCGATGGTTGATCGGTTTGGGTCGGACGAGCTGAAACAAAAGTACCTCCCTAAGATTTGCTCAATGGAGTATTTCGCGAGCTATTGTTTAACTGAGCCGTCGTCGGGATCCGATGCGGCGGCCCTTCGAACAAAAGCTGTTCGAGATGGTGACCACTATGTCTTGAACGGGAGCAAGGCGTTCATCTCGGGCGGGGGGAGGTCGGACGTTTACGTGTGTATGGTACGCACTGGGGAGGACGGGCCAAAGGGAATCAGTTGTCTGATCATCGACAAAGACTCTAAAGGTCTCAGCTTTGGAGCCCAGGAAAAGAAACTCGGCTGGAATAGTCAGCCGACGTCCATGGTGAATTTCGAAGACTGCCGTGTGCCTGTCGCAAACCTCGTCGGCAGTGAAGGAGAGGGCTTTAAAATCGCTATGGTTGGCTTGGATGGGGGGCGCATCAATATCGCAGCGTGCTCACTTGGTGCGGCGCGAGCCTGCCTCGAAGCGGCAACAGAGTATGTCCAAGGCCGGTCCCAGTTCGGAAACCCCTTGAGCTCGTTTCAAACCATTCAATTTAAACTCGCGGATATGGCGACGAACTTGGAGGCGTCAAGGCTGATGGTGATGAACGCTGCAACGGCGCTGGACGAGAAAAGGAGCGATGCAACAAAGCTATGTGCCATGGCCAAAAGGTTCGCAACGGACGCGGGCTTCGAGATATGTAATTCGGCCCTCCAACTCCATGGAGGGTATGGATACTTGAAAGACTATCCAATCGAGCGTTTTTTGCGTGATGCGCGCGTTCATCAAATTTTGGAAGGCACAAACGAAATTATGCGGGTGATCATTTCTCGGTATTTGCTTCAAGGGGGCGGCCGCCCATGAGTGGAATAGATTTTACGGTAAAAGGAAATATTGGCCACATCTTGCTGAATAGGCCAAAGGCGCTCAATTCCCTGACACTGGAGATGTGCGAGCTGCTTTTGCCAAAGTTGCAAGAGTGGAGCACCGACGACGCCGTAAAAGCGGTCGTTATTCGGGGAGCCGGAGAGAAGGCGTTTTGCGCTGGCGGAGACGTCGTCCAACTTTACGAGGACGGCCGCAAAGGTGGGTCGTATCCGCGAAACTTTTACAACATCGAGTATCGCTGCAACACCATGATTAAGCGGTTTCCCAAACCGTATGTGGCGCTGATTGGCGGCATTGTTATGGGCGGGGGGGTTGGCGTCTCTGTTCACGGGTCTTACCGCGTGGTTACAGAGAAAACGGTGTTTGCTATGCCTGAAACCGGCATTGGACTCTTTCCCGATGTTGGGGGAACTTGGTTTTTGCCGCGTTTGGACGGGGCGATCGGCATGTACCTAGGACTCACGGGACGCCGCCTAAGAGGGGCTGAGTGCGTCGCTTTAGGGTTGGCCGAAGCTATGGTTCCGACTGAAAATCTTGACGCGCTGGAGCAAAAACTGGCTGATGAAGCGACCAGCGAAATTGCGCAAATTGCCGATATTGTGCAGCCCATCGCGGCTGCCACCGACAATGTCGCAATTAACGCCGAACGCGCACAGATCGACAAACATTTTAGTCTTGGGTCTGTAGAGGAAATCATTGAGTCGTTAGACGCGGATGGCGGGGAGTGGGCTGCGGCCCAAGCCAAAACTCTAAAGCAAAAATCTCCACTTTCTATGAAAGTGACCTTTAGGCAAATCCAAGAAGGAGCGTCTTTAGAATTTGAAGACTGCATGAAGTTAGAGTGGCGGCTTGCCAATAGATTTGCGGCCGACAATGATTTTTACGAAGGGGTTCGCGCCCTGCTTGTTGACAAAGACATGAAACCCAACTGGAAACCCGCATCACTTGCTGAGGTCGATGCAGAAATGATCGATGCATACTTTGCGCCCTTGCCTGGGGATGAATTAGACCTAAGTGAAGTAACCGGAGGGAAACGATAATGGCAATTATTGCATTCATTGGGCTCGGCAATATGGGCGGGCCGATGGCAAAGAACCAAATTCAGGCTGGGCATACAGTCCGTGCCTTTGACCTTTCAGCTGACGCAATGAAGGCTTTAACCGACGCTGGTGGTCAGGCGTCAGATAGCCCCGCCGAGGCTGCGAAGGGTGCCGACGCCGTTATCACCATGCTTCCGGCCGGTAAGCATGTAAAACAGGTTTATATGGACGGCGGTGTGATTGACGCGGTCGCCAAAGGTGCGATCCTTATGGATTGTTCAACGATTGACGTTCCGTCGGCACGTGAGGTTATTGCGGCGGCAGAATCCAAAGGCGTGTTGATGGTGGATGCGCCGGTTTCGGGTGGCGTTGCCGCATCCGAGGCGGGAACCCTTACATTTATGGTTGGGGGCACCGAAGCCGCGTTTACGGCTGCTAAACCATTCTTAGAGGTCATGGGAAAAACGATCGTACACGCCGGCTCTGCAGGAAATGGTCAGGTTGCGAAAGTTTGCAACAACATGTTGCTTGGCATTTCGATGATCGGAACGTGTGAAGCTTTTGCAATGGGCGAAAAGCTGGGTCTCGATCCTAAAGTATTGTTTGAAATTAGCTCTAAGGCGTCTGGCCAGTGTTGGTCTATGACTTCATATTGCCCGGCGCCAGGAATTGTACCCGCTGCTCCTTCCAATAGAGATTATAAGCCAGGGTTTGCGGCTGCGATGATGTTGAAGGATTTGCGATTGAGTCAGGAAGCCGCTGAGTCTGCCAATGCTAAAACGCCTATGGGACAGGCTGCGACGGAATTTTATGAAAAGTTTGTAGCTGACGGGCACGGCGATGTGGACTTCTCCGGTGTTATTCGAGAGCTTTAGGAATAATGAAGAAGAGAAAACATCTACAGTCTTCTTTCCATCGCCAGACAAGAGCGCAACCTGAGCAATTTTTTCAGCGCGGTGATGGGCTTGTAAGTCTTTATCATTTTTTAAAGCGTCGATACACCAAGCCGAAATCTCCCGAGCGCCAGCTCAATGAGTATCTATCGACAGTGCAAGGTTATTTTCCGGGAGAATCGGCGAGCGCACTTGCGGCGGCGATGCTTGCGAAGAAGGGGCTGGATTCGACAAAGCAGGTCTCGGACCCCTTTCCTGAAGAGTACTTCGACGGCACAGCAGCAATTGATGACGAAGCCCTCGTTAGATTGGCGTCCTACGCGCGTGAGTTACAAAAATTGCGTACGGATATGATTAAATTTAATTCTCCGTTTAGTTTGGCGGTCGCGAAAGGTTTGACGACTTGGATCGCGTCCTTGCACGCGTTGTCACGGCCCGACTTGCTCCCAAAGGGCCAGGAAATCTGGTCACGTTTGTTGCGCGGGGAAAGCCGGATAGAAGAAGCGTACTGTATGCTTTTGCGTAGAAAACTTGACGATGTGGAGAAAGGCTTTCTGACATACCGGCCGTCCATTTTTTTGTCGGAAAATGGAAAAGCCGAACTAGTGCGAAACCTAGATATCTAGGCTTTCAGCAAATTTCGCGCGTTCTTGGATAAATTTAAAGCGTTCTTCAGGTTTTCGCCCCATAAGTTGTTCTACGAGTTTTGCCGTTGACCGTTGTTCGTTTTTTGAAGAGGAGTTGGGTGAAACGACCTTCAAGAGGATGCGGCGCGCTGGGTCCATAGTTGTCTCTTTGAGTTGTGCGGGGGGCATTTCACCTAACCCCTTAAAGCGACTGACTTCAACTTTTCCACGACTGTCAAAAGACGATTTGATCAGCTCGTCCTTGTGCTCATCATCCATTGCGTAAATTGTCGTTCCGCGTTGGCTCAATCGATACAAAGGTGGTTGCGCAAGATACAGATGACCATTTTCGATTAATTGCGGGGTTTCGCGGTAGAAAAACGTTATGAGCAGACTAGCGATGTGTGCGCCGTCGACGTCCGCATCCGTCATGATGATGATTTTCTCATATCTTAGTTTGCTCTCATTGTAGCGGTCGCGAATACCGCATCCAATTGCCTCAATTAGATCTTGAAGTTCTTGATTGGCGCGTAATTTTTCATCTGTCGCTGATGCCACATTCAGAATTTTGCCGCGCAATGGCAAAATAGCTTGTGTTTCGCGTCGTCGTGCCTGTTTCGCTGATCCGCCCGCACTATCGCCCTCTACGATGAAGAGCTCGGTGCCTTGTGGTGACGCCTGAGTGCAATCAGCGAGTTTTCCAGGTAGCCGCAACTTCTTAGTCGCAGATTTTCGGCTTAGGTTCTGGTCTTGTTTCTTGCGGGCTCGCTCGCTCGCGCGGGCAATCGCCGTTTCGAGAAGGGATTTTGCGGTTGCGACGTCACCGGACAGCCAATGGTCGAAGTGATCTTTAATCGCTGTTTCCACCAATCGCGCCGCATGCACAGACACTAGCTTTTCCTTCGTTTGGCCTTGAAATTGAGGGTCCTTAATAAAGACGGAAAGCATAATGCATGCACCGCCCCACACATCTTCGCCAACAACGCTACTTGCACCTTTGGTGCTTGTCATTTCGCCATAGGCTTTGAGACCGCGTAGAAGAGCGGTTCGCATCCCCTGTTCGTGGGTTCCGCCCTCCGGCGTAGGTACCGTATTGCAGTATGAATTGAAAAAACCTTGTTCATCGTCGGGCCAACTCATGGCCCACTCAACGCGGCCAGCGTCCTCACCGAGTTCGGTTGACCCAGCAAAAAACGGTTCGACGAGGCGCTTGCGGCTGTTCAAGACGTGCGTGAGATAATCTTTCAGCCCATTTTCGAATTGGAGCTCTTCCTCGGCGGGTGTTTTATCATCGCCCTTTAAGAGGGATTTATGGCACGACCAACGAACCTTCACACCTTCAAACAGGTAGGCCTTTGATCGCACCATGCGATAAACATTGGCAGCTTTAAAACAAGCTTTGTCGCCGAAAATTTTGGTGTCAGGTGTAAATCGAATTGTGGTTCCGCGGCGATTAACTTTAGCGCCCTTTTTTAATTTGGATTTAGTTTTTCCCCGGCTGAAATTTTGGGTCCAAAGGGTTTTATCGCGGGCAACTTCAACAGTGAGCGCACTGGAAAGCGCGTTTACGACGCTGATTCCCACTCCGTGCAATCCACCAGATGTTTGGTACGCTTTACCTGAGAATTTTCCGCCAGAGTGTAGCGTCGTCATAATGACTTCTAGTGCGGACAACTTAGGAAACTTTGGATGAGGATCAATTGGGATGCCTCGCCCGTTGTCGCGAATCATCACTTCATTATTTGCGCCAAGATTGACCTCGATTGTCGATGCGTGCCCGGCGACGGCTTCATCCATCGCATTATCGAGCGCCTCGGCAATGAGGTGGTGCATGGCAGCCTCGTCCGATCCACCGATATACATTCCGGGGCGGCGGCGGACGGGTTCGAGCCCTTCGAGGACTTCAATATCCTGAGCCGTATACCCTCCGCGCTTAGAGTTTGGTGAGCGCTTTTTTTGTTTAAAGAGATCGGCCATCGTGTTGGTATTTTCCGTGATACGTACAAATCGGTAGATTTAAGCTAGCCAAGGTATGCGAGACCAGGGCACCATACAATATATTGACATTGTTATTGCGAGTTGAGGATGACTGACAAGGAAAAACCAACCAGCCCTTCTGGTGAGCTATCGATCCGCGTACTGGCTATGCCCGCGGATACCAATATTTATGGGCATATTTTTGGGGGCTGGGTGCTAGGGCAAATGGATATTGCCGGTGGTATTCATGCGAGCACTCATTCTGGTCGCCGAACTGCAACTGTGGCGGTAGACGCGATGCAGTTTCACAGGCCCGTTTTTGTTGGCGATGAAGTGAGTTGTTATACGCGTATTTCGCGTATCGGGCGGACGTCAATCGCGTTGGAAGTAGAAACTTGGGTCCGCCGGCGGCGGAGCGGAGAATCGCTGTTGGTAACTGAGGGCTTATTTACTTACGTCGCTGTTGACAGCGATGGTCAGCCCGTCGAAATAAAAAATAAAGATACTTAGCCCCGGCAATTAAGGCTTCTTTGGCCAAGGCCGGCCGGGCCCTCTGGGTGCCATATTTTGTCCGGCGCGGCGCGTGACGCGCTCTTCAAAAGATTTGTCCCCGAGCGCCCATCCACCTAGCGTCGCGGAGCGAATGGCTTCGATCGTTGTCTCTGTAAGATCTGAAGAGACAATTTCGCGGTACGCAGCCGCCCGTTTTTCCCGAGAGTCTCCAAGAGTAAGATAGAGGGGGTGAGGGGTTAACAGAGCGCTATCGATACCGAGCGCATTTACCTTGAAGCTCGACCATCTATAGGTCGATGGATCCTCAGTCATTCCCACCCGCACCGGATTTAATTCCACGTACTGGCAGCAGGAAAAGAAGTAATTTTTGGGGTCAATGATGCAGGCCTTATATCGACCATCCCACAGACTTCCCGATCTTTGATGCTCCGCGTTTACGTACCGGCTATATCGCCAGTTAACATGGCGCATCATTTCTGGAAGGGAGCTCTCAGACTTGGGCGTCAAAACGAGGTGAATGTGATTCGGCATAAGGACGTACGCATGAATCATTGTCCCATGCCGAATGGACGCCTCTTCTAGCCAGCCCAAGTAGGATTTTGCGTCCTTGGGGCCCTGGAATACCTGGGATTGATTGTGGCCCCGTTGGACGAGATGAACTGGATGGTTTGGGATAAACGTGCGCGGCCGCCGGGGCACCTAAAGTCCTTTATCAAGATTAAATCAGGCCAGATATTTAATTGTACCAGGTACAGTTAAAAATAGCTATCCTGAATTTTCGGTGCGCTTGAAAGGTCCGAGGTCTGTTCGAAATTGAATGTTCGAATTAATGGCGTCTCGTTCCTGAGTAAGGAACTCCGCTACAGCGTTTCGAAAGCCTTGGTCAGCAATCCAGTGGGAAGAGTACGTCCGTTTTGGCATGTAACCGCGTTGAATCTTGTGCGGCCCTTGCGCTCCAGCTTCAACCCACTTGAGTTTATTTTCGATGGCATAGCTAATGGCTTGGTAGTAGCACACTTCAAAATGAAGCATGGGGTAGTCAACAATCGTGCCCCAATTTCTGCCGTATAGGGTATCGCTACCGATAAAGTTGAGCGCGCCGCAAACGAGCTGGTCCTCCGCTTCACCTAAAATCAGTAAGACCGCGTCGCCCATGCGCTGCGATACCAAATCGAAGAATTCACGAGTCAAATAAGCCTGACCCCACTTTCGATCTGAAGTGTTCATGTAAAATTGATAAAACGCATCCCAATGATGTGTTTTTATGTCATCTCCCCTGACGGTAAATATTTTTACACCACAGGCGTTGGCTCGCTCACGCTCTTTGCGAATGTTTTTTCGTTTGCGTGAGGATAAATCGGCCAGAAAATCATCGAACCTTAGATACCCCTTGTTCTCCCAATGATACTGTTCGCCCAAACGCGACAACAATCCGACATCTTCCATTGTGAGATGTTCGTTCTCAGTTGAAAAAGTTACGTGCAAGGAGGAAAGCTTCAGGCGTTGTGCCAACTCAACCATTCCGCCTAAAAGTCCATGTTGTAATTCAAGGCGGCGTCCATCGGGGAGGGATGGTTGCACCAAAAGGCGCGGGCCCGTGACCGGAGTGAACGGCACCGCGCATTGAAGTTTTGGGTAATATCGTCCGCCAGCTCGTTGAAATGCTTCCGCCCACCCCCAGTCGAAAACATATTCTCCATAGGAGTGGTTCTTTAAAAATAGTGGAGCGCAGGCTAGTACATCGCCGGTGGCATTTTCGACAACGACGTGTTGCGGCTGCCAACCTGTGCTGGCAATCGTCGAACCTGAGTCTTCTAGAGCACTGAAAAAAGCATGTCTTAGAAATGGATTGTGATTAGGGCTGTCAATTCCCGCGCAAAAGTCCCATTGCGTTGATTGTATTCTATGAATACTGGGGACAATTTTTATCTCCAAATCGTCTGCGACTTCGGAATTGCCCCGCGGGCGCTCATCATCCATTAGTTTATAATTTTATTTTCTATTCGATTTCGAAAACGGCTTCGACTTCAACGGAGGCTCCCATCGGCAATGACGAGGCGCCCACAGCTGCTCGGCTATGCCGACCCGCGTCTCCAAAGACCTCTACCATTAAATCGGAAGCACCGTTCACCACGCCAGGATGTTCGGTAAAATCGCTGCCAGATGCAACAAACCCGGTCAATTTTACCACGCGTTTCACCCGGTCCAAATCGCCGCCGCACGCTGATTTTACTTGCGCGATCAAGTTTATTGCACAAAGTTTTGCTGCCTCGTATCCCTCCTGAACGGAGACTTCTTTGCCGACTAAACCGGTATGTTGAAGTGCTCCGTCTTGCATCGGGAGTTGACCGGAAACATAGATAAAGTTTTTGGCTATAACGTATGGCGCATAGTTCGCTACCGGTGCAGCAGCTTCTGGTATCGTAATGCCCAAAGTATTGAGCCGTGTTTCTATGCGGTCCGCCATTGCACGATCTCCCTGATCCAACATTGTATGCCACGGTTTACTAGTCGCCCCTAGAATACTCTAATTTTGCCAGCGTTAGCGAGCGTGGGTTGTTGGGTATGCAGACACCGGTACGGGAATTCGCAAAGATCTTGCAGAGATACCGGGTACTCTTTGCACACGCTCTCTGTACGACATCCAGAGGCGTTAGTTACTTGAACATTGGCGGTGCGGTTGGCCCGGAATCTCCTGGAACAGGAAAAATAGGCCCGAGGCTCTGTTTCCACTCAAGGGCTGCGTCTACCACTTTGCCCTCTTTTAGGTGATGGCCCGCGAGCATCGCTCGCCAGTATGCGGCCTTCGCCTTCTTGTGCCACTTGTCGTCGATCCTCAACGTAGACTGACCGCCCGGAGGCTTGAGTTCGCACGGCGTACGTTTCCTTGTCCAAGCCCAAAATTCCGCGAGAGCTTGATCCAAGTCGAATGGGCGCGGTGAACCTGAATAAAATTCCTGCGCAAGTAACTCCAGCGCATAAGAGGTGATTGGGACGTCGGCGTGCGATCGCCATGCCTTAAGAGCCGTAAGCAGGAGACGAGGCCGGCCCCCATACAGACTATCGGACAGTCGCAGTGTTGCCGCTTCTGCGACCGGGTTGATAACCACCCAACCGGACGACCGTTGTGTGGTTGGTTCCGCCGGAATTCGAAATGTTCCGCCACGCTCGCATGCTGGTATGATTTTCACCCAATGATCACCTCGTTGTAGAAGCACCCCAGCTTCGGTGATTGTCACGCCCGCATATCGATTTTTGATAACCGCCCAAACAATTTTCAGAGCGTCCACAGATTTTTGTGCGATCAATTTTTCCGGTAATACGTAAAGAAGGTCGATGATTGTAATGGGAGCAATCGCTGACCGTTTACCCACCGACCCCACAATGAAATAGTCTGATTGTTGAGCCGGACTTGTCGCAGAAGTTGCGTCCCAGTCGGGCCGCAATTCGGATCGAAGAGCCCGAACAACGTCTTCGCAGACGGTTCTTGCTATGGAGTATGCCGTGTGGCTTGGAACGACCCGCCTCAGAAACTCTCCGAAACACGCGCCGATCGTGGGTACGATTGCGGGCTCTGGAAATCCCGATATTCGAACAGGGTCTGAAGGCGGTGTCTTGGCCAGGGCAACGGGGAGTGGCATTCGGTATTACCTTCAGACGGCCAGGTTTATGAGCACCCGCTAGTTGCGCCGCACGTATCACATTTCATGCATGTACCGTTTCTCAGAAGCGTGAAATTTCCGCATTCATTACAAGCATCACCTTCATAGCCTTTCATCCGTGCCACGTGTGAGGCACTCCGACGTGAACCGGTCATTTCAGTGACGCGAACGTTGAGTTGGACTTCTTCTTCTGTGAATGTCTCCGTATCTGAATTGACCGCGGCGGATGGCATTCGCGAGACCGTGGCACCAGCTCCTGTGCTTGGTAAGGTAGTGGGATCTGTGCCTACGGAACTGCTGTTGGCTGGTGGCTTGATGAAATACAGGTTGGACGAGCGAATGAAACCCTGAGACACGGTTTTTTCCGCGAGTTGAAGTAGTTCTTCCGCTCGCTCTCCATTTCCCATTGCGTCCGGAAGTACATCGTGTGCTTCAGCATGTGCAAGATCATTTCGACCGAGGTAGCTCACCGCCAGTTCGCGGAAAATATAGTCTAAAATTGACGTCGCCATCTTGATCGACGAATTCCCCTCCACGGTGCCAGCAGGATCGAAGCGCGTAAACGTGAATGCATCGACATATTCTTCAAGGGGGACGCCGTATTGAAGTCCAATGGATATCGCGATCGCGAAATTATTCATCAAACTTCGGAAGGCCGCCCCTTCCTTGTGCATGTCGATAAAAATCTCACCGACCTGACCATCGGTGTATTCACCTGTACGCAAGTATACCTTGTGTCCGCCAACCAAAGCCTTTTGCGTGTAACCTTTGCGGCGGTCGGGCAGGCGTTTGCGTTCGCGAGCGACGACACGCTCAATTATACGTTCCGCAACAATTTCTGCGCGTCCCGGTGAGGGAGAATCGGTGATTTCCTCTGCAACATCGGATTCATCGTCCAATTCCTCAAGGACCGTCGCCGCGAGAGGTTGAGACAATTTGGAGCCATCGCGGTAAAGTGCGTTTGCCTTTAATCCCATTTTCCACGAGTCTATATAGGCCTGTTTGCAGTCCTCGATGGTTGCGGAATTTGGCATGTTAATGGTCTTCGATATTGCCCCTGAGATAAACGGCTGTGCAGCTGCCATCATCGCAATATGGCTCTGAACCGACAGAACACGCCGTCCGGTGCGGCCGCAGAGGCTAGCGCAATCGAAAACGGGTAAATGTTCTTCCTTGATATGCGGAGCGCCCTCAAGCGTCATTGCACCGCAAACATAAACATTGGCGCCTTCTATTTCCGACGGTGAAAAACCCAGCGCTTCCAACATATTGAAGGACGGATTGTTCAATTGATCGGCGGTGAAGCCAAGTTTATTGAGACAAAAGTCTTCACCCAGTGTGTATTGGTTAAATACGAACTTTATGTCGAAAGCCTGATCGAGCGCGTTCTCAATGATCTCAAGAGCATCTTGATCAAATCCGCGATCTTGCAAGGATGTGGCGTTGATTGCCGGGGCGCCCTTAAGGCTGGCCTGTCCTAAGGCGTAAAGAACGATGTCGTCGATCTGAGACTTGCTATAGCCTAGTGTTTGAAGAGCAATAGGTACCACGCGATTGATAATCTTGAAGTACCCACCGCCGGCGAGTTTTTTAAACTTTACCAAAGCGAAATCTGGCTCAATTCCGGTGGTATCGCAGTCCATCACCAAACCAATGGTGCCAGTTGGCGCAACGACGCTTACTTGAGCGTTCCGAAAGCCGTGCGCCGAACCCAATTCTAACGCACGATCCCACGCAGCTTTTGCGGCTGCCACAAGATTTGAATCCGGGCAATCTGCGGCGTTGAGGGCCTGCGGTGTGGTATTTAGCCCTTCGTAAGCATCCTTATGTCCATAAACTGCCCTGCGATGGTTCCGGATGACTCGAAGCATGTCTTTTTGATTTTCGGGGTAGCCTGGAAAAGATCCGCTCTCCTCGGCGATTTCGGCAGACGTCGAGTAGGCTTGCCCTGTCATCAATGCGCTGATTGCACCGCAAAGTGCGCGACCTTCCCTGCTATCGTACGCCGTTCCATTCGCCATAAGAATGCCGCCAAGATTAGCAAACCCAAGGCCCAACGTTCGATATCGGAACGAACGCGCCGCAATTTCCTTCGATGGAAATTGAGCCATAAGAACTGATGTTTCCAGCGTCACAGTCCACAGACGCACCGCATGCTCAAAACCAGCGACGTCAAAAGAACCATCTTGATTGCGAAAAGTCAGAAGATTAAGCGAAGCAAGGTTGCACGCTGTGTTATCCAAAAACATATACTCTGAACACGGATTCGACGCATTTATTCGGCCAGACTGCGGGCAAGTATGCCAGTCGTTGATGGTTGTATCGAATTGAAGGCCCGGGTCTGCGCACTGCCAGGCAGATTCGCCGATCTTGTCCCAAAGATCGCGTGCTTTGATTGTCTTGACCGTGTTGTTTTCTACGCGGCTTTTTAATTCCCATTCGCTGCCGGACTCAACGGCATTGAGAAAATCATCCGTCACGCGAACACTGTTGTTGGAATTCTGACCCGACATGGTTGCGTAAGCTTCGGAGTCCCAGTCCGTATCAAACTCGGGGAAATCAATGGATGTAAACCCCTGACGGGCAAGTTGTAATGCTCGTTGAACGATGCTTTCCGGAAGCATTGCTGCACGCGCAGATTTAATTTCCTTGCGCAGTTGAGCATTCTCCTTGGGATCAAATTTCTTGTTGGAATCAGTCCCGTCCCACTCGCGGCAGGCGCGGAGAACGGCATTAAGGTGTTTGCTCGTAGTGCGAGACCCTGCGACGAGGGCGGCAACTTTTTGCTCCTCGCGAACCTTCCAGTCTACGAACTCTTCGACATCGGGATGATCGACATTCAAAATGACCATTTTCGCCGCGCGCCGTGTTGTACCTCCAGATTTGATGGCCCCCGCCGCGCGATCACCAATCTTAAGCCAGCTCATGAGCCCTGAGGACTTTCCGCCACCAGACAGTTTTTCGCCCGCTGCTCGAAGTGCCGAAAAGTTCGTTCCCGTTCCTGAGCCGTATTTAAAAAGGCGACCTTCACGAACCCAAAGGTCCATGATGCCGCCTTCATTAACGAGGTTGTCATCCACAGATTGGATGAAGCAAGCGTGGGGTTGGGGGTGCTCATAAGCACTGTCAGACTTAGTGAGTTCGCCTGTGCGGTAGTCGACAAAAAAATGCCCCTGCGCAGGTCCATCTATACCGTAGGCCCAGTGCAGACCGGTATTAAACCATTGCGGAGAATTTGGTGCGCCAATTTGGCGCGCCAGCATGTAGCGCATTTCATCAAAATATGTTGCGGCATCGTCTTCACCGTCGAAGAAACCAGCTTTCCAACCCCAATAGGTCCATGCACCTGCTAAGCGATCAAAAATTTGCCGGGCATCAGTTTCCGCCCCAGTTGACCCATCGCGCACATTGCCGGAAGGTTTTTTTCGCCACAAAAATTTTGGAACATCATTCTCGGGAACCGGTTCTAAGGCTGTGGGGACTCCAGCGCGCCGAAAATATTTCTGAGCAAGAATGTCGCAGGCCACTTGCGACCAGGATGCAGGTACTATGACATTGTTCTGCTGAAAAATGACTGTACCGTCGGGATTTCTGATTTCGCTTGTAGTTGTCGTGAATTCAATTTTGTCGTACGGCGACTTGCCCTTTGTCGTAAACCGACGCGAAAACCGCATGTCTACACCCGATTAGCCAAACCAAACCTTGCCTCGGGGGTTTCCAGCACATACCGACCCGGCCCATACCTGAACGAGTATGGAACTCAGGCTCTGTAATTCACTGTCTTCCCCTCGGCCCAAACGCCCTCGGCTACCAGATATTGTATGGCGCCCAAAAGGTACCCCTAGATTATGTCCGAAACGTATTGTATTCAAGGACTTTCATGGTGCGGGATGTCCCTCGGTTTGGGGCCGTTAGGTGGAGTCCAGGCCTCATTGGCCGCACTGGACGGGTCTTTCAATTGCCTTCATATTGCTCAGGATTCTCGGCGGGCGTTTTGGTGTTCGCTTGGCTGAATGTTCAATGAATAAGGTACCTTAGAATGAGTTTAGGCACTTGGCTCTATACCAAGCTCTACGGAGACAAGGTCGGTGAGGACGCGTACGGTAACGTGTATTACCAATCGAAGAAGCGTAAGCGCTGGGGGGACAAAGACCAAAGATGGGTCATCTATAACGGTGAGCCAGAGGCGTCTAAAGTCCCTCCCGAATGGCACGCTTGGCTTCATCACACTACTGACAAGCCTATAGAACCCTCCGCGCAAAAAGTGTGGGTAAAACCACACATTCCAAATTTGACAGGCACGCACGCTGCATATTTCCCGCCGGGTCATGATTCTCAGGGCGGCCGCCGAGAGAAGGCGACGGGTGACTACCAAGCCTGGTCACCAGACTCTTAAATTGATTTCTGCATAGCTTCCAATGTCTCGAACAGAACGCCGAGAATATCTGGTTGGAGTCTTAGCGGCGGCATTGCTCATTTCAGTGTTTTTAATGACGGCGTTCGCGAACCGTCAAAATATTGATTTTGAAGACGACACTTTTCATTTGACCGCTGATTTTCGCCGGGCGGATGGAATTTACATCGGAAGTCCTGTGCGTGCGGCGGGGGTAAAGGTGGGCGTGGTCTCTGACATGGCCCTAAATGAACAGAAACGAGCGGTGCTCACCCTCCAATTCGATGAAAAGATTGCGCTGACCGAAGGCGCGTTCGCCAAAATCGAGACCGATGGTCTTTTTGGTTCTAAATATGTTGAACTCGATCCTGGTGGTGACGACATACTTTTGGAATCTGGTGAGCGCATACCAAACACTCAAGGTTCCCAAATACTTGAAGATATAATGACTGGAATTGTCGAACGAGCCAGAGCGGCATCGTCCTCGGAGGAGCAGCGTGATTAAATGTATTTTTCGGCGAAATGGTGGGTCCCATGAAGCGTAATCCGTTAGAGACGATTTTGGGCGCAGTCGTTTTGTTTGGAGCGGTCATTTTCCTTCTTTTTGCCTATTCTATGGCGGACTTAAAGGTTGAGACCGGATATGAAGTGAACGCTGACTTTTTAAAGGTCGGGGGACTAGTGCGCGGGAGCGATGTGCGTATAAGTGGTGTCAATATTGGAAGCGTTACACACGAGTCCCTAATTCCGGAAACCTTTCAGGCTCGTGTTACCATGTCTATCGATACTGACATCGCTCTTCCCGTTGATACTCAAGCCTCAATTGTCGGAGACGGCTTATTAGGGTCCAAATACGTGAATTTAGTACCGGGTCGTTCTCGAGAGACGATTGACCCAGGAGGGTTCATTCAGGACACGCGTGACTATCAATCGCTAGAAGATTTAGTGGGTGAATTCATTTTTTTAGCGACGGAATAGACCGTTGAGCACGGTGGGCGCCTTTTGTCTAAAATATGCCAGACAACTGCCATATTTTCCCGGCACAACGAGCACTAGCAAAGCTTGAATCGTTAGATCATCATGAGCAAGTTCTCCTATCTCATCTTTGGCGTTTTTTATTTTGCCGCCATTCTTCCCGCGTACGCCGCGCTAGATGAAAATGGTATTGAAATGGATACCGTGATTCTCGGCGCATTGGACAAGGTAACCGCGAGGGTGAACACCTTGAAGGGACTTGTCGGCATGCCGGTTAAATTTGGAACACTGGAGATCATGGCGCAAACCTGCGTCACAACGCCGCCGGAAGACCCACCCGAGAGCGCGTCTTTCCTGCAAATATACCAAATTCAAGAAGATAGAGACGAACAACAAGTTTTTAGCGGATGGATGTTTGCGTCAAGCCCAGCCTTATCAGCAATGGATCACCCAGTTTACGACATTTGGGTTTTAGGTTGCGAAGATAGTTCAAGCTCCAGCTCTCCCTGAGGCAGCGGATTTCCAAATTCGCCTTGCTGCGCCAGTGCAGCGCTCAATTTGGATAGATATTCCTTGTGGTCAATTTCGATCGCCCCAAATTTCTTAAGATGATCTGTAAGGAATTGAGTATCCAGGAGAACGTAATTTCCGCGCTTTAGAATTCCAACGAGATTGCAAAGCGCTACTTTCGACGCATCATCTTCTTGGGCAAACATGCTTTCGCCAAAAAAGGCCGCGCCCATCGCAAGGCCATAAAGGCCGCCTACAAGTTTACCGTTCGACCATGTTTCAACGCTGTGTGCCAAACCAACATCAAATAGGTCGCTAAAAAGGCGTTCTATTTCTTTGTTGATCCAGGTCTCGCCCCGACCATCCGCTGGTTTTGCGCAAGCCGCGATCACCTGCGAAAAGGCCTTGTCTACTGTTACGGTGAAACTTTCGCGCCGCAGTCGTTTACGCAAAGACCGGGAAACGTGGAATTTATTTAGGGGTATGACTCCGCGAAGCTTAGGCTGAACCCAAAATATTTCGTTATCGTCCCGCGCCTTAGCCATAGGGAATACACCATATGCATAGGCCTTGAGTAGAAGGTCGGGAGTAATTTCAGTCATTTGCGAGACACCTCGAGTCTTCTCTCGCTCCGAATTCGGTCAGGTGTTCCCAGGCTCAAAACTCTTCACGAAATTTTCCAGCCAACGTATATCGTAGTCACCATCGATGATTTGCTGCTCATGAAGCACTTTTGAGTGAAGGGGAATGGACGTATCAATTCCATCTATCACGTACTCATGCAGTGCGCGTCGCATGCGCATTAAGCATTCCTGACGTGTGCTTCCTTGTACAATCAATTTTGCTATTAAGCTGTCGTAATGCGGTGGAATGCTAAAACCAGCATATAATCCCGAGTCCACACGCACTCGGCGCCCGCCGGGCGCATGATATCCTGTGATTTTTCCGGGCGAGGGAGCAAAAGTTTCGGGATTTTCCGCATTTATTCGACATTCCATCGCCCACCCCGTAAACGCGATATCCTCCTGTCGAAATCCAAGCTTCAACCCGGCTGCGACTCTAATCTGCTCTCGAACGAGGTCGATACCCGTCACCATCTCCGTTACGGGGTGTTCGACTTGAAGGCGAGTATTCATTTCAATGAAATAAAAATTTCCATCTTCAAATAGAAATTCAACTGTACCCGCGTTGTCGTAATTAATAACGCGCATTGCCTTGCAGACAATTTCGCCAATTTCATCTCTTTGTTTAGCATTCAGAGCGGGGGAAGGGGTTTCTTCAAATATCTTCTGGTGTTTGCGTTGAAGCGAGCAGTCGCGTTCTCCGAGATGAACGATATTGCCATGTTTGTCCCCAAGAACTTGGATCTCGATATGACGTGGCCTGGCCAGGTATTTCTCCATGTACACTTCGCCATTACCGAATGCGGCTTGCGCTTCTGTTGTGGCGACTTGAAAGGCTTCTTTCAATTGGCCCTTATTTTCCGCAACCTTCATTCCACGGCCGCCACCGCCCGCGCTGGCCTTGATCAATACAGGGTACCCGATTTCATCAGCAATCGATATTGCGGCTTCATCAGAGGTGACAGCACCATCTGATCCTGGCACCACCGGAAGACCACTCTCTAGTGCAGTTTTTTTGGCAATAACTTTATCGCCCATCGTGCGAATGTGGTGAGCTGCGGGACCGATAAAAGAAATTCCATGGTCTGAAACAATCTCCGCAAACTCTGCGTTTTCAGAGAGGAATCCGTAGCCAGGGTGGATGGCGTCCGCGTCGGTAATTGTTGCTGCTGAAATGATTGCCGCTTTATTTAAATAGCTATCCTGCGCCGGCGGTGGTCCAATACATACTGACTCATCAGCTAAACGAACGTGCATCGCCTCGGAGTCGGCGGTTGAATGCACGGCCACTGTTTTAATGCCCATTTCTCGGCACGCGCGCTGAATGCGCAATGCTATTTCGCCGCGGTTGGCTATGAGAACTTTTTCGAACATGTGATCAGTGCAGGTCTACTCGATAATCATGAGGGGTTCACCAAATTCCACCGGCGATCCGCTTTCAACGATCACCTTCGTCACTTTGCCCGACTTGGTTGCTTTAACGGGGTTATAAGTCTTCATTGCCTCGATAAGAGCAACAGTCTGTCCGGCTTTTACCTCGTCACCCACCGCTACAAACGGAGGGGCCCCCGGTTCAGGTAACAAATATACGACGCCTACCATCGGCGCCTTTATTGCACTGGCATCGTCGGTAGAAACACTTGCGGACGACGGTGCGGTGTCTGAGGGTGTAATTGGTTTCGGAGGTTGCAGCGCCGAATGCGCTGCCGCAATCATGGTTTCCCCTGGCGTGCGCGCGACTCTAATCCGAAGGCCGTTTAGTTCGTACTCGATTTCAGTTAACCCGGTGTCGTCGAGCACTTCGGCCAATTGGCGAACAGCATTGCTGTCAATTTTTGTCATAGATGATGAGTCCTTGGCTTGTTCCGGCTTACGCGTCGGTTTCGATTTTGACCTGGTCTTAGAAGACGTCACGAGTTATTCGTCCTTAAAATTAGATTGGCTATGGCATCAATTGCCAATTCGTAACCATAAGCGCCAAATCCACAAATTACACCAGTCGCCGCACGGGAAACGAATGAATGGTGTCGAAATTCCTCGCGTTTGTAGATATTGGATAAATGTACCTCGATTACCGGGATTTCGCAGGCGAGCAGTGCGTCAAGAATGGCGACTGAGGTGTGAGTGTATGCCGCCGCATTGATGACAATGCCTTTCGCGGCTGACTGTGCGTTCTGAATAGCGGAAACCATTTCGCCCTCATCATTGGTTTGGCGAAAATCAATCTCCAGATTGTGTGTCGAAGCACGCCTTTCGACGGCACTGCGAATACCCTCCAAAGTTACATTGCCGTATATCTCCGGCTCTCGGGCACCTAAGAGGTTTAAATTGGGCCCGTTGAGAACAAGGACTACATTGCTCAAGTTTTTTTCCTATTAAAAAAATGGGGCAAGTGTTAAGCGCGCGCGGTTCTTAATTGACGTTAGGATATATAATAGAGGCATATATCATAGCAGAAATTTGGGGCAAACGGCCTTTAGATCGAAGCAATATGTTGGCTGGTTGCAACGCTAGAACACTGGCCGCATACTAGATTAATCGTATATTTTTTCCACTAATCGAAATCGTATATTTTTTCCACTAATCGAAGAAGTTTCACACACATGCAAATAACTGTTAACGGGGAGAATAAAGCGCTAGATAGCGCCCTGACCATAGAGAATTTTCTAAAACAGTTGAACGTCGATCCGCGAAAAGTTGCGGTCGAGAGGAATCTTGAAATCGTACCGAAATCCAAATTTGATTCGGTGCTAATTGACGATGGCGATCGCCTAGAGATCGTTCATTTTATTGGTGGGGGATAATTGAGTTCGATTATGGAAAAGGATTTTTTTGAACTCGCAGGTCGCCAATATCAATCTCGCCTTCTCGTTGGAACAGGCAAATATAAGGATTTTGAAGAAACAGCACAGGCGATAGCTGCGTCTGGAGCTGAGATCGTCACTGTCGCCGTGCGGCGCGTTAACATCTCCGATCCATCTCAGCCCATGTTGGTCGATTTCGTTGATCCAAAGAAATACACTTATCTACCGAACACCGCTGGCTGTTACACAGCAGACGACGCGGTGCGCACGCTGCGTTTGGCACGCGAGGCTGGGGGATGGAACCTAGTGAAATTAGAGGTTCTAGGAGATCAAAAAACACTCTACCCGCAAGTTGTTGAAACACTAAAAGCAGCTGAAGCGCTCATCAAGGACGAGTTCGATGTCATGGTTTACACCTCTGATGACCCTATTGTTGCAAAAACGCTGGAGGACATTGGTTGCTGCGCCATTATGCCCTTAGCCGCGCCTATCGGCTCTGGTCTGGGAATTCAAAATCCCGTCAACATCCGTCTTATTGTTGAGCAGTCAAATGTGCCGGTATTGGTAGATGCCGGTGTTGGGACGGCATCCGATGCGGCGATCGCAATGGAGCTTGGTTGCGATGGCGTATTAATGAATACAGCCATAGCGGCGGCAAAAGACCCGATCGCAATGGCGAAAGCAATGCGTCTTGGCGTTGAGGCAGGACGTCTCGCTTATCAAGCAGGAAGAATGTCGCGCAAACTTTATGCCGATCCGTCGTCACCTCTTGGCGGCCTTATTTGAAAACTTACCGCAAAGCCGGCTCTTAGGCCTCAATTGTGAATAGGTAAGATTTACCCACCTGTGAGGAGGGTATCGCAAAAAGTGCCCGTCGACGGGCATTATCGCCTATTTAAGTCATTGATATGAAACGAAAACAGTAATGGCATGAGGTTTGCTTTTATCTAATGCATACGCCCGCCGTGCGTCTTCGAGGCACCGAGATCGCGGCGCGCTGAAAAATATTTTCGGAGTTGAGGAAATGAGCCTCCAAGGAACGTTTAATACATCAGTTCATGCACTGAATGCTCAGGCACAAAACCTATCGAACATTTCGACAAACATCGCGAATGTGAATACGACGGGATACAAACTCCAGGGCTCACACTTCTCCACGTTGTTGAACCATGTAACACCGCTTAATCGAAGCTTCTTCTCAGTCGACACAACTGATTTCCGTGAAGTGGACAAGCAAGGAATTATTACATCGACCAGCAGAGCTTTTGATGTCGCCTTGAATGGTCGTGGGTTTTTCGTGACTAACTCTAGCGCGGATGGTGATGACAGTTTTCATTATACACGCGATGGCGCCTTTTTCGGAAAAGCGGTTCAGTTGAACACGGATACAGACGGCAACGGTCAAAACGACCAGGGTACGTTGCTGACGACCGGCGCGGGTGATTTCGTTTACGGTTGGGCGGCTGACGCAAATGGGAACATCACAGAAACGAACAACATAAATTCGCTCACTCCAGTGGTCTTCAACAATAATAGTATTTTCCCAAGTGCAGCGACGACAACTATCGCTTTGCAAGCGAATTTGTCAGCAGGCGATTCCCTACGCCAATCAGTTGGATTGCCCTATGTCGATCAAGCAGGAAATTCTAGAACCTTGACTCTCGGTTTTACACCGACTTTAGGATCTACTGAATGGACCCTGGACGCATCATCCATTGGGACGGATACTCAGATTGTCGCTGCGACGTTTAACCCGCCCAATATATCCTTTGATGGCTTAGGCAACCTCACATCCCCCGCGAACGGTCAGATAAGCGTGACCGTGGCCGATAGCGCTGGTCCGCAGACGATGACGGTTGATATATCCAAGATGACACAGTACGCCGACGGCGGTGCGTTTACGGTTCAAAATATCGATCAAAATGGTTTTCTCGCGGGCCGGCTTCAGGACGCATATTTCAATGCTGAAGGCGTGCTCGTCGCCAGTTATTCCAACGGCGAGGTCCGCAGCTTATATAAGTTAGCGATCGCGAGGTTTGAGTCGGAAAACAATCTCGAAGCCCGCAGCGGTAATGTATTCCTACAAAGCTCGGATTCCGGTGATTTGGAGCTCACAAGCCTTGGAAACCCAGGTGGGCGAACCGAACTTATTGTGGGTGCGCTGGAGCAGTCTAATGTCGATCTTGCGGATCAATTCACAAAAATGATCGTCACTCAACGGGCCTATTCAAGTGCAGCTACGGTTTTGCGCACGGCCGATGAAATGACCCACGTCGCTCGAGACTTAAAGCGATAATCCTATACTTAATTGACGGCTTCAGCGCGTCGCATCAAAAGTTTTTCACGAAATACGTCGTAAATCGTTACCCCGGCGACTGCCGCTATTTCTTTTGCCGACATGCGAGTTTCCTTTAGTAAAACACGCACAAATTCAGGCCTCGGGCGCCATGCGCTTCGTCCCGCGCTGCGGGTGGTATGTCCACGAGACGGCGATGATTTTTTCTTTTCCGCGGCTGCGCGTTCTTCGTTGTCGAGGCCGCGTTCTATGGCGTTCCGCAATGCCTCTTCGCGCCTTTTTTTATCGGCGGCCAAAGATTCACTATCAAGATTCTGCTGTTGAGAGGTAGCTTTTTCGCGAGACGCCCACCACATCCCCATCGCTTCGGGATCGGCGGATCCAAAGTCAGCCCGGAATCCTCTTGGCCGTCTCGCTGTTGAGGCGGATTTCTTCTTTCGAGGACGATCCTTCATTCCCGCCGCTTCGCGCAGAGTCATGCCATACGTTTCCGCTAGGCGCGTCGCTGCCATCAATGCGGCCTCGCGTTCACCGCTGTAGCTCGTGGAATTCGCGACCTCCAACAACTTACGAAATCGCGCACGTTCCTTTTCGGGAAAATCAGGGATAGTCATAAAATTAAAAGCCTAAGTGAGTAGGATCTATCCTCTTGCATCGTCAATAAGGGCGCGAAGTCGATCAACGCCAATTGCACCAGGAACAATGGTTTCGCCGACGATGAGAGCGGGGGTTCCCTCTATTCCTAGGTCCCGAGCCAGAGTCATATTATTTCCTAAAATTTCATTGATGTCGGGGTTTGCCATATCGCGGCGCAACTTTTCAATATCTAAACCAATATTTTCCGCAATTTGCTCAACTGACTGTTGATTCAAGGATCCTTTATGATTTAGGAGCGCATTATGGATTGCCCCGTACTTACCCTGTTCGCGCGCGGCTAACGCTGCTCTGGCGGCGACGACAGATCCAGGGCCCAATATCGGGAATTCTTTCATGACCATTCTAATGTTATTGTCTTCTTCTAGAATTGTCCTAACGGCGGTAGCCATGGACTTGCAATAACCGCAGTTGTAGTCAAAAAATTCAACAACAGTAACATCACCATTCGGGTTGCCGATAACCGTATTTTCAACGGGATTGAATAGAGCGTTCTTGTGAATCGCTAACGCTTCAGCCTGGCGGTCTGCTCGCGCTTTTTCCTCCCGCGCCTGTAAGGCCATAATCGCCTCAGAGATAATTTCCGGGTTTTCGAGAATGTATTCTCGAACCAGTTCTTTGACCTGGTCTTTTTGTTCGTTCGAGAATTGACCCCCATCTTGCGCGACCAAGGGTACCGTCAATATCCCTGCAGCTACGCAAAAGGCGGCCGCAATAAAAATATTGCGGGGTGAGAGTTTGCTGCGCTCGGCCATGTGTTTTTCCTTACGTTGTTACCAATATTAAGTAACGCATACCTGATCGATATGGTCGCTTAAATTATCTTCTTTTCATATCTTCGCGATAGTTTTCCGCTGCGTTTTTGATGTCCTGAAGTCGAATCCAGGTAGGGGTGCCTTTCTCAATGTATTTTTCAGCTTGCACCGTAAAACGCCTTACGTCCGAGAACTGGCCAGTGAGAATAGCACGCTCAGCGGAGGCATATGCGGACATGCCCAAATTATCGTCGTAAGCATAGGCCCTGGCGAGCATATCCCATGCGCTTATATTCTGTGGTTCTATTGCGAGCGCACGCTTGAGTGCGGCTTGAGCTTCCGCAGAATGCTCGGATGACGGGCGCTGAGTCATGGCATGAGCCATTGCCACAAGAATTTCAGGAGCATCCGGAAGGTAATTTAGAGCCGTTCTGTATGCCTCGACCGCGCCGTCGATATCGCTCTTACTTAGCAGCATATCCCCTTTTATTTGCCAGAAATATGGGTCTTCCGGTTCGTCGCTAATGAGGCCCTCTATCAACGGAAGAGACTTATCAAACTGACCGCGCCGATAGTACGCAATCGATCGAGCGTATCTGGCTTCGATACTTGTGTCAGACTCCGGGTATTTTTGTAGGGTGGATATCTGAGGCTTGAGAAACGCGTATAGCTTTGCGACTAAGCGCCGGTGCTGACGTTCATAATCAGGCCGCGGTGGCGCGCTGGTATAGGTAGAGCGGTCCAGCGCCGCCTGAATTGTTGACATGCGGTTGCGGGTGAGCGGGTGCGTTCGCATATATGGATCTTGCGACGCCGTAATCAACAATTCCTGCCCTGCTAGAAGTTCAAAAAAATTATAGAGTCCCTGCGCAGATTGCCCGGTTTGTTCCAAAACACGGAGTGCGAATTGATCGGCGCTGCTTTCAACTGACCGGCTAAAACTCAGCATTTGCCCTAAAGCCACCCTCTGTCCGCCGAGCATGACGGCCAACCCGGCGTCTGGATTGCCACTTGCAACACCGGCGGCAACACCCAACAGGAGGGCAAGCATTGATATCGCGCTAGCGTTTTCGTAGCCGCCTCTCACCACTGCATGACCACCAGCGATATGGCCAATTTCGTGAGCCATTACTCCAAGTACCTCACTCGAGTTCTTTGTTCTTAGGAGCAAGCCGGTATGGAAAAACATACGGTTCCCCCGGGTCACAAACGCATTTAGGCTGTCGTCAACAACCATATGAATGCTGATGCTTTCGGGTGGTATGCCACCTGCCTCAAGTAGAGGTTTCGCGTAAGACCGCAATGTGTTTCCGATTTCTGTATCATAGAGAACTGCGCCTTCGCCGAAATCTTGCGCAAGTGCAGTTGTGATGGGTGTGAACAATGCGCCCGCTATCGCAAGGGCTGTGAGCAAGTTTACGCAAAGCACCCACGTTTGTTGGCGAAGCACCCTCACCGAGAGAATCGGTATCCGTCTCATATTCATAGAAATTCGTTTTGTCACGGTTCTCGCTTTGACGCTTTGATCCAACTATGGTCGACTAACAATGCGGGCCGCAATATATCGTATTGCTCGTAATATCAGTGTGTGCGCTACATGAGCATCGATAAATTCCATACTTACACTAACCTATATCGTTGTAGTTCGGGTAACCGGAAATTGTGGCGAAATAGGGCCTCGTATTGCAAAAATTTAACGGTTTTTTGTCTCTTTATATTGACGTTTGGACTGACCGCGTGCGCCGGTGTTCCGTCCGTTCGGCTGGAAGTCGGAACTCGAACAACTCTGCCACCAAAATATGATCCCTTTGTTATTGCGGATGAACCACATGCTGGTCTAGTCGCCACGGAAATTTTGAAATCCGAAGGCAACGCTGCGGATGCGGCGGTGTCATTAGGATTTGCGTTGGCCGTCACGCTTCCATCATCGGCAGGTTTGGGAGCTGATGGATTTTGCTTGCGCTATGACAAGGCGGAAAACACAGCTGACGTATTGGAGTTTTTTAACAGCCGCTCATCTCCTGGCTACCCACGTTTTGTCGGAGGTATGTATTCTCTTCACACAGAACATGGGTCTTTGCCGTGGGCTCAAGTTGTCTCACCTTCGGAAAACTTGGCGCGATTTGGAGTGTCGATGTCTCAAACTTTAGCGTCTGATTTGGGAATCAGTGGCGGCAGTCTGCTTGGAAAATCAGGAGCCGCTGAACTATTTATGACACCAGAAAAAAACTTCTTGAAAGTTGGTGATCGGCTTGAACAGCCTCAATTGGCGCAAACGTTAAGCGCAATAAGATCGCGGCATTCGAGCGGGCTGAATGCGTTTGATTTTAAAAATATGGTTGCGAAGGAAGTGGCGGAGGCGCTCTCGATTGAGATCAATACTATTGATACTAGAGATGTTCCCACATGGAACACATTAGGTTTTTATGCAAACTCGGACATGAGGTCTTTTTTTTACAATGGCCGCGCATTAGACGGTTCAGGGATAGTGTCGTCAAAAGATAGATCGAACAATATGTCAAATGATTCTATGGCGTCGCCTTCTGGAACGAGCTCTTTTATCGTAGGAGACCATCGGGGGGATATCGTATCTTGCGCTTTGTCTGTTGGTGAACCGTTTGGTTCAAAAGTTCTGATGCCGGCTTTAGGTTTTTTTCTTCACTCCGATGTTTCTAAAAAACCCGATTCAAGCGCACCCCATGTGTCGACTCTTTTGATTGACAATGCAACGCACGGCGTTGCTTTGATCGCCAGTTCGTATGGGCTTGCCGGGGAAACAAAGCTCAAAAATCTGCTGAACGCGGTAAATCTTAGTGATGATTTGGATGGAAACTTAGGGGTGAATTTTGCAGGAATAGATTTTGCGCGTTGCTACTTGTCGCACACCAAGGAAAGAATTCATTGTCGCGCATACGCTGGCGTTAGAGTGTCAGGTTATGCGGAAATTATAGACCTGGAGTAGGGGAAATGGCTTTCAAGACGGCGCGTCGAGGTATGGTTCCACCGTTCATGGCGATGGAGGTTATGCGTGAAGCCGCTGACTTGGAAGCGAGTGGACAAAGTATTATTCACCTCGAAGTAGGGCAGCCATCTACAGGATTGCCGGATAGGGCGGTCGCTGAGATTGTTACCCAAATGGAGTGTGATCCTCTCGGCTATACGGTCGCTAGAGGTGTGCCAGGGCTACGCAATCGGATAGTGCGGCACTACGCCGATTTTTATGGGGTGAACATTTCACCCGATCGAGTATTTGCGACCACGGGATCATCGGCGGGATTTATTCTCGCGTTTGTTGGCGCCTTCGAGGCAGGCGAGCGTGTGGCTTTGGCAACTCCGGGATACCCAGCGTATCGCCACATTTTGACGTCGTTAGGCATTGTGCCTGAGCTGATCGCAGTTGATGAATCTACGCGTTACCAGCCGACAGTGGAGCATCTGAAATCTTTTTCAACCCTGCCAGACGGACTGATCCTTGGCAGTCCTGCCAATCCGACGGGCTCAATACTGCCCGAGCAAGAGTTTCGAGATCTTGTTGAATTTTGTGAGCACGAAGGCGTGCGTTTGATATCAGATGAAATATATCACGGTATTACCTACGGAATGAATCCATCTACAGCCGCTGGTTGCTCAAACACTGCGATCGTAGTGAATAGTTTTTCTAAGTACTTTTGCATGACTGGATGGCGTCTGGGCTGGATGATTGTACCTGACGACTTAATCAGATCGTTAGAATGTTTAGCCCAAAGTTTATTTATCGCCCCACCAACTGCGTCACAATATGGCGGTATGGTAGCGTTAGATTGTCGGGATGAACTCGACGCTAATGTGCAAAGGTATGCCAGGAATCGAGAAATTTTACTCAACCATTTGCCGTCATTGGGATTTGAAAAGATCGCGCCAGCGGATGGTGCATTTTACATCTATGCCGATATCTCCGCGCTCTCTGAGAACTCCGAGGAGTTTTGTAGGCGGCTGCTGCATGAGGCAGGTATTGCAACCACTCCCGGTGTTGACTTTGATCCCGCACGGGGCCGCCGGTTTATAAGGCTTTCCTTCGCTGGCGCTACTGAGGACATGGAAGAGGCATGTGCACGTCTGAAATCTTGGCGAGATCGACTT
The DNA here is from genome assembly GCA_965228575.1 of Rhodospirillaceae bacterium. Taxonomy (GTDB): domain Bacteria; phylum Pseudomonadota; class Alphaproteobacteria; order Rhodospirillales; family Rhodospirillaceae; genus UBA11612. The sequence goes on along the minus strand of CBDDHW010000016.1, from coordinate 84,263 downwards.
TAGCACTATCGATACGGCGTAGCGGCAGGCGGCGGATCTTCAATCGTACAGCTTACTGGTCGCTCGAACCTTGCCACCAACCACGCCGAGGCGATTCATTAGATTCATCATTGTTGCTCTGTTGCGTCGATTTTTGATCAGGTTCAGAGGCTGTATTATTGGTGTCAGATTGAGAGTCACGTTTCCAGAGCGTCCTGAACAATCGAGAAGTGTTCTTAGAAGATACTTCAGTTTCGGCTGAGGAGCTGGCTGCCTCAGAGCGCGCCTGATTCTCACCATTGCTCTTATCTGAGGTATTTTCTGTAGGTGTTGTTGTGGGTGCAGTCTGCCCATTAGGCTCTGCTTCTTGACTGCTTCCCTCAGACGCGCTTCTGCCGTTTTCGTTGGATTGCTCGTTCGCATTTGCGGCGTTGGTAGTGTCCTTTGAATTTCCACCACGCCGTCGCCGGCCGCCCCGCCGACCCCTGCGCCGCCCTCTTTGACTTTGCTCGTCTCTCTTGGATGTCGCATTTTTTTGCGAGTCGTCGGTCTCGTTTTCATTTGCAATATCGCTCGCCTGAGAATTTGGCGCTTGATCATCTTCTGCGCTTTGCGTCCGGCCGCGTGCCTCACTCGGCTTCTTTTTTCTGCGTCGGCGTCGACGTTTACGGCCTGTCCCGTCTTCATCGTCAGTTCGAGGTTGAGATTGGTCGTCACGCTCGTTATTTGAGCCGGAACTTGTGCCCATTTTTTCAGAATTCTCCAGATCCTGATTTTGAGCATCAGCTCCTTCTTCGCTGTCTCCGCGATGGGCTTTAACCCTTTCAAGACGCATGTCGGGAGGTACGAGATCGTTATCGCCTAAAATAAATATTTTTATTCCATAGCGCGTCTCGATGCTTGCGAGTGCCTCTCGCTTATAATTCAAGAGATAGAGAGCGACGTCGGAATGGACAGTAATAGTTACCTCAGCAGACCGGTGCCGAACTCCTTCTTCCTCCAAAACGCGAAGGGAATGTACCGCCGCAGATTCTGTAGATCGAATTAGACCAGCGCCCGAACAATGACTACATATACGGAAGTTGGCTTCTATCAAGCTCGGTCGCAAGCGCTGACGAGAAAGTTCCAACAATCCGAAATGACTGATACGTCCCACCTGAATGCGAGCGCGATCTGCGCGCAATGCCTCTTTGAGGCGCCGTTCCACGGCGTGATTGTTGCGATTTTCCTCCATATCGATGAAATCGATAACCACGAGACCGGCTAGGTCTCGCAATCGAAGTTGACGTGCGATTTCTTCCGCCGCCTCGAGGTTTGTGCGATAGGCGGTTTCCTCAATGTGTCTTTCCTTGGTTGAGCGACCGGAATTCACGTCTATCGCGACTAACGCTTCGGTCTGTGCGAAGACAATGGATCCGCCAGATTTCAGCTGAATAATAGGATTATTTATCGCTTCGAGTTGCGTTTCGACTTGGTAGCGGTGGAATAGTGGGATTTTTTCGTCTTTGTATTTTTGAACCTTCTTTGCATGACTGGGCGTCAGCATTTTCATGAAATCTTTGGCCGTTTTGTAGCCATCTTCACCGTCCACCCACACCTCTTCGATATCACGAGTGTATATGTCACGAATGGCTCTCTTGATCAGACTGGCTTCTTCATGAATCAATATCGGGGCGCGTGAAGTCATCGTTACTTCACGAATGCTGTTCCAGGTCCGTTGAAGGTAATCGTAGTCTCTTTTTATTTCCGCCTTGTTTCGTTCAGCGCCTGCTGTTCGTAAGATTACGGCCATGCTTTTTGGCAAGGCAAGATCGCCTAGAATTGCTTTTAGCCGCCGGCGGTCTTGGGAGCTGGTAATTTTTCGAGATACACCGCCACCGCGTGCGGAATTTGGCATAAGCACGCAGTATCGCCCGGCCAGGGACAAGTAGGATGTTAAAGCCGCGCCCTTATTGCCACGTTCTTCCTTAACGACCTGGACCAACATGATTTGGCGACGTTTGATAACTTCTTGAATCTTGTAGTGGCGAGACGCGAGGAACTTTCGCCGCCGCCGGTCGCCGCCGTCGTCTTCATCTTCGTCTTCACCTCCGACGGTCTCTACACCAGATGACTTAGTGTTTTTCGGGCGGTTAACTTGTGTTTCTTCGTGACCTTCCCCCGTCGTTTGGTCGACATCGGATGATTGAGATGCGGACTCCTCGTTCTCATTATTGGATTCAGCTGCATTAGGGTGTGCTTCTTCCGGCAGAGCATCACTACCGCTTTCAGATTGATTCGTATCGTCGCTCTCACCCTTTGAATCGAGCGTCTCCCCCGATATTTCTTCGGTCTTGGTTTCTAGGGAAACTGTGGCGCCTGTCTCGGTCTCCCGCACTGTCCCAGAAGACGTAGGTTCTTCGTCGATAGAGTCTTGGGATGTGTCGAGATCTTCGCTTGGAGGTGATTTTTCCAAATCGTCGTCGCTGTCATCGTCATGTTGGTCGACCTCGGCGAGGAGGCGCTCTCGATCCGCGACAGGAATTTGATAGTAGTCGGGATGAATTTCACTGAACGCAAGAAAACCATGACGATTGCCACCGTAGTCGACAAAAGCAGCCTGTAGCGAGGGTTCGACCCTAACTACTTTGGCTAAATAAATATTTCCCTTGATTTGTTTTTTTGTTGAGGTCTCGACATCAAATTCTTGGAGGCGAGTTCCATCCAGCACCACTACCCGGGTTTCCTCCGGGTGTGTGGCGTCGACAAGCATTCTTTTGACCATAGTACTTGATACTCCGTGATGCCGCGGTGCTCGCGCTTAAGGGGACGCACGTGTCCAAAGGAGCGCGTCCGCGGCCGTTAGATGTGACTTGAATTGCGGTATGAGCCGCCAAAATGTTGAGTTCGAGCTCTGCGAGACGCACACGATCAATTGTTCGCCAGTCTGTGGGTATGGCGGTCATGTGAGATTTCATTTTACGTAGCTCGACCATAATGCAGGGAATCCTGCTATTTAATTTCGTGGGAAGTAATTTGACCGATTAAAGGTCAATTTCTCCCGCTGGGCTTCGGCCGCCATCACATCATAATTGATTGATATTCAAGCAATTTCCGACATGCGAACGCGCCAAGCCTGATTTAAATCGTGAAGCAGGCGGCGCATCCCCATTTGTGGCTAGCGACCAACTCAATGGTGGAAGATAGACGGCCTCTTGGCCTTCTTACAACGCCTAATTAACCTTGATACTAGGCAATTGATCCCTTTTAACGGCTAGCGCATGATTTCTGTAATATTCTTGCTCGAATTTCTCAAATATGTATATACTATTTAGAGTCAATGGCTTTGACCTAATACTTTAAGCTTTACATGCGAAAAACCATGCAAAACGACAAGCCAAGCTCCAAAGTTGAGGATGGTAATCAGCTCGGTGATGGTTCTGGCGAACATGATTTCGCGTCATTGGGGGGCGTGGGCCTGCGTCGACGATTTGTCGTGGCCGCGGCTCCGGCAGCTATATTCATGCCTAGGTTGGCTTGGGCCACGGGCGAAGCGCTGGCGATGCGGATACACGATCACGGCCCCTATACACGGCTTGTGCTAGAACTTTCTGAAAGTGCAGACTTTAGTATTTTCCAACTCGCCAATCCTCATCGGGTTGTCGTTGACTTGCCAGAGCTAAAATGGGTGGTTGGTCAAGGCGACGCTTCTAACGATGTCGGCTTGGTTAGGGCCGTGCGTTCAGGTTTGTTTCAACCTGGGAATACTCGCATTGTTGTTGATTTGGCTAAGCCTTCTGGAATTAAGAATGCCTTTGTTTTGCCTTCTACCGGAAGTACACCATTTAGATTCGTATTGGACCTCGAGTCCGTTTCGCTTGAGAAATTTTTAGCAAGTGTCGGACAAAGGCAACGTATGGGGTCTTTTGCGGCCGTTGAAAACAAACCAAACACGTCGATAGACCGGCCTCCAGTCCAGGCGAGTGTGGCGGAGAGATCCTCAAGTGGGCGCAAGACAGTCATTGTATTGGATCCGGGCCATGGAGGGGTCGATCCCGGCGCCATAGGCGTGAGCGGGATATATGAGAAAGTTATTACGCTTGCAGCGGCAAGAGAACTCAAGGCTCGGTTAGAGGAAACTGGTCGATACGAGGTAATTCTTACGCGAGACAGAGATATTTCTTTGGGATTACGAGAGCGCCGTGAAATAGCTCATCGAGCAAAAGCAGACCTGTTTATTTCGTTGCATGCGGATTCGATAAAAAACAAGAAAGTACGCGGTTTGTCCGTTTATACCTTGTCAGAAAATGCATCTGATAAAGAGGCGGCAGCACTCGCAGAACAAGAAAACAATGCCGATATCATTATCGGTGTCGATCTGTCGCACGAGACAAGGGAGGTGCGCCATATTCTTGTCGACCTCGCGCAACGAGAAAGTATGAATCTGGCGACGAAGTTGGCTTCTAAACTCATCGCTCAGCTGCAACGTGATGTGAAATTACTTCGCAACACTCATCGTTTCGCTGGTTTTGCGGTTCTCAAATCGCCTGATATTCCGTCGGTCCTAATTGAAATGGGATATCTATCAAATCGTGAGGATGAGAGGGCTCTCAAGCAGACTGGCTACAGAAAAAAACTTATGGCTGCTGTGGCACGTGGGCTAGACGACCACCTGGGGGTCATACAAAGCGCTCACAGTCAATAACTCCGTCATTATTGGCGAATTTTTGCCCCAATTCTCATCTAACAGTGATGGTCTATACTGCTTTTGGCGACGGGGCGCCTACAATCAGATGTCTCCTGGCTTTAAGGGGCGGTATGATATCTGGCCGGATAGGCTATAAAGCGTTGAGAATCTAAAAAGACTGATTTGGAATCGAGTTGTTATGAAGCGTTGGCTGCCAATTCTATTTAGCGCTGGGATGGTAAGTGTTTTTGTCGTCGGTGCGGCGGCAATTTTCTTGTTCAATTATTTCAGCCAAGGCCTGCCTGATTTTCGGCAGTTAGCGACGTACGATCCATCGGTGATGACCCGCGTCTATGCCGGTGACGGCAGATTACTAGAGGAGTACGCGATAGAGGGTCGTGTTTTTGTGCCAATTGAAGAAATTCCAAGAAGAGTAGTTAACGCAGTTGTTGCGTCTGAGGATCAGCGATTTTTTAGTCATCCGGGTGTTGATCCAATAGGTCTTACAAGAGCGGTATTGGTCGTTATTGGCGAAAAACTTTCCGGCAGCGAAAGAAGAATGAAGGGGGCGTCAAGCATTACACAACAAGTGGCGCAGAAATTCCTTCTAGGGCGAGAGTACAGTTTTGATCGGAAAATTCGCGAAGCTATTTTATCACTGCGAATAGAAAGAGCGTTTTCGAAAGAGCACATTCTCGAGTTATATCTTAATGAATCGTATTTTGGGTATGGCGCATATGGAATAGCTTCTGCTTCGCTGAGTTACTTCAACAAATCCCTCGATGAATTGACAATCTCGGAAGCCGCGTTTCTTGCCGGCGTGTTGAAGGGGCCAAATAATTACAATCCGACACGTTATCCCGAGGCGGCAACTATCCGCCGAAATTACGTTCTCGGAAGAATGCTAGAGGACGGCTACATAACTCCGAGCGAAGCAGCCATTGCGAAGAGTGAAACGATCATTGCCAGGAATCGCGACGAAACGGAAATGGTTGGCAATGCGGACTATTTTGCCGAGACCGTTCGGCGCGACCTCGCGCAGCGATATGGAGATGACGCGCTTTACGAAGGTGGATTGTCCGTTCGCACCTCGCTTGACCCAAAATTGCAAGAATACGCTCACAATGCGTTGCGCGATGGTCTGATAGCCTACGATATGCGCCATGGTTGGCGCGGGCCGATTGCTAATTTGGGTGACGGGGCGATAGCATCAGAAGAATTTGCAAAATTTCCCAATCCAGATGGTTTGCCCGAAGATTGGACGCTAGCGTTAGTGAATTCCGTTCGAGCTGAGAGCGCTTCTATTTCATTGCGCCATGGCCAAGTTGGAAATTTGCCGACTAACGAACTTCGGTGGGCGCGTGAGTGGCAGGAGGAGCAGCGCGTTGGTGATCCGGTGACTGCAGCCACTCAGGTGCTGAAAGTTGGAGACGTTGTAGCAGTTAAAAGTGTTCAGTTTAAACCTGATGGAAGCGAGTATCCGGAAAACACCTTCGCCCTTCGCCAGATACCGGACATAAATGGGGCAATCGTAGCTATAGATCCGCATACGGGTCGTGTCCTCGCGATGTCGGGTGGATTTTCGTACGCGACATCTCAATTTAATCGGGCGACGCAAGCCTTGAGACAGCCCGGCTCAGCTTTCAAACCGTTTGTATATTTGGCAGCGCTGGAATCCGGTTTTACACCTTCAACCACGGTGCTCGACGCTCCGTTCGTAGTTGATCAGGGGCCTGGACTCCCAAAGTGGAAACCAAAAAATTATTCCGGACAATATATTGGTCGGGCAACACTACGTACCGGTATCGAGAAATCTCAGAATTTAATGACTGTTCGACTTGCTCAAACTATTGGGATGGAAAAGATTGCAGAGATTGCGGAAGAATTCGGAGTAGTTGACACCTTGCCCCACAACCTTTCGTCGTCACTTGGTTCTGAGGTTACAACAGTTTTGAGACTCACCGCTGCTTATGCCCAGTTGGCAAATGGTGGACGCAAGTTAGAACCAACATTTATTGATCGTATACAAGATCGGAGTGGTCAAACAATTTACCGTGCCGACATTCGCTTTTGTGATGGATGTCAGGGAGATCCCTGGGAAGGTCAGGGGCCGCCTGAATTGCAAGAAGAACGAGCCCAATTGTCAAACGCGGCAAGTGTTTATCAGGTGGTTCATATTCTCGAGGGTGTTGTTCAAAACGGAACCGGTAGAAGTGTACGTGCCGTAGGAAAACCACTTGCAGGAAAGACGGGCACCTCCAACGATGCCATGGATACATGGTTTTTGGGTTTTTCACCTGACCTCGCGGTTGGTGTTTTTGTAGGGTTTGACGAACCTCGAACTCTAGGTCCTAGAGAGACCGGGAGCAGTGTTGCTGCCCCGATATTTCGGGATTTTATGACATTGGCTTTAAAAGATACTCCTGCGAAACCCTTTAGGGTGCCCCAAGGGGTCAACCTCGTTCGTGTGGATCACGATTCCGGTCAGCCGGCTAGGCCCGGCGATACACGTGTAATTTTGGAGGCGTTTAAGGCGGGAACATCGCCTAGTACCCAAGCATCGATAATGGGCCAGCCCGGTATTGAGGGCGCGGTCGAGAATCCGGCCGATCAACCAAACGCGGGTGGATTATATTAGTAGAGCCCGAAGTTTAGGCTGTCACTTGTGCGACTCTTCAAAACTCCTTAAATAGCCAGCGTGTAAATTTAATCTAATAGGTTTCGTTATGCGTGCTGATATTGAGTCAAAAGTGAAAGAAATTAGTCGATCCCTGTCTCTTCTTCGGAGGCATCTTTGACTGGGATCAGGCGTTACTTCGTCTCGATGAGTTAAATGCGAAAGCGGAAGAGCCGGAATTGTGGAATGATCCCGCGAAGGCTCAAAAAATTATGCGAGAGCGCACTCAGCTCGAATCCTCCATTTCCGCGACCCGGCAAATTGAGAGCGATCTAGACGACGCGGTCACACTTTCGGAATTGGCTGAGGAAGAGCGAGATGACAACAGTCTTGAGGAAGCGCGGAAGCTTCTCGAAGACGTCCTTGAGCGAGCTAAACGCCAAGAGCTGGAGAGTCTCCTTTCCGGCGAGGCCGACGCCAACGATTGTTATCTAGAGATTCATGCCGGTCAGGGAGGAACAGAAGCTCAAGATTGGGCGGAAATGCTGGCTCGCATGTATACCCGTTGGGCGGAAAAAAAAGGTTATCGTTGCGAATATCTGGAAGAAAGTGCAGGGGAGGGCGCTGGACTAAAATCCGTTACCTTCCTGGTTACCGGCCCAAATGCGTATGGATGGCTCAAGACGGAAAGCGGAGTACATCGCTTGGTGCGCATTTCTCCATTTGATTCTAATGCGCGTAGGCATACTAGTTTTTCTTCAGTATGGGTATACCCTGTTGTTGATGATGCGATTAGCATTGAAGTCAACGAGAAGGACTGCCGGATAGATACGTACCGCGCGTCTGGCGCTGGCGGCCAACACGTTAATAAAACCGATAGCGCTGTGAGGATTACGCATATCCCGACAAATATTGTCGTTCAGTGCCAAAACGAAAGATCGCAGCATCAAAATCGCGCAAATGCCTGGGAAATGCTAAGAGCTCGACTCTATGAGCAAGAACTAGAAAGGCGCGAGGCAAAGTTGTCGGCCCAGGAATCTGCGAAGACCGAAATTGGGTGGGGACACCAAATTCGATCTTACGTGTTGCAGCCGTATCAGCTCGTTAAGGATTTGAGGACTGACGTAGAGACATCTGACACTCAGGGCGTGTTGGATGGAGATTTAGATAAATTTATGGCCGCTGCGCTCGCATCGAGGATTCAGGCCTCAGCCGATATCGTGGAGTAAGTGGCATTTGGTGGCTCGCCGCAGTTCTTTCAATTTCAAATTTTTAAGTCATCCAGGGTTCGATATACTTTGAACTCATCCCCGCTCGTTCTCGCGCAGCGAGATTAAAGGGTCCTTTTGGGGAACCTCGAAACCTTGTATTTATTTGACGCTGATATTCTGAGATTGGGGAAATCGATTCTCTTGAACACAAGAATTCGAACCAATTTATCCCAACTTTTAAGTGCCCAATCTCGTCATTGTATATTTCATCTAGAATATCGGCAGTCTCTTTATCTCCCGATTGCCTGACGCGTTTGGAAAGCGATGGAGTGGTATCAATGCCTCTCGCTTCGAGAGTCATTGGGATTAAGGCCAGACGCGACAACAAAGAATCATGTGTGAGCTGTGCTGCTTCCCAGAGTCCGTTGTGTGCTGGAAGGTCACCGTACGAGGCATTGAGAGAATTGAGCCTGCGTTCGAGGACATGGAAATGCCTGGCTTCGTCTTTAGCCACCTGAACCCAGTCGTCGTAAAATTGCTTGGGAAGGTCGTAGTGGGTGTATCGGGCAACAATATCCCAGGCGAGATCTACGGCGTTTAATTCAATATGTGCCAACGCGTGAATCATAGCAATACGTCCCTTCGGGCCGGTCGACCGTTTGGGCAACTCGCGTGGAGAGCAAAGACGGGGTGCGAGTGGACGGGAGGGACGATCGGGGGGGCGGCTAATGCCGATCGGAAGTTGTCCCGCCTCCCAATCCGCTGCACAGCGAAAAGTTAAATCTAATTTTTCTTGAGGTTCTGCAGTAGTGAGGACGCTTGTGGCATTCAGCGCCAAGCCTTGCGGAGAGGCCATTAAAAAGATTTCAGCGCATGGAGTACTTCATTTGCGTGATCAGTAACCTTAACCTTACGCCACTCCGCGCGCACAATCCCTTTTTCATCGATCACAAAAGTGGATCGTTCGATTCCCATGTACTTTCTCCCGTACATATTTTTCTCTTTCCAAACTCCATATTTTTCGCAGATTTCAGTTTCTGAATCGGAAATCAGTGTAAAATTCAATTTGTGCTTAGCCTTGAACTTGCTGTGACGTTCCGCCGTATCTTTGGAAACACCCACAACAACAGCACCATTTCGCGAAAATTTTGCTTTAAAATCTCTGAAGGATTTTGCTTCGGTAGTACACCCTGGTGTGTCATCCTTTGGGTAGAAATATAAAACAACCTTTTTCCCTCGAAGGCTCTTGAGTGCAAATCGGTCAGCCGTATCCGAAGGTGCCGTGAACAGTGGTGCGGATTTTCCCACTAAAGAAGACGTTTTAGGCGTCGTTACAGGTTTCTTCCCCATGTTTTTTGCCTTTGAGTTTGGTTTTAATCAGCCAGATTCTCAGAGTTTTTGAATTTTTGTGCGGGTTCTTCGATATAGTGTCTGTATATCTCCGAGACAGATTCTGAGGTCTCATCTATCAATTTTTCGACCGCAGAAAAACTTTTTACTCCAACCGTTTTTGCTAGCTTCGATTTTAACCCCTCTGGAATGGTTTTCGCTGTAATAGCGTCAATCGTTGTCAGACGAAGTATAAATTGAAGTCGGGACCACAAATTTACGGCATCTCTTAAAATGTTGGCCGGCATCTCCTGAAGAACGAGTTCGGTTCTAAACTTATCTATAATGGAAAGCAGATTGCCTTCCTCCCACTTATGCGATGGATGCTTTAGGCGTAAGTATTGAAGTACGAATTCTGCGTCCAGAAGGCCGCCAGATCTATATTTTATGTCCCAAGTATTTTCGCCCTTATTTTCTTTCTTAATGCGTTCTCGCATATCGTAAACATCCACGACTAACTTCAATTCATTGCGAGGGCGCGACAAAACATCGATCGCTAAATCCCGAATTTTCTCACATAACTTTTGATCGCCGAGGATGATGCGCGACCGACTCAACGCCATATGCTCCCATGTCCAGGCATCTTCGGACTGGTATTTCTGGAAAGCCTCAATACTTGAGGCAAGTGGCCCCGCATTTCCGCTGGGTCGCAGACGCATGTCGATTTCGTACATCCGGCCTTCCTGAGAAAGTGACGAGAAAGCGGTAACCAAACGCTGGGTTAAGCGCATGTAATAAGCCGGAGTAGGCAATGACTTGGCGCCGCCCTCCGAGCGACTGTCAATATCGGCATTATATACGGCCACCAAATCTAAATCAGATGTGGGCGTTAACTCATAGCTGCCGAGTTTTCCATAACCGAGAAAAGCGTATTCACCGTTCTCAATGCGGCCATACTGCTCGGAAAACTCCTCTGTTACTCTTGGAAACACGTTGATAATGGCGGCTTCCGCTATTGAAGTTAAACCTTTTGCGGCGACTATGGGATCGGTCATTTGCCTTAGACACTGAACGCCAACTCGAAACTGGTGATCGTTAACCCAGCGCCTACATGCGTCCAACATGAATTCAAACGAATCCGTCGCATCGAGTGTCTCTTTTAAGTCCTTGGATAAAATATCTAGATCCTCGAGGGGTTGGTAGAATTCCGGCTCAAGGACGTAATCCAGTAGTGTTGGCCTCCGGGTTAGGTGCTCGGCAAGGCGAGGGGCGTCTCCCATTATTTCACCGACCAATTCCAATAGTTGAGGGTTTGCGTAAAATACTGAGAAAATTGAGACGCCCGCCGGAAGCGCGGAGAGGCAACGGTCAAAGTTTACCAGCGCCGCATCTGGCTGACTCGTTTTCCCAAACGACGCCAGTAAACTTGGCATTATTTCTGTGAGGAGTTGTCTTGCCCGGTCGCTACGCGTAGAGCGATATCGCCCATGATGCCAGGTCCGAACAGTTTGAATAACAGTGCTCGCATTTTCAAAACCAAGGCGTTGAATTGTTTCCAACGTTTCGGGATCGTCATCCGTTCCTGTGAAAACCAGATTCCCCTCTACCGCGAGCGTGGGGGCATCTTCGAACAAATCCGCATAGTGAGTTTCAACCAAATTTAGGATTTCGGTTACGTCATTCTTAAAGGTGTCAACTGAATCGTAACCCATGAAAGTCGCGATACCTGCCAATTTGGTGTCATCCGCGGGCAATGTTTGAGTTTGCTCATCATTGATCATTTGCAGGCGGTGTTCCAACTTTCGCAAAAATTTATATGCGATTGTTAAGTCGCGTGCAGAATCGTGAGTAACAAATTTGAGCTTATTTAGGACGTTGAGGGCGTCCAGCGTCCGAGGAGTGCGAGCTTCCGGAAAGCGTCCACCCCATATGAGTTGTTGGATCTGAGCATAAAATTCGATTTCTCGAATCCCGCCCCTGCCGAGTTTAATATTATGGCCCGCTACATTAACTTTGCTGCCCCCCTTGTGTGCGTACATCTGTCTCTTTATCGATTGGATGTCTTGAATCGCGTAAAAATCGAGTGACTTCCTCCAGATAAACGGCTTGATGTCTTTTAGAAAATCCTCTGCAGTATCGCCATCACCTGCGATACATCGCGCTTTGATCAAGGCTGCACGTTCCCAATTTTGGCCATAGCTTTCATAGTAAATCTGTGCCGCTTCTTGTGACACCGCGAGAGCTGTTGATCCGGGATCGGGTCTCAGTCGTAAATCCGTCCTGAACACATACCCCAGTGCAGTGCGTTCATGAAGGACACGCACAAGGTCTTTCGTAAGGCGAACAGCAAATTCATGGGATGTTTTTTTCCCGATATAGGGAATTTTTTCCTCATTGAAAAAAACAAACAAATCTATGTCCGATGAGTAATTCAGCTCGCGGGATCCCAATTTACCAAGCCCAAGTACAACGTAGCCTGACATAAATTCGGGATCACTCTCGTTGGAGAGTTTGATTTCACCACGTTGATGGTATTGAAGAAGCAATGTGCGAACAGCGTACGCAACGCATGCGTCCGCAAGGTCGGATAAATTGCTTGTAACTTGATGTAAGCTCCAGCTGTTTGTGATGTCGGCTAGAGCAATAACCAATGCTGCTTTCGCTTTGCAATGTCGTAGTTCAGACATCGCCTCGTTTATTGAAGGAGATATTGAATCATCTAAGGTTGCTAAAAGTGATTGTATGTAACCTTCTGGCCCAACATCAAAAAAACCTTGCAGCGCATCAGGATGTTTGATCATCAGACTGGTTAGGTAGGGGCTATTGCCCAGGACCGAATTGATGATAGGCACACGCGAGGTGTTTGCGAGGGTTGTTTTCACCCAGTTTTGTAGCTCAGGTGAATATCGTTGGGATGCCTCTAACCAATCTCTTGTATTGGCATTCACAATTTTGGTGTCATCGACCAGCGGCAACGCGGATTTTTGTAGTGAAATCAATGTAAGCCTACATGATTTGATGTTCTTTATACCGACAGTGAGATATAGATAGAGGGGGGTCAAGGCGTTCAGAGCGCCGGACTCTCTAATCATTCTTAATTGGAGGATCGAAACACTTTGGCGCACGGGGCGGTCAAGTATTTGGTTCGAGTCCTAGAGGCTGCCTTTTTGGTTATCCTTCTGGGCGTGGGCGTTCTGGCCTGGCGATTAAGCCAGGGACCGGTGGCGATAAACATCCTGTCACCATATGTCACCGGTGCCTTAGAAGTTTTCAATCCCGGATTTCAGTTCCAGATTGAACATGCTGAATTTCGGTGGACGGGATTCGAGGGACAACCCCAGCTGGTCGTTCGAGATGTACGCGTCCTGGATCCTAAAGGCAGCGTAATTGCGGGATTGCCAAATCTAGTTGCTTTTCTAAGCGTACCAGCTCTGCTCAATGGTGACTTTTCCCCAGAACGAATCAACTTGCTGAATCCAATTATTAGGTTTGTACACCGCGCAGATGGGACGTTTAGTTTGGGCACTGAGAGTACAGCGCTTGCTGGGGCGCCGGAAACTACAAGTGGGAATGCGTTATTCGCCGGATTGGTCGGTTCGCTAACATCGCCTCCTAGCGCGGGTGGTGCCGGTAGTTATCTTAAATCTATTTCAATTGAAGGTACGACACTGACCTTGGTCGATGAGGAGTCGGGCCGCCGTTGGTTAACGCCTGATGCCGCTCTTAGGTTTGCGCGAAACGATGGCGGTGTCCAATTTACCGCGACGCTTCCAATCAGTGAGGAAGGTAGATTTTGGGATGTTAACGTTACCGGCGCATACATTCAGGATACGGGCAACCTCGCCGTTGATTTCAATATCGAAAATTTTAGACCCGCGCGTATTGCGGACTTAGCGCCACAACTTTCGGTGTTGGAAATGGCAGATCTTGGGCTGACAGGTATTATTGCGGCTAATTTTGCACTGGAAGGCAACAGCGCGCGTATTGAACGCGTTGATTTTGATGTTGAGGGCAGTGCTGGGCAGTTCGTTCAAGCGCAAAGTCAGGTCAATTACCCCATTAGAAATGCATCTTTACGGGGGTATGCAACGGCATCGCTGAACAGGATTGTGGTTGAAGATTTTCGAATGACTTTGGGAGGGGATGACGAACTGGACTCTATTGTTACGTTGTCAGTTGTCGCCGATGAACTCAATCAAAAGCCTAATGTACGCGTTGAGGCGTTCGTCGATGCTGTATCAGTTGAGGCTCTTAAACGGTATTGGCCCGTTGGCGTTGCGCCTAATACTCGAGACTGGGTCGTCAAAAATCTGTCTGGCGGAATGCTGTCAGATTTGACAACAAATATCCATTTAGCTGGGCCGAACTTCGGCCTGCTAGATGCAACCCATCTAAGTCTTTCCTCCGACCTAGCAGGGTTTTCGGTCGTTTATATTGATGGACTTCCAGAGATCCGAGATGTCGATGGCAATATGCAAATTGCCATAGATGAAGCAATTTTTAATATCACTAGTGGAAACGTACCCGACACATTCTCTATTGATAACCTTAATGTGCGGGGCGCGACACTGAGAATGCGAAATCTTGGTCAACGCGGCACAGAGACGGCAGATTTCGATATAGACATTGAGGGAGACTTTGGAGCGGCAATGCGTCTCATTGACTACCAGCCGTTTGGGTATGCGACGGCTATGGGTGTCGACGCAAATGCAGCGCAAGGTAAGGCGACAATAAAGTTAGGCTTAAAATTTCCCCTTGTTAAGGATCTAAAACTGGATCAGTTGGATATTCAAGTCGATGCATTAGTCGAAGGTGTAAGCATACCCGATGTTGCTTTTCAATTGCCATTGTCCGAAGGGCAAATGTCTGTGTCTTTGGATCGAGGCGGAATGGATGTCAATGGCTCTGCGAGGTTGGGCGATATTCCTTTGACGATAGAGTGGCGAGAGAACTTTGTTGGAGATGAGATCCGCAGTCATTACGTTTTAAATCCGCTTGTAGAAAACCAGGATAGACCAGCCATCGGCCTAGGAGTTGCGCCGTTCGTGCCACCATACATAGATGGTCCCGTCGAGGCGCAGGTAACTTATATAGTGAACCGAGATTCCAGTGCGTTCATGAACGCCAATGTAGATTTAACAGACCCAGCGCTATCCATTCCCGAATTAAACTGGAGTAAAGACTCTGGCGTCTCTGCTCACGCAAAGGTCTCCGCTCTGTTTTTTGACGGACAATTAAAAGAAGTGTCTTCCTTCCAAGTGGAATCCGAGGAAAGTCTCAATATTTCTGGGCGTGCCAAGTTTGGACGAGAATCAAATTTGGAATCCCTGGTGCTAGAGCCAAGCCACATTGGTGAGAGTCGTTTGTCGGGGGAGATTCAGGCGACCGCGAAAGGTGACTATAACGTCACGTTGGCGGGGGCAATACTGGACGGTAGGTCATTATTAAATGAAATCGAGTTTGGTGGAGGGGTTGCGGAAGAAAATGAAGCCGCGCGCTCTGAGGATAGATCCTTGGCGCTTAGGGCTCAGTTTGATCAGGTTCGACTAGCTCCCGAGGTCACTTTTTCGGATGTGGCAGCTCAGTTTCAAAGTGATTCTGGCGGAGTCAAACTGATCGACTTTGTAAGTAAAGTGGATACCGATACTCCATTTGAGTTCAATTTATCCGATGGGCCCGATGGTCGGGTGTTTTTTGGCGGCAGTGCAAACGGTGGCAGTGTGGTTCGCGCTGCCGGACTGTTCGATGATATAGAAGGAGGATTATTGAAGATCAGCGGGACCGTGAACGAGAATGGTGTCGCAACAGGGTTGGCCGAGATAGATGATTTTAAACTCGTAGATGCGCCAATTATCGCTCGGCTGTTGTCTGTTGCTGCTCTTACAGGAATTCTAGATGAACTTCGTGGTGATGGCATCTCGTTCACGAAGTTGCGTGTTCCGTTTTCGTTGGCGAACTCAAGTTTGTCCATTGAGGATGGGGAAATGTATGGCAGCTCGCTGGGTTTAACGGGAGAGGGATATTACGATTTTGAAAATGCAACGATGAACTTTGATGGAACTTTAATACCGGCATACGCTCTGAATTCAGCGCTTAATTCCATTCCAATTCTTGGGGATGTCCTAAATGCTGGAGATAAGGGCGGCGGCATATTTGCGGCCACATATAGTTACCGTGGCGACGTCGCCACAGTGGAACCAACCGTTAATCCTCTCGCAGCTCTAACACCGGGCTTCCTAAGGCGAATTTTCGATATATTCGAACCCAACGACGAGCGTGAGTCTATAGAATCAGATGATGCCGCTAATCCGAGTTCACCGGAGCATCAAGAGGATATTGCCCGACCATAATGTGCAAAATACAATTATTCTCTATACTACTCGCACGATGGCGTGGCGTTTTTTGCCCGCGCTCAACTTTATAAAGCCATTCGAGGCGGATTCCGAACCAACTCTAAGATTTTCATCAGATATTTTAGTGTCATTAATTTTCGCGCCGCCCCCTCGAATCAGACGGCGTGCCTCACCGTTGCTCGCGGTGAGTCCGGTGCGCTGAAATAGAGTTAGGACAAGTATTCCATCACTTAACTCTGCGGTTGTAATTTCTGCAGCTGGAAGATCATCACCAGCTCCACCATGCTCAAAAGTGCGTTGCGCGGTTTCAGCAGCGCTGTCTGCTGTTTGTCGACCGTGGAGCATTGCTGTGGCCTCTGACGCAAGTATCTTTTTAGCTTCATTTATTTCAGAGCCGCCTAGCGTCTCCAACTTGGCAATTTCGTCCAACGACAGATCAGTGAACAACTTCAAAAATTTACCAACATCGGCGTCCTCGGTGTTTCGCCAAAATTGGTAGTAGTCATAAGGACTCAATCTCTCAGGTTTTAGCCAAACCGCGCCCGCGGCAGTTTTTCCCATTTTCGCGCCGGAGGACGTTGTGATCAGGGGGCAGGTGAAACCAAACAGTTCGGCATTAATGAGTCTGCGACCGAGATCAGTTCCTTGAATAATGTTGCCCCATTGATCTGATCCCCCTAGCTGCAGTGTGCACCCGTAACGTTTGTGCAGCTCGACAAAATCGTATCCCTGCAGAATCATGTAATTGAATTCTAAAAAAGTGAGGGGCTGTTGTCGGTCCAATCTCAGCTTCACGCTGTCCATCGTTAACATTCGATTGATTGTAAAATGTCTGCCGACGTCCCGCAAAAACGGAATATAGTGTAAATCTTCTAGCCATTCCGCATTGTTCACTAGCACAGCTTTAGGAGTGGTTTCTCCAAACTCCAAAAATCGACTAAAGATACTTTGTATGGAATCGATATTTTTTAAAATCGTTTCGTCTTCCAGTAATCCACGCATTTCATCCTTACCGGAGGGGTCACCAACTTTCGTCGTTCCGCCTCCCATAAGTACGATCGGGCGGTGCCCGGTTTCCTGCATGCGCCGTAACATCATAATTTGAGTCAAGCTGCCCACATGCAGACTATCGGCAGTCGCATCAAATCCAATGTATCCTGTTATTGAACGGCTTGAAGCCAGTTGATCAAGAGCTTCAATATCGGTGCACTGGTGTAAGAACCCGCGTTCAGCGAGGGTATGAATTAGTTCTGACTTGTAAATTGCCATTGTGGCGTCCACACTCGATCAAACTTTAAGAATTGCTGGAAGCTAATTATCCCGCCGACGTAACTTGAGAATTTTCGTTTGTGCGTCGCTCATTATCACACCCAACACATAGGAACAACGCGCGACATGCCTGGTGAACCCTTATTTGAACCTCAGCGCGTAATTGGCTTGATGAGTGGAACGTCAATGGATGGTATCGATGCCGCTTTCGTTGAGACCGATGGCGAAGATTGGGTGTCGTTGGGGCCATTCCGCTCGCAGCCCTATGAACCTGCGTTCAGACAACGGTTGGGCCAATTTATCGAAGCGGCACCCGAGAGAGACTCTTCGCCAGAGGTTGTTGCTTTGGAACGAGAGTTAACGGATTTGCATAAGCAAGCGATCGAATCACTATTGTCGAGTATGGATCGACCTATTGCGGACATAGATTTGATCGGGTTTCACGGCCAAACTATCTGGCACCGTCCTGAGGAAAAACAAACCTGGCAGATGGGAGACGGCGTTCAGCTCGCAAAGGCTCTTTCAACTCCAGTGGTATTTGACTTTAGACAAAAGGATGTGGAGTCGGGCGGTGAAGGAGCGCCACTTGCTCCAGTCTTTCATGGCTTACTGGCAAGAAAAACGGAACTGCCGACTGCTATCGTGAATATTGGCGGCGTAGCGAATATAACGTGGATCGGTCCGCACCAGGAATTATTGGCGTTTGATACCGGTCCTGGATGCGGTCTGATTGACGACTGGGTAAATGATTTGTGTGGATTGAGTATGGATAGAGATGGCGCCATAGCGGCTCGCGGTTCTTCTCGGCCAGACATTGTCAAAGACATTATTTCAAATCCGTACTTCGATAAGGTTCCCCCAAAATCCTTAGACCGGTTTAACTTCGAAATTGGAGCAATTAGTTCACTTGGCGTGGAAGATGGTGCGGCGACCCTCGTCGCGCTTACCGCAGAATGTATTTATTTAGCGCTACAACATTGTCCACAACGGCCAAGGTCGATTTTTGTTACGGGTGGCGGTCGTCGCAATCCAACTCTCATGGCGGCAATAGAACGGCGAGTTGAACTTTTAGTTCGTCCGGTGGAAGAAATGGGATGGGACGGTGATGCAATCGAGGCGCAAGCGTTTGCCTATATGGCAGTGCGCGGCGTCCGACAATTACCTATAACGTTTCCGGGAACGACCGGCGTGCACTCACCAATGTCTGGTGGACGGTTGGTTGAGCCCTAAACGGATATTTCTACGCAGAAGATTTCTTGCGCCCGGGTAAAACACTTGGAGAATTCATCCGCATGTCCAAATACGAACTAACAGAGTCGACCATTTCATCCATATGATCGTTGTAAAAGTGATTCGCACCCTTAACTAACTGGTAATCGATCGTAATATTTTTTTGCATCTTTAATTTGTTGGCCAACTTTTCAACTGATGGCTCTGGTACAACATCGTCTTCTGTCCCCTGCAAAATTAAGCCAGACGAGGGGCAGGGCGCTAGAAAAGCGAAATCATACATATTTGCGGGCGGGGCAACGGAGATAAACCCTTCAATTTCGGGCCTGCGCATCAGCAATTGCATACCGATCCATGCTCCGAAAGAAAACCCGGCGACCCAGCATGCGGGTGCATTTGGATTCACTGATTGCAGCCAATCAAGAGCGGATGCCGCATCAGAGAGTTCTCCAAGGCCACTATCAAATTCTCCCTGCGATCGACCTACGCCACGAAAATTGAATCGCAGGACAGAGAATCCCCTACGAACAAAGATATAGTACAAGTTGTACACCACCTTATTATTCATGGTTCCACCATGTTGCGGGTGTGGGTGGAGGATAACCGCGATGGGTGCGCGCGGGGTTTCGCTGTGGTGGTAGCGTCCTTCCAAGCGGCCGTCAGGGCCGGCGAAAATGACTTCAGGCATGGCTATCCTTCATGGCGGAAAAATGTTGAATTGGTGCATCTCTGCATCGATGACGATGGCGGGTTATTTAGGGGATGAGACCGTTTCGTGCAAATGAAACGGTGGTAGGAGGGGATTGCCAATTAGCGGAAAGCCCCTATTTGACAGGATTCTTAATGGTTTTGGTCCGTTGGCATTTTCAATATGGCGGGAAAAAACATATATAAATCAATGTTTTAATGAAATTCAACTTGGTTCAATCAATACAAACTGCGGCGATGAATACGCAAAATAAAAATCCGATCTATTTTGATTACAATGCCACCGCCCCCGTGCTGCCCGAGGTGGCCAATGCGGTCCTAAAGTGTTTGTCCTCATTTGGGAATCCGTCCTCAATACATCGGCGGGGTCGTGAGGCAAGAGCCCTTGTGGAAACGGCTCGAGACTCGGTCGCTGAACTGATTGGCGCAAATGCTCGAGACGTCGTCTTTACATCGGGCGGAACCGAAGCCAATGGCTTGGCGTTGCAAGGATTACTAGATTCAGGTCGATGCAAGTCGATTATGGCGTCGGCTGTGGAACATCCTTCGGTTTTAGCGCATGTCGCTGTAGATCAACGTATTCCGGTCGATGCAAATGGGCAGATTAAGTTGGACGCATTAGAGGAGGCGCTCCAACGCTGTAGTAGCCCAGTCCTCATTTCGACGATGTATGCCAACAACGAAACAGGGGTAGTTCAACCGATCTCTGCGGTGGTAGACCTCGCACGAAAGTATGACGCTCTAACTCATTGTGATGCCGTTCAAGCGCCAGGTAAGGCGCAACTCGACGTGTCAGACCTCGGTGTTGATCTCGTCACGCTTTCTGCTCACAAGTTTGGTGGGATGAAGGGAGTGGGAGCCTTAATTTTAAATAACAATCTCCCGATTTCAGCTGAGATTTTGGGAGGGGGGCAGGAAAGGGGACGCCGCGCGGGGACCGAAAATGTGTTGGGTATTGTTGGGTTTGGTATCGCTGCCAAATTTTACGCTGACGCGAGAAATGAAATAGAGAGGGTGAAAAATCTTCGGGACAGATTGGAATCTGAAATACGCCAAAAGTTTCCCGAAGCGATTATAGT
Source organism: Rhodospirillaceae bacterium (assembly GCA_965228575.1). Classification (GTDB taxonomy): domain Bacteria; phylum Pseudomonadota; class Alphaproteobacteria; order Rhodospirillales; family Rhodospirillaceae; genus UBA11612. The sequence goes on along the minus strand of CBDDHW010000016.1, from coordinate 63,822 downwards.
TGGTTCTGACGTTGAACGACTCTGCAACACCAGTTGTGTACTTGTTCCGGGTATACCCAGCGAACATCAGTTAATGAAGTTGGATTTAGAAAATATCGCTGTCAGCGCGGGATCGGCTTGTTCTTCGGGCAAAGTGGCGCCTTCTCACGTCTTGCTAGCAATGAATATTTCTAACGAAGATGCAAAATGTGCAATACGGGTTAGCCTTGGTCGCAACAACACGGATGCAGATGTGGACCGATTCCTTAACGTTTGGTCTCAAGCCGCAGGAAATAAATCTGTACATTAAGAGCGTTGATTAAATTTAGGGTTATTGGAAAATCAAATGCCGAAGGTTGTGTTTATTGAGAGAAATGGGCAGCGCAAGGGCGTCGAGGTTCCCGCGAATTATACCGTGTTGCAAGCGGCTCATCTCGGTGGCATTGACATGGAAGGTGCGTGCGAGGGATCTATGGCATGCTCAACATGTCACGTAATAGTCGACGAAAGTTGGGTTAATAGACTGCCGTCTGCGTCGACATCAGAAGAGGATATGTTAGATTTAACTTATGGTGTTACGGAAACATCGCGTCTTGGGTGCCAGATTTCAGTCGGTAATGATCTTGATGGTTTGGTGGTAAAATTGCCGTCGACGACCCGCAATATGATGGCGTGAATAGAGTTCATCTTTTACGAGTACCTGTTCATAAAAGTTCTGCCATAGGCCTATTTTCGCACCATGAATTCAGATCGTGTCAATTCTTTGGGTTTCCCTAAACCTGCTGGCGCTACCCGTATTGTAGTAGCGATGTCTGGCGGTGTTGATAGTTCCGTAACGGCGGCACTGCTGCAATCGCAGGGTTATGATGTGGTTGGATTAACCATGCAGCTGTACGATCATAGCGCGATTGTAGCTAAATCGAAAACCTGTTGCGCAGGACAGGATGTTTACGATGCGCGTCGTGTCGCTGATAAGATTGGAATACCTCACTATGTTCTGGACTATGAAGCTACCTTCAAGTCCGATGTCATAGATAGCTTTGCCGACTCATACGTACGTGGCGAGACCCCGGTTCCCTGCGTTCTTTGCAATCAGACAGTAAAATTTCGCGACCTTTACAAGGCGGCCAAGAATTTGGATGCAGATGCATTAGCAACGGGTCACTATGTTCGGCGAGTGGAGACAGCTGACGGTGTGGAGTTACATAGAGCGACTGATCTGGGGCGAGATCAAAGTTATTTTCTATTCGCGACAACGCGACAACAATTAGATTTCCTCCGATTTCCCCTTGGGGACCTCACAAAGGCCGAGGCAAGGGAACTGGCAAGGCAATTGGAGATTCACGTCGCGGAGAAAGGTGACAGTCAGGACATTTGTTTTGTGCCGGAGGGGCGATATTCCGACGTAATTAAGAAATTGAGACCCGAGGCATTAACTCCAGGTGAAATCGTACATATCGATGGCCGTGTTCTTCGTCGCCACGAAGGCGTTATTCATTTTACTGTAGGGCAACGCAGGGGACTAGGTCTGGGGGGCGAAGTCGAACCCCTTTACGTGACAAAGATTGATCCTGAGTCGGCTAAAGTTACGGTCGGCCCGAAAGAGGCACTGTTGCAGCGCTCATTCCGAGTCCATTCAGTGAATTGGCTGGGAGAACCTAAAGCGGAAAAATCTGAAGGCATAAGTGTTGAGGTCAAACATCGGAGTACCCACAATCCTGTTCCGGCTACTATTTTTTATGACTCTGTTACATCGGAGGCGAGAGTTGCTCTGGCAAGCCCTGAGGCAGCTGTTGCGCCTGGCCAAGCATGTGTTTTTTATGATGGCGAGAGAGTCTTGGGAGGCGGATGGATTAGCCGCAATACATCCTCAAGTGAGAATGCATCGTCAAAGCCGCATAATCTAAGACGCGCTCTTTCGGCCGCCGAATCAGTCGACCAGTAGAGGTATTTTTTGAGCCGAATGCTTAAGTAATCCGATCGTTTGACAATTTCCCGGCTCGCACTTAAAACCCAGCGTCCTTAGACGTATGTAGTATAATTGCACTGGGGCGGAGTAGCTCAGTTGGTTAGAGCAGCGGAATCATAATCCGCGTGTCGGGGGTTCAAATCCCTCCTCCGCTACCACTGCAAACTGGAAGTAAATCCTATTCTCTTGTTGATCACCCTACTGTCTGGAGAAGGGGTTTAGGTAGGGTTTCCAGTGCAGCAAGTACTCGGCCTTGCTTTGTCTAGGTGAGATTTAATAGGTGCTGAATATCGGATTTTAGCTGCTGGGTGGGAAATCAATTTCCTCAAATTTCTCCGCATGTTCGTTCCAGCAAATTCCTGTCGATAAATGTGATCCTATTAACGTTTTCCAACGCGATAATGCCTTTCCGCTTAAGGTTGCTAATCACTCGGCTTACGGTCTCGAGGGCCATTCCTAGGTAATCTGCAACATCTGCTCGGGTCATGGGCAGAACGACAAAACTATCATCGCTGGTTCCAGAACGATCCGCCATATCTAAGAGAAACCAGGCTACACGCTGTTGCGCTGATTTATGGCACATAAGAACCATACGTTCGTAGGCGTCCTGGAGGTCGTGGGAAGCTAGCATTCGTACCTGCTGGGCTACCTCTGTATCTTCCTCAATTAGCGTTTCTACATTGTGGCGTGCATATCGAATGAGCGTTGTTTTCGTTACTGCTTCTGCGGAAAAGTAGTACTCGCCCCGGGAGTCTAGCCCCAGGAGTTCCCCCGGAAGAAGAAATTCACACACTTGGCGACGTCCATCTGACAGGAGTTTGACGGTTCTGACGCTTCCAGTTACCAGCTTGTAGAAATATTCGGCATCTTCACCCTCTGAATATATGACCTGTCCACGCTTCAGCGTGATCACAGTTCCCCTCGGGTCCAGAAGGTCGAACGGGCCTTTCGGCGAGAATTTTTCGTGCCGCGTGTTGCGCGTTTGCCATCCAGTCTGCAATGCCGAAGGCGAAGGCGTTATTTGAATGTGCGATTCGAACAATGTTTCCCCCTATCGGCGTATGTTTTCTAATAGAACTAGAATTAGGCCGCTGGTGGGCTTTCCAAAATAGGGGGAAATACGTACGTTATTTTACTTATCGGGTTAATTGGCGTGGAATCGTTTTTCTATGGACGTTGAGAAAGTTCAATTCGAGATTCTCATGGAAACCGCGGTCGATGGAATCATCGTGACAAATTCGTCGGGACTTGTGGAAGCTTTCAATCCTGCTTGCGAGCGGCTATTCGGATACGATTCGACAGAAGTCCTCGGGATGAACGTGAAAATGCTTATGCCGATGCCGTATCGTGATCAGCACGATCAATACATGGCGGACTACCAAGCCAGCGGTGTTAAAAAAATTATTGGATATGGCCGAGAGGTGACTGGACGCCGGAAAGACGGTTCAACTTTTCCAATGTATTTATCTGTGGGCGAGGGTCTACTTAAAGGAAAGAGTATTTTTGTTGGGATTATTCATGATTTATCCGAGCGTTATACAGCGGAACGTCAATTAAAAAGCATTCGCTCAGAGCTTCTTCACGTCTCCAGATTGAGTGACATGGGTCAGTTGGCGTCTGCATTAGCACATGAACTCAATCAACCGCTTACCGCGGTCGTGAATTACGTAAAAGCGGCCTCGCGAACACTAGGCTCTGCGCAACACGACTTCTCTCCAAGTGTCCCTAGGGCGCAGGGCCTTATGGATAAAGCAAAGGAGCAGACCCTACGTGCGGGTCAAATCGTTAAACGTCTCAGAGACTTCATACAAAAAGGTGAATCTCAGCGTACTGCCGAGAACATGAGCGAAGTTGTGGAGGGCGTTCTTGAGTTGGCTTTAGTTGGTGCGGCGGAGGCGGAGATTGCTGTGTATACCGATTTGCAGGCTGGGTTGCCATACGTATCCATCGATAAAGTGCAAATTCAGCAGGTGGTTCTGAATCTAGTACGAAATGGTGTTGAAGCGTTACAAGGCGAATCTCAACGACACTTATACATCGCCACGAGTCTAGACAGCCGCAGCCAAACTGTCGTTACGAGCATTACGGACTCAGGCCCAGGGGTATCAAGTGAGGTTCTAGAGAAACTCTTTCAACCCTTTGTGACAACTAAGCAAAACGGATTAGGGATCGGCCTTTCCATTTGCAAAACCATCGTCGATGCCCATGGAGGACATATTTCCGCAGACAATATCTCTGAGGGTGGTGCAATTTTTCGTTTTTCTCTTCCAATTATAACTGCTGATGGAACTGAGGATAACAGTGGCTGAGCAAAAAGTGTTTGTGGTCGATGACGATCCGATCGTACGCGATTCCTTGCGCGCATTAATAGAGGCGGCTGGATTTAAGGTCGATGATTTTAGTTCGGCAGGAGATTTTCTCGACAGTATTGAAGATAACGCTGTCGGTTGTTTGGTCACCGATATCCGCATGCCAGGAATGGACGGCTTAGCTTTGCAGGAGGAAATCATCAAAAGAAAAATACGCATGCCTGTTATCGTGATTACCGGGCATGGGGACGTATCCCTAGCAGTAAGAGCGATGAAGGCAGGTGCGCTAGACTTTGTCGAAAAGCCTTTTGACGACGATGTGCTTTTGGCGAGCATCGAGCGAGGTTTAAATATCGCAACTGAAGCTCAAGAACATGCGCTGTCGGTTGAAGTCGCAAAGGAACGCTTGGCGTTATTAACGGCGAGGGAACGCCAAGTCTTGAATCTGCTAATTATTGGCCATGCGAATAAAGTCATTGCGCACGAACTTCAAATTTCGCCCAGAACGGTTGAAGTTCATCGCGGCAGGGTAATGGAGAAAATGGGCGTCCGAAATCTGTCCGGATTGATCCGTGCAGCATTGGCGGCAGGATTAGATATTGGACTCTGAGAATGTTCTGTTTTCCATGAGGAAAATACTGACACCTTGTTTCATATTCTTGGTGTAAGAGTGACGAGATCCACAAAGGTCAATTTATCCGAAACGCCTTTTACTCCCTCAGCGTTTTCAGCCATGACAATGAGTGCCTTGCGCTCCTTTTCAGATATAACTATCCCGCTAAGCTCAACGAGTCCCTCCCGAACAACAACGGTTAAGCGATCACCCCGCAACCATTTTTCTTTTTCAAAAGCCTCAAGAATTTCTTGGCGAATTTTTCCGTCTGATTTGCCGCCAGTTTTTGATGCGCGGACGTTGTAAACAAAGGCGGCGAGAACATCGGCACGGCTAAGTATTCCTATAAGTTTGCCATCTGAAACAACGGGCAATCGCTTTACACCCCGTTTTTCCATTAAATCGACCGCGGTATCAAGTGTATCTGCAGCGTCAACCGTAGCGACGTTACTGGTCATTACATCTTTCACCTTCAGTCCATGGGATTTAACATACTCGTCAGCTAGGCGGGCCGACCCCATTAGGAATTGAAGCCAACGCGGGCGGTGATGATTTGTCCCCGCTTCGGCACGCCGAAGTAAATCGCCCTCACTCACAATTCCGATGACGTTATCATTTTCATCCACAACCGGCATCCCGCTGACGTGACTACGGACCATCTGGCTGGCAACGTCTACCACCTTCATATTGGGTCGTGCGGTCACTACATCTATGCGCATAAAATCAGCGACATTCATATTTCTTTCCTTCTCCCAAAATCTAACGCTAGCCTTCGGCACCACGTTTATCATTGATACAGATCAAAGCGATTAGTGGAGAACATGTTATGCAAGAATTGAATACTGTTTGAAAATTGGATTTACCAACATCATGAGTATCAAAAATATTCGCTTAGAATTGGCGCGCTCCCCTGAAAATCCTATCGGAGATTCGGGCCATGCGTATGAGTTCAGAGCGCCTTTGGATTTATCTGGGCATTTGGATGAAAGCCAGTGGGAAGAACAAAAATTGCTTTGTGCGGTAAGGCGACTAGAAGATGACAAAGTTGTCGAACATGGTTTGTTAATTCGTACATCAGGAGGAAAATGGATGTTTTCCTATGCTCCCGGAGAGGAGGATGATGAAGCGATTTTTCGTTTTTCTAGCCACGCTTTTTGCCCGGGGGAATACGTATCGGTGACCGAACATGATGGCCAGCAACGGACCTTCAGAGTTGCGTCCGTGACTGATTGGCATCCCCAATGAGAATAGTTCAACGGATTGCTGGTTGTATGCTTGTGAGTATACAGGCGGTGACAATACAGTCCCATTTAGGTATTGCGGCCGATGAAAGCGAAGGAAGAGTGTTGGCGGAGCAACATTGCATGAGGTGTCATCACGCCACGGATGAAGGAGCTGTCGCGCCGCCACTGTCCAGCTTTAAAGAAAAATGGCCGGTATCTTATTTAGAGGAAGCACTTGCAGAGGGTATTGTCACTGGTCACGACAATAACATGCCCGCCCTTGCATTTTCAGCGGACGAAATCGAAGATCTACTGGCCTATATCAATAGTTTATAGAAACCTTTGGACTCGTATCTGCCTAGTCTCTCAAACTCAGAATGTAGCTAATAATATTGTCGGTTTGAATTCGAGAGAGGATAAAATTTGGCATTTCGGCGTGAGGCGTTTGTAGGAAAGCCCGAAGGCTAATTTCCGTCACTGCCGGGTCGGCCGCAATAGCGGTAAATGTAGGCACGGCATCGGTAGCCGGCTTATCTTGATCAGCCGCTACAACGTGGCATTCAGAACACATCTCGAGGGCGAACATATAACCATCCGCGATGCTTCCTGGATATTTTTGGGCAACGCTAGCATGCGAAAAGGTGCTTAAGACGAAGACAGCGAGTGCAAATATTCGCATAAAAATACTCCAGCGCGAGTTCACATGATGGGAAAATTAGACGCTAAGTGCATTGATGCATTGACGCGTATCAAAATTGTAGAAAGTGTGAATCAAAATCACACCTTCTTCTCTTATTTGATGAAGTAAGCGTGTGTGTGCCATCACTAGTTCTTAATTGTCTACCATAAGGATGTAGGAGATTAGGTCATTGATCTCATTCGCTGTTAAGGGAACGCGTGGCATTTCGCCATGTGGTTTTTTTAGAAAATCCTGAAGATACACGGCAGAAATGCCCGGTCGATTCTTCAACTCCGTAAACGAAGGGCCTCGCTGCAATGATTTAGGATTGGGTCCGGCTACAAGGTGGCAGTCAGCGCAAATGTGACGTGCCAGCGCCAAGCCTGCCACCGGGTCGTTGTCTTGCCCAAGCGCTATTCCGTTGACTTGCAATAATGCAAGAAAAGCAATCGAAGCTAAGAAGCGCATCGCAAGTTAGCTCACGTTATTGTTAATGACCTAAAGGAAACTATCAATTTTATATGCCAAGTTACAAGTGATAGTAAATTAAGTCTCACTATTATCATATCTAAATATCAGCCCATCCTAATTTTGACGCCGGTCAATGTTCTCAGTGATTACTCGATTTACATAACGAGGGTGAGAGTCTCGCGTGCGGAGTATTCCAGAATTCTTATTGGCTAGGAGTCATCGTAGTATGTTTAGTGAAACGTTATACGGAGTCCTGATTATTTTGGCATTCGCAAGTTTTGTCGGCGGACTTGGATTCATTTCGTGGTGGAGTGGAAAGAAATAGATGCCCAATCGATGATAAAGTCGAAATTTGGGATCGTTTCATTAGGAGCAAAGAATGATATTTCGCACTCTTGGTTTAACCGCGATAGCTGGTTTAATTGCATCGTGTGCTACTGAATCTCATCAAACCCTTACGGGACAACAGCTCGCCCAGAGTATGTGTGCGCAATGCCATGTGATTAGTCAGAGGGGCTCCGACGAAAAACTTCGCGCTAGACAGGACGGCGCACCGCCAGATTTTGTGACGGTAGCCAATGAATCTACCACCAATCCCGAACAGTTGCGCCGGTTTCTAAAACTGCCTCATGGAGCCATGAACAATATTCTCTTGCTGGAGGAGGATATTGACAAGGTGGTACAGTTCATACTTGATCAAAAGCGAGGGTAACGGAAACTCCGTGAGTTTCTGGTATTGCTGGTCTCAGAGTTTGGAATCGGATCGGTTGAGCAGGCACCTCAGGCCTTAACTCCAGGAAATACAGGTAGATCTGGACCGACGGCAAGTATCGCGGATACAATCTCTACGTTCCCAGGGAGATGGTACTGTGAGAGAAAGTCGCGGATTTACGCTGGTCGAGGTCGCAATCCTTGTGGTTATAGTTGGATTAATATCCGTCGGTGGTCTGACGATAGTTGGTGCCATCTTCGATTCTAGGAGATCTCAAACAACAGGTGAGCGATTGGACCTAATTGAGCAAGCCCTACAGTCCTACGTTGAGGAATTTTCTTGTCTGCCTTGCCCGACAGATGGTTCGTTGTCATCGACAGGAGCCGACAACAATTTCGGAAGATCTTTCGATACTGGCGGTTTGGTCGGAGGGAATTGCACTGCTACCGCTTGTCGGCTTATTGATGCTGTTGTGCCATGGCGTACCCTTGGATTATCAGAGGAGTTCGCGACTGATGGCTGGGGTGATCGCATCCGCTACTACGTTGGAGTTGGTACTCCCTGCACAGCGGCTGCTGGATTGCAGGATACCGCTGGAATGGATCGCTGCGGGACGACCTACCCTACTGGAAACGTGACGGTTAATGACAATGATAGTGCAACGACAATTACTAATGCAGCGTACGTTCTCGTCAGCAGCGGCCCGGATAAATCTTTGGCTTTGACATCTTCGACTGGTGTAACGACCAACGATATTTATGGGCAAACCGGTGGCGGTGGCGGACAGGACGAAAATTCAGATGATGACGCAGTGTTTGCTTTTGGTGACTTTAGGAGTCTATCAGGAGTTGCCCATTTCGATGATATCGTTCGGTTTAAGTCAGCCGAGATCATGGTTCAGCTCTGCGGTCCTGGAACGTGCCAGAATCCTGAATGATGTCACCTAACCAGCCAGGTTTTGCGTCCCGACGATTCGGTAAATTCCGCTGATCTGATTCCGATCGAACGACTCCCGCGTATTGGGGCTGAGTAAGCCCAATCGAACAGATTTACTCGTTATCGCCGCCAATCTTCCTACAATAAACCCACCAGCTGAGCGTTCGAGGACAACATCTATGTTTTCCCCCGTAAGGCTGCGGGCGGGGCTTACGTAAAGCATTTCTCCGACCACAAAACGGGGAAACATAGTTTCATCCGGCATCAAGATCGCAAACGCTTTTGCGTCGCCTTGCAGGAAGGATGGACGCGCCGCTCGAAGGGGTGCATTAGTAAAAATTAGCGGCGTTCACATCTATTCCCTGCGATGAACCCATAAGAACCGGCAAATCGTCTACATTGTGCGTTGCTAAATAACTCGGCTTTCGACCGGGGTTACCCGTGTTTTTCGCCATTTCAATGACAGGTGCAACGTCGGGTGCGTATTCAAGAATTCCGCGTTCGTATATCGCAATCGCGGGTGTCAATATCGTCAACGCATCAAGATCCACCGCTTCCGGATTTAAGTTTTTGAGATGCAGGAGAGTTTCCGTCATCAGCGCAAGCATCGTGCTTTGACTAAGGGTGTGGCGCACCGGACGATGCATGAAACGGTTGATCGTCGACGGTGTTAATCCAGCCGCGCTCGCTAACGCGCTTGCTGATAAACCTGTGAGCTTCATCATCGCGCCGACAAGCTGACGGGTTTGTTGCTGATGCGCAGAAACTTCCGCCGTAGCTGTGGGATCTTTCGGACCGTTTCCATCCATGGGTTTCACGTGACGCGTAAACGAATTGCCATTGAGTATGCTTAAAAATACGCTACAATTTGCAATAATTACGCGTAAAAATAACTAACAATATGCGCAATTTATTTGTCCTTCGCTTTCTTACAAGGTTTAGCGGGTTCCTCCCGTGTTTCGCCGCCACATTTAGTTCTGGTGGAGTTCACATGAGAGGGATAGCAATGGCAATTACGCGAGGATTTGGGAAATTTCATACGACTCGAGCAGCTCAGAGGAGTAAGAGGGGGCGGCCCCGGCGCAATGAGGATCTCGGGGCCGACGCCGGAAACGGTGGCTAAGCTCAAGCCCGATATTCTGCAGTGTTTGCTCGACCAAGATCTCATCACGGCTGACCAAGAGTCAGCGGCACACGAGCTTACCTATATGTGGCGCGCTCTTCAGCGGGGCATGTTGCCTCAAGCGAAATTAGGTTTATCTAGTCCCATGCCGGGCAGAAAACAGGCGCGATCGCCATTTGCGCGAATGAGCGATCGTGAAATGGAGGTCTGGTGCGCGCGCTATAAACCCTGGGCTGTGAGCGAGGCTAAGGCGATAGTGGTCAAAGCGCCGCGGCTTTTAAGGTTGGATCTGACGAGAAATATCGTTGAGAAGAATGCAGATCCGAGACGCATCGCACTAGAATTTGCTGTGCGAGTCGATCGGCTCTTAGATGAGTTTCGACTTTCTCTTGATTCATATTGCTCTTTAAAAAGAGTAAAAAAGCTATTGACATAAGCAATAATTATTTGACATAATTCTCATTGTGAGAATTGGGGCTTGAGGGGGAGGCTTTCCCGTCAGCGCAAAGTTTTCACAACGGGCTTTTGGGCCCGTTTGGATTGTTATCGGTCCTCTCCTCTTTACTGGCCCACCGTGTAATGCGGTGGGTCTTTTTATGTGCGAAAGAATGAACCGTGTACCTTTTGCGGCGCGGTTTAGCGCACTTTCCTCGTTGCCCAAAGCGTATCTATATGCTTGAATTTGCACCCTATTTAACTACTTTTTAAGCGATCTAGGTCACCGTCAATATGGGCTTGAGGTGATAAAATCAGTGAAGTAGCTGGATTGGGATCAATGGTGCCTAAACACCATGTAAAAACACTTGGTACGCGACTCTTGGTGGCAATTCTTGCGAGCACGTGCCTTAGTGCATGTGCTGGGCTTTCGGCCCTACCATTAGGCGATGTTTCATATTCGGCCTCGACTGCGCCCATTGAAGCAAGTGAGCTCGCACCAATCAATACGTCAGCGACGGAAGACACTTTTACCGAAGACCTTCTCTCGGTTGAGCCTAGCGATGTAGTAGAGCAGGGTGGTGAGGGATCCCGGCGTGTACCCTTAGGCAGCCTTACTTCAGATTCTCCCCAGCAATTGGTTGCGCCCGAGCCTACAGAAGTTGCAGTTGCGTCCCCTGAGCGCGACGCTAAAGCAAGTTCTTCCAATTCGAGTGAGATGGCGGACACGCCCTCGATTGCGTTGGGGACAGAGGAGTTCTCTGCGCCACCTGAGTCCGCGCCAACGAATGTACAAACGCAAGTCGGACGCGAGTCAAATGAAAATACGTTTGTCTCTGAACCTCTACCGGAAGACAATTCATCATTTTCAGATCGTGTCGACGGCACAGTCATAATTAGCTCTTCCAATTCCCAAACACAGGTAGGCGCTCGGGAATTTATTCCGGCGTCGGCGATGCCGCCGACTGTGGAGGCGGAGTCACCAGCATTGGGTCAAATTCCACTAACGCCAGCAGAAATGAATGTTGTTCGCCGATTCGAAACGTTGATGCGACTTCAGGAAGAAGATCTGATTACCAGTCAGGAATATTTGTCTCGCCGAAATACGAATGTGGGTGCTCTCCTGCCTTACACCCACGATCCCGCTGCGGCTGGTCTTGGTCGATCTGTCCCGAGCACTGACGCCATTGTTGCCCGCTTGGCGGCCTTGAAGCGGGCATTTGAGATGCGTGCGATAACGGCCCAGCAACATGCGTTGGAACGAACAATGATTCTAAATGCGTTGTTGCCCGAGAGACCGGAACAAAGAGATATCCCAAAGCCTCCTCCTGCAGATGTATTGTCAGGGGCTGCGATCATTGGGCATCTAGAGAGGTTTAGACGAAATAACCTAATCAACATGTCAGAGTTTGAGGCGGAAAAGGAGGCGGTTGAACAGTTTCTAAGAACCGGCTCCTTTCCTGTACAGACAACCCAAGTAACTTCAACTCAAGTCGTGACCGGGACGCCATCCAACGGCGCATCGCCAGAGCCAAACAATGAAGCCAATCAAGTGCAGTCCCAAGTTACTGGGCCTGTCCTACATATTGCATCATTTCGGTCCGAGGCATCCGCATTGCGAGGGTGGGATCAAGTTCTCCAACAAAACCAGAGTGTTTTAGGAGAATTACAACCAATCGTTCGAAGGATTGACCTTGGTCCAGATCAAGGGATTTTCTACCGACTTATGGCGGGAACTTTCAACTCGGTTGTCGACGCTGAAGCCGCTTGTATTAGGCTTAAGCAGAACAATCAATTCTGCCGTGCGAGTGCGGACGGCAGCTAAAACTGATCCGTAGAGAGCAAACGGTGGAAATAGCGATCGCTATTTCCACCGTTTTTTTAAGCATTCAAAGTCGATAGTATGACGTAACTAGTTATCAGCTTTCTGAAAGAGAAGCGTAAATCTGTCACTTTCACCGATAGCCGCGTACTTCTCGCGATCTTCGTCCCCATTTCTAAGGACTGGTGGAAGAGTCCAAACACCGCCTTCGTAATCCTTAGTGTCTTTCGGGTTTGCATTTACTTCGGATTTCGCGACAAGTTTGAATCCCGCATTTTCCATCATTTGTATTGCGTAGTCTTCGCGGACGTATCCCGACTGCGCTTTCGGATCTTGGGGCTGGTCTGTTGATGCGCGATGCTCGACAACTCCGAGATACCCACCAGGTTTTAGTGCCGTGTGCATGGCCTCTACCATTTCGGACGTAGAGCCTTGAGACATCCAATTGTGAACGTTACGAAATGTTAGCACCAAGTCCATCGATCCAGGTTCAACGGGCTCTGATTGCCCCATGTTTGGCATCAACGTCGCTATTTCGACATTCCCATACTCTTCAGGGTGGCTCGCTAACTTTTCCTTGAAGGAATTCAGCGATCGACTGAAAAATTCGGGCCCTCCTTCCGCAGGATAGTGCGCTGCCACATAGCGTCCGCTCTCCGATAAAAACGGAGCCAGAACTTCTGTCCACCATCCCCCTGCCGGCCAAATCTCCATAACAGCCATATCTTCTTTCAAGCGGAAGAATTTCAATACTTCAGATGGGTTTCTATATTTGTCGCGCGCCGCATTACTATCGTTACGGTGGTCGCCTGCCAAGATACTAGCCAATTTCGACTCTTCATTAGGACTCATAGTCTCTTCGCCAGAAGCGTTCGTCACCAATGACATTGACAAGAGCAACGCACTCGCTGTTGCTCCAACAGCTTTACATAAATCTTGGTGTCCCATATCGAATGACCTCTCCATTTCACTCCCAAGTTGAACAAATTAACACATTTATTAGGATGCCAAAGCATATGTGTGGAGGAAAGCCATTCGAGCCGAGATTGCAATGAGGTAATCTTTTAGCGTTCAAATATCCCGATTAGACGACGCAACGTACGTCAATGCTCTAATTTACTAAGTGTGTAAAACTGCCCCGCCTAGTTGCCGGTATTAAACTCCAGCCTTGAAATAGTCACTAAAACTTGGATTAGATTGCATTTTTGAGTCGAACTTCAGTGCGACGTGTCGCAGTATTTGGTTCATGTCGGACGTTCTTTTTTTTTCCACCCCTCCCTAACCGCGCCTCCTTATTCGATCAATTATTTCGAGCTATTTGGCATTTTTTGCCAGCGCGAAATAAACTTGGAAAGCTCATTTTTCCATACTCCGGTGCGGATTTTTCCCTCCTAGATACCTCGCAAATCCTAACTCTCGCTAAGGTCTATCTTAGTCGAGATTTTGACCCTGACATCGCACGCTATGCTCAGTTGTACAGCGGGTCGATCGACCTGATTGAAACTCGATCGACTGACTTAACGGATATTGATTCAGCGTATTTTAAAAATGTTAAGGGCATAATTATCTGGGACACTAGCGATCCTAAAACTGTATCTGCCGCCACTAGAATAGCCGATCTTACAGGTGCGGAGTTGGTCTGGGCGGACCCGTCTTCTGTTCAACAAGAAACTCTGGTGAGTATTCGCTTTGCTTATCAGTTTTTCGAGCAAAAGGAATTGGAGGAGTTAGTAAATAAATCTTATCAATTGTTCCGGGATTCTATGCAACGATGGCGAGAGCATCCGATTAGCGCATTTGGCAATGGTCCATCGTTGTCGGATGTCGTGGACTCAAAATTTGATACCGAAGTTGGACTGACAACCGTCTGCAATTCAACGATTTCAGATCAGTTAACCCTTTCTCTATTAAAGCCAAAGATATTGTTTTGCGGCGACCCGGTTCAGCACTGCGGCCCGTCATTGTATGCAGGCCAGTTCCGGAAGGGGTTAGCTAAAGCAATGGAAGATCCTTCGCGAGTTCTGATTACGCAACTTGGATACGTTCCTTACTTTCAGCATGTAGTGTCGTCCGACGCGAGAAATCGAATTATTGGAGTAGGAAATGACCGTCGTGCGGTCTTCAATATAAATTTGGAAAACGAATTTATTACAGCATCAACGGCGAATATTTTTACGATGCTCGTGTTACCAGTGATTCTTACCCTCTCCAAAAATATCAATATTTACGGGTGTGACGGAATGTCATTCCGCGCTGCAACGAAACCTTGGTCTCATGCCAATGAAGATGATTACATGGGAAAAATGGCGGTCACTCACCGCGTTCATCCAGGATTTTGGAAAAGGAACTACGAAGAGGAATTTTGGAGTTATTGCAACGACATGGAAGATATATTGAGCTTGGCTGAAGCGAACGGCGCTACAATTCGGTCGGCCACGCCGTCATACGTTCCTGCTCTCGCCAAAAGGTTTAGAAGTAACTCTAACCATCCAGGCTCCTCTTAACCATTTCGTGCACATCCGTCGATAGCTGGTGCGTATTGTAGACGCGTTCCAATTGAGATTTCATTTGGACGCGTCGCTCGGGATTATGGCGTTTCCATCGGCTCAATGGAGCGACAAGCCTGGCCGCCGATTGCGGATTAAATGCATCTATTTTTAATATTTGATCCGCCAAGAAGGCGTAACCCGAACCATCAAGAGCGTGGAAATTCATAGTATTTAAACTGGCAAAAGTCCCGATAAGCGCGCGAACTTTGTTGGGGTTTCTAATATCGAACAAAGGGTGGCAAATAAGTTGCTCTATCTTTGACAAGGTGCCCGGTAGTGGTGCACAGGCATGCAGCGAAAGCCACTTATTCACAACTAGGTGGTTGTCTTTGAATTTATTGTAAAAATCCTCGAGCGCCGCGGTACGATACTCCGTGTCTGTTATATTTAGGATGCTCAACGCATCCATTTTTTCGGTCATATTCGATGCGTTGTCGTACAGCTCCTTGATAAACTTTAGGTGTTTTGTGCTCTCTGTGGCAGCGAGGTAAGACAGAACCACTCGTTTGAGCATTCTTCGACCCATACCTGATGCGTTCGGAACATATAATTTTGTTTCCAGTTCCGGGAGTAGGGCTCTAAATACGCCTTCCAAGTTTACCGCCACATATCGTCGAGTTAGGAAGCGGGCTTTATAAAGATTAAGGGGGTCCTCTGGCATCATTCGAGCGGAGATTATTTCTTCGCTCGGAAGCGTCAGAAGTGATGCTTTGAATGCTTCGTTGAGATCTGAATCATGTGCGATAGAGTCAAGAGCGACCAAGAAATCTTGATCCAACTTCACTTCTTTTCCCCTTGAAATACTATCGAGTACTTGGAGAATTACACCGGTCGAGTATTCTTGACCGGCCGCCCACCTATTAAATGCATCGGAATCATGCTTCATAAGAAAGGCTTGGTCCGACGGCAATTGACGTAAGGTATGGTTGATTGGTGCTGAAAAACCTCGGTTAAAGGAGAGTCGTGGCTTTTCAGACTTAATTCCGTTGAACACGAAAGTTTGCGAGGTGTTCGTCAATTGTAAAACCAATGTGTTCGCCATTTCCCCGTTATGGATCGAGAGTGGTATATCGCGTCCCCGCTCGTCGATGAGACCAATTGCGATGGGGATATGAAAGGGCTCTTTAGTAGGTTGACCGGGTGTCGACTTGCACTGCTGGCGAAGTTTGAGCGTGTAGGTGGATGCCTTGGCGTCGAACACCCCCTCAACGTCTACATGCGGCGTGCCTGCTTGGCTATACCATCGCTTGAATTGCTTAAGGTCGACTCCAGACGCGTCTTCCAGCGCGGCCACAAAGTCGTCGCACGTCACGGCTTGGCCGTCATGTCGAGTAAAGTATAAATCTACCCCCTTTAAAAAAACGTCATTGCCAAGTATCGTTTTCATCATTCTGATAACTTCAGCACCTTTCTGGTAGACGGTTGCCGTGTAGAAGTTATTGATTTCCATATATCGGTCAGGGCGCACCGGGTGAGCAAACGGACCGGCATCTTCGACGAATTGGGACACGCGAAGAAGGTTTACATCATCAATTCTTTTGTTGGCGGGGTCCCGCATATCAGCGGTGAACTCTTGGTCACGAAATACTGTTAGGCCCTCTTTTAGACTTAACTGAAACCAATCCCGGCACGTAACGCGATTTCCACTCCAATTGTGGAAGTATTCGTGAGCGATAATCGATTCAATGAGGTAGTAGTCCGTATCCGTCGCGGTCTCGGGGTCAGCGAGAATAAAGCGGTCATTAAATATATTTAATCCCTTATTCTCCATCGCCCCCATATTGAAATCGCTCACGGCGACGATATTGAATACGTCCAAGTCATATTCTCTGATGTAAGTATCTTCTTCCCACCTTATCGCGCGCTTCAACGCATCCATCGCATATAAAGCGCGGCTCTCATTCCCCTTCTCCACATATATATTCAGTTTTACATTACGTCCGGATTGCGTCACATATTTGTCTTCAATACTTCCTAAATCCCCAGCGACCAAAGCGAATAGATAGGAAGGTTTTGGGAATGGATCATACCACGTGGCGAAATGAAGTCCGTCCTCCAACTCTCCACGATCCACCGGATTTCCATTTGAGAGTAAAACTGGAAATTCTCGTTTAGGCGCGATTATTGTAGTGCGGATAACGCTCATTACGTCTGGGCGATCCAAGAAATAGGTAATGCGCCGAAATCCTTCTGGTTCGCATTGAGTGCAATATACGCCGTTTGATAGATATAGGCCCTCTAACGCGGTATTTCCCTCTGGAGAGATTTCAACTTCTGACTCCAAAGTGAACGACTTGGGCGGGGAGGGGATGGTTAAAGACGTCTCAGTTGCTACATAGTCGTCCGGAGACAATCGCCGATCATCCAGGCGAAGTTGGATTAGTTTTAGTTTCTCACCATCTAGCACAAGATCGCAGGTAGATTCTTTATCCTCAGTTTTCTCGATCTGGAGTTTTGCTCGTACGCGTGTGCAACGAGGGTCAAGTGCGAAAGTTAGATCTGCCGACATAATGCGATAGGTAGGCTTCGCATAATCCGAGAGCAGTACCGGGGCAGGTGTTTGCATCGAAGAATCCAAAATAATCACTACTGTTAAAGCTCCAGTTCACTCAACGCATGGCAGAATTTTAGGGTATTACTGCCAGTTCCATCGGATTTCCGAGAATACCATGCTGGAATAATTTATTAATATACCGTCGATACGATAGACTACTTGTGCTTGCACAATATCAACCAAAAACCGGGAGAATACAAAATGCGGGTTGTGGCATTTGTACCAGCCAAGGGAGAGAGTAGCCGAATTCGTAACAAGAACACGACCATACTAGATGGTGAGCACCTGTTTAAACGCAAGCTACGGCAACTTCTCGAATGTTCCGAAATTGATACAGTGTATCTAGATACAGAGTCAGATACCTTAGTTGAGTTGGTTTCTGATCTGCCTATCAAGATTCTTAGGCGAGACCCAAGACTGGCTTCAAACAAAACTGATGGTCACGAGTTGTTTGCTAACGAGTGTGCACGCGTAAATGCTGACATATATGTGCAGTGTTTGTGTACCAGTCCATTTATTTCGTCGCAAACTGTAGACAGGGCGGTGCGAGAACTGAAGGCTCGCAAAAGTGTGGATTCACTTGTCGCCGTTCAAAAGCGTAAACAATACACCTGGAATAAGAAACGTCCGGCATATGGGGAAGGCCGGATTCCAAATTCGATTGACCTGCCGGATACGATTATTGAGTCTATGGGTCTGTATATGGTGAAGAAAATCAAAGGCAAGGGTCGGCCAAAACGTCGATTTGGTGAGAAAGTACATCTATTTGAACTTACGGATGAAGAAGCGATTGACGTCAATTGGCCTGACGATCTCGCGCTGGCCGAAAGAATTTGCGCAGGCTACCGAGCAGTACACAACGCGGAACTGGATGCTATTCGGCCGCACCTTTGCTCCTCGCTTCTCGCAGATATTTGCAAGGAAAAAGGTGTTAAAACTTTGTTTCCGCCTGGATTTAGGCGTGTGAGCGGGCGTTCTGTTTTGGGAGTGGCGAAGACGTTAGAGCTGAGGAGGTTGCGTAAAGGCGATGATTGGAACGGCATATACACAGCGCTTGGAACATACAACTTTGTTCGACCCGGTGATGTGATTGTTGTTCAAAATGAGGTTAAGAATACGGCGTACTTTGGTGATCTTAACGCGAACATAGCAATTCGGTCGGGCGCCGTAGGTGCCGTCGTTGATAGTTTTACTCGCGATTCAGCTGAGCTTAATGGCCTAGAATTTTCAGTTTTTGCGCGAGGAATTTATTGCGACGATATCAAGTACGAAGGCACTGTCCACGCCATGAACCGTCCGGTTAAGATAGGTGATGTTGTGATCAACAATGGAGACTACGTTTATGCCGACGACGACGGTGTTTTAGCGATTCCAAGAAGCCAGTGGCCGGCGATTCGCGCGGAAGCCATGGCGTCTCTTAAGAAAGAGTTTGACGTTCGATATGCAATCATCATGGGCGAGGACGTTGGTAAGGTGATTGGAAAGCACGGTGCGTTTTAACGCGCTTTATATCAACAGGTTTTGTTTAGGGTTGCCGTGTGACCAGCGATAAAAATACATTTTCTGTCATCTTGTTGGCAGGGGATCGGCCAACGGATGAAATATCCAAGATAGCTCCTCGCAACAGAAAAGCGCTCCTGCAAATACACGAAAAACCAATGATCCTTTATGTTCTTGAGACATTGGTTTCTTCAGAAAAAATTGACTCAATTACTATTGTCGGCAACCGAATTCAGGAAATAGAAACCTATCCTGAAGTTGTGTCGTGGTGTTCCTTTCAAGATCATCGCGAAAGAATTTTTTTCGTTGAAGGGAAAAACAGCCCTGCAACGAGCGTAGTTGCGACATTAAAAACGCAGCCAATGAATAATCCAGTCCTTGTTTTGACGGCAGACAGCCCACTTTTAACAGTAGAATCGCTTAATGTCTTTTGTGACATGGCATTTAATCTTAAGAAGGTCGATGTCGCTGCCGGGCTCGCGGTAGAACAAGATATTCGTACCAGTTTTCCAGGAGTTCGACGAACTTTCATCAGATTAGCTGGAATCGGCTACAGCGGATGTAATTTATTTGCTCTACTTTCCGACAAAGCATTTAAAGCGGCGGAAGTGTGGTGCGAGGTAGAGATGAAGAGAAAACGCCCCTGGCAACTCATTTCGTTTTTTGGATGGACGAATCTTTTCAAAGCATTAATGGGCAGACTTGACTTAGAATCCGCATTCCTTTCCGTATCAAAATTTATGGATTTGGATGCACGGCCGATTATTATTCGTGACCCGGCCGCAGCGATGGATGTTGATCGACCCGAACACATTCCCGTTGCCGAGCAGGTATTATTGTCGAGGAGGGGTGTTTCTGCGCCGTCGGTTTATTGAATATTGAAATGGATTTCTCTCAATCACAACGTCAACCGCTGACGGAGCGTACGGAACCATCGAGTCCATATCGAATCGCGTTCCTATACAATCATGAAGCGGGGCATCAGGTCCGTCACAGTGCGGCAGTCATACCGTATTTGATCAGTCAGTATTCTAATGTCGAGGTCACAGTTCTTGGTACTTCGGACAGCTTACTCAACATTGTGCGAGAGGTCGCAGGGACGCAAATTGCTGAATCTTGCAATTTCTTAAGGCTAGACATTCCAGCATGGCATAAGCCGTTCGCCCGCCTTGCCGATCCTGTTGTGCCATTCAGTCGAATTGATCACCTATATAGCAATCGGTCAATTTTTGCGGAATTTGACGCTTTAGTTGTAACGGAGGGAACAAGTCTTTTTCTAAAGAAAATCAAGGGCCTGGATCATCTCAAGATAATACGAATTGACCATGGTGGCGGAGATCGTTCTATAGGATTCCAACCCTCGTTTGCGGGCAATGATCTGGTACTGCTGCCGGGTGTGAAACAGCGCGATCGGTATTTAGAGCTCGGTTATTTGAGCGAGGCTCAAATGTCAGTTGTTGGGTACTCCAAATTTGATTCGATTAATTTAAACGCCTCAGAACGTCCGCGCTTGTTTTCCAACGATAAACCCGTGGTTCTCTACAATCCCCACCCGGAGCCCTTTTTATCATCATGGTATTCAATGGGATTGGAGATATTAGAGTATTTTTACAATAATCCAGACTACAATCTCGTTTTCGCGCCACATGTCATGTTATTTCTCCGACGAATTCATATCTCGTCTGAACGGTTTGCGGTCAAATTCCGAAAAAATCTTCCAGAGAAATACTTTGGCCAACCCAACATGCTCATTGATCTCGGAAGCCCTGCGAGCATGGATATGACGTACACCTTGGGTGCGGATATTTATATTGGCGATGCAAGCAGCCAAGTTTATGAATTTTTGATTCAACCAAGACCATGCATTTTCCTAAATTCTCACAACGCAAAGTGGCAGAACGACCCCAACTATTTGTTTTGGAATTTCGGCCCAGTCATCGACAAAGTGTATGATTTAGAAAAGTGCTTGCGTGATGCACAACAAGATCATTCGAAGTACAGGTCGTTACAACAAAAGATGTTTGCACTAACATTTGACAAGAAAGATGTCCCTGCGTCAGCACGAGCCGCCACTACGATCGCCGAATTCTTGGGCGTTGGCAGGTAAATCTTTTTGACAGTTGTGCAGAGAACCTGATTTTTTCATTGATTTGAGAGTAAGTCTTTGCGGCTTATTGTGTTTAGTTTTTCCGGAAAATATTTTTGCGCGTCGGCAAGGCCACGGCCACCAATTTCGTGAATGCCTGCCCTAAGAGCAGCCCCAATTTTTGCCTTACTATTAAGATCTAGGACAAAAGCTGTGCGTCGGCCAACCGAGTGGCGAAAATGTAATAAAGCCTGAAATAGATTTTCGTCACTAAGGCCTCGCTCTTCAATAAAATCGCCACCGACAACGATATGATCGAGAGCGAGTATTTGGCTGTTCGGATACATTGGATTTGTGGAAAAAGCCACATCGCGTACGAACGGCCTAAACCGTTCTCGTATACCCACTAAATTCTCAGCTCCTGCCGACTCTGGTATATTGGTGACTTCTAAACGGAGCTGAAGAAGTCGTTGCCGTTGTGGGAACGCCGCGATCATCTTGTGAAAGTGTTCGAGGGATGGTCCGGTCAAAACACCAAACGGAAGCGGGATCGTAAACTTTGCCCTCAATCCGGTATTCAACATGTCGTGAAAAAATGCTGACGCTTTTTGAAATAAATCCAGTGCGTCGTGGGGGTCGACTGGTTCTTTTCCGGGTTGGAAAACGTTTGCATTTGTCTCCGTAAAGGCCCGAAAAAAAAAGCTATCTACACATTCAGTATCGGCGCTCCAAGAAGGTATGAGTAGGGATTTAAATTGAGATGAGCTGGACTTTCGCCGGGCAGTTGCCGCCTTTGGAATTTTCTCCAAAGGTTCCGGTTTATAAGTCGCGGAAATTTTTCTACCTGTCGACGCGGAAACTTGTGCCGCCCGTACCTTAGAAACCTCATTCTTCAGGGCCCTAACATCGACCGTTCCATCGGAGTTAACTGCTCTATCAAAATTTAACCTCGCTGTACTCGGAAAGGGTGCTTCGTGCGGAGTGAACTTAGCTCCCATCAGCTTATCGCCGATAGCCGAGGCGATAGAATCAGTCAATTCTTGAGCGTGTTCTTCGGCCAGTTCTGGGAAGAGAAGAATCCACGTATCATTGTCTTGGGCGATATACGTATTACCTCTCCCGATCATGCGTGCGATCGTTGAGTCAGCGATCAACACTATTCGATCTTGATATTTTTCCCATAGATCTCCAATTGATTTACGGAAATCCACAAGTGTAACCGTCTGTACGCGACCGCTTGCTTTTGTTTCAGTTTCGCCAACTAGATGGCTGAGGGTGTGCTTATCAATGTCATCCCAATAAATGCGTGAGCCAACCGTTGTTGAAGATGTGCTGTGCACTATTTTATTTTCATTTTTTATCAAACGGCCAAGGGTGCGAAGTCCAAGAAACATTACTTCCCGGCCTTTGTTTATGAAGTATTTAAGTGTGTGTAAGGGCGCCATTGATCTTTTACGGCGATGTTTTGCGTCCAACGGTACCCGACGCAAGTTGACGCATGTCAGCCCTGCTTGCCGAACGGTATGCGCTCGATGGCGACCATCGGTTGATCTCTGCCGCTTTGACCGAAGACGGTGATGTGTTTTGCAGCGATGGGCTTTCCCAGAACAGGTTTAACTAAAGATTTCAGCGCCGAGAAAATTTTCTCGCGTTCTTCTGCATCGTCTATTCTATCGGTTAAAGACATATGGAAGCGGAACTCTTCCATAACGTATGGATATCCCCAGTGTTCCAGCATTTGTTCTTGGTGCACGGTCAACTTATTCGATCTGTAGTTTTTCAGTTGTTCGGTCGTCAATGGGCTTCTAAAGGCTTCAAAGGCTCTAACGCACGCGGCAGATAGCTTTTCTAGTTCTGCCGATTGGCTGGTGGGAGTTAACGCTATAAATTTTCCGATGACAGCGAGTTCCAGGGGCGGAATCTCAACTGGTGATAGTCCTCGCGCAAATATGTGAGCCGTTCTTAGTAGCGCGTCGATCGTTGTGGAAGGATTGAGTTCAAATGGTGGTTTCAAAGTGCCATGAAACCCGTATCGCCTGGGACTTTCGGTTAACTCTTGTCTACGGCTTTCGTCCAATCCGGATATTATTGCAACCTCTTTGGCATCGACTCCATCCATGTTTCGCCCTAACCAAGAGGAACCGAACGCATCCAGCTCGCTGTCTGGCTCAGGCGCGAAATACACAGCATATCTTGGAGTGTTATGAGCACTCATTTCTCTACCATTTCCACAAATACTTTCATGCTTAAGTCTGGATCTGCAAGGCTCTCCAATTTAACAGTTATTTGAGAGTGTCCAATCCCATTTTTATCTATCCTGCATAGCGCGCTTAGATTCTGATTATTGAATGCCTAGGCGGCGACAAACAAACTGCAATCGAGAGATTCCGAGAGGCTGATAAGATCTTCGATCCTGCATTCGGCTTGTCCAGCCCGTGTTACGGTTTGCCGCCAAAGACGTGCACCGGCACAGCCATAATATAGCCCCACCAAATGCTTAAGAACGTGATGTTTTCGAGCGCCGCGCTGCATCTCGATTTTGGCATATTCAATGTAATCTCGAACAATGCCGGACCGATCACGGCTTGGAGGTTTATCTCCGAAAAACCGGTTATCGACCTCTGCGAGCATATAGGGAGCGTTGTAAACGGATCGTCCCAACATGACGCCGTCCAATGAAAGTCCCCTATTTGGGCTCAGGATTGCCTCAGCTGTTTCGAGATTTTGAATCCCGCCATTGATAATGATTTCGAGCGCAGGAAATTGATTTTTTAGATTATACACACGTTCATAATTTAACGGTGGAATTTCCCGATTTTCTTTCGGACTCAATCCGTTTAGCCATGCCTTTCTGGCATGGATAATGAAAGTGTTGCATCCCGCTTTCGCAACTGTGTCGACAAAAAGGTCGAGGTGATGGTTCTCGTCAAGATCGTCAATTCCGATCCGCGTTTTTACGGTCACAGGAATTTGAGACGCGCTACGCATGGCGGCGATGCAATCGGCGACGAGATGCGGGTCCGCCATCAGGCACGCGCCAAAACGACCGGATGTCACGCGGTCACTAGGGCATCCAACGTTGAGGTTAACTTCATCGTATCCCCAATCGTTTGCCATTTGGGTCGCACGTGCGAGCTCTGTAGGATCGCTTCCGCCAACCTGCACTGCGACCGGGTGTTCCTTATCGTTGAAGTCTAGAAAACGGTCCGGCGAGTGACCTCTGGTGAGGGCCGTCGCAGTTATCATTTCGGTGTAGAGCAGGGCCTCGCGCGAGAGAAGCCGCATCAAAAATCGGCAATGGCGATCTGTAAAATCCATCATCGGAGCCACACAAAAACGATGGCTAGGCCGCGATTTTGCCAGACGATTCGCTGTACCAATCATGGTTAAAGAGCCCCACCGGGTGTTGCTGCTGGTTCCTGTCAGTTACCTACGGGCGATTTAGGTCATTGACAATATGTTCTTAATTTGTTCTTATCCCAAATAAGAACAAAACATAAACATAGATAGGGATTTAGCCCATGTCCGCGAGTATTTTCTTCAAAGAAGCTGCGGCTTTACTCGGCCTATTCATCACACTTTACCTGTGGTCGGTTTTGGCTTTAGCGCTAAACACTTAGGCTAGATAACTGGCCTTGGGCGTAGTTTTCAGAGCCAGCCAGCCAAATATGTTAACATGCTATTAACCTTTTGAATTGTTTAATAAATTCTGCAATTCACGTAACCGTGTTTTCGTGAGTTGTTTGACTCTGGTAGATGGTCACGCCTATATCAGACGTACTATAAGGTTAACGATTTTCTTTTTAGGTTAAGGATGCCGTCCATATGAGCACGGCTCAGGTCGCAAATGCTGGGATAGTCAGTGGACCCGCTCGGGTTGCACAACGATTACCTGTGGCTACAACCTTTGAAACTGTTGAACCGGTTGTTGGTTCTTTTGCAGCGCCTGCGCGCGATGACAATCCTCATTTTGTTGATGATCGTCATGGATTTGATGATCGCCGTCGCCAAGCCCCTTACGGACCGTTCAGAGATCGCGTTGTAAGTTTTGGCGGAGTGCTTGTCTCACGAGAGGTCGGAACGGCGATCATGCATGCCCAATCGACTGCAGGATCTCGTGGGGCTCTACCCGCGGCGGTCGAAGCCGAGCGCAATGTTGCAATTTACGAGTTCAATCAGTCTTTGATGGGACGGGCACAAGCGCTGACCAGCATTGGACTTATTCGGTAATCTATTTCCAGCGAAATACTATCTTTTGCGCCAAGACCCGTTCGGATCCATTACATACCATCCATTCCGCACAGCTTTCTCAACCTGCCCACCGGCGACAGCTTGTACCGCCTCAAGACGAGTGCCCTCTCTTTCGGCGAGTTGTTGGTAACTCTCTAAGCGGGCACGATTCACGTTGTCGACCAGCGATAGAATATGGGCGGGCGCATCTGGGCTTACCGCGCCAATAAGCCCATCTGGACGTTCACCAATAGCGCCAGAATCGCGTGCGTCGTCTAACTCGCTCGCAAATGCTGGTGTCGCCAGTACACCAGGACCAACTCCAGCCCCGAACATGAGCAACCCCAGCCCGTGGATTGTTTGTCTACGGCTAAAGTCACACTCCATATCCAATACTCCTAATTTTTCACACACAATTATCAAAAGATATCTGGATTTTCTTCGACGACTTCCTCGACACCTTTCTCGAGTTTTATACGTACTTCTTGCTCAATTTTTACGTTCAAGTTTATTACGATGGGTTTATCGGGGACTTCCAATCTAACCGTCGGGGTGCAGGCAGATAGCCATCCGGCTACTAAGCTAAAAATTACACCGCTCATAATTCTTGCTTGAGCTATTTGCGGCCTGAGCGATGTCAAAATAACCTCCTGCATTTTCTCACTCTAATTTCTCTCGAAGTTTGCCCCATTTTTCAGAGCTATCCAACATGGCAATTGGAAACGGAATCTTCCAGATCAAAACGGCAACAATGTGACAACAAGCATCCGCAAACATTAGGTCTAGCGAGTTCCATTCCTTAAAGTCTGCGGTAGGCGGTAACCAGACAACCCACTTTTAGCAATCTCAAAGAGCTTCCCATTCAGATTAAGGTTAAAGGAAATAGGGTAACCGTCATACAGATCGGGGTTGCGTCCTTGAAATAACAGATTGACGTCCATTTCGTCTTGGACGCTCCCATCTATAAGGACGCTGATGCTATCGTATTTAAAATTGTCCAGTGCTCTTAAGAGTAAGGCACCCCCTCCGGTATTCGCCAACCCAGCCGGAGCCGGAGTTGGTCGATACTGTACAACGCCGGGCATTGCCGTAGTTAAGTGAGCTCCGGCAATTTTTAAATCTTCCGGAGAAACATGAACTGGTATTTTTCCTGATAGAAATCCATCGATTTTAAGGCCATCGATGTCGGCTAGGGCGGTGAGGGTGGAGATATTTATATCTTCGGCAGTCACAATAAAATCGCCCGCCGGTTTTTCAAACGGAATCAATATGTCAGCGGCGTATAGGCGTCCGCTATAAGTACTCACGGAAATATTCTCAATTAAACTTGTGTTGTCGCCAGGCCACGTTATTTCCGCATTTAGATTTGTGAGAGGAATGCCAAAATTCAATTCCTTTATCTCAACGATTTGTGGCATATTGGCGCGCGGTGGCCATAGAGACTCAAGTGCGAGGTTTGTTGTTAGGCCGTTCACATCACCATAAGGCGTTTCGAGTCGTCCGTTGTTTATATCAAGCGTACCAGAATGTCTGAGTCCAGATTCGTCCCAATCAACATTAATATCGAGACTGGCGATACCCCCAAGATCGGTCACAGGGACGAATGCAGACACCATAGACGCATTGATCGAGCCACGTGAGCCAAGGCGGGCGCGTGGTATCTCTAAGTATAAATTCCCAGAAGACCCGTCATTTTCTATCTGTGCAGTGTATTGTGCGAAAACCGCAGTATTGTGGGCCTTCAGACCGCCTGAGGCCAAAGTTGTACCGGAGTTTTGGCGAAAGGTTGTGATCGCGCGAAGACCAAGTTGTTGCGCCGGACTTTCAAATTGGACATCCCCAACTCGGTCAATTCTCAGATCGGTTGTACCGCTGATCCTGTCGTTTCGAACGAAGAGATTAACGCTGATATCACTGATTTTGCCGAGTGCGTGATCGACTGAACCGTCGTCCAGTTTCACCGTCACAATCTTTTCACAGACGTTAGGTCGAACTGAACCAAACAATCGTAACTTGGGCAATTCAACATTGATGCGCTCTTGAGACTCCATCGCCTCGACGTGAACTGAAAGCGTTGAGAGTGTCCCTGCCACGTCGAATTCAATAGGCGAACTTTGGTCGCCGCCTAAAGGCACGGTAAAATTTGAGGAAAATTCTGACCCTCGGGACGTATGGTTAAATGTTGTTGTTCCCGGGATGTGAACGGTAGAGGGAATTCTAAAATTTTCGAAGTTAACCTGGCTGTCCCTTGACTCAAAATGCAACCTCGAGTTCTCGACGCTTAGGTTTGAAGTTATTTCACCGGCTATACGATCAATTTGCATGCCGTCTAGCCTCGGAGTTCGAAAATCGAACGTCAATTTTGTCGGCACAGTGTTTTCTGATATTGGGCTGGCAATCTCGGCGAGGTGTAAAGTTCCGCTAAACCGCCCTCCATATAAGGGGAGATCAACGACCTCAGTTTCGAGATTTTCCACGAAAAAATGGTCGATGTTACCGTTACCTTGGGCAGACAGCTCGCCTTTGAAGTGTGTCGCTACTTTGGTGCGCCCCGTTTTGAGCTCGGCACTAAGATCTGCCTCAGCGAAAAAACTTTCGCCGGTCTGTCGAACGGTGACAGCCGCCGCTTGATTGCCCGAGATTGTACCTTCAATTCCGTTTTCGACGGCAACCGCGAGTTCCTCGGGCAAGTGCATAGAAATGCCAACCGGCACACTTTTTGAGCGGAAGGCTATTGGCCTCAGAATTTCCACCTTAAGTGTGCGGTCGTCTAAGAGCGCGACAATAGTTCCAGACGCGCTAACATTCTCCACTGTCCCGAGAGTGCCAACGTTAACGCCTATTGCCCCGCGGCCGCTGGACCCAGCGAGATCGTCAAGATTGATCGTGCCCTTCCAGTTGGCTTGGAGCGTGCCGTAATCTCCTTCCAGAAGACCCGAGAAGCCGGTGTCCCAACCGTTCGGGTTTTCTAGCGCCTCAAGCTCCATCCCAAAGGTAAATGTGCGTTGATTCCACTCTAAGGTGACGACAGCATCACTAACCGACACCTGTCTCGCCTCGAAAAATTGATTTGAGTTCGAATTTTCCTCCTCGCTGCTCAAGTCAGTAAGAGTGCTAAAATTGAAATCCTGGTTGCCAGCGTCGATGTTGATTTGGACTCCTTGAACCACGACTTTTTCCACTCGGCGTTCAAATATTTCGCGCCACGTAAAATCAATCTCTAATCTCCTGACTAAAAGAGATTTACTCGGAGCGGCAATATTCTCGATTGTAACGTTTGAGCTATCGAGCCTTGTTACGTCCAAAGTCAATGAAGTGAGCCCCTGCTCAGCGGCGACATTGACGAGAAGTTTTTCGGCGACCCACAATCGGGATACATAGGCGGCAATTAGAATCAAGGTACAACCCAGGACCAATACGATGCTAAAAGCGGCAAGGCGTTTTGCAACTGAATGTGATTGATGGGTATGTTGGTGGGCGCTGGTGTTCATTCGCTGACTACTGTGCATTGTCATTTGATGTAGAATTGCGGCACACTTGGCATAGGGTCTAACTCGGGTAAATTAGCTTATGATTATTGGTTTAAAGGGCGAAATTTAGGCATGCGTCCAACGGCTGTCGAATCTTCCTTTGAAGTTGCGTTTTGGCTCATCGATAGGGCGACCGACGATGGCGAGTACCTTCAACCCCAGAAAATGCATCGAATGATGTTTCTTTCTCAGGCGTATTACGGTGCATTACAAAGCCGCGCAAAACTTATGCCGGCGACGTTTGTCGCGGCGGAGGAGGGGCCTATAGAACCAACAATATTTAAGGCGTTTGCGCGCGGTAGGCCAGAAGTTGATGTCGGTCCGATTGGCGATGTTCCGCGTCATGTCCTTGACAGTGTCTGGCGTCAATTTGGGGCGCATTCGGTTGATTATCTCAATAAGGTCATTTGCGGACACGCACCTTATGCAAATGCGTATGCCTTGGGGCCCGATACAGAAATTTTCTTTGATGAAATGGTAGATTTTTATGGGACGCAAGGATCGTCTCATAACCGTACTGCGGACACGAGCCCACGAACTGAAGCACCGGACGCAGGCCGTGTTATACGTCCCAAGCTCATGAGAAATCATGACGGCAAACCTGTTAGCGTCAATCGCTGGATGCCCAAACGTGTCGATCATTAAGTATATGGGGTACCGTATAAATAGCGTGTGGACAGGGGTTTTCGCTCTTGTTGTAGCGCTTTCGCTGGTGGGTTTTGATGCCTACGCGCAAGGCTTAAGACCCTACGAGCCGCTCAACCCCGCGAAAGCGCAGTCGCTTCCCCAATCTCCACTCATTGTTGAAAGTGATGAGATGAGCCATCATTTTGTGGTTGAGCTCGCTGACTCTCCTGATGAGCACTCTATCGGCTTGATGCACCGGAATTTTTTGGCGGCAGATCGCGGGATGCTATTTTTTTATGACCGGCCTCACCGTGCCCGGTTTTGGATGCGCAATACTTTCATATCATTGGACATGCTTTTCATACGTTCGGACGGAGAGATCGCGTACATCGCAGAAAATACAGTCCCTCATTCGGAAACCACTGTCGGTCCACGACAGCGCGTTCAGGCCGTATTGGAAGTGCCGGCAGGAACGGTCGCCAAGCTCGGTATTGAACTCGGCGATAAAGTTCGCCATCAAATATTTGGGAACCTCCCTGACTCCTAGTGGGGGCCTACCCAATCTCAAACAGTTTACCTTTTTCTAGCGAGAGTTAATCCGTCGCCAATCGGAACCAGGCTCAGGGTGACTCGCTTGTCACCCGCCAATCTCTCGTTTATCGATCTAATGGCGAGGGTATCAGCACTTTGATCGCTCGGATCCGCAACCGCGCCGTTCCACAAGACATTGTCGATGGCGACAAGCCCACCCGTCTTTAAGAGCGAAAGGGCGAGCTCGTAATAGGTTTCGTAACCCGTCTTGTCTGCGTCAATAAACACAAAGTCATAGGCTCCCGTCTCGCCAGCATCAACCATGGCATTCAAACTTTCCGCGGCGGGGCCAAGTCGTAAGTCTATGCGATCGTCTACGCCTGCTAACGCCCAATGTTTTCGCGCAACTGCTGTGTATTCCTCACTGATATCCAAGGCGACAACCTTGCCGCTCTCTCCCATCGCTTTTGCAACGCACATGGCGCTATAGCCGGTAAAGGTTCCAACCTCGATCGTTTTTTTAGCGCCAAGGAGCTCAACCAAGAGCGCCATGAACTGACCTTGTTCGGGAGAAATTTGCATGCGCGCCATCGGATGGGATTCGGTTTCCTCCCTAAGGCGGCGCAAATCATCGTCTTCACGCATGCCGACCCCGCGGACATATTCAAGGAGGCTCTTGGCTAGACCTGTAGTTTCTCGAGACATGACTAGTTCTCCATCAATGTTTGAGGACATTGGCAGGGGGAGCTATGCGCAGTCAAACCTCTTCAAAAGGGCTAAAAACCGAGGGATGAGGAACCACGACACACATCTTGTCCGACGATAAGAAACCCCTTAGGTTCTGGCCGCGAAGATGCAGTAAGCGCCGTCGGGGCGTAGCTCAGCCTGGTAGAGTGCTAGCTTTGGGAGCTAGATGTCGGAGGTTCGAATCCTCTCGCCCCGACCAGTCGCTTGCCTCTATTATATAGAGGAAACAACCACAGAAGGTGCGCGATGACCGTTTCTGTCAGAATCTATAGGCCGGCCAAAACCGCCATGCAGTCAGGGCGTGCGAACACCAAGCGCTGGTTGCTCGAATTTGACTCGGTCGATCGTATTGAAGCTGACGCACTTATGGGGTGGGCGGGTTCAAATGATACCAATCGGCAGCTTCGGTTGTGGTTTCCCTCGAAGGAAGAGGCGGTTGCGTTTGCTGAGCGCAAAGGTTTGGAGTTTAGAATTGAAGAACCCAACCAGCGTGTCATTAAGCCCCGCTCGTATGCGGACAATTTTGCCTACACGCGGGTTTCTTAAGCGCGTAGATCGGCTATCTAGGCCCCGTAGCTCAGCTGGATAGAGCAACAGCCTTCTAAGCTGTGGGTCGCAGGTTCGAATCCTGCCGGGGTCGCCATAGCTTTTTCTACTTAGTCAAAAATTGTTTAGTTTGGTTTTGAATAAAGCCCGTCACAACGGGCTCTAGGTGCTTGCGTTCCGCTGCACGGCTCACATTGTCTGGAAAAATGATCCGCGCACTTCGTATGTGCGGCCATCGGTATCGCGGCCACTCGGCCCACGTTGTGAACTAAAATATAAGCGGGTTCCATCTGGGCTAAAGGCAGGGCCAACCACTTCGGAGCCGCGATGCCCCATAATATTAATCAGCTCGAATGGCTTTAAATCCGGGCCAACCACAACGATACGCATTTCCGCACCATCTTCGGCAACCAAGATATCGCCGGTCTCGGAGACGACAATATTGTCTACGTCTGCGATGCCCGGCTCAATGGCGTCATCCACCCTTCGGTCGTATATGACGTCTATTGTTTGCGCTTTAACATCCACCGCCCAAACGCGATTATCCCCTTTTGTGGTGAAATAAACGACATCTTGATGGAACCAGCATCCTTCGCCGCCGTCGAACGGTGTTGCTTGCAATACTTGATTGCGGGTCGGGGTGTCGCCCCACTCAAACCAGCCAACTCTGCGCCGTGGCGTGGGATTGGGAACAGGGGCCCAAGTTAAGCCTCGTGTTCGGTCTGGGTCTCCACCTGCGACAACGGCCACCTCAAGCAGGCCGTCATTGAGATCCAATCTGCCATTCGAAAGTTTCCGATCAGGCGTAAATCGATAAAAATTCCCATCTGGCTCATCTTCAGTGAGGTAGATGTGACCACGTTCAATGTCCACCGCAGCCGCTTCGTGCTTAAACGCTCCTAGTGCAGGGAGGGCGGTGGGAGTTTCCCGACCGGCGGGATCGCACTCATAAACAAGCCCGCCATCAATCTCTTCACACGTTAACCACGTCCCCCAAGGCGTTGGTCCTCCGGCGCAATTGTTAGTGGTCCTGTTGCAGATTGAGTAACTATCAACAACGTTCCCAGTCGCATTGAACCGCAGAGCGCCAACACCACCTTCGCCCGCTGAGTTAACCTCGGAATTTGAGACGTAGATCCATCCACCATCCTCGGTCGCAAATGTCGCGCCGCCGTCCGGGCGGCGATGCCAAACGTAATCCGAGGTGTTCGTAGGCTGTGTCCCTGTTCGGGCGACCTCACGCACGGAGAATCCCTCAGGAATCAGCATGCGTGTATCGGGGTCGTTCTCGATGGACACCTCTTTGAGCGTGCCTGATAGGTTGGGGATATTGCTAACCCTTGGGCTTGCATCCGCAGGCAATGCCGAACGCGGAGACCCCTTTGCACCCGGACCCCACAACGATGGACCAATCGCTAGGACACCGGATGCGGCTAAACTTTGTTGTAAAAATTTTCGCCGCGCTGGTGCGTTTTGGGGTGTTTGTCCATCCGCATCAAAAAATTTAATCATGTATCAATCCGTCGCTAAGGCAACTACGAAGCAGGTTGATTGTAGAATGCTCCATGTAATGTTGATAAACGATACTTGTATTGCGGTTCTATTAAACTTGCGGCGTTAGCCTACAGAACAATTTGGTCGTGATTTTTTTAACGCAGCTCCGAAACTTTAGCGTCTTAAAATTGTCACTCCATTGAAAAGAACCCGTCACTGTTTCTCTGATATTGCCCTTTCGCACCGCAGCGCAGCGGTGCGAATGTCCAGTTTTCAATGTCAGGAGAGACTACAATGGCTCCGAAGTCCACTTTTGTAAGTGTTCTTACGTCTACGGCAAGTGTGATCGTATTTGGCTTACTTACAATATCCGCCGCTCAGTCAGCGACAATTACGGGTAAAGTCAGCGATCAATCGGGCCGGATAAATTTTCCCGGAGCCCAAGTTCGTATTCCAGAATTAAACTTAACCACGACATCCACAGATGGCGGAGCGTTTCGTTTCAGCAATGTACCCGTTGGAACTCATACCCTGACTGTCAGTTACGTTGGAGCTGAGGCTGTGAGTCAAATTGTCACGGTCACGGCGCCCGATCAGGTGCTCTCAGGTGTTACGATTGCGATTGGTCGCGACGTCTTAGCACTCGAAAACGTTTTGGTTGTCGGGCAAGCGGCCGCCTCAGCGAACGCTATTAATCGACAGCGTAACGCCGATGGGTTTGTTAGCGCGGTCACATCAGACAATATTGGCCAGTTCCCAGACCAAAATGCTTCGGAAGCAACGCGACGCATGCCAGGCTTGACCGTTGAAAACGATCAAGGCGAAGGCAGATTTGTCGTTGTGCGCGGCATTAATTCTGCGCTCAACGCCACGTCCATCAATGGCTTACGTGTAGGTGCACCTGAGAGCGATACTCGCGGAGTGGCGCTCGATGTTGTGCCATCGGACCTCATCTCCGCGATCGAAGTGCGCAAGTCGTTCGAGCCGGATATGGACGGCGACATGATCGGCGGCAGTATTGAAATCGAGACCGCCAGCGCTTTCGATCGCGATGGCTTCTTTCTCACAGCCCGGGCTGAAGGAGTTTACAACGACAAGGGAAACCGATTTGACCCGCGCTTGTCCGCTTCCGCGAGTCATACCTTTTCAGATAAATTCGGCTTGTCAGGCTCCATAAGTTGGTTTGACCGCACTTTCCCCAATGACAATAAAGAGGTTGATGAAGTCTGGTTGCGTGAAGGGAACGTCGATTATCCCGGCGAGCTCGAATTTCGCGAATACAACGTTACACGCGTTCGCTTCGGCGCAAGCCTCAATGCGGATTTTCGACCAAACGACAGTACTGACCTCTATATACGCTCGCTTTACAACGCGTTCTCCGACCAGGAATTTCGCCATCGGGTGGAATGGAAATTAGATGACGCGGATTTCGTCAGCGGAAACGCAACATCGGCGTTACTTGATGGTGAAGTAGGTGTCGATCGCGATCTAAAGGATCGCTATGAAATCCAGAAAATTTACTCGGTCCTCGCTGGCGGTGAGAGCTATGTGGATAACTGGACGCTTGAATATTCGGTTGGGTATTCTCAGTCCGGCGAGTACGAAGATGCGCTCGATACGATTGATATGGCGGCCGACTTTAACGAGGACGGGGATGTCCCGAATTTCGGTATCGGGGTGGATTACTCAAACCCGATGCTTCCGGTGATTACCTATCCCAATACGGCTATGGAAGCCTTATTCAACGACCCGAACAACTATGAGTTTGATGAGCTCACCGAAGTCGATCAAACAACAGAAGAGAAGGAGTGGGCTTTTAAGGCGGATGTTCGATATGACACGTCCATAGGCAGTTACCCGGCGTACCTTAAATTTGGTGGAAAAATTCGCCTGCGTGAGAAATTCACGGATACCGACGAAAACGTCTTTGATGGGTACACGCCTGGTGATCTTACTCTCAATGATGTTCTCTTTGCAGATGGCGTTGACTATCCGCTTGATAACTTTGGCCCAGCCGTCAGCGTCGACGCGCTACGAGCACTTGGGGAGAATCTATCGGCATTTGAACTTAACGGCGACGATACCGCAGAAAAATCCGCCGAAGGCGATTATACCGCCAACGAAGATATTTACGCCGGCTACATCATGGGTAGTGTCGACATCGACCGCTTGCGCGTCGTCGCTGGCGTTCGTATCGAGCACACGGAATTCAAGAGCACCGGTAACCAGCTGTTCTTCCTCGAGGGAGATCTGGACTCCATCACGCCTGTAACGCGGGATAAGTCCTACACTGATATCTTGCCAGCTCTGACGCTGCGGTATCAGGCGAGTGATCAGATTGTGCTGCGTGCGGCAGCGTCACGAACGATCTTCCGGCCCAACATCTCCGACGTCGTAACTCGTGCCAACATCAATGACGAGGACGGGGAGTTAGAAGGCTCGTTTGGAAATCCCGCGCTCAAGCCGTATCGGTCGACTAACCTCGACGCTGCAATTGAGTTTTATCCAACAAACCTCAGCATTATATCGGCCGGGGTTTTCTACAAGGGTATCGACAACTTCATTGTCGATGCCAATTTGGGCGGTACAGGCGATTTCACTGCGTTTGACGACGCTAACATCGCCATTAACGGCGACAAGGCAGATCTGTTCGGAATCGAGCTCGCATACCAGCAGAAGCTCGAGTTCCTGCCAGCCCCCTTTGATGGCGTCCTAATCGGTGCCAACTATACCTATACTGACTCCGAGGGCACTCTCGCGGATGGGACAAAGGTTCCGTTCCCTGCCCAGGCGAACCATATCGGGAATGTCAGCATTGGTTATGAGAAAGGTCCTCTTAGTTTGCGGGCCGCGCTTGCGTTCCGCGGCAGCTACCTCGACGTTCTCAATGAGGGCGAGGTCGCAGGAGAAAGGGTCAACCGATTTGTCGATGGTCATACCCAGCTTGATCTTTCGGGTAAGTATCAGATCACCGACCAATTCCAGGTCTTTATGGAAGCCTCGAACATTACCGACGAACCGTTCTACGCGTACTTTGACTCACCGCAATATTTGTCTCAGTACGAGGAATACGGCTTTACACTCTTCGCCGGTGTGCGTTTTACCTACTAAGTTCGCCTTGCGGCAAGTCGGTCATTGTCCGAGAGCGGCGATGAATTTATTGATGCAGCGATCGTGCCATGGGGTGTCGTCGTGAGCGTCGTGGAATCCCACATGCCCACCACCTGGTGGTATCGCTAAGGTCAGTTGGCTATCTGGATTGATCTTTAGGTCTAAGTACATTTCCACAGGCACCCATGGGTCGTTTCGCGGGTGAAGAAGTAGGGTAGGTTTATTGATTTTCTTTAGGAGCGGCTTAGATGAGCACCGCGCGTAATAATCATCCGCGCTTTCAAACCCATTGACCTTCGCAACAATGCGGTGGTCGAAGTCATAAACGGTGTGAATATGGGGCAGGATATCACGTACATCGCTCGCATTTTCACCGGCCCAGGATAGCGCATCCTTTTTCATGCTCTTAAGCAAGTGCCGCTGATAGATCGCGTTTCGCGGTACCATAAGCCGTTGCTGCGATGCTTTAAGGTCAATAGGAGCGCACACTGATGCAGCGCCGATGACGTCGCCGCGCTCTTCGCTTTCCGCCATGTATTTCAGGACCACGTTGCCGCCAAGCGAAACGCCAATGAGGAAAAGACCGTTTACTTTAAATTTGCCCGGTATTGTGCTGATTGCGTTTCGAATATCTGCGCTTCGTCCAGCGTGATAATGGCCCTTAGATTTTCCCAAAGAGGGTCCGGCTCCGCGTAGATTCAGGCGGATTACGGGGTACCCCTGGCTGAGGTGGTAAGCGGCGCTTACCATGATGTTGCGGCTGGTTTCGCACCCGGTAAGCCCATGGATCAATATAATCGTGGGTTTTCCGACATTCTTCGCCGGTTGATTCGCAAGCGCCCACAAAGCGTCACCCGATCCATCGTTCAGGTTTAAAATTAACCGCTCAGAGGGATAGGGCGAGAAATCCGGTTTGGGACGAACAAAGGTATTTCGCAATGTTTGTAGGTCTCCACCAAGCCACGGAATACGAGCGCGGAACGCAGGGAAGGCAACACGTTTTCGGCCAGTGATTAGGGGGTTTTCGTGAGTGTTTGGAGTGTCTGACAACATCTAAATCCCAACCCTGGGCGATTTGGTTGTGGGGAGATTGTTATATCTCGCATATTCTCTAGTCTGCATATCAGGCCAGTAATGAAAACACATTGTTAGGGGATGAAGTAGCGGTGAGTGGATTTCGAGAATGGTTTTTTGAACAGATGGGCATGTATGCAGCCTATCACCGCGACTGGTGCAACCAGGCGACTCATCATATTGGCGTACCGCTCATCGTGTTTTCGTTGATCTTGGCTTTGACTCAAGTTCGATTGGGGTACATCGCGGGTTTAAGCGTGAACGCCGCTCCCATCGTGCTCGGCGTGTTGCTTCTTGGATATATTCTGGCCGTGCCTATAGTAGGTATTCTCGCAACCGTATTTTACGGTGCGCTGCTTTGGCTGGCCGTTGTGATAGCCGAGAACCAGTCCCCAGTTCTTTGGGCGGTCGTTGCAACGTGTTTCATCGGCGGGTGGATAATCCAGTTTGTGGGCCACGTGTTCGAGGGGCGCAAACCAGCGCTCACTGTGAACGCTATTCAAATATTTATGGCGCCGCCTTTTTTAATTGCCGAACTTCTATTCTTATGTGGGCTCCAGCAGGCATTGAAAGCGAATCTTCAGTTGCGCGCTGCGAAATATCTCCTGTAACGCCCAATCTGAAGGCCATCTTATGAATAGCTAACGTGGTTCTGCGGGTCCAGTTTCGATCGGCAAGTCATGATCTCCACCCCATTCAACCCAGCTGCCGTCGTAGATGGCTATCTTGTCGTGTCCAATTAAGTATGCGCCAAGCGCCAGTGCGCACGCTGTCACACCTGACCCGCAGGATGTAACTATGGGTTTCTCGAAATCAACGCTAGCTGAAGCAAACGCTTTAGATATTTGCTCGGCCGAGCGCCAGGTTTTGGTCTCTGCATCGAATAAATCGGGGAAGGGGAGGTTCAAACTACCAGGAATGTGCCCGGACCGCTGTCCCTCCCTTGGTTCAGGCTCGCTGCCTTCAAAACGTCCTTTCGAGCGCGCATCCAATATTTGAAACTTATGATCGGAAATATTCAAAAGAACGTCGTTTCTCGACTGGAGACGGTTGGGCAGTGGCCGCGCATTAAAATCTTGCGCTGGAAGTTGGTTTTCCTCTTTAGAAAGAGGCCGGTCTTCCGCCGTCCATTTCGAAAATCCACCGTCGAGAACAGAGACCTGATCGTGGCCGAACGCGCGAAACATGAACCATACACGTGCCGCCGCGCAGGCTCCTCCAAGATGATCATAGACAATGACGTGATCGCCATTCCCGATCCCCAGCGCTCCCACTCTCGACGCGAACGTTTCCGCTGTGGGAAAAGTATGGTCCTTAGATATGGGAGCTTCGGCTATGTCGTCGATATCGAAAAAAACAGCTCCCGGAATATGGCCTTTATTAAATTCGTCCTTCGCTGGCCCGGTTCCCCCGGGCACAAAATAACTTCCATCCAAAATTTTAAGGGTCGAATCGTTTAAGTGCTCGTGCAGCCATTGAGTTGATACAAGCGCATCAGGGTTTGCGTAAGTCATCGATTAGTCGTTACTCCTAAATCGGGGAGTTTATCCCCACTGTTTGTGAATTTTATCGCGATTCATAAAAAACCACTGAGTGGCGATTAAGGTCATGGCGTTGGTTATTTCGCAGTTTTCCAGCATTAACCTCAGGTCATTTTCACCAATAACTTTAGCGCGGATATCTTCGCCCTCATTCTTGGCTCCAAATAGCCCCTCCGCATCAACTGATGATACGTGCCCAAGAAATAAATGCACGCACTCCGACGTTCCTCCGGGGCTGACAAGGTACTTTTGAATCGGCCATAACTCTTTGACGCTCTGACCAACTTCTTCCATTGTTTCCCGGCGCGCAACCTCTTCCGGCGCTTCCCCGTCTTCGATCACACCGGCGACCAGCTCCAATTGCCATGGGTCTTCGCCGGCCGCGTATGCTCCGATGCGAAATTGCTCACACATAACGAATTTGTGATGATCGGGATCGTAGGCAAGTATGCCGACAGCGTGGCCCCGCTCAAAGACCTCCCTCGATAATTCAGGTGACCACCCGCCGTCAAAAAGCGCGTGCTGGAGCTTGTAAGCATCAATGCGGAAATATCCGCGGTATGCGGCTTTTCGCTCTATGATCCTGACCTGGCTTGGATCAATTCTTTTTGTCATGGCGACTTGGTCCATTCATCTCTGCGTGGCACTCTAGGGCTATGTGAGCAGCACGAAAAGAGCGCGTTAAATTTCTGGAGCAAGGCCATGTCGGCAATCGAAAAAGTTCAATTTCCTGGTCATGCGGGTAGCAAGCTTGCGGCCCGGTTTGATCGTCCTCCGGGGGTGATGCAAGCCGTGGCTCTTTTTGCTCACTGTTTTACTTGCTCGAAAGATATTTTTGCGGCGTCACGAATTGCCGCCGCGCTGAACGCGAACGGTATCGGTGTTCTCAGGTTCGATTTTACAGGCCTTGGTGCAAGCGAAGGTGAGTTCTCAAACACGAATTTTTCCTCAAACGTGCAAGATATCCTTAGCGCGGTAGATTTCTTGCGGGAAAAAGACATGCCGTCAACCGTCCTGATTGGCCATTCTCTTGGTGGAGCGGCAGTGTTGGCCGCAGCTCCACAAATTAAGGATGTTTCTGCCGTCGTCACCATAGGCGCGCCGTCGACAGCCGACCACGTCACTCACAACTTTCACGCCAACTTAGACGAAATTAAAGATAAGGGGGCCGCGGAGGTCACGCTCGCTGGCCGGAAGTTCAAGATTGCCAAGCAATTTTTGGATGATGTCGCGAATCAAGACTTCCTAAGCCAAATTGGCCGCATGAAAAAAGCGCTATTGGTGTGCCACGCACCACGCGATGAAATCGTCGGCGTTGATAACGCCACGGACATTTTCGCGGCGGCGCGACATCCCAAAAGTTTCTTGTCCCTTGACGATGCGGACCATCTATTGAGTAGGCGAGAGGATGCCGTTTATGTCGCTGATGTCATTGCGGCGTGGGCGAGCCGCTTTTTTGAGTCTCAAGGTAAAGTTTCGGATCAAGACAATAGTGAACAAAGCCAGCTAGAAGACGGTGTCGTTGAAGTCTCTGAGACGGGCAGCGGAAAATTTACACAACGCGTGCGTGTTGGCACTCATGTACTAACCGCGGATGAGCCGAAAGGCATCGGTGATGATCGCGGACCAGCACCCCATGATCTTGTTTTAGCGGGGCTGGGCGCATGTACGGCAATGACTGTTCGTATGTACGCAGACCGGAAAGAAATACCCCTCGATCATGTTTCGGTGTACCTAACTCGCCAAAGAATAAATGCTGAAGACTGTGACGATTGCGACACCAAGGAAGGCGAGATCGAAGAAATTTCGAGGAGAATAAAGGTTGTGGGGACTCTAGATGAGTCAGTGCGAGACAAACTACTGGAAATCGCTAACAAATGTCCTGTTCACCGGTCTCTTACTGGTGAAGTAAAAATCCGCTCGGAAATCGCCTCCAACAATTGAGAGATATCCTAAATAAAATGCCTCGGAATGTTTGATATGCGTTCCGTCTATAACCCGCAACGCCATCAGGCTTTAGTCAGCAACTACAACCTGATTCCGCCCGCCATGTTTTGCTTTGTAAAGCGCTTCATCCGCCGCGTTCGCGATATCAGCGGCGTTTTGAATGTCGGGATAAGACGCGATACCGCAACTGAATGTGACGCTAAAAGGTCCTTTGTCTGACTCGTACTCCATTTCGCTGGCAGCCCGTCTCAGTTTGTCCATCACTTCTTTTGCTTTTGCGGTGCCTGTGCTGGGCATCACCACGGCGAACTCTTCTCCTCCATAGCGTCCGACGTAGTCAACGCGCCTAAGCCGGTTTCGTATTAGGTGGGTCACGCGCAAGATGACGTGGTCACCTACGGCATGCCCATAGGTGTCATTAACGTTCTTAAAATGGTCGATATCGACCATCGCAAAAGACACCTGATGACCCGTGCGGCTGGCGAGATTTATTTCCCGCTCAAGGTTACGAAGAATGTTCGCGTGATTCAGAAGGCCTGTAAGGCTGTCGCGGTCCGTTAACTTCTTTAGGTCGCGGTATCGATTGGCACGGCTCGTAACGGCAGATATGAGCTGTCCTGGCTGCAAGGGCTTGGGTAAGAAATCATCAGCGCCCAGGTGCCTGGCCTTAAGCTGCAAATCCAACCGAGCTTCTGTGGAAAGAAAAAGGATTGGGACGGTGGTATAACCCGGAAATTGTCGAACAATTTGCGCCAACTCCAATCCGGTGCAATCTGGCATGTAGAGATCCATGACGATCAAATCTGGGTCGAACCCCGATAAAGTCTCTAATAACTTTGAAGGCAATTGAATCGCTCGCGTTTCCATGCCCGCGTGTTCGAGTGTCGCTTGATAAAATGCTGAAAGAGGGACGTCATCTTCGACGATGACAACGCGATAAGGACGTTCGCGACGGTTCTCATTAAGCGTATTGAGACGGTCATAGAGTTCGTCAATCGTAAAGGGTTTTGTTAAAAAATTCGTGGCTCCCAATTGCACGGCGTTTAGCCGGTCATCGAAACTCGATTGAGAGGAAGTCAAGATAAGAGGCAAGTGGGACAATTCTAGGTTTTCGCGAACGAGGTGAAGATGCGTGTCTCCACCCGAAACGTCAGCGAAGACCGCTCCGCTTTCGCCGCCGGCAATTTCTGAAGGTATGTCTGTTTGGTCTTTTATTATGTGGCAGGGATACCCAAAAGTCCTGAGCTCTTTTGTTAAAGTCACCTCTTCGTCCGACCCAGCACTTAGAATCAGCACATGAAAGTCATCTGATTGGGCGGCGTGAAGTGCTGTCTGTTGTTCAAGATCATCGACCCGGACGCGCTCGGGAGGAATTTGGGCGGTATTCTCCAAAGCTCCAATCAACAATTCAATCTGATCGATTTCCTCTCGAGTTAAAGATTGGTGGTGTTCGGAAATCAATCGAAACAATCCATCCAAAGGTGCAGCGGCTTTGCTGACCTGGGGAAAGCCAAAGCTTTTTCCTCCTCCCGCAAGGGTGTGAACGATATCGTGAATTCTCACCAAAGCATCACGAGCTTCGTCGCGGGACGGCGTGCTGGGTACAAGAGACCAAATGCGCCTAACCTCTTGGACTTTCGAGCTAAGGGAGTTCCCAAACTCCATGCTCAGCGCATCGAGGCGCTCCAAAAGAGCTTGATTGGGCGTGTCTTGCATTCCAGAAATACCGGATGTTGCCGCAGAAATCGGAAACCCTGACGTGGATCATGGTTCTCCGGTGATAGGTATAATACCCGCTCAAGCAGCAACAGTGACCCGCCACTCTCTGTCCGTCAACAACCCTGCGCCTATCAAGATTGGTTTTCTGCTATAGCTAAAAATGGCAGTTTAGCTAGACTCTGGCGGTACTTGTAGCTTCGGTAACATTCTTTTTATATCCCAATGACACTATGGCTGCGAAACGGGGAAATCGCGAAAAATTTTATGGCTGGCAAGAATAAGAAACCCCTGCGTCCTGTGGATGTCTTCTTCGAGCTCCCGCTCGGCAAGTGGGAATTGTTTGATAGTAAGACATTGGCGCGTTCGAAAATCGTGTTGCTACATGATCTGCGGCCTGTTGTGGACATGTTCAACGACGACGGTGTTGGTATCGGTGTTCGGACAGCCGCGGAAGTTATCAGTGAAGTTGGGTTAAACACTCATGATCGCCAACGCTTGGTCGCCCTTTTAGGCGCGAGAAGTTTTGATGTTTACTCTGTTCGCGCTGCCCTAAACGACTTTGTTTCTGATGAGGAATTGGAACAAATTCAGATTCCTCCCAAGGATCAAGAACGCCTTCAAACCTATATGAACAACTATTCTAGAGGATTGCTGAAAGTAATTCTCGAAGGCACAGATGTTAAAGTCACTAGTCGCTCGTCTCTGTCGAGCATTTTGGAAGGTGCTAATCGCGGGACAGTTCTCAAGAACCTAATGGATATTGCAGCACGTCTGCGAATCGAGCCCACAGAGATTGTCGTTTATATCTCCAAACTCAGCGAGATTATTTTAGCTATTTCGTACTATCAGCGGGTCTACGATGGATTACAGGAAGATCTCAAAGAGCTCCTCGTTGAAATTCGTCAGCTCAATGAACAAAGTGCTCTGACAGTTAGATTTCCCGGAATCAAGGAAGAGACACATGAGGCGATGATGGCCGGGCGAAATTCCTTATTGACGCTCAACGGCTACTTCCACCAGTTCAAAAAGGTGGAAAGATTCTTCGACGATATTACACCTGAAAAATTTCGCTCACTACGCCAGAGCGTCGAAATACATTACCGGGCGATCGGTATGATCGTATGTTTTTGGCAGATCAAGGTCGACGATTGGCGCAAACGCTTCTGGGATGGCCGAGGGCGGCGGAAAGATTCCACCTGGGAACAGCGCTACAATTTTTTCAAAGATACCGTTTATCACAATCTCTACACCATCGAAGAGAACGTCGATCTCATTAGAAACGCAAAGTTGGAATTTGTAACTGGCGGCGGTGAAGACGAAGCGGATTCAGACGCCGAAAAGAATAAAGAAGAACAAAAGGCTAGTTCTAAACAGGATGACACTGCCTAACGTGGTCTTCCTGTGTTACCGTTTCAATAGCAAGTGGATTTGCCGTCCTAACGGCCGTGATCGCGTCTTCAGCGCCTAATCCCATCTCAACAAGTATCCTCGCGGCCATGAGACCGGCTCGACCCCGACCGCCGCGGCAATGGACAACAATGCGCCCGCCTTGACCAAGTGCGCCACGTACTTCGGGACCCTTTTCTATCCACTTGGATTCAAAGACGGCGTCTGGTGCACCGAAATCGGGGATAGGCATGTGCAACCATGCAATGCCTCGTTCTTGGGTTGCCGCGCCCAACGTTTCACGAGGCACATTCGCCTCCGCGAGTTCTGCCGTTTCCATTAGAGTAATCAATATTTGTGCACCGAAGTCTTGGATAACTCCTAAGTCTGCTACGAGATCACGGTTCCATGGTCCGGTGACAGCATGGGGTTGCCTTTTGCCGGGGCAGAGAGTCATTCCGATCTGACCGTCACCAGGCGTTAAAACCGTATGAATATCGAGGGGGTGCGTTTCGCTCGTTTTCTCGGTGCCCACGCCTTCAGACTCTCCCTAGTTCGCTTTCGGGGCAGCTACAAGATTTCGAGTACATTTTCAGGAGGTCGGCCAATCGCCGCCTTGCCATTGTGTACCACGATGGGGCGCTCGATAACGATTGGGTTTTCAACCATCGCCGATATCAACTCGGAATCCTTAATTGACGACAAATCTATGTCGGCGTCAGATGCTTCCTTTTTTCGGGCAATGTCATGCGGGCGCAATCCCAACATTTTTACGATCTCTGACAATTCAGCCTTTGTTGGTGGCGTCTGGAGATACTCGACGACCTCGGGGTTGAGGCCCCGGTCCTGGAGAAGGGAAAGGGTCAATCGCGATTTCGTACACCTTGGATTATGGAAAATTTTTAAGGACATCGTCACTCCTGGCGCCAGGCTGGGATGATTTCGAAGGGATAATTGAGAAGGCGCAGAGTGTGCCGCGCGCAGAGGCGGGTCTCAAGAGGAATCGCAGCTCTCGGAAAATAAAAGACCCCGGGCCGGCCTTTCTGGCCGGGGGCCCCGGGGATGTGGTCACCTCAAAAAAA
The DNA here is from genome assembly GCA_965228575.1 of Rhodospirillaceae bacterium. GTDB lineage: Bacteria > Pseudomonadota > Alphaproteobacteria > Rhodospirillales > Rhodospirillaceae > UBA11612. The sequence goes on along the minus strand of CBDDHW010000016.1, from coordinate 19,297 downwards.
TAATTAGGGGATCAAGAAGTAATTACCGCGCTGACGGATCGCGGTGAGGGGAGGTGCTATTCCTTTATGACGCCACGTACGTCGACCAATTGCGAGGCGATGGCTTCGTTCAATTCGTTGTGCGCGGCTTCAAATTCTTGAATGCGAATGCGCAATCCACGCAATTCCTCCAATTCGGAATCTGTCATGGGTTTACGATTGGAGGCGATGGCGAGCGTTATACCAATGTAACGCGCTTTAAGATCTGCAAGCATCTTCGCCATGTCGATCATTTCATGGGGATCGACCACGTCCACCTGACGTTTTAACGAACGGCGCATTTCGTCCTCAACAATGTGAGAGATATGACGGGTAAATTGGCTCGCCGTGAGCGCAGAGGGTGCATTTTGCGTCTTGTCTGAAAAGAAAGACGCCGCACCTTCGGTCTTCACATCACCTTGACGACGACGAACAGCAATAAAATCGATAACAGACATGGTTTACTTCCTTATGGCCTTTATGGCCGCTTATGCGGCTCTCTCGCCCTATAGAAGCAACTTCCGTGCCATTCTCTAGGTGCCTGTTATAATTGTTATAAATCAATAGTTTACATGAAGACTGGGGGTGCAAATGTCGCGTAATGATCGGGCGATTGTGCCGGGTGGCTGGGAAGACTAGGAAAGCTCTGCCTCCCTGTGGAGAGACTGTTAATGAAAGCCTAATGCGGTCTGGGCTTCGATTGGTTTCGTCCAGCGCTTCTTTCCGGCACGAAAAATCCAGGTTAAAGTTCAGAAACGCTGAGTTAGGAGCCATAGATTGTCTTCGCGACGACAATAATTTGGCGTCTTCAGACGAGGGGTAAAGGGAGTAGTCCATTGCAAAGGGGTCATTGGGGTTCACGGCTAGGCTTTATTCTAGCGGCTACTGGTTCGGCTGTTGGATTAGGAAATATTTGGAAATTTCCCTACACGGCAGGTGACAACGGGGGGGGAACTTTTCTCATTGTCTATCTCGCGATCGTATTGACGATTGGGGTCAGCGTGATGCTCGCCGAATTTGCGATCGGACGGGCAGCGGAGCGCAGTCCAGTCGGCGCATTCACCAAACTCAAGGGCGGTGGGTGGCCACTAGTAGGCTTTATGGGTGTGATCGCGAGTGTCGCTATTTTATCCTTCTATAGCGTTGTTGGCGGCTGGACGCTCGCCTACATTGTTAAGTCAGCTGGCAGCCTATTGGCGACATCTGATCCGGATGCGCTGGGCGCGCTTTTTGGTGGGTTTATCTCTAGCCCGGTCGAACCTATTATTTATCATGCAGTTTTCATGTCGCTTACCATTGGTGTCGTATTAGCCGGCGTTCACAAGGGTATAGAGCGAACCTGCGAAGTATTACTTCCGCTTCTCTTTCTTATTTTAATCGTCCTTGCCGTGAGGTCTGTGACGCTTCCCGGCGCAATGGAGGGAGTGGCGTTCTATTTAGTTCCTGATTTCTCTAAAATTAACTCTACGCTGATGAATGGTGCGCTCGGCCAGGCATTTTTCTCACTATCCCTGGGTATGGGCGCAATGCTGACTTACGGTTCGTATTTGTCTCGCAAAGAAAATCTACCACAGGCGGCCATATGGGTGACCCTTGCAGATATGTCAGTGGCCCTCATTGCCGGGCTTGTAATTTTGCCGGCGGTATTTGCTTTCGGGTTTGACCCATCCGAGGGTCCGGGACTTGTCTTTGTCACCTTGCCCGCCGTTTTTGGGCAAATGCCAGCAGGTATCATCTTCGCATTATTGTTCTTTACCTTGCTAACAATCGCTGCCCTAACATCTTCCGTTTCGTTACTTGAGGTCGCCATCTCTTATCTTATCGACGAAAAGAAAATGAAGCGGGCGCCGGCTGCGATTGGCGCGGGAATTCTAGTATTTTTCATTGGCATTGCCTGTTCTTTGTCGCTGGGCCCCTGGAGTGAATATACCGTCGCAGGCAAAAATATTTTCGACCTAATGGACTACACAACGTCGAATGTCATGCTTCCCCTTGGAGGTATAGCCGTTTCAATTTTTGTAGGTTGGATCATTTTGCCACGCGCGATTCAGGAAGCAACCAGTGAAGGTAAACATCCATTTACCTGGATGAAAATTTGGATATTTATTTGTCGTTTTTTAGCGCCCCTAGCGATCGCTCAGATACTCCTTCACGTGAATCTCGGGTGGAACATTTGGGACCCGCTTCTAATGGTGTGGAATTTTGTGGCGCGCTAAATAGGTGGGTAAGTACGTTCCTAGAATCGCACAAGGCCTTCTTGGCACGAAGCGGCGAATTAAGTAGATGGCAATGCATATAAAGAGCGGAGACTCTGCCGCGCAGCTCATGATTGAAGGCACAGCTGGAATCGACCCCTCCTCGGGTGAGGCCGCACAGCGTCAATTTCGCGATACGCTCGGACAATTCGCAACCGGCGTGACCATCATCACCACTGTGACGCCGAACGGCGAGCATATCGGCATTACGGTGAGCTCATTCAATTCCCTGTCTCTCGACCCACCGTTGATTTTGTGGAGCCTTGCCGACACTTCCATCAGTTACGAGTATTTCAAGGTTGGTGAAGCTTTCGCCGTGAACGTTCTTGCCGGAGACCAGGAAGAGTTAGCTGTCAACTTCTCCAAAACCGGTGAAGACAAATACCGGGATGTGAAAATGCTCACCGGCCTAGATGGTGTGCCGTTGATCGGGGGTTGCGTTGTCTACTTCGAATGCTTGGTTGAAGCGCGGTATCCGGGCGGAGACCACGACATTGTCGTGGGGCGTGTGCGGCGCATCTTTAACGTGGGCCGGGCGCCCTTATTGTTTCACGACGGCGCACTACGTGCGCTCGGGGGTCAGGTCGAAAAAATAATCGAACGCTAGGCTTCTCTGCGCTTTTTTGCTAACGAGCGTCCGCCCAGGTTGGCAATTTTCCAGCTTTCATAGTCTCAAACATGTCTGTCATGTCGTTGAGCAAGGGCGCGAACAGTTTGTGAGTCTGGATATACCGCCAGTATTTTTTCAGCTTCGGTCGCTTGGAAAAAATATCTCCTGCTCCGTACCACTCAAGAGCGGCGGTTGTGAAAAGCAGTATCGGCGCAACGACGATGTCGGCGAGTGTGAGTCTCGCACCTGCCGCGAATTTACCCTTAACGAGTGCCTGCTCCAAAGCATCCAGACCACTGGCCATATCCTGGAGCGCTAAATCAACATCAACGGGTGCTGTTGCCGTACCGCGCTTATGCTTGACGATATTGATAGCGGGCCAAATTACATAGGCGTTTGCAATAGCGCTGACGAGACGCGCTTGCGCGGCGGCCTTCGCGCCTGCTGGAATAAATGATTTGGTTTTGGACTTAGCGTTCAAATATTCGAGAATGACGGGCGACTCATAGAGCGCAAAATCACCATCTTCCAAAACAGGAACTTTCGCAAACGGGTTCATCTTGCGGTAGGACGCCGATTTTATACCGGCCTTGGGCATCAGGAGTTCGTAATTAAGTCCTTTAAATTGAGCGGCAAGCACGCAGCTTGTGACAAAAGGAGAGATGACCCGACCGTAAATCTTTAGTGTCTTTGACATATCGTTCCTTGGCATTGAATGACACGACGTAGGTATCACCGCGCGCCCCAGATCCATCCGTTCAGGTTTTTTTGTTCAAACTCGATAAGGTTGCGGGGTCCAAAATGACATGGCGATGCGGGAAGGGGATATCGATCCCTTTCTCTTTAAAGGCATCCCACAGCGCCAGCAAAACTTGGCCTTTAATATTGGTCACACCTTGCTCAGGATCAATGATCCAAAATCGCAGCACAAAATTTAACGAGCTATCGCCAAATTCTGCCAGGTGGCAAACCGGTTCAGGATCTTGCGCAACCCGCTCCGGGGTTTTCGCAGCCTCGACAGCCATACGCCGTATCTCATGTGGATCACTCGCATACGAGACACCAAATGATATCTCCATACGGACTTTGCGATCACTGTGAGACCAGTTGATCACCTGATTGACGACAAAGTCGTCATTCGGAATCAAAATCTCTTTATTGTCACGGGTTACAACGCCGACGTAGCGCGCTGTCATCTGTTTAACCCAGCCGAATGTCTCGCCAACTTCTATGACATCGCCGGGCTTTATGGACTTATCGAGCAGTAGAAAAAGTCCGCTCAGCAAATTCGAAACTTGTTTCTGAAGGCCAATACCGATACCGACGCCGAGCGCGCCACTGAATACGGCGAGGGCGCCGAAGTTGACGCCCATGGTTGGCAGCGCGACCAAAACGGCAAGGACAATCAATGCGCCGCGCGACAATTTGATGATGAGGACCCGTCCGCGTGGCGTGATTCCCTGTACGCCGATCAAACTCCGCTCAATAGCCCGGGTGATTGCCAGCGCAACCCAGATCAATCCGATCAGCAGGAGGATTCCTCCCGCCACGTCCAGCAGGCTGACCGTTGCAGACCCCAAAGAAAAAGTGAACCCACGAAGGGTGTCCAGGGTCGGAGCGAGCAAGCCCAAAATATTTAATGCGGCGATCGTCCAGGCGATGACTGCGACAACGCGTGCTAGGGCCTTATTTGCAATGATCGACGAGCTAACCGCAATAATAACCCACGCTGTCACAAGGCTCGCAAAGACTTCCATAAGGTCGGCCGTGCCGAGTGTTGGAGACCTTTCAAATACACCCGCGGTAACCCAAGCGAGTGTGAGAAAGATCAAACCGCCAGTCTCCCGGGCGATGGCGGAACCGGCGGATTGCAGAACTGCAGGTAGGCCCGATTTCTTTATCCAGCTGTCCAAATGAGGCCGGAGTTTGTAGTGACAGATATACGAGAAAAAGAAGATGAGGCTGAGCGCGCCGATTTGAGCTAAAACCGGCACAGTTGTGGCGTGCCGTATGGCCCACGCAGCAATCTCACTCAACCAATTTGAGAGCTGACCCGTAAGACTGATTTCACTCATAAGCGCTCACCAAAGACTCCAGATTGACGACCACCATCTAGGCAAGCGCTTTAGTAAATAAATCGAGTGTGCGCTGATGCGCCAACTTCGCGGCCTCCGGATGATAATGGGTCTTATCGGTTTCACGGCAAAACCCGTGGTTCGCGCCATCATACGTGTAGATGGTGACCGCCGCATGGCTCTCGAGGCCCTTTTCCACTTTTGCCTGCGCTTCAGGAGGGACAAATCCATCCTCGCGAGCGATGTGAAGAATGGTCGGTGTTTTGATTTTCTCCGCTTCGCCAAGCAAGTTGTCGAGCCCCACACCGTAGTAGGACGCGCTGGCGTCCGTATCCGTGCGCGCGGCGGTGAGGTACGACAACATGCCGCCTAGACAGAATCCTAAATTGCCAACCTTGCCATTACACCCAGGCATTTTTCGAAGGGTGGATATCGTTTCTTGAATGTCTTCAACCCCGCCATCGGCGTCGAATTTTCCGAAAAGATCGAGCCCCTTGTTGAACTCGTCCTCAATTGTGGGGTCCAGCTGGATTCCAGGGTCGAGCTTCCAGAATAAATCCGGCGCCAATGCCATGTACCCTTGGTCGGCGAGCCAATCGACAACGCTCCTCAGCCATGGATTGATACCGAAAATTTCTTGGATGACGACCACGCCCGGCCCGCTTCCGCCGGTGGGCGTGGCCAAATACCCCATAAATGTTCCGTCTTTTCCAGCGATTGAAATTTCCTTGCCAGCCATGCTGCCTCGCCCCTTCATTGTTGATGTGCCGCGTATGTGGCTGATTAATTTAGTTTTAGATAAAATAGCGTCTTAAGGCTAGGGGCGGGGGCGCCTTTACTCAAAACAAACCTTTTAAATTCAAGGTATAGTTCTTTCACCGCGGTCTCTAAAAACGCGTTGAGTTTGTTAAATTTTTGCTAGCCGCCAGCGTCACCAAAGCCGCTCGAATTGAGGAAACTATGTCAACGTCAAACCGCATGATCGTAGGAATTAGCGGCGCGTCCGGGATCATTTACGGAATTCGCGTTTTGCAGGCGCTTCAGGACGTTGGCATCGAAACGCATTTAGTTATGTCCAAGTCCGCAGAAGTCACGCTTGCGCATGAAAGCGATATGAAACTTTCAGCGCTCAAGGGATTAGCAAATGTTGCGTATTCTAATTCAGATATTGGCGCGGCGATTGCATCAGGGTCTTTTCAGACGCGCGGCATGATCATCGCGCCGTGCTCTATTCGCTCGGTGTCCGAAATTGCGACCGGCGTAACCTCTAGTCTTTTGACACGCTCTGCTGACGTGGCGCTAAAAGAGCGCCGCCGACTTGTGCTAATGGTCCGGGAGAGCCCGCTACATACCGGACACTTGCGCACACTCACAACGGCGTCCGAAATCGGTGCAATTATTGCCCCTCCGGTTCCTGGGTTTTATGCGGGTCCAAAAAACCTAGCGGATATGATTGACCATACCGTCGGACGGGTTCTTGACTTATTTGATATTGAATCCGGCTTAGTACACCGCTGGGGAGAGGGGAAAACGAAGCGGAAGCTCGCGGCGAAAACGGCGAAACCGGAAAGCAAAAAGAGATGAGTGAGGAGTCGGCGATAAAAGAAAATCCCCTGTGGGATTTCATGACCGAAACTTACAGCCAGCCCGGCGTCGAGAAGGCGTGCCTCGCCTTACAAAACCGTTTTGGCGCCGACGTGAACATGGTGCTGTTTTGCATTTGGCTCGCATATCGCGGTGCGGGCAGCAAAAATCTGGCTCAGAACCTCGGATCGGCGCTTAAGCTTTCGCGAAAGTGGCAGAAAGCTATGGTCGAGCCGCTCCGGACCGCGCGCAACAATCTTAAAGACCACATCGACGTGAGCGGCATGAGCGGGCCTGCTCTCGAGGCTGCCACAGCTTTGCGAGAACGCATAAAGGCAAGCGAACTTGAAATGGAACAAATGGAAACGCTGGCTCTGTATGCTCTCGCCCCTGAAGGAGACGACCGCGGGATTGGGACCTCACCTGCGGAAAACAAGGACGACGCGCTCAATAATCTCACCGTCTATTTTGCGGCGATGGGCATTCAGCTCGACCCCCTTGGTGAGACGCATGTAATGCGTATTCTCACGTCGGTATTTGGATCTTAATTCTTAGCCTGTAATTACCTGGTCCACGCTTCGTCGTGGGCTCAGTGGCGCCTCGGTCTCAGCATACCCCAAACGAAAGCCAAAGATGGTTTGTGCATCTGCGTATCCGGCGAGCTCCGTAAGCATGGCGTCTGCCTCGGATGCGCGGCCGAGAACCTTGTCACGGTCGGCCATCTCCATCATCTGGTTCAATGGCTGCATCGCGATGTTATTTCGGGTTCCCGCGAGGTGTACCCGCTGCCATAGCCGTCCAGCTTCTACGAGTGCGCTCCGATCGCTTGCATCGGGTACGGTGATCAAACCAAACAATGGCGTTGTAGGTAGCTGAACATCGCGGGTGAATTTTAGCCATTCATCGTGCTCCGTCCCTGCAATCATCGACGTCGGGACCATGAGAGCAACGCGCCTCATTAAGGGTGAAAGCCCTGCGGCGGTCGTTGTAACGCCGTCCCGCAGGCGATTGACTGTCGCCAGATCGTGGCGCATCCATTTTTCGCTGGCACTGAGTAATTCCGGGTCGGCGATAATCGCACTGGTCGATTTTAGTGTGCCGTCGATGAACATCTCCCCTGCGGTGCTATCTGCACCCAACCAAACCAGGCGCGCGGGAGATTGCTCGGCTTGTGCATAGAGGCGGTCCAATACATTTTCGGGAATGCGCCGCGTTCGAATGTAGGCACCGCGATGGGTGCGCCGCTGGGTCAGGAATTTCGCCTCCGGGCGATCCTTGGGGCGGCTCGCAAACACGGTCATGCGCGCGATGTGTGACGACCCTGTCCCGGTGGGAAACATATTGAGTATAGGTGTGAAGCCGAGTGTCTCCGCCCCGATCACCATATTCTCGATCGCACACCCGAGGCCCATCATCATCTCCCGGCCAAAGGGGTCGAGTGCCCCCAGCGAGCGCTCGGGATCAGCGTGGAGATCAATGACGTTGTCGTTGATGGTAAAGAGCCAGGGCTGCGTATTATGCGGGCTAGCCGCCAAGATCGCGGCGCCGACAATACCTTTTAGGCCTTCCGCGTTTCCCAACTCCCAGTCGCGCCAAGGATCAAATGCGGGGCCTGCACTCAAATCTCCGCCCGCCCCGGACTGCCAAATCCGCACAGACCCGCCGATCGCTGCAATCGCCACCAAACCGCCAGCAGCGCGCAGCGTTGTTCCGAGGACAGTGCGTCTTTTTACATTTTTCCCGCGCGCTGAGCCCGCGCCGTCTGATCCGGCCACCAGAGAACCCCAACCTTTGCCTTAAGGTCACAGTGCATGGGCTCTTTCCCATTGTCCAGCCGAAGAGGGCCAATTTCGCGGAGTCGACGGGCTCGCGACCCCGGTCCCTGAGTCTCACCGAGTAATAATATTTCGCCCGATGTCCAACCTCTAGGGGTAGCAGGCGAGACCCACCACGACCCACCAGATATGGTGGAAAAACCTTTAATCAAATTTCTTCTGTACGCCGTTGGCGGCCCCCCGGTTTTGTGGTGTGTTAGCGGCAGGTGCATAAATAAAAACCGAGCTGGCTCTGCGCTGCCTCAGGTTTCTGGGACGCACCACAACAGCCGCCCTCTCCCCTGTTGAGGGCGGTTGTTGTATTTTTGGCGTTCGGGTCGCATCACCTCATTTCAAATCATATCTTTGCGCAACAGGTCTCGGTTCTGGTGTTGGTGACGTCTTAATCGACAAAATTCACAACAACGAACAGTGACTTGAACTTTAGATATGACACCCACAAAGAAATTCCCGGTTTAGGTGGTGAAATTCGTTTTTGACACCGCCGCCTAGCCGATTTTGGTCTCATAGCACCGATTCGCATCAACCGATTGAGGCTTGAGATCTTCCCTAGTCCCAAATGAATAACGCGAGTAAGGCGCGCTCCGTTGCAAAAAAATAAGACCATCCATCCTTGATCGGGATAAACACGGTTAGCGGGCGATACCGCGCGTGTTTGCGTGTGTTACCAGTCTGCGCGATCTGCAGTCGACAGACACAACACCCAAAGACGACAAATTTCACGTGAAATTTAAGCGCGTGACGGAGTCTATTGATTGCTACGGCATGAAAGACCGTCCACCAATGCATGCTTTCACCTGTTATGCATGCCTTAAACAGGAACTCTAAAACGAGTAAAAACACCGGGGCCGATTTACCAAATCGGCCGCGATGTTGAGGGCTGGACTCACGGGGTGTGGATCTCGAATTGGGTGCACCCGGCGTTCGCAAAATCCCTAGAATAGTGGGATAAATCTGAGGTAAAGAGCGATAGCGCTGGATACTGAAACCCGCCCACTGGGCCAGGGGAGCGGCGGGTGGGGCGAGGCCTCAAGATGGGACCCAAGCCCCATGCACGCCGGTCCAGACTTTGGTGAGAAATACGCCCGACGGACGCCGTGTGATGAATGCCGACGTGTGCACGCATCATCAATCTAGGACCAAAAACAATTCCGCGATCATTTTGACTACGGCGCAACATTTTTTTCCCGCGATGTGTCTCATCAACAATCTGCGAACACACTCTTTCGTTTCACCGTGGTGTTTTCGATGGGTGTTGATGCTGAGTGTGCGAATTTATTGCGACGCGCACGTCCGAACATTCGCATGGTTCAAATTTGCTGGTGCGCAAAAAAAGAGGGCGGCGCTTGCGCACCGCCCCAAGTTTCAGGGACGCACCAGATAAACCAAACTCATATTGGCGAGTTGGTCAACTCAAAACCGCATTTACAGTACCGATAGCATGCACGCGACCAACGGATGTCGCACAACATCGTTGTGGGTAAGTTTCACGATTGCGATATCATTCAATGTGTTTAGCCGGTTTGCGATGTCCGAAAGCCCCGAAACATTCGGCAATAAATCTGTTTGGTCGGGATCGCCGGTAATCACCATGGTCGAGTGCCATCCGAGCCGCGTCAGCAGCATCTTAATTTGCCCATAGGTGCAGTTTTGCGCCTCATCGATCACCACAAATGCGTTGTTCAGCGTACGTCCGCGCATATAGGCGATGGGCGCAATTTCGATGGTTCCATCCGCCATATATTGGCGCAGTCGCTTGCCGCCCATGCGCTCGCCGAGCGCATCGTAAAGAGGCCGCAGGTAAGGCGACATCTTTTCTTCCAAGGTACCAGGAAGATATCCCAGCGTTTCCCCGGCTTCGATGGCCGGCCGCGAGAGAATAATGCGGTCGATCCGCCCGTCGTCGAGCGCTTTCACCGCCGCGGCGATGGCAAGATATGTTTTGCCCGTTCCCGCGGGGCCGAGGGCGAGCGTTACCGGCGTGCTCTCAATGGACTCCATAAGAAGTTGCTGACCTTCGCTGCGCGGTTTGACCCGGCGCATGAATCGCTGGTCGCGATGGCCGTCGATGGGATCCCACCCCTCGCGGATGGTGTGAAGTTTGAATTGTTCAGATGACTCGTGGGTCTCTCGGTTTTGTTTTTTTCGCACGTGCTGACCGTTTGCTCATAAGACTAACTAACTCCTGTGGGGTGAAAGCGGTTGCGAGTGTCAAGGTGAAGGCCCTGACGGTCTCTTCAGGTCTCCTTTCGCGGCGGTTTAGAGTGGAAGGAAAAAGAAAACGCGGATCTAGAATCACAAACGCCTCCCGCAAGGGGAGGCGCACAGCAGAGCGTCGGAGAGAAGAGCCATGTTAAGCTCTTTAATTTAGGCCGGCCTTCGCGCGCCCGCAGGCTGAGAGGCATTAGCAAACGTCTCCTGAAATTCTGAGATAAAGTGTCTCAAAAAATTGCGCAAAAGTCACCTTATTTTGTGTGTCAAATAGGTGAAATCACTACAAGTTGTTACAATTGAATCCAATTTTTGAGTCGCTAACAGGACATTTTTTGGCAAGGAGGCGTCATGCTGATCACCACAACCAACACCGTCGAAGGCAATCAGATTCAAAAATACCACGGCATTGTCGTCGGCGAAGCCATTTTAGGAGCCAACATCTTTAAGGATATTTTCGCCTCGGTCCGCGATGTTGTTGGGGGGCGCTCCGGCGCATACGAAGACGAGCTCCGCAAAGCGCGCGAAATCGCCTTTAAGGAAATGCAAGAGGCCGCAGAGAAGATGGGCGCGAACGCCGTTGTCGGCGTGGATATCGATTATGAAACCGTCGGCCAAGGCGGCAGTATGATGATGGTGACAGCGGCCGGGACTGCGGTGACGTTGTCTTAGGGCAACAGCGGAATAATAAATGGGCGGGAGAAGACTCTCCCGCCCACTTCAATTTACGTTGGCTTTAATTACCGAACACAGCGAAATGGCCCGGTCGCATTCGTGGAACTAGTATTCCCGATCCAATATCCAGCCATGTGCTTACATGAACCAGCGCCAGCATGGGGTGCTATTTGACCTTGCTTCGATGAAAGGTTCGGAACGTAGCGGGGAAAATTGCTAACGAACTCCGCGTCGTCGGTCATATTATTAAGGCCGAGGGTTCCTGCATTGTCGCAAGCGTATTTAAACTCACCGGGTTCCGGCAAACGCTTGCCTTCGCTGATACATTGGTGGCGAGCGTCCTCCCATTCTTTTGCACCAGAAGAGTGTTCGTCCAAATCCATACAAAACCCGAAATCAACATTGTTTGAGTTTGTGTAGATTTTAATGAAGACTTCCGTTGGCGTTGTTGTGTCATCGCAGTTGTTACGATGAGGGGTGAAAAGCCGTAAACCGGACATGGATTGTGTCCACATATCGGTTCCCTGCGCGCCGACACCGACGTTGTAGCCGCGGCGAGGGTCCTGGGCGTTGGCGTTAGTGGCAACGCCCATCAACACAACAGCCGTGCAGAAAACTACGAATGCTCCGTTCAATATATTAAGGTTCATATCCATCACTCCTTGAATTTCGAGAAAGATAGCGTGGGCGAGAGGGTGACTCCCGCCCATGCCGTGTTTCGGTTTCAGCTATCTCACGCAACGATAGACCCGTGAGCCCACGGTGCCGTCGTCCGACGAGACCCAATCGGTCGAGCCGTAATTACAGCTGCCGTTTCCCGCCACCGGCGCGGCCACGCCCGCATCCGGTGTCGCCCCGTTTGCAAAGAAATGGATGGCAAAGTTCGACGTCCACTCCCAGTCGTCGGTCATATCATTAAGGGTAGTGCCGTTGTCGCATGCGAGTTTCCATTCGCCGGGCTCGGGCAATCGCATGTCTGCGTTCAGGCATGTATCGCGCGCATCGCTCCATTCGGCGGCGGTGCGCTCGTCTTCCTCAACGCAGATACCGATGTCGGTACCGTCCATGTCGTCCCACAGCTTGATGAACTCCTCCGAGGCCGTGCAGTCATCTTCATGAGCGTTGAACATGCCTTCCTTACCCATGAGTACGGTTGTTGCGTCCGAGCCCGCAGCCGGAGCCGAGTACTCGTTGTACTCCTCGGCCGAGGCGGAGAGAGGAAGCAAGGCGATGGTTGAACAAAGAATGATGTTTTGAAGTTTCATGATGAAAGTCCTTTTGAAAAATGCCACGCACCCGTGGCGGAATTTGGTTTCAGAGGTTGAAGAAAGAATTTGGGTTACCGGACGCACCGAAATGGGAGGCTTGGAGAACCGGCTGAATTGTTCCGAACGATTGGGGTATTGCCTCCCCGCTCACAGCCACCGCTTCCGGCGTTGGTGGCCATGACTCCACTCCACCAGTCGGAATAGGGTTTGCGCTGAATTAACCAAAAATTGGTCGACCACTCTGCATCATCGGTCATATCATTGAGGCTGAGTGTCCCAGCTCTATTGCACGCGTACTTGTATTCTCCGGGTTCCGGTAAGCGTTTACCGTCTTGAAGACATTCATGCTTAGCTTCTTCCCAATCTAAAGCACCGGCGGAGTGTTCGTCCTTGTCGATACAAAAGCCGAAATCAACGTTATTTGAGTTTGTATAAACGAGGACGAAAGCTTCCGTACTTGTGTTGCAATTGTCGCGATGAGGCGTAAAAAGACGCAGACCGGACATGGCCTGGGTCCACATATCTGTCCCTTGCCCGGCGACGCCGACGTTGTAACCGCGCCGCGGGTCTTGGGCATTCGCATCGGGGGCGATAGCCACCAGCGTGACCACCGTACAGAAAAGCGCGAGTGCGCCGTTCCTAAACGTAACGAGTTTCATGTCAGTCCCTCCTATCGGGTGAGTGTGGTATGCGCGGCTCCAAACACATCCCGCACGGAAGCCACGCAGACGCGAAAATAAGCTTCACTTCGCGACAGTAGGGAGACAATTGACAGAACATTTTGTTGCACGTGTAATTTAAATTGTAATTTTCTACTTAAACAAGAATCGTATTAGAATCACTTAGTTAGCCATCGAAACTGGCTAATTTCGGCGAAAACTTTTTTTGATTTTGTGTCCGGACACGCTGCGAGCATCTCTGTCTTCGGCGAGTACTGGTTGCGGGGCGGGTTTTCACCGCTACCGCTGGTAAGGCCCTCCGGATATGATCTCGCCCAACCCAAGCGCGCCGAGAGGAGTTTTGTGTGCCCGGCACTCTTCCCCAAAACATCGACGAGACCGCCGAGCTGCTGCGCCGCGGCGGCTATATCGCAGGCCGCGATCTCGCAACCTCGGTGTTTCTCGCGCTCAAACTTAAACGCCCGATTTTTATCGAGGGCGAGGCAGGGGTCGGCAAAACCGAACTTGCCAAAGTTCTTGCGACGCAGCTTGGGCGCGATCTGATCCGCTTGCAGTGCTATGAGGGTCTTGATACCGCGAGCGCGGTGTATGAGTGGAATGCCCCGCGCCAAATGATGGCTATTCGCCTTTCGGAGTCTGCGGGGCAATCGCCCGCATCGCAGGACATCTATACCGAAGAGTATTTGATCAAACGCCCGCTACTAACGGCCTTAGAACCACATGAGGGCGGGTCGCCGGTTTTGCTGATCGACGAGCTGGATCGCACGGATGAGCCCTTCGAAGCCTTCCTGTTGGAAATTTTATCGGATTATCAAATTACGATTCCGGAGCTCGGGACTGTAAAGGCTGAAACCCCTCCAATTGTCGCCATCACGTCCAACCGCACCCGAGAAGTTCACGACGCTCTTAAACGCCGCTGCCTTTACCACTGGCTCGACTACCCTAGCGCGGAGCGAGAGCGCGCGATCCTGAATGCGCGCATGCCCGAAGCCGGCGAAAAACTCGGCGCGCAAATCGTCCACTTCGTTCAAACCCTGCGCGGCATGGAGTTGTTCAAAGCGCCGGGACTTGCCGAAACTCTGGATTGGTCTGAAGCGCTCTTAGCGCTCGGCACAAAAGAGCTAGATCATGAAACGGTCAATCGCACTTTGGGGGTCGTTCTCAAGTACCAGGACGACCTGGCGCGCGCGCGCAGCGATCTCGCCGCCACTGTCGATGCGGCGCGCGCAGCAGCAGAATAAAGCGTCCGCCTGCTTAGGGCTCGATCACGTATTCCTGACCGATGAGCCGCGCCGGATCGGCGTTTTCTTTGGGAACGAATTTCTGAATACGGTTGTTCCAGGCGTCGGCGATAAACAAGTTGCCGTGCTCGTCCACATCAAAGTTGTGGAGATTGTCGAACGAGCCCGGTTCTTTCCCGGTCGTACCCCAATAGGTTAGCAGCTCGCCCTTCAAGTTGAACTTCGCCATGCGGTTATAGTTCGCATCCGACATCCAAAGATGTTGGTCCTCGGTAATGACAAGCTTGGTCGGGCTGCCCACGTCGGTCCACTCCTCGATAAAGTTGCCATCTTTATCGAAGACCTGGATACGGTTATTTCTGCGGTCTGCGGCATAAATTCGCCCCTGTGCATCTTGAGTAATTGAGTGCACCAGATCGAACTGTCCGGGACCGGACCCCTTTGAGCCGAATTCCGAGACATAGTTGCCGTCTTTATCGAATTTCGCGATGCGTCCGTTCACGTACCCGTCGGCTACGAGAAACGATCCGTCCGGCAAGAAGGCGAGGGACGAGGGCATATTGAAATGGGTTTCACTCCATCCAGTCACGCCCTTTTCACCGAGATGCATCACAAGCTCTTTGCCGTCGTTGGTAAATTTGAAAATCTGGTGCCCCAAATCCACCACCCAAATGTGGCGCTCGGGATCATACGGGTTGATCTCTACATTGTGCGGAAGCACGAACAAGTCGTTCCACTGGTTCCAATTCTCGATGACCTCCCCATCACCGTTGACCACCAGGAATTGGTTCTCGTGATTTTTTTCCGAGTCCGGCAATTCCGAGGTTGTACTGCGTTCCTCAAGAACCGAGCCGTCTGCCGCGTACATCAGAGAGAACGGCTGTGTGCGCAGTTGGTCGGATACAAGAACAATAAGCCGGTCGGGATTGTCGACCGCTACCGCGGTGGGCGGTTGATCCCACCGGTCGATCCCCGTCTTGAACCAGCCTTCGACAACTTCGTAAGGGCCGGTTTGGTCCAGCCCGCCTTTTTCAGCGGGCCCAGCGGGCATCTGACTTTGCTCGGCCTCTTGTTGTGAGCACGCGGACAAACCGCCGATCATGAGGGTTGCCGCCGCTAGTCCAGCAATAGAGAAATGTCTCAATCCTGTGCGCGTTCGTGTCGTCGATGTCATGTCTTCCTCCCCTTGGCCGTCGGATCATTTCCACCGGACCATATTTTGACCTGGCTACACTGTGATGAAATTTGGTGCGCATGTCCATTGCCCCGCGCTCAGGCTATGGTAAGGGGTAATTTTAGCGCTTTTGGAGAAATTAGAATGTCAGACGTCCCGAACGATCCGCCGCCCAACTCACCGCCCGGGTATTCTCCGCCAAAGGTTTGGACCTGGGACAGTGAAAGCGGCGGGAAGTTCGCGTCCATCAATCGACCGATTGCAGGCGCCACCCACGACAAGGAGCTGCCCGTCGGACGCCACCCACTGCAGCTATACTCGTTGGCAACGCCGAACGGGGTGAAGGCAACCATCATGTTGGAAGAACTCCTGGCACTTGGCCATGCGGGCGCGGAGTACGATGCCTGGCCGATAAAAATTGAAGACGGCGATCAGTTCGGCAGCGGTTTTGTGGCGGTCAATCCCAACTCAAAAATTCCCGCGCTTATGGACCACAGTAGTTCAACGCCGGTCCGCGTGTTTGAATCGGGGGCGATCCTCATTTACCTCGCCGAAAAGTTTGATGCGCTCTTGCCCAAAGATGACGGTCGGGCCGAGTGTTTGTCGTGGCTCTTTTGGCAAATGGGGAGCGCACCGTATCTTGGCGGTGGGTTCGGGCATTTCTATTCCTATGCGCCGTTTAAAATCGAATACGCCATTGATCGTTTCGCGATGGAGACCAAACGCCAACTCGATGTTCTAGATCGGCGGCTCGCGGAAACCGAATACCTGGCTGGCAACGAGTATACAATCGCTGATATCGCTGTGTGGCCTTGGTACGGCATTCTCGCCCAGGGAAAAATTTATGATGCCGGGGAGTTCTTAGACGTTCAAAATTATAAGAATGTTCAGCGGTGGGCGGAATCGGTTGGCAACCGCCTAGCAGTGCAGCGCGGGCGCATGGTCAATAGAACCTGGGGCGATCCGTCCGAGCAACTACACGAACGGCACGATGCTTCAGACTTTAAAACCAAAACCCAGGATAAGCTTGAGGAAAAAAGCTAGATCAAGTTCCAGACTCGGGTTTGCGCTTTCTGGCCTCGTGGATGACTCGCCAATAAATAAGAGCGTTTAATCCGAGCACAAAAACCCCGATCGCGATAAATCCCTCTCTGGGGAACCCGGCGGGAAAAAGAAGCTCGGGATAAATCAGCGGTAAAATATAAGCTTCGATAAATCCGCCGTCATAACCCGCCTCCATACCCCGCGCCCGAAAATCGTTTTCAAGGTAGGTGAGGGGACAAATCCATCCAAAAAGCGCAGTGCTCGCACCCCAAACGAATGAGGGCACATGAACCCATGCGATTTTCGGCCAGCGCAAAGCCAACAGCCCGCCCGCCAGAACAAACACAATGAACAGAAAATGAAGTCCGACAACAAAGTCGGCCAAAATCTTAAAGGTCATGGACTTTACGTTCCGCGACCGGCCGCAACATATCGGCGCTAGTACTCGCCAAACATACGGCGAATTTCTGCCGGGTCCTTGGTGCGGGTCAGCGCCAGCATCAACAATATGCGCGCCTTCTGCGGATTGAGGTTGTCGGCAGGGATCAATCCCATCTCGTCGTAAACCTTGGTTCGGATCACGCGCCCGCTTCCGGTCCGGCTCCCGCGCACCAGCATGGGCTTTTCTCCTTCAATATCGTCCAACGCCGCAATGGCGGCTTTCTCGGCATTGGTAATCTCACCGCCGCCGGTTGCCGCAAACACAATGCCCTCGCTTCCCGCATTCACCAAGGCGCGTACGGTTTGAGCGTTCGGTTCAATGTAGGAATACAAGATATCGACAGCGGGCAGCTCTTCTAAATCACGCACATCAAACTCCGAGTTATGCGTGTGGCGTTTTGTTGACGCTCTATAGAACGCGACTTTGTCTTCATCCACGTACCCCAAGAATCCGAAATCGGGCGCGCGGAAGGTCTCAACGCGAAAGGTATTGGTTTTTGTCGCTTCGCGCGCTGCGTTAATTTCGTCATTCAAAACAATCAGCGCGCCTTTGCCGTGAGCCTCTGGCGAAGTCGCCACCCGCACCGCGTTGAGCAGGTTCAAAGGTCCATCAGCGCTGATCGCCGTTGCCGGACGCATCGCGCCGACCACCACAACAGGTCGCTCGGACTTCACGGTGAGATTTAAAAAGTACGCGGTCTCTTCGAGGGTATTGGTTCCGTGGGTGACCACAGCCCCGGCGACATTCGGATCTTCTAATGTTTTATTGATCCGTTTGGACAACTTCAGCAAATCCGCCGTGGTTAAGTTGGAGCTGTTCACATTGACCACTTGCTCAACCTTAATATTGGCGATGTTCGCAAGCTGCGGAACGCTTGCGACCAAAACTTCGCCGGTAATGCTGCCGGCCTCGTAATTCGAAAAATCTGTCGATGACGATCCGGTGCCGGCAATCGTTCCCCCGGTGGAAAACACCCACACGGTTGGAAGAGAGGCCGAAGAGTCGTCTGCAGCGTTGGTGGAGGATGCGTTCACAATAAATAGTCCGAGAGCAATGCAAAGGGATGAGGTGAAGAAACGACTGAGAAAAAAATTCATCCCATTTAGAGCGAGACTCGAGCCAATCATAATTTGAACTCCCACTTGATTCCCACCACGGCGTATCTACCGCCATAATTCGAAGCGGAAACATTAGTAGAGTGTTTGCGAACCGGCTAGAGCCGACACGCAGGTCAAATCCACTGGCCTGGCAAGGTGTTGCACGGTAACCCTCTATTATCGAAGGCTTTTTTAACTCTATCCCTCTCGTTTTCACACCCGGCGCCAGGGTGCTAGGCTACATCCTCAAGGGGCGCGGAATTCAGAGGGGAGAATTATGAAACGCATCATTCAAAAACTACTTTTGATCGTAAGCATTGCAACGCCGGCCATCGTGCTGCAGGCCTGCGATAGGATGGACAACACCAGTAATGCCTCATTCGATGTTGTCGAGGCTTCCATTCCCGAAATGCAGGCCGCCCTTGAAGACGGGCGTGTCACCTCACGCGAGCTGGTAACCCAGTATCTCATCCGCATTGGGTTGTACGATCATCATTTGAATGCGGCGGTCTCCGTCAATCCCAATGCCCTGATCCAAGCCGATGAGCTTGACGCTGAACGCGCGGCCGGCAACATCCGCGGCCCCCTTCACGGCATTCCCGTTGCGATCAAAGACAATATCCATACCGCGACCGACATGCCCACCACTGGCGGAACGCTGGCGCTACGCAACTACTGGCCGCCCTATGACGCAACCCTTGTCAAAAACTTGAAAGACGCCGGCGCCATCATCATTGCCAAATCCACACTAACCGAGCTCGCCAACTGGATGGCGGGACCGCCCACACAAATGGTCTCTGGCTATAACGCCATCGCCGGGCAAAGTTACAATCCGTATGATCCGCGCGCATATCCGAACGGCGAGCCCTTACTCGACACCGGCGGCTCAAGCTCCGGGTCCGGGGTTGCGGCCAACATGTGGGCGGGCAGCGTCGGCACCGACACCGGCGGCTCGGTCATGAGCCCGACCAACGCGAATATGCTCGCGGGCATTCGCCCGTCTACCGGGCGCATCAGCCGTTACGGCATTATTCCCGTCACCCTCGATCAAGACACCGCCGGGCCCATGACAAAAACCGTTGCCGGTG
>CBDDHW010000015.1:0-53913 GCA_965228575.1 Rhodospirillaceae bacterium | reverse complement strand
TTTAGAGAAAGCGCGGGCGCTACTCGCTATGAGCTCCGTGCCGGATGGATTTTCATTCACCGCTACCGTCCCAAGTGGTGACAATACCAAACTTTCGATCGCACAGATATGGGCGGCTTCACTCGCAGAAATCGGCATTAAAATGAACATCGAGCAAATTGAAGCAACGACAGCTCAGGAACTTTACAATACCGAGCAATTTACCATGCGTATTTCTGCCTGGACCAATGATACGCCGGACCCTGATCAATTGATGGGTGTTGCGCTGGACTACCAACCGCAAAATGGCCTGCATTCGAGTTACCGTAACGACGAGGCTCGAGATTTGGTTTTGGCCGGGCGGAGCGAACTTGATCCCACAAAGCGTCAAGAGATTTATTCAGAGCTTCAGGAACTCGTAAACCGGGATTGTCCGTTTATCTACACGGTTGAAGAAGATCGTATTTATGCGACGGTACCAGACGTAGAAAACTTTCGTCCGAATTCTCAAGGCAAATACAGCTTCGAAGACGTAACCCTGAGAAATTAAGAATTATCCGGAGTGAAACATGGCGGTGTCCGACCCTGAAGCTTGGGTTAAAAACGTAGAAAAACTTTATCGCGCGTACGATGCCGAGGGTGTGAGCGCCCTTTACACTGAAGATGCCATTACAATTATGGGCAGCCGCGTACTTTCGCCTGCGGAGGTACATGCGCACCCAAAAGAATGGTTCGACTCCCTAGAGGAATACGAAATCAAACGCACATTCCGTGCTTCAACCGGCGATATCATCGTTAGTGAAACGGTTGCCAGTTACATCGTTAAGGCCGAGAGTAAACGCTACAGGGAGTTTGGTGTTGATGTGTACTGGGTCAATGATGAGGGATTGATTTACCACAAGCACACGTCGGAAATCGTTGAGCCATACGATTTACGGCCCCTGCCCCCACGGCGACCGTGAAGGGGCGTCTGTTCGGCAAGACCGCTGTTATTACTGGCGCAGCGCGGGGTATCGGCCGCGCAACGGCTTTGCGTTTTGCTGAGGAAGGCGCCGACGTCGCTATACTCGACATAGCCCGCGATGTCCCAGGGGTTCCCTATGCAGGGGCCAAAGAAAACCAACTTGCCGATGTTTGTGCTGAGGTGGAAAAGCTTGGCCGCAAGTGTCTAGCACTAACTGCCGACGTCACGAACACCGATCAGATTAACCAGGCCATTTCTAACACCATCACCGATTGGGGCCGGATTGATATTCTTGTTACTGCAGCGGGGATCGATTCCTGGGGCAAGGCCTGGGAACTGACGGATGAACAATGGCAACTCATGATCGACGTCAACTTGAGCGGCGTTTGGAAAACCGCCAGAGCCGTTAGCCCGGCGATGATTGAACAACGCTCCGGCGCGATGGTGTTTGTCGGCTCGGTACTCAGTCACCGAGCCAACCAAGAGTTTGCACATTACACAGCAGCTAAACATGGCGTGCTCGGCGTGATGCGGGCTTTTGCTCTAGAGCTCGCGCCATACGGGATCCGCGCGAATTCCGTCGACCCAACAGTCGTTCACACTGATATGGTCATGAACCAGGCTTACCTCGACCGACTGGGGGGGCATGAGGGAACGACGCTCGAAGAAGCTCGCGAATATTACCTAAAATGGAATACGCTACCGATTCCGTGGGCGGAACCAATTGATGTCGCAAACGCGGCTCTGTTTCTCGCGTCTGAAGAAGCCCGGGCGATAACTGGCGTCGCCTTGCCGGTTGACCTTGGTGCATTGTTAAAGTGACGAACGATTTATGGAAAATGCAGTAGATATTGGACCTGGGACCCCAAGCGCGCAGCGCTTTGCCGGGAAGGATTGCGTTGTCACCGGCGGTGGTTCAGGAATCGGCCGCGCCGTTGCCCTGCGATTTGCCGCCGAAGGGGCGAGGGTTGCCATTTTGGATATTAACCTCGACGGGGCGCGCAAAACTCTCGAGCTGTGCGGACCGAAGCACAAAGGCCTTGCTGCAGAGGTTGATGTGCGATCAGAAACGAGCGTCACAGAGGCCGCCGCGCAAGTAGAAACAGCGTTTGGCGGCGTAGACGTGCTCGTCAACAACGCAGGCATTGAAATTCTTGGAACCATAGAAGAGACAACGCCACAGGTTTGGGATGAAGTCATGGCCGTGAACTTGCGCGGCCCCTACCTCACCTCACGGGTATTTTTGCCTCAATTGCTCGCGCGGGCCGATGCGAATGGCGGCGCGGCCATCGTTCACAATGCTTCGCTCATGGGCCAAATCTCGACAACGGGCCTAGCGGCCTACTGCGCCTCCAAAGCCGGTGTTGTTTCCCTAACCCGCAGCATGGCTCTGGATTTCGCAAAACAGAATTTGCGCGTGAATTGTGTGTGTCCCGGCATTGTTCACACGCCAATGCTAGAGCGGCGGTTCGATCTAGAGCCCGATCGGGAGGCGGCATACCGCAAAACCTCGCAAAGGCCGCCTGTCCAATATATTGGCAACCCCGAGGACGTCGCCGCAGCCATTGCTTATCTTGCAGCAGATGAGTCACGTTTCGTGACAGGTAGTGCATTAACGATCGACGGCGGCGTCGGCGCCGCATGATTCGATACACTCTCATTCGCTTGTTGCAGACGGTGCCTGTTCTTTTTGGCGTCAGCATCGTCGTGTTTATCTTGGTCAGGCTGATCCCAGGCGACCCAGCCGTTGCCGCGCTTGGTAGTCGGGCAACCCCTCAATTGATCGCACGTGTCAGAGATCAACTCGGCTTAGACCTTCCGATTTGGGAACAATATTTCAATTTTCTGTCTAACGCCCTCCAAGGTGATTTCGGCATTTCTTTTTTTTACCAACAAGACGTGTGGATCATTACACTCGAGCGGCTACCGGTGACTTTGTCATTAATGGGATATTCAATTGCACTGGCGGTTTTGATCGCTGTTCCCTTCGCTTTTTTATCTGCCGTACGGCGGGACCAAATCACCGACCACATCATACGTATTTTGTTTACCATCGGCCTGGGCATGCCGGTGTTCTGGTCAGGTATTATCCTCGCCTATGTTCTCGGCGTAAAATTCCAACTCCTCCCGATTACAGGACAGGGGTCCGGCGGGCTCGACACACTAAAACATCTGACCTTACCGGCTATTACACTGGCGATTTCCATATCTCCGATATTGGTCAGGACGCTACGCAGCAGCATCAGTGAAGTCTTGGCGTCCGACTATGTGACCACAGGCCGGGCCATGGGCCTTAAAGCGCGTTACCTCAACTTGAGCTACATACTCCGCAACAGCTTGCGCCCTGCGATCACTGTTGTGACCATAAATTTCGGATATTTGATTGGCGGCACTGTTATCGCCGAACAAATTTTCTCGCTAGCCGGTGTCGGCTCACTACTCATCGGTTCGATTGGTACGCGAGACTATGCGGTTATCCAATTATGTACGCTGATATTCGCGCTTCTGGTTGTGATCACAAATCTTGTGGGCGATCTGCTGTACTCCGTGCTTGATCCGCGCATGGCGCTTCACAAATGAGTACAGCTTTAATTGACATCGCAAGAGTCCGCTCCGGCCCATCTTGGTTGTACGCCGGGAATTGGTCGCTACGCATCGGATTGGTCAGTTTCTTAGTGATCGTGCTTGCCGCAATATTTGCACCCTACGTCGCGCCGTACGATCCCCTCGCACTTGATCTGCCCAACGCACTTCAGGCGCCATCCTGGCAACACTGGATGGGCACCGACCATTTGGGACGCGATGTTTTTAGCCGCGTGATATTCGCAGCCCGAATTGATTTGCAGATTGGCGCGATTGGTGTCGCGCTCCCATTGACGATTGGCACGATCATGGGATTGGTCGCCGGGTATTACGGTGGATGGGTCGATGCCATTATTGGACGGGTTGTGGACGTTATCATCGCGTTTCCGTTTTTGGTTTTGGTGATTGCGATCGTCGCCATGTTGGGACCTGGCCTTATCAACCTTTACATCGCACTAACCGTCGTCAGTTGGGTTCTTTACACGCGCATTATCCGGGCCGAAACCATCGCATTGAAAAAACGCGAGTACGTGCTGGCTGCACGCAATCTTGGATACGGGCATTTGCGTATCATGTTCCGCCATATTTTACCCAATGCGATCGCGCCCGCGTTGATATTCGGCATGAGTGACTTCGCCATCGACGTGCAAGTCGGTGCAACGCTCAGCTTTTTTGGACTGGGAGCACAGCCTCCAACGCCGGAATGGGGTTTGATGATCGCTGAGTCGCGATCGATGATGTTGGCTGCGCCTTGGGTCGTCGTGGGACCAGGCATCGCTATCGTCATCGTAAGCTTGGTCGTAAGTTTAATCGGCGACGGGTTCGCGGATATGATCCGAGGCCTCGATGACTGAACAGACAGGCTTAGAAATTCAGAGTTTTTCTATCGCCTTTGACAATGGCGAAAAGGTCGCAGTCAGTGACGTCTCACTAAATGTTCAAACCCGCATGGCCGTCGGTTTAGTGGGAGAAAGTGGTTCTGGTAAGAGCCTGACATCACGCGCGGCCCTAGGTCTAATCCCAAATAATGCGAAGGTGAGCGGCCATATCCGCCTTGACGGTCAGTCTGTTCTCGAAATGTCGCCAAAAGATCTGCAACGAGTACGCGGCGCTGGCGTCGCGATGGTGTTTCAGGATCCGATGTCTTCGCTTAATCCTGTAATCCGGGTAGGACACTCAATTGCGCAGGTTGTCCGCTCCCACGAAAATGTGACTCGAGAGGACGCGAAATCGCGGGCGATCTCAATGATGGAACGAGTCGGTATTCGCGACGCAAGTTTTCGGGCCAATAGCTTTCCCCATGAATTTTCTGGAGGCATGCGACAGCGAATCATGATTGCGATGGCGCTGGCTTCCAAACCTCGAATGTTGGTGGCTGATGAACCGACAACGGCGCTTGATGTGATCGTTCAAAAAGACATCTTGACCCTTCTCGACGGGTTGCGCCGGGATGAAGGTATGGGATTGATACTGGTATCCCACGATTTGGCGGTCGTCGCTTCGATGTGTGATCGGATCGCCGTTATGTACGCTGGCCAAATCGTCGAGGAAGGGCCGACCGAACAGGTCTTAGCGCGACCACGCATGCCCTATACGATAGGCTTGCTTGCGAGTACGCGGCGTGACAAAGCCGTGCGCAGATTAACGTCGATTCCCGGATCACCACCGCCCTTGGGTGCGCGCTTAAATTCTTGTCGATTTGCACCTCGGTGCCCGCTCGCAACTGATACATGCCGCTCTGCGCCCGTAGAGCTTGTTGATGCGGGATCAGGGCACAAAGCGCGCTGCATTCGCATACAAGATGTTCAAAATATGAGCGCTAAGAGTTTTGACCAACTCGCACAGGAGTCGGCCCATGGATGAGCCGATCCTACGTGTCGAAAATATATCGAAAACCTACGCCCCGAGCGGCGGTCTATTTAAGCGAGCGAATCAAAATATCCGCCCTGCCCTCGCTTCGGCGAGTTTTGATCTGTCGAGGGGAGAGATTCTCGGAATAGTGGGGGAAAGTGGGTCCGGCAAGACGACGCTATCACGATGTGTTGCCCTGCTGGAGCGCCCCGATACGGGCCGGATTGTGTTCAAGGGCGAAGATCTTACTGTTTTGGGCGAGAGGGATCTGCGCGTCCGGCGGCGGAAGATACAAACCGTGTTTCAAGATCCCTATGCGTCGCTAAATCCCCGGAAGAAAATCGGCGAGGCCTTGGAAGAAGTCTTGCGCGTGCACGATCTTGCGAAAGGCAAGGACTTGCGTGATCGCGTGGCAGATTTACTTGATCAAGTCGGGCTACCTAGTACTTCTGCAGACGCTTATCCCGCAGCGTTTTCTGGTGGACAACGACAACGTATATGCCTCGCACGCGCGCTGGCTGCACAACCGGAAATTCTGATTGCAGACGAACCCGTCAGCTCTCTTGATGTTTCCGTCCAGGCTCAAATAATCAACCTGATCCTTGATCTGCGGGATCGCCACCAACTCTCTGTGATTTTTATTGGTCACGATCTTCAGCTCATTGATTTTATTGCACCGAGGGTCCTTGTCATGCTTACTGGTGAGATCGTGGATATCGTTCCGGAGGACCAATCCATTAGCGATGCTCGTCACGAATACACGCGCGCGCTGGTAGAGGCCGTTCCTAAGCTTGATTCATTGATCACCTAATTTCTTTCGCAATCATAAAAAAAATGACCGAAGACACGCAGACTAAAATTCCCACTATTCTAATTTCTTCACCGCTAGAGACTGAATACGTTGAGCGGATCAGAGCCGCTGGGGGGAATCGTGTGGAAGTTATCCACGAGCCTGATTTGTTGCCCAAACCTCGTTATGCCGGCGATCACCAAGGCGCACCACGGGATATAACCCCCGAAATTCAGACCCGTTGGTCTTCGCTGCTTGCCAAAGCAGATATTCTTTTTGATTTCGATTTACTGGACCCAACCAATTTACCTACCAACGCGCCTAACGTTCGTTGGGTTCAGGCCACAAGTTCCGGTATCGGCGAGTTTTTGAAATCAACCGGCCTTGATCAAAGTAATATCATTTTCACGACCGCGTCCGGGGTGCATGCGAGGCCGCTCGCGGAATTTGCCATGCTTGGGTTGTTACACTTTCGCCGTGGGCTGGCTCAGCTCAACCAAATGAAACAAGCCAAACACTGGGAACGCTATACGGTACAGGGGCTCTACGGCTCGCGAGTATTGGTGGTTGGTCTCGGTTCGCTGGGAAAAGCGGTCGCCAGAGACGCTGCTCATTTTGGTATGGATGTCTGGGGAATGCGCCGCAGTACGGAAGGGCCATTACCAGAAGGCGTAAGCAAAATCATCACGAAGACCGAATTGCGCGATGCCTTGCCAGAGGTTGATGCGCTGGTTTTGGCCTGTCCGTTAACTGACGAAACAAGGCTCCTCATCGATCAACCGGAGATCGATGCGCTAAAACCCGGCGTTGTTTTGGTGAACATCGCCAGAGGTGCGGTAATCAACGAAGACGCTATGACAGAAGCTTTGCGATCTGGTCATATCAGCGGCGCGGCATTGGATACGTTCACGGTCGAGCCGCTCCCGAAAGACAGCCCGCTTTGGGAGATGTCCAACGTTATTATTTCTCCGCATTCCGCCAGTACGGTTGCGGCTGAAAATGGGCGAATTGTGGATATTTTTATTGATAACCTTGACCGCTACCTAAGCGGACGACCCCTTCGTAATTTGTTCGAGCGCGATCGTGGCTACTAACGTAAACCAACTCGTCACAACACGGCTGAAGGCACAGATTCAGTCCGGGTCCGCCAACGAAGCGGTTCGCCCGGATGGCACCCTGGATGTCTTGGCGGGACAAGGTGGCGTTGTCACCGGAATTGGATTGGGCGACGTTGCCGGAAATTGGACAGGCGATCATGTCGAACCCGGCGTCACCTTGGGACACCCGAACGCGGACGCGAATCGCGCAATTGGATTGTTGTCATGCGTCGGCAATACGGTGGAAGTGTTGGACGGCGCGGCGGCAGGATCACGCGGCATCATTTATGGCAAACACGGCGGTGTCCTGACCATGTTTGCGCCGGATACTATAAATCAACTCGCGCCGGGAGATTGGATGCGCGTCGACGCCCGGGGCGCAGGACTTGCGGACAGCGATTTCCCGGAACTCGCGTGCCATTCCTGTAGTCCGGAATTGTACGCCGCGATGACAAAAAAGACTGACGACGGATGCTTGCGCGTTAATGTAGCCGCGGTTCTCCCGTCCATTGCTGCGGCGGCTGGCATCGGTATGCCGGCGGCAATGTTCAATATGGACATGAACACGTCTGTTGAACCGGTCGCGGATATGGCCAAAGCGCTTCGATTTGGTGATGTTGTTGCTGTGATGGATCAAGATCATCGGTTCGGACGCCAGCACCGGACGGGCTGGTCCATGGTAGGCATCGTATCTCACGGCACAACAATTGCGGGCGGCCATGGCTTGGGCTTGATGACCCTTTTGTCCGCGCCGTCAGATTGCTTGAAGTTCGAGATTAGCGATGAAGCTCAGATTGCGCGCCTACTCCCCTTGCCGTGGGAGGGCGCATGATGTCTTCGCTGAAAACAAACAAATCTGAGCTGATCACAGCTAATATCACTGGAAGGATTGCGCCCGCGCGCATCCACCCCGAAGTCATGAATTTAAACGAAAATGGAACAGCGTTTTTTTTGCCTGGCACCGGAGGAATCGCGCTGGGTGTTCACGCCGGTGATTTGGCAACGCAATGGATGGCAGACCATCTAATGCCCGGCGCAAGCATTGAAGATGCAGCGTCAACACCCGCCGAGCCAGGTGCCCTCCATCTTCTGAGTTGCATTGGTAATCGCGTACGTGATGCTGCCGGCAAAACGATCGGGGTTGTTGCGGGAAAACGTGGCGGACTCGCCCCTGGACATTGGGCACCCCAATTGGTTGGCGTTGAAGTGAGCGATTCCGTGACCGCGACCTTGAATTGCGAAGACAAAGTCGTTGTCGAGACAGTTGGGAGGGGGTTGACGCTTGCAAACCACCCCGGGATTACTTTGTGCAACGTATCCCCACGCCTTCTGGACGCTCTACCCTTAACGGAATCCAAGGGTGCAATGGAGTGCGAAGTCAGCACAATCATTCCACCAGAAACCGCCGGCGCCGGACTCGGTCAAGACACATGGATTGGGGATTTAGAAATCACGAACGACGAACTCGCTGCCGGACTGCATTTTGGAGATTTGGTAGCCTTCTCTGACATCAACAGCTCAACCAGCCGTTACTACCAACCGGGCAGGGTTTCCGTAGGCGTTGTCAGCCACGGATCCAGTCCTGCACCCGGGCACGGCGTGGGGGTCACCATTTTATTGACGGGGTCAAACGAGCACCTGCGCCCGGTAGCGGGCGAAGGTTCGCTTGCGCGCCATTTGATCGAATGGTCCACAGAGCCAAACAGGGAATCCACATGACCTTCTCTATATGCGCTGTTGATCCAGCGACTGGTGATACTGGCGTTGCCGTTGCGTCGAAGTTTCTTGCCGTCGGAAGCATTGTGCCGTGGCTTGATGCGGGCGTGGGCGCAATTGCAACCCAAGCCCTTGCCAATGCGAGCTTTGGGCCGAATGGTTTGGAACGCCTTGTGCGGACAGATGCAAAAGAAACTTTGGACCAATTGCTTACCGCTGACCCTGGCCGCGAGCGCCGGCAGGTTGGCATCGTCG
Organism: Rhodospirillaceae bacterium; assembly: GCA_965228575.1. Taxonomy (GTDB): domain Bacteria; phylum Pseudomonadota; class Alphaproteobacteria; order Rhodospirillales; family Rhodospirillaceae; genus UBA11612. The sequence goes on along the minus strand of CBDDHW010000015.1, from coordinate 44,678 downwards.
ATGCGAAGGGAAATTCCGCAAGCCATACTGGCACCGGATGTCAGGGCTGGGCGGGACATCGGACAGGTGTTGGTTATGCGTGCCAAGGAAATTGTCTGGCTGGCGAAAGCGTTGTCGTAGACATGGCGCAAGCCTTTGAGAACTCGACGGGGCCGTTTTATCAAAGATTGTTCGCCGCGGTTTCTGCCGGGGACCGTGCCGGAGGAGATAAGCGAGGACGCCAATCCGTCGCCCTCAAGGTGCTGCGGAAAGGTGCAGGCTATCAGGGGTTGGGCGATACGGTGTTGGATTTAAGGGTGGACGATGCACTCGATCCGTTTGCGGAGCTTCAGCGCTTGCTTGATCTGCACCAACTTTACTTTTTTACCGGCGACTGCGAACGACTGACGCTAGAAAATGACGTGCTGGATACGCTACGCGCCATCATGAAAAAGGCCGGTCATGGAGAGAGTTTCGCACAAGAGTGGAGCGCCGAGCTCGGCCAGGCGATCGACGATTTTATCGGCTGCGAGAATCTCGAAGAACGGTTCGATTTAAAAACACGGTCCATCGACAAATTAGCTTTGGATCATCTGGCTAGCTTGTATTCGTAATTAATCCGTCTTGGGATTTGTCTGCCGCATTTATTTAACAAGAATTGCGTCCACCTCTACCGAGAAGCTCGTGAAATTCGATTGCACGATGGTTCGCGAGGGTGGTTTGTCACCGACAAACTCCGCAAACACGCGATCGAAATCGTGACGATCTTCCAGGTCTTTCAGATACACCGTCGCTTTCACGCAGTGTTCAGCGATCGTGCATCCTGCCGCGCGCGCAACAGCGTCGAGATTCTCCATGGTCTGGCGCGCCATATCTTCAAACGGGCAATCTTTGACCAAGGTGCCGTCCGGTCGGCGCGGCGTCTGACCTGAAATGTAAATGGTTTCACCCTGAGCAGCCACGGCCTGAGAGTAGGTTCCTTGCGGCGGTGAAGACTCATTAGTTTGGATAATGCGCTTCATTAATTGCTCTACCTCTTCGCCGCGATGCCAGCACGCACTTCGAGTGCATTGATCATTCGATCGAGCGCTACTTTCCAACCCTCAGCTTCACGCGCATAACAAATACGAAAATGTCCGCTTGACCCCGGACCGAATTGATATCCGGGACTAATAAGAATACCAGCGTCCCGCGCGAGGGTTTTACCAACTTCGAGATCGGTCAGACCAAGCGCTTTGACGTCCGCCCAGAGATACGCAGTTCCGGCTTGCGGATAAATCTTCATCCACGGAACATCGCGCAATCGGTTGATCGTAAATTCTCGTAACTTTGCAAACTCGGCGATTCGATCTTTCAGCCAGTCCTCATCGGGTCCAAGCCATCCTTTGAGCACATGTTGCGCATAGGCAGGCGCTCGCAGCGCGGTAATCGATAGCGTGTTTTCGACCGATTTCATCAACGCGTCGGGCCCAACCACAACGCCAAGGCGGTACCCGCTCAAGGACTCGGTCTTGCTCGGCCCCAGAAGTGTTGCTGTTAACTCGAACGCGCCTTCTTCGGCCGCGATATGCGGAAATGGCGTCCCATCGTAAATGAGCCTTGAATACAGCTCGTCGGCTACGACGTTCACGGAATACTTCACCGCGAGCCGCGCCATCTCGGCAATGACGTCTTTGCTGTACACGGCGCCGGTCGGATTGTTCGGATGAGAAAAAACAAGATGCTTTGCGCCGTTGTCCCGGAACTCTGTTTCAATGAGGTCAAGATCGGGCTCATACCGACCGTCGTTGAGCACCAAAGGTGCGTAGGCAACATCGGCCTCCAGAAAACGCGCAATGCGCGCGGTAAATAGATAATCCGGATCCATGACCACGAGGCGATCGCCCCGATTGACCCGTGCCGAGAGCGTTGCGAACAGCGCGCCCTGTGTGCCGGGCAAGAGTGCAATATTTCGCTCCGGGTCGACAGGTACGCCTAAGAACTGTGAGACATTCGCGGCGACCACAGACAACACCTCCGGGTGACCACGATATCCGGTGTAAGCGAGCGCCCCATCCCTCGCAGCATTCGAAAACAGCTCTACTGCATATTCAGGCGGCGGAAATTGCACAGTATCGAAATGCGTTGAGTCCAAAAAATCCGCAGGAACGTGCGACAAAATATCGAGATCAGCTTGGCGGACATTCGGTGGTGCGATATCCGCTCGCTCTGGAAGTTCAAGAAGCGAAACGCGCTCGGCAGGACGAACATTTGATTTGTCAGACTTTTCACTCATATACCGCAACCTACTCCCGAAGAATCTTAATTTCGCTTTGTGGAAACGGTATTTCGATCCCATTTGCCTTCAATGATTTCCAAATCATGAAGAGCAAGTCAGCTCCAACCCGATTTTCTCCGTCATCAATTCCCTCCATCCAGAATTCGACCAAAATATTTATTCCCGAATCACCAAAACTCTCTATCTCGGCATCAGGTCTTTCAGAGATGGGGTAGTCCTCGCCACTCAGGACTTTTGGATGACTTGAGATGACATTGCGCACAATATTAAACATCTCTTCGAGATCAGTTTTGTACGCTACTTGAAAATTTAAGGCATACCGTTGCTTCTTATTGTTGTGTGTCCAGTTTGTGAAAATTGTTGTGATAAAGTGCTCGTTCGGCACCATGATATCTTTTCCATCATAGGTCTCGAGCGTGGCAGAGCGCATGGTCAATTCACGAAGCGCGCCACCCCGCCCATCTTCGAGTTCGATGTAATCACCAAGCGTAATCGAGCGATCAAGCAATATGATAAGACCTGAAATAAAATTCGAGGCGATCTGCTGCAAACCAAAACCTAATCCGACCCCAAGCGCACCTCCGAACACGGCCAAGGCTGTTAAGTCGACGCCCATGACTTGCAAGAGCAGCAAAAAAATGACGACATAGAGTGTGATTTGGAAAAGTTTTGACGCGACCTCACGGGTCCCTACGTCAAGCGCGGGTTGCCCCCGGATCACCTTTTGTCCGGTATCATTTGATATTCGGCCAAGCCAAAATAAGATGATGCCAAAGACAATTGTTCGAGCGGCCGCGTAAACGGAAATACGAATATTTCCTACCTCTAACGAGACCGTATCAAGGTAAGCCGTCACGTCATCTAGCCACCCAAAGACGTAAAGCACGGCGACCGGAAGCCCTACCCACTTCAACAACCTTACAATGCCGTCGCTCTTCACGGCCGCCGCAGCAAGCTTGTAGATAAGATAAATAAACGCGATACCTTGCGCACCGCGTACCAACCAAGCACCGTCAGCGATACCCACACTGAGAGGAATCGCAGCACCCAGCGCAATTCCGCAAACCAGCGGAAATATTAAAGTTCGAGCGAGATATAGACTCTTGTGAAACTCAAAAAGCTGACCTTCTTCAGGCGCGTCTCGAAAAACTGAAACTTTCGATTTTATGAATTTGGAAAAAAACCACGCGGCGAACAGGGACGAGAATACGATAGCGAGCTGAATATAAAATCCGTCACTTTTTAGGAATCCCATAGCTGATTCTAGGGCTTCGTTCACTTACTCACCGTCTCTGGGAAAGCTCTACTCGATTCCACTCTCGTATCAAATTTCAATCAAACTCAACAATTTTTGAAAATTCAGAGTTCATTAGTGCCCAACAATACTATTTTTAATTTGTGCTACCAGTCGCTCACCGCCTTAACTTCCATGAACTCTTCAAATCCCCAAATTCCGCCTTCCCGACCATTGCCGGATTGCTTCATCCCACCAAACGGAGATCCAGATGCGCGGAGATTTCCGTTCATTTCAACCATTCCTGAGCGCAACTTGCGTGCAACGCGGTGCGCCTTCTCCTTGTCTGTCGTTTGAACGTAATTGGTAAGTCCGTAAGCGGTATCATTGGCAAGCTCGATCGCTTCTTCTTCACTGTCAAATGGCGTAATCGACAAGACCGGACCAAATATCTCTTCCCGCCAAATTGTCATGCTCGGTGTTACATCTGCAAAAACCGTTGGGCGCACAAAATACCCTTTGTCCAGCCCGTCAGGCCGGCCAGGCCCACCGGCGACTAATTTTGCTCCATCATCACTGCCTTTTTTGATGAGTCCTTGAATTTTGTTGAATTGAGTTTCTGAAACCACCGGTCCGATTTGACGACCATCGACATCCGCTGAACCGACTTCCGTTTTCTCCGCAACAGAACGAGCGGTTTCTACAGCCTTGTCGTAGATCGATCGCTCTACCAGCATACGCGTCGGCGCGTTGCAAGACTGGCCTGAGTTATTGAAGCAATGGCGCACGCCGCGCGTCACCGCTTTTTCGTCCGCGTCGGCGAAGATGATGTTTGCGCCCCTTTCCCCCAAGTTCCAAGGCGACCCGCTTAATTGTATCTGCGGCGGCTTTCGAAATCGCCGTACCTGCACGGGTCGAGCCCGTAAAACTCACCATATCCACGTTAGGGTGGACTGAAAGCTGAGTGCCGACACCTGCTCCATCCCCGTTTACGAGGTTGAAAACTCCAGGTGGGAAACCAGCTTTGTCGATCATTTCCGCCAGGAGTATTGAGGACAACGGGGAAAGTTCTGAAGGTTTCAGAATCACTGTGCACCCAGCAGCAATTGCAGGGGCGACCTTTAATACCACTTGGTTCATCGGCCAGTTCCAAGGCGTGATTAATGCGCATACACCGACCGGTTCGTAAAAAATCATGTGGCCGGGGGCATGTTCACCGAGGGGCCGTTCAAATTTGAACGTCTTGAGAGCGCGGATAGTGGTCTTTAGATGCCCGGCGCCGGCGCCAACCTGTGCTGTCCGCGCCAGAGCAATCGGAGCGCCCATTTCTTGACTGATTGTCTGCGCCATTTCTTCGGCACCGGCCGTGTAGGAGTCCATCAATCGCTGTAAGGGTTCTAAACGCTCCTCTCTCGTGGTCGCCGCCCAAGCCGGAAAAGCCGCTTTTGCAGCGGCAACTGCAGCGTTTGTATCGGCAGCGCCCCCTAAGGAGATTGTCGCAATTACCTCCTCCGTAGACGGATTTATGACGTCATGGTTGCGCCCATCCTGCGGAGCAACCCAACTCCCATTAATGTAGAAATTCCCTGCGTTTTGCATAGCTATTTCCCTGTGGCCGAAGTGTTAATACAGCCGTCTTTACACGCCGCTACAAGTTGATTCAATCCCAACACCGTAACGCGCTTCAATCTTTATGCGCTGACCCCATTAATATCCCGCATTTGCTGGAAACCGCTTCAATTTGCTGTAGACACTGAGATAGCATGTTCTGCAGATATTGCAGGAGATCAGACCATGCGTCTTTGGACTTCAACAGCACTAACACTTGTTATGACGCTTGTTGTCACGTCACCCACGTTCGCACAGTCGACGCCACAAGCTGATCCCATCCGGACAATGATTGAGCGCTTGAGCCTTGAAAAATACAAGAGAACCATAAAAGGATTGGCTCAGTTTGGTGATCGGAGACAAGGTACCGATCGAAACCGGGCGGCCATCGACTGGATCGAGGAAGAACTCAAGAGCTACGGTTGCACGAATACCGAACGTCTTGCCTATGAATACACACCGCAACCAAGGACTCGGCCCGCAGAATTTTCGGCACCGACCGGTCCGATCCGCGCCGTCGGCGGAGGACGGGCGCGAGGCGTAAGAGCGTTCACCGGTGTAAATACAGGCCCGGAAAACCAACCTGACGAAAGGCTTCGGGCGCTCAACATGCAACCTTCGACTCCGGGACCGCGCGAGCAAGTCTACTGCACCAAAATTGGAGTCACTCATCCCAATGAAATGTACATTGTTGGCGCCCACATGGATGGAATCGGTTGGGGAGAAGCAGTCGACGATGACGCATCAGGCACAGCTTTGGTCATGGAGCTAGCGCGCATATTCAATAGCCCCGATGTCCAGACCGACCGGTCGATACGGTTTATATTGTGGAACAACGAAGAGACCGGTCTTAATGGCAGCAAGGCTTACGTTGCACAGCGCGAAGCCTTACAGGGCCAAGAGAGTCCTACGGGGTCGGGTAAATATCCCGAACCAAAATGGCTCGGTATGGTGCAACACGATATGATGATGTTTGACCATGGTATGCCTCGGGCGGATGGTACTGTGAGCCCCGAACAAAGGCCCGAAGCGGACGTAAATATTGAATTTCAATCGAATTCTAAGTTCGCCGCCCAATCACAAGAGCTCGCTTGGGCATTTCACGCCGCGAATGAGGAATATGCGACTGACTACCCGGCCGCGATCGGGAATCATATGACCAATACAGACTCCGCATCGTTTCAGGATGCCGTTGCATCTATAAGTTTGCGCGAAAACGAACGCGGAACGCAGATTGGCAATGGGTGGAATCCACATTGGCATCAACCAACGGATGTCTTTGCAACCTATTCAGATAAAGACTTTCTCCTCGGCCTCAACGCGGCGCAAACATCACTCGGTGCTCTCGCACGATTGGCAGGAGCGACTCTTAAATAGCTATGCTCGTTGAGCGTTTCGAGATGAAACCACGAAGAGTACGCCGCCTACCCCGAACCACGCGAGCAGCATGATCCACTCGTTTGGCCAAACCAAGGCACCAGGGCTTATTGGTAAGTAGGCGCTTGCCAGAGCAATCGAAACAGCGACTCCGATCCATCCCCAGAACGTTCCGCCGGAGAGCTTAAACGGGCGCGACATATTGGGCTCTCGATATCGCAACATGATGAAGGAAACAGCGACCATAAAATACGCGACCGTCACTGCGAATCCGGCTGCATTGGTTAGCCAGATGAGAATTTGACGCCCAAAAAACGGGGCGATGGCAGCAAGCGTACCGATAAGAATAATTGTTCTATAGGGCGTTTTAAATTTTGGATGAATAACTGCCAGACTTCGCGGAAGCATATTGCTTTCGGCCATTGCATAAAGTGCGCGGCTTCCGCCGACCATGAAGCCGTTCCAGCTGGTAATAATACCTGCAATCCCGCCCAAAATTAGGAGTTTCGACCCCGCTGCGCCCCACGCCACACCATTCGCGTCCGCCGCTACTAGTGACGATGCCGCCGATGATTGAACTATAGTATTTTGATCTAAGAGCGCGCTCACAGACAACATCAAAACGACATACCAAAGCGCACCACATAAAACCGAGGCGACGAGCATTGTCGCCAGCTTTCGAGGCGATAGTTTAATTTCCTCTGCAGCCTGAGGGATAACGTCAAAACCCGTAAAGAAAAAAACTGCCAACGCGACAACTGAAATAACACCGCCAGCACCAGTCGCAAAAAGCGGTTCCATATTTGCTGTGGAGCCATCAAAAAGAGCGCCCGTGAAAAGCATTACGCCTACGGCAACCACCATCGTTGTCACGACGATTTGGAAAATCGCCGACATCTTAATCCCGACGACGTTGATGACGGTAACGACTAAGGATCCAATCACTCCAATGAGCATCCAGGAGAGATAAACATCGTAACCCGCGACACTCCAAAGAAATACATGCTTGAAATCTGGAACCAGATACTCGACCCCAGTACCCAGTGCGACCGCCTCAAAAGCCGCGGCACAAACGTAAAGCATGGAGATCGACCAGGTACACACAAACGAGCCAGTTCTTCCCAATGCCCGAAGGCTATAAACGTGTTCCCCACCCACCTTGGGCATTGCCGCCACCAATTCGGCGTAGATGAATGCAATGACAAGCACCCCCGCACCAACCAGAATGAATGCCAGCACAGATCCAAGTGTACCGCCGTTGATCAGCCACGGGCCGGACATTACAATCCAGCCCCACCCGATCATGGCGCCAAACGCCAAAGCTAGCGTCTCGGTCGCCCCTAGCGTACGCGACAATGATTGAGACATTTAAGGACCCCCCGAAGAAGGATACACCGACCAACGCGCCGGCAATACATTCTTTTCTTGGTGTGGGAGTTAAAAGGAAAATTGAGGAAGTTAACCACCCATATCGTGACTCGTCTTAAACAAGAAAATTGATTCTCGACCCAATCATTGAGCTAGACTTAAAGTCGCCCCAGCTTTTCGTGTCAGAGCGAGCTAGGCGGGAAAACGGGCTGGTGGCAATAAAGCCGAATTGGAGGACTAATGTTCAAACGTAGTTTGTCGGATGTCGAGAAAACAAATTTTTTCGTGAAATGGGGTAACGGTACGAGTCATCGTTTGCTGACAGAGCGAGATAAAATGGGATTCACGGTTTGCCACACAGTGGTTCACGCCGGATCAGAATCCCTTTTGCAATATCGAAATCACCTGGAAGCCTGTTACTGTATTGCTGGCTCTGGTGAAGTAGAAGATATGGACGGTAACGTTTACTCGATCACAGTCGGTGACATTTACGTACTTAATGAAAACGACAAACACTTCTTGCGCGCGAGCGATCACGAAGATCTAATATTGGTTAGCGTATTTAACCCGCCTCTATCGGGTACCGAAGTGCACGATGTAACTAACCCGGATGGCTCAGCCTATTAGCTTTATTCGCACGGATCCATTAGATGGCCGAAAAACCTGCGCACAGAAAATACACCACACTCGACAAGCTGCGTGCCGTAGGTCCTGCAATAATAATAACCGGGTCTTTTATTGGACCGGGAACCGTAACCACAGCCATGCGCACCGGAGCCGACTTCGGATACGCAATGGTGTGGACTGTGATTTTTGCCATTCTCGCGACCATTGTCCTGCAAGGATTGGCGGCCCGACTTGGCATAGTGACCGGCCAAGGGTTTTCGGAGGCAATTTCACGTGTATTCGAAAACAAGCTCCTCAAGTACTCTAGTATGGGTCTTGTTGGAATTGCGGTTCCGTTGGGCTGCATTGCTTATATCGGCGGCGACTTAACCGGCTCTGCCGTTGGACTCTCGAATATCACTGGAGTGAGCACACGCGTGCTCGGTCCCATGTTCGGCGTGTTTATCATCGCGCTCATAGCACTCGGTGGTTTAAAGGTCATCGAGCGCGTATTGATGGTCCTTGTGGCCATCATGGCGATTGTATTTGTAATCTCCATGATCGTTGTAGAGCCTGATTGGGGAGCCGTCGCGGCGGGCATTATTCCGTCTATACCGCCGAATGGGTTGTTCCTTGTGCTTGGGCTCATCGGGACAACAATCGTGCCCTACAACTTGTTCATTCACGCCGTAAATGCGCGCAAACACTTTAATTCTCCAGAAGAACTAGAGCTGAGCACATGGGATCTTTACATTTCTATTTCGATTGGAGGTCTCATAACAGTAGCCATTCTCGTAACGGCCGGAACTGTGATGCGTGGCATGCAAATCGAGGGCATTTCAGAAATGTCCGACGCTCTTCGCCCAATATTGGGCGGCTTTGCCCCTATATTCTTGTCGATCGGCATGATTTCTGCAGGTCTTTCGTCTGCGATCGCCGTTCCACTGGGCGCGTCCTACGTTCTCGCGGGGTTGTTTGGCTGGAAATACGATCGAACCGACAATCGTTTTTTAATCGTCAACATCGCAGTCTTGGTCTTCGGTATCCTTATTTCCGCGACGGGCTTCAGACCGGTATACATCATTCTCGCGGCTCAAGTTCTAAATGGTGTTATCCTGCCCCTCGCCGTCATCTTTTTGGTGATTATTACTAGCATGCCGCGGTTTATGGGACGATACGCCAACACCGTTCCGGTAGTAATTGTCGGGGGTTTGATCGCGCTTATCACTATTTCTCTTGGTGCGAGGAGCCTGTTCGAAATGGTCGTGGGGAATTAAATTTAGCGAAACATTGACACAAGCAGGTGCGCTTTCGTTCGCATTCGACACGCAACGTACTCTTAGCAGCGAACTTATTTTTGGGGGAAGTTCATGAAAATTAAATCACGATGGATCGTAGCGACGTTTCTATTGTCGCTCGCACCGCACCTATTTTTTTCCGGTACGAGTTTCGCTCAATCCAACACCCAATCAGAATCAGCTCTTTCTCGCCTTCTAAACGCAGAACTCGCCCGTTTCCCAGCCAAGTCTGGAATATATATTAAGCACCTGAAGACCGGCGAAGAGGTTGGCATTCTTGCCGACGATCATTTCGAAAGCGCAAGCACCATCAAAATCGCGACAATGGTTCTCGCATACCGGATGGCCGACACCGGGCAACTAGACCTAAACGAACGTATTGAACTCAAAGCGTCACATATGCGCGGCGGTTCTGGGATCTATCGGTATAAGGACCTCGAACTATCCCCTACGGTCAGGGATCTCATCACAGAGATGATCATTACTAGCGACAACACTGCCACAGATATCATGATCGCAAAAGTTGGTGGCAAAGATGCGATTAACAGCTTTCTAAAACAATCAGGATACAGTGTCCTTCGCCAGATTCGTACAACCTTTGAATTCTTCAGCTTTTTGTACGCAGTGGTCGATCCGAAGTACGGTACACTTCCACCTGAGGATATTTTTGCGCTGTGCTGCGCGGTGATCCGTAGTGACCCGGAGTTCTTTGAAAGGCGAGAACAACTATTAGATCAAATGAGGGTCGATGTAGCGGGGCGTGATATTTTAGCCCAACAAAATCAATTGGCGATGGATGAGGAAAATTGGTTTGGAGCTGCGTCTCCCCGAGAAATGGGGCGATTACTTGAAAACATTGAACTATGCACCGTCGCCTCTGAGAATAGCTGCAATGAAATGAAACGCATGTTGCTGTCTCAGCAAGCCGGGCAGCTTAAAATTCCGCACTACCTTGAGGTGCCCGTTGGACACAAGACCGGTGAAGTGAACAACGTTACCAACGATGTAGGAATAATTTATGCGCGATCAGGCCCCATCGTCATTTCATTTTATAATATGTCCGTTGTCGGATCGAGAGCCGAAGCCGAAGATCACATGGGCCGCATTGCACGCTTAATCGTTGATTACTTTGACGGGAAATCAGAATAAGCGCTACAAGCGAGTTTTCTACGTCACTACTCAATCATCCGCGCCAGGGGTGAGCTATGGGCGACGAGTTCCAGCACCCGCCCCTCGTCGTCCACGGTGAAATGGTCAATCGCGCCCCTAACAAACTCTCCGTCGGGGTCAGGGACCCAAATCCCCTCTTCGTTCAATTTTGACTTGGTCCAAATTTCGAAAAAGCACTCGTTCTTGTCGCCAATGAAGTTCTTGGGCTCGACAATCACCTTCAAGGGAGCGGCGACTTCAATGTAAAATCTTTTGATATCTTCCGCGCCGCGATAAACGTCACCATTTGGCGCAAAGAACACCGCATTTTCTGCAAACAGATTGCCGACTTCGACAAACTTTCCTTGTTGGACATATTCCATATACTTTTTAGGCGTCTCGCACGCAGGGTGGTAGTCCGCCGCCTGAGCGGAAGATCCTGCCGCAATCGCTAATAAAAATGTGGCCACGCTCACAGCGTGCATCGCGCCGGTTATAACAGAATTTTTCATTCCCTCGTCTCCCTCGTTCTGACCCCTATCCAACATCAGAGTACCTAGTCTAGCCCTAGAAATTCTAGCTAAATCCTCGCGAACACTACCGTTGTTGGACGTATCTGCCATACTACGAGCAATTGGAGGTGTTATCTGTGCATATCGAAATCGATCCAGCCCTCGTAGAACAATACATCATGGAGCTCGCAACGTTTGGAGCCTGGGGAAATACAGGAGTCTGGCGCACCGTCTATTCACCAGAATGGGTCGGGGCAACACAACAGTTTGCCTCTTGGTGCGAAGACGCTGGGCTGGAGGTTCAACACGATGCCGTGGGCAACGTCTGGGGAATACTGCGCGGCGAAAAAGACGGTAAATCCATCGTTTCGGGATCGCACATCGACACGCAAAAGCCCGGTGGACGCTATGATGGAGCATTGGGCGCGCTGGCGGCGCTCATCGCGCTAAAGGCTTTAAAGGAGCAATACGGAAACCCAAAAAGAACTTTGGAAGCCGTTGCACTCTGCGAAGAAGAAGGAAGCCGGTTTCCAACGGCGAATTTTTGGGGATCAAGAGCCATCACCGGTGAAATCGATCCCGGGTCCGCTGAAACGACAATTGGGTACGACGGAGAAACAATGGCAGATGCTATGCGGGCGGTTGGATTGAACCCCGATGCCATAGCTGAGGCTCGCCGTGACGACATCGAGTCCTTTCTCGAGCTTCATGTTGAACAAGGCCCGATCCTTGAGGATGCGGACATGCCGGTCGCCGTGGTAGACGCAATCACTGGTATTCGGCATTACCAAGTTACGTTGAGAGGAGCGCAAAACCATGCCGGCGCGTTTCCCATGGATCTTCGGCAAGATCCCATGGCCGGATTTGCCGAAATTACATCCGGGGTTATTGAAAACGCTCGGAAGATGGGGCGACCAGCTGTCACCACTGTTGGACGGGTTGCAGCCGACCCAAACTTACCGGCGGTCGTCCCCGGAGAAGTCTCCTTCACAATTGATGCTCGGCATCCCGATCCATCTCAAAGAAAAGTCCTCTACGAGCAACATGAGAACCTTATGTCGGATGTGGCCGCACGTCATAACCTGCATTTAGCTTGGGATATCACTGCGCGACACGACCCTTGCCCGTGTGATCCCCAGCTCGTTGCAATGCTGCAGCGCGCGGCTCAGTCCCAAGACATACCAACACTCACAATGCCGAGCGGCGCGGGTCATGATTCGCAGCAGTTCGCTAAAATTGCAAAAATTGCGATGATCTTTGTGCGCAGCAAAGGCGGCCGCAGCCATACGGAGGAAGAGTTTTCTTCAATTGAAGATATTGTTTACGGCATCCGCGCGTTGGCCGCTGGGCTGCACAAGTTAGCCTACTAGGCGTTTGTATTTTCGCTCCGTAGCTTTTTTGTCGCTTCCATATCCACATTCCCTCCCGTAATCACTACTCCGTAATGATCTTTTGCTAATGCGGGAGAAAGAAGACCATCGAGCACATTCTCCAAAACAGCGTCAGGCGAACGCTTCAAAGGATCACCATATCCGCCCCCACTCGGACCGTAACACACAAGACGGTCTCCTGTTTTCGCCCGCTGGTAAGGCTCCTTTGATGGCATCGCTTTGGATTTTCCACCCGATGAATACAAGTGCATCTCAGCCGGCGTTCCATCGGTGCCGCCATCAAACCCCCAAGGGCGATACTTCACTCCATCACCTTCAATGGAAAACCCGCCATCGCCGAGGTATGTAAATTCCCGCACTGACCCAATTCCCCCGCGCCACTCACCTGGAGCGACAACATCCTCACGTAGCTCATATCGATCCACACGAAGGGGCAAATGAGATTCCATATCTTCAATGGGATTGTTGCGCGTATTGGCATAAAGCGTATCTACGGCGTCCATACCATCCATACCGAAACGCCCTCCGTAACTTCCCTCCAAAATTTCCATGTGAACCCATGGGTTCTCGTTTTGCACGCCGCTGAACGCAATGACTCGCAAATTTCCAATACCAGCACTGACTTGTTTTGGTGTTGCTTGAGACAAAGCCTTCATCACTGTGTCGGCGAGAGCGTTTCCAGGGCAAAAACGCGCAATAACCGGCGCCGGAAAAATTGGATTCGCTAGGCACCCTTTTGGTGCAATGATTTTAATGGGTCGGGTTAATCCGCTGTTTTGTGGGATCGATCCATGAACCGCACTATCAAGAAGAACTGAACGAACGGTCATCCATATCGCGCAATCGGTTGTACCTTCGAAGGGCATGTTAATTGGCCGGTCAGAGACCTGCGGTGCGGTCCCCTCAAGATCAACAGTCATTTCGTCGCCCGCAACCGTAATGGTTGCGCAAATTGGAAGGTCACGACGGGCTGGGTCGGCGTCGTCCAGATACCCGTCAATGTGCGTAGTCGCACTATAGGTGCCATCAGGAATATCGCGAATGGCACCTCTCATGAGGCGCTCTGAGTAATCCATCAAATCTTCGCACGCTCCTTGCACGGTGGCATGGCCATATTGACGCACCAACTCCAAAAACCGGTTGGCGCCAATTTGAGCGGCGGAAACTTGGGCTTCCATATCGCCGACCACGAGATCAGAGATACGAATATTGTCGCGCATGATATGCCACACCATGTCATTGCGCTTACCCTGATCAACGACCTTGATGGCTTTGAATTGCAATCCCTCGGCATAGGTATCGACGGCATCAACAATACCGCAGCTTCCCGGCGTGTGAGCGCCAATATCGAGGTGGTGGGCCGTCGTAACCGAAAACCCGATGAGTTTATCACCTTCGAACACGGGGACACAAAAAGCCACGTCGGGCCCGTGGGACGCTCCACCATAAGGGTCATTGTGCATAATGACATCGCCAGGGTGAATTTTCTCACCCCGCGCTTCAAGGCGCGCAAGAATTCCACGAACGTAACCCGGAATAGGGCCGGACTGGAGTGGCGTACTCATCTTGCATTCACAAAGCTGCCGCCCCTCGGCATCCGTCAACGCCGCTCCGAAATCTTCTGACTCGCGAATGATGCTGGAGTAACTCATGCGCATCAATTTGTGGCCCATCTCAATGGCAATGTTATCGAGTGCGCCCTGAATAACCGCCCCGGTGATTGCATCAACGCGCGTACGCGGTAAGCGGTGGTTTGAGCCTTGAACATGCCCCATCAGCTTTCTCCCTCACGTGTAAGAACGAGGTTTCCAATCTTGTCATTGACCGCCGTCCACTGCGGCGGAATGACGGTCGTACTATCTTTTTGAAGTACGATCGCGGGCCCAGGAATAGGTTCTCCAATAGGAAGGTGATCCCGGCGGTAAAAAGTTGTTTCCACTGTCCGCAGGTCTCCTTCAACCCGGAAGACGCAATCTCCAGTACGAATTCGCGCCTGATCCATGGTTCCTTTGTTAGGCGCATTTAATTTTTGAATTTTTGGCATGGCGCCAATTCCACTCACGCGCACATTTACTACTTCGATTGCACTCTCTCGGAAACAATGGCCATATTCGCGTTGGTGAGCTTCATGGAACTTCTCCCAAACGCCTGATAACGCTTCATCATCAAGGGTTCCGTCCGGTATAGGAATTTTGAGCTCGTACCCTTGGCCGACATACCGTAAGTCGCCGTCACGAACAAAATTTACATCTTTTGTATCTAAATGATCGGCCGCGAATTGGTCGATCAGCTGCCGCTCCATTTCAACAAAATCTGCATTTAATCGCTCCAGATCAACAGCGCCGCTCACCTGAAACTGAGTGCGTATGGCATCATATTTGAGGTCTGTTGTGAGTAACCCCATAGCGGAGGTAATGCCGGGATACGGAGGAACGATAACCTCTGGTATCTCAAGGATAGCGGCAACTTCAGCGCCGTGGAGCGGTCCGGCTCCACCGAAGGCAACAAGCGCAAACTCGCGTGGATCGATCCCCTTTTGAACAGTTCTCGAGCGTATCGCATTGGCCATATTGCTATTGATAACCGTGAGCACGCCCTCTGCGGCCTCTAACTTTCCCATTCCCAGGCTTTGCGCGAGTTTCTCAATAACGCCATGAGACGCGGACGCATCAAGGGCCATACCTCCGCCCAAAAACTGCTCAACATCGAGACGTCCGAGCACCAAGTTAGCGTCGGTAACGGTCGGTTGCGCCCCGCCGCGCCCATAGGCGGCAGGGCCTGGAACGGCACCGGCACTGCGCGGACCAACTCGAAACGCGCCGCCCTGGTCTATAAACGCGATCGAACCACCCCCCGCACCTATCGTGTGAATGTCTATCATGGGCAGCAGAAGGGGAAATCCGGCTATTGAGGTACTCCGGGGGTCGGTTTCAACGAACTTCCCGTCGACAATCAACCCGATATCGGCGCTAGTGCCTCCAATATCAAAAGTGATCAACTTGTTGCGGTTACTTTGCTTACCGATCCAGGCACCACCGAGCACTCCCGCTGCCAATCCCGAAAGTAAGGTGACGACCGGCTTTTCACTGACCATTGCTGGCGTGGCTACGCCGCCATTGGACGCCATGATTCGAAGGTCGGCTCGAAGTCCGGCATCTCGCAACGCCTCGTCTAACCGACTGATATAGGAGTCCATCTTTGGGCCAATAAAAGCTGAAAGACTAGCTGTTGTGAAACGCTCGAATTCTCGAAACTGCGGCGATACAGAAGAGGATGTCGTTACGAACACACCCGGCATTTCACGAGTTAAAATTTCTTTCGCTCGCTCCTCGTGCGCCGGATTGAGGTAGGAAAAAAGAAAACATACCGCTACCGACTCAACGCCCTCAGCCTTTAGAGCATTTGCGGCTTCCAGTATGTCGTCCTCGTTCAGCGGCTCAAGCTCATCGCCGTTCGGAGGCACCAGCCGGCCCTTCACGACCTTTCTATGACGGCGCTTAACCAATGGGCGATTTTGCCAGGGTAATTCCTGCATGATTGAGTAATGTTCAACCCGTTGGTGACGCGCGATATGAATGATGTCGCGAAAACCCTGGTTGGTCACCATTCCTGTGACAGCCCCCTTATGCTCAAGTACCGAGTTGGTGGCAGTCGTTGTTCCGTGTAACACATAGTCAACATCTCCATGTGCAACTCCGCTCTCGGCGCACAATTCTGTCACACCTTGAATAATGGCTCGCGACGGATCATCCGGAGTGGTTGAGACCTTATGAGTTGAAATTTCACCCGATTCCATATTGCAGTAGACGAAGTCGGTAAAAGTCCCGCCAACATCAACGCCAATGATTTTCATGATTATATTCGCCCCTGGGATTTCGCTCTTTTGAAACGTTACCCGACTGCGAATGGGGCAGTCGACAGCGAAGTTCCCAAATTCCTCCAATCCTCCACGCAGCGCTGAAATACTGAGGTTGTTGTGCGGTAAAATGGTCGCTGAGGTCGCGATTCAAGGGACTATCGGCACATCAAATCCATTGCGGAGAAATATGGGTCGCTTTACCCTCGCTGTCAGCCTTCCATATTCAAGGGGAGCCTCCCATGTTCACCCCCACCCCTGTTCCGGGCCCTTTCGGGGTCGAAATCAAAGATTTTAACGTCGATCCGAGCGACAAAGCTTCTATGCTCGCGATCTTGAAGACGTTTTACGACAATCAATTTATGGTGATTCGGCGTCAAGATTTAACCGTCAGAAAATTTAATGCATTTTGCTCTTGGTTCGGAACACCTGAGCCACATCTTCTTGATCACCTTCGGCTTCCTGGGTTTCCTGCCATTCTTACACTTTCAAATATGATGAAGGACGGAAAACAAATTGGCGTCTACGAAGGGGCGTCGTTTTGGCACACTGACGTAGCTTATCGCGACCCACCAAACTCATCGACAATCGCATATTCCGTTATCACACCGACAGAACAAGTTGAGTTGCGGGTTTCAAATTTGGTCCAAGCATATGACGCACTGCCGGATTCAATGAAAGACAAGATCGATGATCTGCAAGTATTGCATCATTATGGCAATCGGGAAGATATGGATGAAAATTCCTCGTACTCTGCGGAAAAATTGACCGACGAGCAGAAAAAGCAGGTCAAGAGTATTTATCAGCCGTTAGTGCAGACGCACCCTGTAACTGGTCAAAAATCTCTCTATGCGGTTGCCGGTAGCTCATTTGGCATTAAAGGTATGAAAGACAACGAAGCGTTACAGCTCCTTGATGAGTTGAAAGAACACGCCACACAACCAAAGTTCGTCCTAAAGTACGCGTATGCTCCGGGCGATTTGGCGGCGTGGGACACCTACACCACTTTACACAAAGCGGCCCTTACTCGATTGACAGATGACCCACGCGAAACGAGATTACTCTGGCGCATTAGCGTGACCGGCCATAATCCAGAATGCCTTCAAGCGGCTTAAGTGGAACGGCCTAAATTATTGGCAAAATGTTATGTAAATTTCGCGGGGTCGTACTTACGGGTCACTTTGGGAAGCGGATATTTGAGTCCCGTTGCGGAATTAAACAGGATAACGCGGTCCCGCACATCGACGCGCCCGTCTTCAAGTGATTTGAGGTAGGCCGCATAAGTCGCTGCGCCCTCCGGGCACATCAAGAACCCCTCTTCCGCTGCAATCTCGTCTCTAGCTGCGAGAGTGTCTTTATCCGTAACAGCTATCGCAAACCCGCCGGACTCACGCACCGCGCGCAGAATAAGAAAATCGCCAACTGCAACAGGCACACGAATACCGGCGGATATTGTGTGGGCGTTTTCCCACAAGGGTGCATGTTCTTCGCCATCCTCAAACGCTTTGACAATTGGGGCGCACCCAGTGGCTTGCACCGCTACCATGCGCGGCCGTTTGGGGCCAATCCAGCCCAGCGCCTCTAGTTCTTCGAAGGCTTTCCACATTCCGATGAGACCAGTACCGCCCCCGGTTGGATAGAAAATCACATCGGGTAATTCCCAATTCAATTGCTCAGCGAGCTCCAAACCAATCGTTTTTTTACCTTCAATTCGGTAGGGCTCTTTTAGGGTAGAGACATCAAACCAGCCTTGTGTGGCCTTCCCCTCACCAACAATTTTACCGCAGTCGTTAATAAGCCCATCAACGAGGTATACGTGCGCACCTTGAATCTCAATTTCCGATACATTGATCTCCGGGGTGTCTGCGGGACAAAAAATTGTCGTCTTGATACCCACGCGACTTGCATACGCCGCCATCGCCGCTCCAGCGTTTCCATTGGTCGGCATTGCAAGATGCTCTAGCCCTAAATCTTTCGCCATTGCAACTGCGAGCGCCAAGCCTCGCGCCTTGAACGATCCTGTAGGCAGTCGGCTATCGTCCTTAACCAGAATCGCACCGGATTTTACGCTCAGTTTTTTTTGAAGGCGCGGCATCGATAGAAGTGGGGTCATCACTTCGCCGAGGTCAATGATGCTGTTTCTGTTTTTTATTGGGAGAAGTTCGCGATAGCGCCAGAACCCCCCTTGCCGCTTTGCAAGTTCTTCCTTTGTAAGCGCGGATGCAATAGAGGGAAGGTCATATCGCACCAAGAGTGGTTTACCCGCCTCCGACAAGCCATGAACTTTCCCTGCTTCATAATGCTTACCGGTCATGGAGCACTCAAGATGGGTTACAAAGGGGGCGTCATTCGTCATATTATTCTCATTCTAATAACTTGATTATTTGTAGATTGGTTTAACACCACGCGCCGCAGACAGACCTCACAAAAAAATACTAAATCAATCTCAAATCATCGAATTGCGCGCTCGCAACCGAGCGAATTTCGCTCGCGATATTTGAAAAGCCACGTACAATTCCCGACCCTCGGCGCCAAGCAATTCCTATTGGTCGTGTTACTTTCTGGCCCTTAAAAGGAATAGCTCTAACTTCCCCTCGCGCCTTAATCTCTGACTGTACATACAAGGATGGAAGAAGTGATACACCGAGTCCCATTCCGACCATATGGCGCAATGTATCAAGGCTGGTTCCCTCATAGTCTCTAAGCAACTCCGCCCCCGCGTCATCGCAAATTGCTTTGACCTGGTCATACAAA
Organism: Rhodospirillaceae bacterium; assembly: GCA_965228575.1. Classification (GTDB taxonomy): domain Bacteria; phylum Pseudomonadota; class Alphaproteobacteria; order Rhodospirillales; family Rhodospirillaceae; genus UBA11612. Next base: position 25,268 of record CBDDHW010000015.1, on the reverse strand, counting down.
TGGTAGTGCGGCGCTGGTGCAAGTACCTTTAAGTCCGCTAAATCCGAAACGCTAACCTTGGTTTTCATTGCGAGGACGTGATCACTAGCAACGACCAAATAGAGAGGTTCGAGAAACAACCGTGTGACAGTCAAGTCATTCGAAACAATGGGAAGTGGTGACAAAACGATATCATGCTTGCCGCCCAACAAATCGGATTGCAAATCGCGCGGAGCCCCCTCTCGAACATACAACGTGAGATCTGGGTATCCCCGGTGAAGCCGTTTGACTATTTGAGGTAATATATAAGGACCCAGGGTTGGTGAGGTCCCAAGGCGTATTGTACCCAAAAGACCGTGCTGACTTCCGGCCGAAACTGCAAGATCGCAAATCTCTTGAACAGCGATCAGTATCCGCCGCCCGCGGGCTGCGACCTCCCGGCCAATGGGCGTGAGGGTCACACCTGAGCGACCGCGTTCTGCAAGTGAAACGCCCAACGCATCTTCGAGAACATTGAGCTGCATACTGAGAGAAGGTTGTGAGACGCCAAGTTTTTCTGCGGCCCTGCGGAAATGACGTAGCTCATCCAAAGCCAAAAGGTATTCCAGTTGCCTAAACGTTGGCTGTCCACGCTTTATGGGCATTTCTCGCGCATTCAATGATAAGTATTAATTATCAATATATATTATTTATGTGTATTTCAATTATTCATTTCGTCCCCATTTCAAATTAGTGATTAATTAGGAGGACGATCGTCATGTATGACACCCCAGCCCGCAAGATGGCGTTGGCAGGACCGCGCGGCGGCAACTTCTCAATAGTGAGTCGGCATCAGAAACTAGTGCATCGCTTAGGGGTATTGGAGCGCTTGATCAGCTCCGAGCATCGCCGACCCCAATTTAATCCCGTCCAAATACATAGATTGAAACGTATGCGTTTGCGGACAAAAGACGCACTTCGAAACCTTTCAAAAATCCTGAGGCGACAGGCACCTTAGTGCCTTTTATAAGCGAAAATTAAGAGAGAAAATCCGTGAAACGATTCAAAAACATTCTCGCTATCTATAACGATCAGATTGGCGCAGATTCTGTTTTGGACAGAGCCGCAGCCCTTGGCCGCCAAAACAACGCTATTGTCACCCTCCTTGAGGTTATCGGAGAGGAAGCCCCTCCACAGTCGTACCTGTCCGAACGGCAGAGGCGTTTAGAGCGCGTGGCAAAGACTATTTCTGGTGACGGGCTCGACATTCGCACCTTGATTGTCACTGGAAAACCATTCTACGAAATCATTCGTACGGTACTCAGTGGCAAGCACGATCTCGTTATACTGGCGGCGGAAGAACCTGGAGGTTTTCGTGAGCTACTCTTCGGTAGTACGTCGATGCACCTCATGCGCAAATGTCCATGCCCGGTTTGGGTTTTGAAATCCGAAAGCTCTTCACCATTCAAAAAAATAGTGGCGGCCGTCGATCCGAAGGAGTTTGATGAAGAGGCGAATAAGCTTAATCACAAAATCCTTCAGTTGTCATCGTCGCTCGCGCAAATGGAAAGAGCCGAACTACATATTTCTCATGCGTGGCAGGTAACCGGAGAAGACTCAGAATCAATGAAATCAGAGTTACCGCCCAAAGCGAGACAAAAAATTCTCCAAAAACATGAAGGAGCTGCAAGGGGGCGTGTTGAGAGATTGGTTACGCCGTATGCGGATCGCGTCAAAACGTTAGAGTATCACATAAAGCGCGGGCACCCTTGGGAAGTTGTCTCCAACACTGAGCATACTATCGACGCCGACTTGATCGTCATCGGAACGATTACGAACGCGTCACTGCCAGGTTTTTTTATCGGGACAACCGCGGAAATGGTCTTAAGACAAGCCTCTTGTTCGGTTTTGACTGTTAAGCCTGATAGCTTTATATCACCTGTGACCGGTGAATATTCGCGAGTAGTGGCGTAATCCCTCGCTTACATTTTGTGGCCATTCTCACCTTAGTTTAAGAACTGCAAGGATTGTTCTTCATGAATCCGCTAGCCTCCGCCGTAAAAAAAGAAACCATTGGAGGCCTTCTGCTAATGGCAGCAACTGCGCTGGCGTTAATCATTGCCAACACTCCGCTGTCCAACCTTTACGACACCATCCTGTCAACGCGTATGCAGGTCTTTGTCGGTTCGTTTGGCATTGATAAGCCGTTATTGCTCTGGATTAACGATGGTCTAATGGTGCTGTTTTTTTTCGTTGTTGGCCTAGAAATAAAACGGGAATTCCTGGAAGGCACCCTTTCTAAACGAGATCAAGCCACCCTCCCGATAATTGCCGCCATAGGAGGAATTGTCGGGCCTGCCCTAGTATACGCCTTCATCAATCGTGAAAACCCTGAAGCCATGGCAGGGTGGGCGATTCCAGCGGCGACGGACATTGCGTTTGTCGTCGGAATTTTGGCGCTCCTCGGATCAAGGGTTCCTTTGTCTCTAAAAGTTTTTGTATTGGCACTGGCCATTATCGACGACATCGGTGCAATCATAATAATCGCGGTTTTCTATACCGACGCTATTGCCCTCTCGTCTCTCATGGTGGCGTCAGTGGCTATTATTGGATTGGTGATTTTAAACAGATTCCGCGTTGTCCAAATTGCACCCTACGTCATTATCGGTTTGGTGCTTTGGATTTCGGTGTTGAAGTCAGGCGTTCACGCTACCTTAGCAGGTGTGGTGTTGGCGATGTTTATCCCAATGTACCATCCGGACTCCAAAGAACGTTCACCTTTACGTGAAATCGAAGACTCGGTGCATCCGACTGTTGCGTTTGCCGTCCTCCCCCTATTTGCCTTTGCTAATGCTGGCGTTCCCTTCTCGGGTCTAACGGCCGAGACGCTGTTTAGCACTGTAACCGTAGGCATTGCAGCGGGTTTGTTTTTTGGCAAGCAAATAGGCGTAGCGCTGTTTACATACACAGCCATTGCGCTTGGCATTGCGAAACGGCCTGAGGGAGCTTCGTGGTTGCAGATATACGGAGTGAGTGTGCTAACCGGGATTGGGTTCACTATGAGTTTGTTTGTCGGCACCCTTGCACTCGACCCCATCGCCTATTCGGAAAGTGTGCGCATTGGTGTGTTAGTTGGTTCCGTGCTCTCGGGGATTGTAGGTGTTGGCGTGCTCATCGCGGGATCTTCCCACGGTGAGACCCTCAACGCGCGACGAAAATTTAACCCGAAGAAAGAAAACTCACCCAAGTTTGCCAGCGCATCATAAATCGATAGCCAAGATGAGTGCTCTCTGCTTGAATACGTTCTAGTGGACCCAATGAACTCACGTAAATGGTACTCGATTTTCTCCTCGCGGCTGGCGGTTTTATCCTCCTATTCTTAGGTGGTGAAGCTCTTGTAAGAGGCAGTGTTCAGATCGCTGAGCGCTTGGGCCTGTCTAAGCTGATCATCGGACTGATTATTGTCGGCTTCGGAACGTCCGCCCCAGAGCTTCTTGTCTCACTCAACGCCGCTTTGAATGGCACGCCGGACATCGCTGTCGGGAACGTGGTGGGAAGCAACATCGCAAATATTCTTCTGATTATTGGCGTAGCAGCTGCCATTCTACCGATTTCTGGTTGGCATGGTGCGGCAACACGCGAGGCCATAGTCGCTGGCGCTGCAGCTCTCGTCTTCTACGGTATTGTTCAGGGAGACATGATCGGCCGAATAGAGGGAGCGGCAATGTTAGCTCTCTTGTTTTCCTATCTGGGCACGACGTATTGGCTTGAACGCAAAACGCCAACTCCGACACTGTATGAACAAGAGACTGATGATTTCGAAGATATACCAATACCTCGCGCATGGTTGGCACCGATATATACTGTCGTAGGTATCATCCTCCTGGTTTTGGGCGCCGAATTCCTCGTGGACGGATCAACATCTATCGCCCGCAAGTTTGGCGTGCCCGATGCTATTATTGGTTTGTCTCTCGTTGCCGTGGGGACATCGTTACCGGAACTAGCGACTGCAATAGTTGCCGCAATACGAAAGCACTCGGATGTTGTTCTCGGTAACGTGATAGGAAGTAGTATCTTTAATATTCTTGCTATTCTAGGGACGACAGCCGTCGTTCATCCGATTGAAATTAGCGAAAGATTCCGCGGCTTCGATACGTATGTAATGTTGGGTGCTAGCGCCCTTCTCATATTATTATTGTACACCCTAAAAACCATCGGCCGAACCGCTGGCGCGGCGATGTTGCTCGGATATGCGGGGTATATGACGTTGCTCTTTGCGAACGGTATTTAGGCGATACTCGACTTCACTGGATACGTAAAACTCCGTGGCTTCCATCGAATACATCCTGAAAACCGCTGAATCAGCTGCTGTGCGCGGTGATATACAAACAGCTACCAACCTCCTTAACCAGTTAGCCACCAACTTTCCCAATGACAAGAAGGCTCTATGGCATGCCGCAGCGGGACTAAAAAAGCACGGCCTTACACAAGACGCTGTTGCGATACTTAATCGCGGCCTAGAAAAATTTCCGACCAGTATTTCGCTTCTGAACTTGATGGCTGAAATCCAATTGACAACGAAGTCACCAGCCGATGCACTCCCTCACCTTGAACGTCTTTCTGAACTTCTTGCTCGCGAGGGCGTCAATTCAAGCGAGATTGATGCTCAAGCATCAAATATTCGCGAACAGACCGACAACAAAAAGGACCTACCACCCGAAGTAAGCACTATGCTGAATCTGGCATTTTCCGCCGACCAACTACGACGATACGACGAAGCACGAACAAACTACGAAGCAGTATTAGAGCAAGATCCCGACAATTTATTAGCCTTGTCCCGACTACTGACCTTCGATGGCATCGAGGGAAGATTAGATGTGGCTGATAAACGGCACCGCAAATTGATTGAAAGTGCATCGAATTCGAACCTCGACAACGTCAACTGGCAACAATTGGGTTCCATTGCTTATCACCATGTCATGCGCCCACTTCCCGCAGCGCTCTACAAAAGAGTCATGGATGTTATAGATCGCAGACTTGTCGAAGGTGCGAAGGCTCACAAGATCTTCAAACCTAAAAAGAATGCGCCAGAAGATGGGCGTTTGCGGATTGGATACTTATCGTCATTCTTCAGGGATCACCCGGTTGGTCATGTCATCGCCGATTTATTTGCTGAACACGACCGCGATAGATTTGACGTTTACGCGTTTTACAAACCGGATGGTCCAGATGCACATTACACAGAACTGATTCGAGGGCGAGCGGAACACTTCATCTCACTCTTAGGTTCGCCCTATCAGATGGCCTCGACAATCGCCGCATGCGACTTAGACATACTCATATACATTGACGGCATGATGTCTTTGTCCCTTCTACCGGTCGTGGCATTGCGTCCTTCTTCCATACAGGTGTTTTGGCTCGGACATGCGGGAAATTGCGACATATCGAGCATCGATTATGTCATCGCTGACGACATTGTTATACCTAGGAACGAAGCTGAGCTTTATAAGGCTAAAGTTGTTCGTCTTCCCGATACATATCATTGCGCGTCCTCACACCCTATTGCATCTCCTATGACCCGCACTGAGGCGGGCTTGCCGGAGGAGAGTTTTGTTTTTTGCGTGTTCAATAATCCGGAAAAAATAGACGGTAAAATTTTTGATACTTGGATGAATATATTGCGCCGTGTGAACGGAAGCATTCTTTGGATTTCGGAAACTCTCAGCGCAAACGTCAAAAAACATTTAAGAGCGGCTGCACGTACCCAGGAAATTGATGACACTCGACTCGTTTTCGCCGAACGCATAGCTGACAAGTCTGTTCACCTTGCCCGCCACAAATTGGCGGACTTGTTTTTAGACACGATCACTTTGAACGCCTCGACGACAGCTCTGGACGCCCTTTGGTCCGGGCTACCCGTCTTAACGATCCACGGCACGCGCTTTGCGTCCCGCATCGCGACCTCTCATCTCAACGCGATAGGACTCGAAGATATGGTTTGCAAGTCTTTACCTGAGTACGAGATGCGCGCAGTCGATCTCGCAACAACTCCAGTGAAACTGAAAGAAATTAAAAAAAGACTGTCCAAGAATCTCAGGACACATCCACTTTTCCAGACATCACGTTTCTGCGCAAACCTCGAAAAATGCTTAGAGGCTATATACAGAAATCAGAGTCAGTGAATCTCGATTCTACTCGGCGGGTTCCGCAGCTGCGCCGTCCATCGCTTTGGACAACAGCATATAAAATTTACCCATGTCGGACGTGGAGAACGTGGTTGTCAGAACTTCGGCCCTGTCCGTAGCGCGCGCGTGTTTCACCAAAGCCGAGTATTCTTTCAAATATCGCATAACATATGTGCGGAATTTTTCATCGGATTGGTATTTGCGCTGGATAGAATCAAGTTTTTGTCGGCTAAGCGCCTTCGTAATGTGCCGTAAAAATACGCCTTGGTCGCCCTTATAATAGCGCTTCCACAGTTCTTCCTCGACAGACGGCTGAAAAATACGGGCAATGTCCACGGCGATGCTATGCAACTGCTCGATTACATATGTCGTATTCTCGAGGAACTTACCGGTATTGGCTCGATCGTGAATGTCCTCAAGCTGTTTAGCTGTTTCGGCCGCTTTGTTGGCACTAATAAGCAATTGATCAACTTGCTTCCCGAAAGAGTGACCCGCTTTTCCTGTCTGCTCGGTAATCCCGTTTGATGCTTCAACCAAACTATCCGCGTGTTTACGAAGCGTTTTGAGGACCACCTCCACGCGGGCGACTGCCTCATCCGCGGATTTGCCCAACGTGACCAGCTGTTGCCGGAAGGCTTCCCCTGTTGCGCGTGCACCCCCCGCAATTTTCTCAGAGGTGTCTGAGAATTCACCTAAAGATTGACGCATCTTTTCTCCGGCAACGCTCACCTGAGCGGCACCGCGATTTGTCGAGTCTTCAAAGTCGAGCATAAGCTTCTGAAGTGCTTCGCGGAAACCATTCAAACGAACTTGAGCATCGTCGGCGGCTGACGCAATGGCTCCCGAGCGCTGACGTAATCCATCACCCACGACGGCCATTGTCTCCGTCGCGTGCGCCGCTGCTTTGTCGATCGCGGCTACTTGCTCATGGAATGATTCAGAGGCATCTTTAATTTTACTTCCCGCGAACTCGGCGCTAGATCGCAATGAATCTTTACTTTCGTCAAGCGTATCCAATACCGCTTGCATATCCTTGGAAACTTGCGATGCAACATTAGACAACGCCGAGACTTCCGTTCCGATTTCACGGCTAACGTCTTTAGTTTTTTCAACAGAATGCGAGACCGTCTCGGATACCTTTTCCGAGGTTGTTTCCAACGATTCACGAATTGATTCTAATTCTTTTGTGACTCGCGCTGACAGCTGCATAAGCTCTGAAGAATTTTGACTCAATATGTCGGACATAGAGCGCACATGAGATAAAACTTGTTCCGACGTCGATCCCATCTGCCGTGCTTGTTGCGCTAGCGAAGTTTCACTGAGCTTGACGTGCGTTGTTAAGGTATTCGCCGCCATTTCTAATTCATCGTTCTGGCGACGCAAGGTATCGCGAATATTGTCAGCTTGGACAGCAGCTCGGCCAGCGGCGTTGGCGAGTTGTTCGGCATGCTCTCGAACTCTCGCCCCCACAGTATCGATTTTCTGAATGACGTTGTCGGACACCTGGCCCATGGCCTCGGCCCGCTCAATGGCAACGTTTGAAGCTTTCTCAAGATCAGCCGTTGCCCGATCATACTTTTCAGTAACAATGCGTGAATGAACGCCAAATTCATCGGCCGAAGCTGCCAGACGTGTCTCTACGCGATCAGCCGCTTCCGATACGTTGTCAGATTGCTTTTTCAACATAGTCTCAACAGCGCGTAATTTTGCGACGGCGCCATCTGATGCAGCATTCAATTCCTGGGTTTGGATCGCCAATGCCTCCTCGACAATTTTTACGCGAGACAGCACCCGCTCCATTACCTGATCAAGATTTGCCGTTTGTTGACCCAACCGAACATTGACTTTAGTTGCCTGATCTTCAATGCGATCGCCTGCTGCAGCCAATTCCGTTCGTTGCCTTTCAAACAACGTGTCAAGACTAGATGCCTTATTTACCAGTACATCCGCAATGTCTGACACCGTCGACTCCGCACGGCGCGCTGCGTCTTCCATGTGTTCAACATTTGTCGCAACCGCTTTGCCCATGTCGTCAGCGTAGGTTTTTGCTGTATCGCCGGCTTTCGCTAAAGCTTTTTCTTGCTCAGCGAGTTGCTGCGCAATGGCGGCGCTCATTCCACGAGCTCGCTCAGTCGATGCTGAAAGGTTGTTGACATGACCCGCTAAGGTTTGCCCCATACTATTGACCTCAGACAGAGTCTTTTGGCTAGAAGTACGGATAAACTCATGCTGCCGCCGCAATGCATCTTCAATTTTTAAATTTATGTCCGCAGCGGAGTCGATCACTTCTTGTAGTTTATTCACTTGATCGGTTACCGCCGCAGCAGCAGCGACAGCGCCCGCGTCTAGCGATCCTGTAACGTTCGCCAATTTTTCGGTGTCACGTAAGAAACTAGATTGTAGCTTTTGCATTTGTTTTGCCGCGGCTTCGCTTGCGTCGGTCAACATACGCGCTTGCGCCCGCAACGACTCTGAAACAACGTTGATACGCGCTTCTGCCTGGTCTGCCGGATACGTGAGATCAGCTAAATGACGTCGCAACGCCAGACCTTCGCGCTTCATTTCACGACCGCGATCCAGATATGCGATGAGCAACCAGAGAAACGCAATGGGAAGAACGAATGTCGCCATGAAGCTACCGAATTGATCGGGCAACAACGTATAAAGCTGGCTCCAGCCAATCGTGGAGGTGATATAAACGGCGAAGCTCAGGCCCCAGAGGATAGATAAAAGCACACCGACGGCGATGACGGCTCCGGTCTCTTTCCACCAACGCGCAAACAAAGACTCATCCGGCGTTTGTAGATCTCCCACGCTAGTGTGCGGGATTTCATCCATGTTGGCATCTTTCGAAGGAACAGAGTACTCAGGTGGTTTTTCAGCAAAGGGCGGTTTTTTAACCCGCGTAGCTCCGCGATTTGACCCAGTAGAGCTTCGATGCTGCTTTGAAGCCTTCTCAGGCGTATTACCTTTGTCATCAGTTACCTGATCATCGTCATGCGTCTTCTGAGACATAACAGTTGCGTCTCCCCAACCGCTCAGTTGTGGGCGGCTTTTTTGTTGGTTGCGGGTTATGTTTCGCGTCCCACAGTGCACTTTGGGTCGCGTCCCGACTCATTCGAAGATGCAGCCTAGCCAAGGATCGTTAAAAATGTGTTCTAGTTGGGCACCAGCACTTAAAAAGGGAAAAGCGTTATAAATCGCACAAATAGAGCGTGTTTGGGCACAGTCGGTGCACATTGAAACTATTGACATTTGTCGAAATATACAATATTTCTTGTTAATTATAACAATCGCCCAAAAAATCGGGGCACCGTCCGGCAATCTTGCCGGCGGGGGGATGCCAAAAGGTAGGAACGGCTGTGACACTAGGTGCTCGAGTGCGCCAATGCCGCCTCGCTCTGAACTGGAGCCAGGCTGAACTGGCAAGACGCCTCAACATAAAGCAACAATCCATCGATCAATTGGAGGCGGGCAAGGTTAAAAGCCCACGCTATGTCATAGAGCTTGCGACAACCTTGGGCGTCCCGCTCGAGTGGCTCAGGCACGGAAAGGGTGAGATGAGATTCTCCCAGACCGCGCCGGGTACATCTAAAGGCTCTGAGTCATGGACGTTTGAGGCACCGATAGATCCTTTAGACGGCGTTGCGAAGATTGCCACGCAGGGCGCTTTTTTCGATTTAAACGGCGAAGCGTACTGTTTGGTTCCCGTATACGATGCTCGGGCATCAGCAGGCCCAGGCGTCTTGAACGCCGAGAAGCCCGAGCCACTATTTCACAATGTTTTTCGCAAGGATTGGGTCAAGGCGGCAACAAACGCAGAGCCAACTGACCTAGCTGTTTTACGCGTCTCGGGCGATTCAATGTGGGACACCTTGCATGATGGAGATCACATTCTTGTCGACCGCACGATACGTCGGTGGATACGTGACGGATTATATGTCATCCGTCATTCCAACGAAGATGAGTTAATGGTGAAACGTCTTGTTCGTCACCCAAGTTCCGGGTTGCTCATTGTTAAAAGCGACAACGGAAATTATGGATCACAACTGACATTGCCCGACGATGCGATCGCCATCGAAGGACGTGTTATCTGGCTTGCTCGGAATCTTGGCTAAATATACTGAGAGTTTTGAACAGCTAACGCCTGAATTGCGACACGTGCTAGCGGTCCATATAGATTAAGCAATTTTTTCTTCATTACTTCAGCGTGTTCAGCACTGGTTTTATTTTCTGGTAGTGGTGGAAGATCCAGCCAAACGCGAGAGACTTCTGGCCCCATATCAACCTCTTCAATCATCATATGAGCTGTGATTGCGGTCTTTGTTTCGCCAGCTTCAATTGCGCGGCGGACCGGCTCCGCACCCGCATATTTGGGCAAGGCACCACGGTGAAGGTTTAGCGCTCCATACTTCGGAGCTTCTAACGCAAATCGAGTAAGAATAAATCGCCACGACAAAACAACTATGAGATCCAGTTCATTCGGAATACGCTCTTCTAAATTCTTGGCATCTATCCCATCAAGAATCGACAAGGGAATATTTTTTCCTGCGCAAATTTCCTCGTAAGATTCCAATTCTGGTCGGGGACCACCCCCCTCGGCCTTAGGAAGGCGTCCGTGAGTAAAAACTCCGACAAGGTCAACGAGGCTATTGTCTAGAAGGCCATCTTGTAACAGCGCTAACCCACCGTCCCGACCCAGCAATGCTAGCGTTTTAAATGGCCTATTGGGGTTCATTCTACAGCGTCCCACGACAATGGCTCACCCGCCGAAATGGCACGCGACGCTGGCTTTCCCAATATTTCAGGGAAGTGACGCGGATGCAAACCAAAGCCGGGACGGATACAACGAACATTATCTCTCGTGAGCTCTTCCCCCGCATCAATATCGCGACACGCGTAAAGAGAGCGCCGAAAACTCAAAGACTCTTTTTCCTTTTGCGACGGCCCGTAAGACACTTCGCCTCTCGCAATTGCTGCGTCACGGCACATGGTAACGAGCTGAGAAAGCTGATCCGGCAAAATTGAGAAACTACTGTCTGCGGTCGCCGGTTCCGGACTATCAATGACGTGCTTTTCAATCATGTTCGCACCAAGGGAACATGCAGCAACAGACGCAGCGAGACCAATTGTGTGGTCAGAAAATCCAGTAGGTAGATGAAAGGTCTCCATCATGTCCGTTAGCGCAGCTAGATTCGCTTCCTCCAGTCGTGCTGGATACCCGCTATTGCAGCGAAAAATCGCAACCTCACGAGCGCCCGCATTGCGTAAGGTATTCAGCGATTCCTCAATCTCAGTTTTGTCACACATGCCTGTCGAAATGAGGATCGGCTTTCCTGTCTGCGCGCACGCTCTGATCAATTCATGATCTACGGCTTCAAATGAGGCAATCTTATACGCGGGCGTACCGAGCTCCTCGAGCATACGAATCGCACCTACGCCAAACGGTGTCGTAAATGGAATAATTTTTTTTGCGCGTGCGCGAGCGTACAACTCGGGAAACCATTCGTAAGGTGTCGCCGCGTCGGCGTACAACTCATAGAGACGCCGTCCTTTCCAGGGATTGTCGCCCTCAATTACAAACCCTGGTCCATCCAAATCTAATGTCAAATCATCTGGTGTGTAAGCTTGGAACTTAATCGCGTCCACACCCGCATCTGCAGCAAGATCAACGATACGCAACGCGCGCTCAAGACTTCCACCATGGTTGGCGGACAATTCGGCAATAATGAAAGGCGGCTCGCCGGGGCCTATTTTGCGACCATCGACGGATATCACCGGTGAAAAAAAGGGATCAGACACGGAAAACCTCTCTCGCTTTCCTGATTTCAGCTCTGGAGCGTTCCCCATTGGCCTGCAGGAATACTCTTGCATTAACACTCATTCCCACTCACGACCACACCGCTCGCCATATCGCTAATTCAACACTAGCGCGACCGAGAGATAGATTTTGATTTCTCATAGTCAATCCGTGAATGCGTTCACCAATTGTTAATTGGCGCAACCACGCCACCACGGCGAGTGTTTTAGATACAGAACCCTCAAGGATTAAATATTTCGACTAAATAACAATATTTATTGTTATTTAAATTACAAAGTTAGTCGGAGTTATCCCCTTTACGTACGTAGTATGGATTGGTAATATGCTTCCCATAAGGAGACAGAATGACCAAAACACTGAGCGTAAATGACTTTTTTAAGATGTTCCCCGACGATGCGGCGTGCCTGGAGCATGTCATGCGGGCCAGATACGGCCACAGGTTTGCTTGTCCCAAGTGCGGTAAGGAAGGCAACTGGAAGAAACTAGCTAAATTACCCGCCTATGGGTGCCAGTGGTGCGGCCATCACGTTCACCCCATGAAAGGGACGCTATTCGAGCGATCCTCGACCCCCCTCCAGAAGTGGTTTTATGCCCTGTACCTGTTCACCACGACCCGCCACGGGGTATCGGCCAAGGAATTACAGCGCCAACTGTCTGTGACCTACAAAACCGCCTGGAGAATGGGCCATCAGATTCGCAAATACCTAGCTGAGCTAGACGGCGATCCCCCGCTCAGTGGAACGGTAGAGGCAGATGAAACCCTAATTGGCGGAAAGATTCGCGGTAAAGGCACTGGCTTTAAGATTATGGGCAACAAGGCGATGGTATTCGGCATGGTCGAGCGCGGCGGTGATGCCATGCTCAAAATTGTGGAGGACCGTAGGGCCAACACTCTCAACACTCACATTGAGGAAAACATCGTTAAAGGCTCAGAAGTCCACACCGACGAGTTAAACAGTTATCAGTCTCTAGGCCGCCGTGGATATAAACACGCCACGGTAGATCATGGCCGTAAAGAATGGGTGCGCGGCAGAATCCACACAAACACGATTGAAAATATCTGGGGCCAGTTGAAGCGTTCTATTCGTGGAACCCACATACACGTTTCAACGAAACACCTAGACAAATATCTCGGTGAGTTTGAGTTCCGCTTTAATCTTCGGAAGCATCCTCACTTGATGTTTGCGACGATTTTGGCGGGCTTTTGCAAGCAAGGTCCAAAAGCTGTGTAAACCGCTCTGCGTCTGCCTCAGAGGGGTGTTCCTTGGCGAATTGCTTGAGTTTCCCGCTGTTGCGGGCCTCCTCTAAGGAGAGGTGTTTACCGCGTCCCATCTATTGGTTTCTCGATAGATGGAGGGGGCGACGATTTTCCAGACTCAAATGCCTGTAGCAATGTTGCTTGTATGGCCACAATTAGGCCAATAGTCGTCAAGGTGGCGGCGATCACAGTAACAATAATGGTCGTTCGCGTATTCTTATTGTCAGATTTAACCTCTCCCATTTCCGTTTTAACTTCTTGTACGCCCTGGGAGAGAGATTCAACACTAGTAACTAATTGGCCAACGATGCCCTTAAGTTCCTTAATGTCACCGCTTATTCGTAATTCAGCATTGGCAATTTTAAGATCGGTCATTTCGCTGTTTTGGTCGCTCATAGCTTCATCTCTGATCTTTGTTTTTGGCTGTTTCCATCCGGGTCCCTTTGGCGACTCACCAACTTTACGCCATCTATCAAGTTCAATAACCTGACCAAATTCAGTTGTTGAGTAGCCCTTAGCATGCCCATTGCCTTGAGCCCCGCTCGTTTTAGTGCCCTGGGACATTTTATTCCGAGGTTTCTTGCTTCTTTGGTGCGTATTTTTCTTGATCGCGCTCCTGCACTTCCCGGATGACTCTTGCCAAATTTTCCAACATAGCCGGAGAGCACACTATGTTTACGCGCGGGTGGAACTTCCCATTTAAATCCTCGCCAAACGTAAGACGACCGACGAAATTCCCCAGATTCTGCGCTACAAAAAACTGATCTACATAAATCGCTGGGAGCTCTGTCCCAGGCAATTCTGGATTGTCCATTGCGTGTTTGTCGTCCGCCATCGTCCCCCCCATTTTTATTGGTTTTACGCGGGGATATTAACAACTCACACGGGAGGAGTCTCACCCCACTTATATAGGGTCGAAACGGCATCATGTTACGTATCTCCAGGGGATATACCCGAAGTTAGTTGTACAATTTAACCTGTGTTAATTCGCTAGATTTCTGTTTAACAAGGACCGTTAATGCCGTTCCACCACCAAGACCTCTCGGTCCTCGCATATGCAGACGGCTACACGCTTTGGCACTATTCGACAGAGGACAGCGTAACTGAGGTCTCCGCCAGTGGATATTTCGACACTGCTCGAGATCTCTTCCGGACCAATGACCGCATTGAAATCATTGCCTGCGATGGCGACTTCGATGCACGCATCTCGACCCTTGGGCGGGTTCGTCTCAAAAAATGAAATCGGCGAGACAGGGTATATTGCTGTCGGACATCGACAACTATGAGAGGCGGTTTGATGGGCCTGTTCCCCCGTACATTCTTTACCACGGTACGAGCAGATTCTCTCGATTGGCCAACGCGCGAAACCTAATCGCTCGCATCGCATACGGCCATCGTAGGGATGTGTGGACTCACCTTGAGAAAACTAGGCGTGCCATGCTCAACTCCGATATTGTTTTGGCGAAATTCTATCGAACCCGTTTAGATGCGGCCGCGCGTAGCCTGGCAAGCATGGTTTCGCCCTCTTAATCCAGTCGAAAATACATCATCGCGGAGGTAGCAGAAGGCACAACATCTTCGTACTCACAGCTATGTGTCTAATCGATTCAATGCGAAGTCGTTGTCGTCTGAACCGCTTTCTTGCTCTATTGACTCTTGCTGTCGTGTCCAGGCGTAAGCGTATGCCCCCCCTAATGACAGCAATTCTGAGTGTACACCCCGTTCGATAATGGTGCCCCCTTCAACAACTAATATCTCATCAGCATCAACAATGGTTGAAAGACGATGAGCAATAACCAGCGTTGTGCGCCCTTCGCTTAGTTCCCTAAGATTTGATTGAATTTCCTTTTCAGTATGGGTATCGAGCGCTGAGGTTGCTTCGTCAAATAGAAGAATAGATGCGTTTTTTAGTATGACGCGTGCGATCGCAACGCGTTGCTTCTCGCCGCCTGACAGTTTGAGACCACGCTCTCCTACTAGAGTGTCATAGCCATCG
This sequence comes from Rhodospirillaceae bacterium, assembly GCA_965228575.1. Taxonomy (GTDB): domain Bacteria; phylum Pseudomonadota; class Alphaproteobacteria; order Rhodospirillales; family Rhodospirillaceae; genus UBA11612. The sequence goes on along the minus strand of CBDDHW010000015.1, from coordinate 10,050 downwards.
GGGAGTGACGAAATAAATTTATCGATATGAGCAAGCTCTGCGGCTCGGGAAATCTCGTCATGAGTTGCATCGGGGCGCGCGTAAGCCAGGTTATAGCGTATGGTGTCGTTAAAAAGCACTGTATCCTGCGGAACAATTCCTATAGCTGACCGAAGGCTATGTTGCGTGACGTCTCGAATGTCTTGACCATCAACGCATATGCGACCCTCACCTACATCATAATAACGAAACAGAAGGCGCCCAATTGTCGATTTGCCCGAACCGGTGGCACCTACAAGAGCAACCATCTTTCCCATGGGTACTTTAAACGAAATATTCTGAAGTATGGGACGCCGTAGGTCGTAAGCAAAACTAACGTTCTCGAAGGACACTTCACCCTTGCGAACAATGAGCGCGGGAGCTTCGATTTTATCTCTAACGTCCGGTCTCTCCTCCATAAGGTCGAACATTTTTTCGATATCTACCAACGCCTGCTTGATATTGCGGTAGACGAATCCGAAGAAATTCAGAGGTTGTGAGAGCTGAATCATGTAAAGATTTATCAGGGTGAAATCACCCACCGTCATGTCGCCCGCAACTCTACCTGATGCTGCCATTGCCATTAGAACAGCCAATCCAACAGCAATGATCAAAGCCTGGCCGACGTTCATTAGCGCAAGATTTGTGCGATTTCGAACTTCGGCTTTTTCATACGCCCCCATCACGCGGTCATACTCGCGAACTTCGAGGTCCTCGTTGCCGAACGTCTTAACTGTTTCATAGTTTAGCAAACTATCGACGGCGCGCGTGCTCGCCTTGTTGTCCAGTAGGTTGGACTCCCTCCTGAATTTTAAGCGCCACTCGGTAGTGAAACCTGTAAACAAGACATAGGTTACAACGACAATTAATGCGACAACGCCAAACCAAATATTGAACGCCTGCCACAAGATCACAAAAACCAAGGCGACTTCGAGCAAAGTTGGAAAAACGTTAAATAGAGAAATAGAAAGCAAACTTTCAATAGCTGTGCGACCACGTTCGATAGAACGAGACAAAGCGCCAGTACGTCTATCCAAATGAAAACGAAGTGAGAGAGTGTGCAAATGTGCCAGGACAACAGATGAAGACCTTCGAACCGCCCGCACACCAACTTTGGCAAATATGGCATCTCGAAATTGACCAAAAGCTTGTCCTAAGAACCTCGCGGCTCCGTAAGCGATAATCAAAGCGAATGGAATCGCGAGGACAGCTGAACCAATTCCTTCCGGAGCCAATGCGTCTACCGCCTGCTGAAGATACAGCGGAGCGGTCACCGTCGCGAGTTTGGCCAGCACAATAAAAGCTAAAGCACTGACAACTCTGACCTTAATCTCGAACGCATCCTGAACCCCGGCTCTTGGCCACAAAAACGGCAACAGAGTCTTGATGACGTGCCAGTCGCTCCGGCGACGTGGTGTTTCGTCAGGCTCGGGGGGAAGTGCGGACCTAACCATGATTGAGTGCTTACAGCGCTAAAGCTGCGCGGTCTAGACAAACAAAAGGGCCCAATCATTGAGCCCTTCAGTTTTTGGAAGCTATTTGCGCTCCCTAAGCGGTTATAATGCGCGGTCCACCGGTAGTAACAAGATCTCCACTTCCGGTCACATCCGCTACAACGGAATAGGCGGATAGCTCAGTGTGGACAAACTTCTTCTGCTCGGTTGCACCTTCCGCGCTATTGGTTGCCGAAGCAATTTGTTGAGCCTTTTCGTGGTAACTACGATCACCTTCGCCAGGCGCCTCACCAAAGGACTGACCATTTTCAGCTTGCGCCACCTTATCGTAGTACTTGGTCTCTCCGGTGCCGTCTTCCGAAACCGCGCCCTCTGAGCGTGCATCTGTGACTTTGTCAGAGTATTTCGGTGTCGCATCAGTCGCCGCCGCAAACTGGCCTAAAACGACCTCAGCGCCCTGTCCGTAAAATTTCCGCGGCGCGTCTTCTGTTCCCGTTGGGGCTCCAAGAGAGGCCGCCTCTTCATCCTTAAAGAATTTCTTCTCCGTGACCGCGGCAGGTTCACCGAATACGGGATCACCGCCTGCAAAAACCCTGTTCACGGCAGGTTGTGGAGACGCGGTGTTCACACTTAGCAATTCTGTCGGTTGGGGAGATACCTCAGATTTGACCGGAGCGGCAGCCAATCCAGAGAATGTAACACCGTCGCTTCTCGACAATTGCGCCTGCTGGGATTCGAGCAAATCAACTCGGCCATCACCATTGTCATCGAAACGCTGCAGCACATCTACGGTGCCGACAATCTCTGCCGGAGTCAGTCCAAAATCGATTTGCTTCAACTCAATGCGAGGTTTTGACGGACCAGATGCAGGCGCACGCTCTATCTCAGCAGAAGAGCGCCGTTCAGATTGTTGACGTTCCCGGTTCTGTTGATTTTCAGATGAGTTTGATGCCTCAGCAGCTGCAGGCTTCCTAATTTCTTGAGTGTTCTGGGGCACGGCCAATGAACCTGCGCCCGAATTGCGCTCAACAGAAACATCCTGTTGCCTATGAGCTAACAGGTTGAGCTGCGATGCAGCGTTGGATGTGACCACTTCAGCCATCTCATCGCCCCTTCTGGTCGACGAAAAATTCCGCGAACTTCTACGCTTAGTAGGTTTTTTAGACTAAATGGGGCAAAAATGCAATCACTTTCCATAGGCATATCCGTCCCGGCTATTTCATAAGTAATTGAATTATATGTTTTTTTTGACCTTTTCTCGTCGCGAATCGAAACCTCTTGGCGAGTTACAAACCCTCGACCGCCAGAAAATTGATCAATTTACCTAAACATCGCTATCGATTCGAATTCGGGCGGACCACTGGCCCACCATAGTACGCCCGCGCAGCGCCGACACCGATATTCCGACTGGATACAACCTGACGCGCTGCTTTTCTGGCCACGTCTACTTAAGACCTCGGTTCTTCGTTATGACCGCGCCCGAGGTCGATTGTCCAAAACAGTCACGTGCTGAGAAGTAGCGCCCAGCGGCGGTAATCTAGATGACCACCTATGGCACGCTCCAACTGTAAGATTCCTTGCACGGCTCCCAACAAGTTCATATCGAATATTGAAGATTTATCGGCGCTCGCAAGCCATATTTACTCTATCTATGGTTATGAAAAATAGTTCCCTCAATGCGCGAATAGAGTATTGACCCGCAAATTACGAGAGGAATTTTCCGTCACTTAATAAACTAGGAGAACAACCTCCCGCTTGTCAGGAGGACTTGGAGGACAGAGCCTTCGGGACGTTTGCAATGCAGTGGCCATTTTACTAAGTAAGTCGCTAGAAATCGTTTATTTCGCAAGACCATCTTGCATAGACCATTCAACTACCAACCCCGAGGACAAATCGATGACTTCTCGCGCGCAACGCATCGCCGCGCTCAACGAGGCACTCAGCGAACGAATTCTAATATTCGATGGCGCCATGGGGACCATGATTCAACGCTTGAATTTAGACGAGGCTGCATATCGTGGGAAACGGTTCGCGTCCAAGGACAAAAGTATAAAGGGCAACAATGACATTCTAAATATTACGCTTCCTAATGCGGTGGAAGAAATCTCGACAGCCTATCTTGATGCGGGTGCCGACATCATCGGAACCAATACGTTTTCCTCCACTTCGATCGCGCAAGCGGATTACGAGATGGAAGATCTCGCCCGCGAACTAAATACTGAGGGCGCAAGAATAGCACGAAGAGCAGCGGAAGCGATGACGGCGAGGACGCCAGATAAACCAAGATTTGTTGCGGGCTGCGTAGGTCCGACAAACAAAACAGCATCAATATCCCCCGACGTTTCTGATCCTGGATATCGAAACGTAACGTTCGACGAATTAAAAACGGCGTTTAGGGAACAAGTGGAAGGACTAGTCGATGGTGGCTCAGATATTCTGCTGATCGAAACCATTATCGATACACTGAATGCCAAAGCCGCGCTGTTCGCTATTGACGAGTACTTCGAAGAAAGTGGAGAGCGCTTACCAGTTATGATTTCCGGCACCATCACCGACCAATCGGGACGGCTTTTATCCGGACAAACCCCAGAAGCGTTTTGGAATTCTCTTCGGCATGCAAAACCCCTCACAATTGGATTCAATTGCGCACTTGGTGCCGCGCAATTACGCCCGTATGTGGCAGAACTCGCACGTATTGCGGACACCTACATATGCGCCTATCCAAATGCTGGGCTACCCAACGAATTTGGCGAATATGACGAACAACCGCATGTGACTGCACAACACTTAGGGGAGTGGGCGAAGGATGGCTTGGTAAATGTGGTCGGGGGATGCTGCGGCACCTCACCAGACCACATCAGGGCAATCGTCAATGCGGTAGAAGGCGTTAAACCCCGTGTCGTACCCAAGGTGCACGCCGGCCTGCATCTCTCAGGGCTCGAGCCGTTTAAGTTGGTTTCATGAAAAAGGATACTAATTCCGATAGCACCAATCGATCCGTATCCGTAGCCAATTTTATCAACATCGGTGAACGAACGAACGTTACCGGTTCGGCAAAATTTAAAAAACTTGTTCTTTCTGATGATTTTGACTCAGCACTGAGCATTGCGCGCCAGCAGGTGGAGAATGGAGCGCAAATCATTGACGTCAACATGGACGAAGCCATGCTGGACTCTGAAGCTGCGATGGTGAAATTTCTTAACCTTATTGCCGCTGAGCCAGATATCAGTCGTGTCCCAATAATGATCGATAGTTCAAAGTGGACGGTTATCGAGGCCGGCCTAAAGTGTGTTCAAGGCAAGTCAGTCGTGAACTCAATTAGCCTGAAGGAAGGGAAAGATTCATTTATAGAGCAAGCGCAAAAAATAAAGCGCTACGGAGCCGCTGTTGTGGTTATGGCTTTTGATGAAAACGGACAAGCGGAAACGGCAGACCAAAAATATAAAATTTGCGCTCGATCATATGAAACTCTCACTAACGAAGTAGGATTTCCGCCTGAAGACATCATTTTCGATCCAAATATTTTTGCTGTCGCCACCGGGATTGAAGATCACAATAACTATGCAGTGGATTTTTTTGACGCAACGAGGCGCATAAAAAAATCCCTACCCCATGCGCGCGTATCGGGCGGAGTTTCCAACATATCTTTCTCCTTTAGGGGTAACGAGCCGATTCGCCAAGCGATGCATTCGGTGTTTCTTTATCATGCAATTCGTGCCGGCATGGACATGGGCATTGTGAATGCCGGCCAATTGACTGTTTATGAGGATATACCGATTGAACTACGAGAACGCGTTGAAGACGTTATTTTGAATCAACGCCCCGATGCCACCGACCGCTTGCTTGAAATCGCAGACAAATACAAAGGTGGGAATAGGTCACAGCGCATTGTCGATCTGAGTTGGCGAGAACAAGACGTCAATTCGCGTCTAAGCCACGCTCTTGTAAATGGTATCACAGATTTTATAGACGAAGATACCGACGAAGCTCGCACAGCAGTCATTGAAGGCGGTGGGCGTACGCTCGACGTCATAGAAGGACCACTTATGGACGGCATGAACGTTGTCGGCGACCTCTTCGGCGCCGGTAAAATGTTCCTTCCGCAAGTAGTGAAGAGCGCCCGGGTTATGAAAAAGGCGGTCGCGCACCTCATTCCCTACATTGAAGAAGAGAAAGCACGAAACCCGTCTGAAGCTCCGCAATCAAACGGCAAAATTTTAATGGCCACTGTGAAGGGTGATGTTCACGATATTGGCAAAAACATCGTCGGCGTCGTCCTCCAGTGCAATAATTACGAAGTTATTGATTTGGGCGTCATGGTACCCTGTGCAAAAATTTTGGAAGCAGCCCGTACAGAAAAAGCAGACATAGTTGGCCTCTCGGGTCTTATCACGCCCAGCTTGGACGAAATGTCATATGTCGCGAAGGAAATGGAACGTGAAGAGTTTGAAATTCCATTGCTGATAGGCGGGGCGACAACGTCCAAGATCCATACGGCGGTTAAGATAGCACCAGGGTACAGCAACACCACTGTATACGTTCCTGACGCGTCCAGGGCAGTCGGCGTTGCAAGCAACTTATTGTCTGAAAGTGGAAGTGAAAGCTTCAGTAACGGGATTAAGGACGACTACAAGAAGATGCGAGACGCGCACTCTCGGCAGCGCCAAGCGAAGAAACGACAATCTCTCTCGGCTGCACGAGAGAACCGAACAAAAATCGAATGGTCTGCCTTCGCACCTGAGAGACCGCGAACATTGGGACTAAGGGTTTTTGACAACTACGATCTTGCTGAGTTGACTCGCACCATCGATTGGACACCGTTCTTCCAGACCTGGGAGTTAGCGGGAAAATATCCTGCCATCCTTAAAGATAAGGTTGTCGGTGAGACAGCGCAGAATCTGTATAATGACGCCCAGGCCATGCTTCAGCGACTCATTGGTGAACAATGGCTTACAGCAAGGGCTGTTATCGGGTTTTGGCCTGCGAACGCAGTAGAAGATGATATCGAAATATATGATGATGAAAATCGATCGTCCGTATTGCTGACCATACACACTCTACGACAACAGATGCGCCGAGAAAATACTGGGGGAAGTACAAGACCCAATACCGCGCTTGCCGACTTTGTCGCGCCAAGAAGCACGGGAATAGCAGATTTTCTTGGGGGATTTGCGGTGACCGCTGGCATCGGGATAGACCGTAAACTCGCGGAGTTCAAACAAGACCACGACGACTACAGCAGCATTCTTCTCAAGGCCCTGGCCGACCGATTGGCAGAATCCTTCGCCGAACGCATGCATGAACGAGTGCGCAAAGAGTTCTGGGCATACGCCCCCGACGAAGGTCTATCCAATGAGGATCTCATAGCTGAAAATTATATCGGTATTCGGCCCGCCCCGGGTTATCCAGCGTGCCCAGATCACACGGAAAAAGCCTTACTCTGGAAACTACTGGACGCCGAAAAGAATACTGGGGTCTCTCTTACGGAAAGTTATGCAATGACACCTGCAGCCTCGGTTAGCGGTTTTTACTTTGCCCATCCGCAAGCCACTTATTTTGGGGTTGGTAAAATTGAACGCGATCAAATTGAGGATTATGCCAGTCGCAAAAAAATGGCGATCCGCGACATCGAACGATGGCTCGCGCCAAATTTAAACTATGATCCCGCTGACCACGAATAGCACAACGACATTATGCTCCCCAGAATAACGCAAAAAATCCTCCAGCCATTGTCGCAGCTCCAACCACGGCCGCGAATGTAATTACCGTAAAGCGTACCCAGGGACCTGTAATGGTTCTGTGAGGACGCCGGTCTACCAAAAATTTTAAGACCGGTCCCGCTCCCGCGCCGATAATTAGACCGGCTACCAGCATGGGCCAGCCAACCAACCCAGAGGAAACTCCAAAAAATGCTACCAATAGACCGAGGGCGCCCCCGACTCCAAAGCCTGCAAAAGCGATCGGTAAATGCGCAAATAGGAACTTGGACCAGCGAGAAAACCGCCATTGCCACACGTTCGTTTTTGATCCTGAATTTATCCACTCTGATGCAAGCGTTTTAATCTCTTGTAACGCATCGACATTTTCCGAGAGACCGGTTGACACAATGGCCGCAAATACCTTGTAGCGGGAAGTTTGAGGGCGGCGAGCCACACCAATGAAATGACCGGTTAAACTATCTTCGGCAATGTAGAGCTCCCGACATTGTCCATCCGGCTCATGAGCGCGGGATAGCCACCACTGTTGACTCCCTGGTCCCTCATCCTCCCAAATTAAGAAGGGTTCATTACTTTTGTTGGACATCAATATATAGCGTGCCGTGCACACGAACTGGATTGAAGGTTAAGTTCAAATCCGGTTTACCGTTCTTGCGGTGCAATTTCCAGTCGAAACAGGCAAAAGTATGCTTATGTTGCCTTCGCAATTGCACCGGGCAGCGTGAAATGCACCGACGTACCGTGCCCGAGTTTGCTATCAACGGTAATAGATCCACCATGACGTTCGACAATATCTCTGCATAGGTACAAGCCCAATCCGGTACCGCTCTCACCGGCGGTGCCAACCTTGGATATCGCACTTCGCAGATCAAATAAATTTCTTAGCGTCTTTTCGCTCATTCCAATCCCATCGTCACGAACGGATATGCGAATCATATTGGACGCGGGCTCCGCGATTTTGTCGGCGGAAATTGTAACGACGCTACCGCTCTTCGAGAATTTTATAGCATTTGAAATCAAATTACGCAGAACAATACGAACCAACGATTCGTCACCAAAAATTTTGTGGTCGTTCGTTCGATTGTCAATGACAATGTCTTTCTCCTTCGCCATTTGAAGGAGAGGCGTGACGCTTGCTGCAGAAACTTCAGCTATGCAAATAGCCTCTATGCCTAGCTCTGCGCCACGCATTTGAATCGATGCCCACACAAGGAGGTTGTCCAATAAGTCATGCACACTCGCCGCTGATTGACGAACAACTTGGGCGTAGTCGGAAATTTTCTCGGGAGCCAACTCTCGTGCTTTCTGAGCCAATAGGTCTGAAAACCCAATGATGCTGTTGAAAGGATTCCTAAGATCGTGAGCAACAATAGAGAATAATTTATCTTTCTCTTGATTTAGATTTTGCAGCTCTAAGGTCTTGCTCTTCAGCTCCTCCTCAGCGAGGTGCCGCTCTGTCACGTCCACAATCATCATCAAAATGGCCGCCTCGCCATCCCATTCTATACGGCGGGCAACCATGTCGGTCCAAATCATGCGGCCATCGAACGTTGGGATAGCGGCAAGGCGACGAGATTTCGAATTGGGCGGAGCTTCCATGACACCGCGCCAAAATTTCTGGTCCTTATCCAATCCCTTTGGCTGCAAATGATCGCGCATATCGGCTATGCGCAATATTTCGTCGACGCTTTTTACACCGAGCATCTCCGCATACGCTTGATTTGCGAACACGGGTTTAAAATCACGCAAAACAACAATGCCTTGAATAGACGCGTCTATCACGTCCCGTAGTTTGCCCTCGCTCGTCTTGAGAGCCGCGGCGATAGCTTCCAAAACACATTTCGCGTTGTTTAAATCATTTTCTCGTTGTTTAGATTCGGTAACGTCCTGTGCTGTTGCTATGAACCTCGTCAGGCGATTATTTTGATCAAAAATCGGCTGCCCAATCTCACAAATGTCTTTCAGATTGCCGGAAAGTGTTTGAATCCGATACTCGATTTCATAGTCCTCACCCTTAGATAGAGCGTTATTCACTGTCGCTGAATAACGTTCCTTATTCCCAACAACAACAGACTCCACGAGAGCAGCGGGTTGCGTGAAGTGGGCGGCGAAATCATCTGGCTGCATATCGTGAATACTGGCTAGTTCCTCCGAGCAGTACGAAATTCGATTTTCGTTTTCATCCCACACCCAGTGGCCCAAGTGCGCAAGTTTTGCCGCGAGGTCCAACATTTCTTTCTGGTCGTGGATTGATCGAATAGCGTCAAACGCCTCGGTTACATCTGTCCCTACGCCATACATTGCGACAACACAGTTGTCGTCGCTTAACTCCGGTTGACCCTTACAAATAACAGTTCGAACTTTTCCGTCAGGTCGCGTGATTCTGAAATCGACCTCAAACCCTTCACCATTGTTGAACGCGGCATTGAAAATAGCGGCGACGTGCTCACGGTCTTCTTTATGGCAAAATGCAATCAAGGAATCCGCGCGCGGTTTAAATTCAAGTGGATCTAAACCAAACACTGCGTAAAGCGCATCTGACCAAGTAACTTCGTTGGTTATTGAGTCGACATGCCAATGCCCCATGCTGCTCAGGCTCTCTGCGGCATTGAGAAGCTGCGCGTTGCTTGCCGATGAAGATTGGGTCGACCGCGAGGTTAACGGCACAACGGTAGGTGGGCCGTCTTTCCCAACAGCGAGCCGAGACCCTCCCGCCCTGGTCGCCATCGATTTGGCCATTTCACATCCAATGGTTTTTAGTCAAAATCATTATAGATATACATCGACACTCGATAAAGCTTATTCAAGAGGATCCTTGCCACCTGAAAAAACGCTGCCCACGATCCAGCCACGCCTTAAAC
>CBDDHW010000014.1:0-15129 GCA_965228575.1 Rhodospirillaceae bacterium | reverse complement strand
GATGCACCAAAAACGCGACGAATTTATGCACCGAAGCAAAATTATGCACCAAACAGGCCATTTTTATGCACCAAACCTCAAAAATTCGCACGAGCCTCTTGATTGTCGCTTTTTGGCTCTTCAAAAACATCAAATAGTTTGACTTTCCAAATTTTTATATATATAGAGCCATGTTACTCTCTACACATGAACGCAAACATTCGAACCAGTCCAAAATAGGTATAAAATACAACATCACACACACCACCCACCACCAAATCCCCCTCCCTACCCCCCACAACCCTATCCCCTCCTCCCCGTACCCCACTCCAACGCGCAATCACAATCCACTCACCATGCCGTGCCGTACATCAATGCTCGCAAAACTCGAGCGACATACAATTCGGCCCCCTCACGCGCCCTTTGGCTGGCGATCGATCGCGCCCGGCGTTCGCCATAAATATGCACATCTATCCGCACAGAAGGCTGCGTATGCCGAGCCGAGACGGCGGCAACGCAGTGCAACCACCCGTACACGTGCAACGCGCTCGGCTACTGCGCGATGCCGCCGTGCCCGGTGGGCGAGGCGGGCTGCGCGGCGCACTCGGACAACACGTGCGACGACGGCCTGCAGGTCTCGTCGGACAAGATGTGCATCTACCCGCCGGCGTGCGAGCTCGGCTCGCTCGGCTGCCAGTGCGCGGCGGACGAGTCGTGCGCGTCGGGCGAGTGCCTCGACGGCCGCTGCATCCGCCCGTCGTCGGACGTCTGCTCGGCGGGCGAGGCGGGCTGCCCGTGCCAGGCGGACGGCTCGTGCTCGGGCGGCGCCGAGTGCGACGGCTTCACCGGCCTCTGCCTCTTCGAGTCGTGCGAGCCGGGCAAGCGCGGCTGCCGCTGCGAGCGCGAGGGCGCGCCGTGCGAGGACGGCTTCATCTGCAACGGCGACGGCGCGTGCGTCGAGGCGCAGTGCACGCCGGGCTCGGCCGGCTGCAAGTGCCTCGCGGGCAAGCAGTGCAACAAGAAGGGCTTTTCGTGCGTCGAACTCGACCGCCAGGGCGCGCAGACGATGTGTGTGGGACAACAGCTCTGTGGCAAGAAGCAGGTACGCGTCGATGCGCTCTTGTTCTTTCTTTCGTTCTTTCGTTTGGTCTACTATGTGGTCTTCTTCTTCCTCTTCTTCGTCGCCTTCGCCTTCTTTGAATCGCCAAGCTCACCACACCACGCCGCCGATTGACCCAGACCGACCGCTGCAACGCCGAGTGCGGTGTTGGTAATGTGGCGGCGTGCGGCGAGTGCACCTACTCGCAGCCGATCTGCCGCGACCCGTCGATCCAGTACTGCAACCCCAAGTCGTATTTGTTTGGCATCGAGCCGTGCCCCCGAAGACTTTGGCGTCACGGACGGCTCCGCCGCGTCGGCGCTCGCGCTCTCGTTCGCCGCGCTCGTCGCCGCGATCGCTGCGCTCTAAGTGCACATGCGCTTCGGGCTCAGCCACCAGTGACAACACGAATAAACACACCAATCCCTTCATTTTTTTCCTACACCATCGCTCTCTCTCAATCGCACTCTTTCAACCACGCCTCCCACCGCTCGTTTGCACGCGCCCGCGCCCGCGCCCCCAAACTCATTCATTCCTTCTCGCTCGCGTTGTCACTCCGTTGTCACTCCGTTGTGACTCGGTTTTCACTCGGTTTTCACTCGGTTTTCACTCGGTTTTCAGCGCGTTTGCCTGCTTGCTGCCCGCGTTTTGGCTCGCTTTCAGTTTCAGCATCGACGAGTCTGTGTCCATTTCCAGTTTCAGCGGACAGAGAACGCGCCACTGTTGCCACCCGCGGCGCCAGAAGATCTACTGTTGTGGAGTCGCGCACAGTCTTCCGCGTGGCTGTATGTCAACGCGTCTTTTTTATCTGAAATTCACAAAATAAAGATACCGAATGTCAATCGCAAATCTTTACTGCTGTTGCCAGGCACACGCTGTGTACACTGGGCGGCCAACGGCATCTCACTCCTCGGCGTCGCACTGCGCGTCACTGGCGGCACTGACGCCGTCAATCGACGCACTTGTCACCTCACAAATCGGTACTGAACACTGAATGCCTCGTTTGTCACTCCAATGTCGGTACTCGCGGTACTGGATTTCGCCATTTGGCGGCCGCATTTTGGCCGTCGTCACTCGAGCGGTATTGCGGCATTGGCGTCGGCACTGGAGCGGCACTGGCCGGCATTGGCCGGTACTGGCCCTGACCGTGACTGGAGACGGCATTGGATGGCATTGGGAATTGGTCGGTATTTGGCAGGGCCGTCCCGACGATTACTGGTTACTTCAAAGTCATTTTTTCAATAGCTAATTGAATTTCAATTGGATTTCAATCTCGCGGAAATTGAATTTTCCTTTTCTCGTTTGTTAATATTTTTTTGAAAATTTTATGCACCAAATTCCACTGGGCCAAAAACCCACACCTGTAAATTATGCACCAAAACTTTCAATTTCATTGTTTGTGCACCGAGACGCTTGATGCACCAAAAACGCGACGAATTTATGCACCGAAGCAAAATTATGCACCAAACAGGCCATTTTTATGCACCAAACCTCAAAAATTCGCACGAGCCTCTTGATTGTCGCTTTTTGGCTCTTCAAAAACATCAAATAGTTTGACTTTCCAAATTTTTATATATATAGAGCCATGTTACTCTCTACACATGAACGCAAACATTCGAACCAGTCCAAAATAGGTATAAAATACAACATCACACACACCACCCACCACCAAATCCCCCTCCCTACCCCCCACAACCCTATCCCCTCCTCCCCGTACCCCACTCCAACGCGCAATCACAATCCACTCACCATGCCGTGCCGTACATCAATGCTCGCAAAACTCGAGCGACATACAATTCGGCCCCCTCACGCGCCCTTTGGCTGGCGATCGATCGCGCCCGGCGTTCGCCATAAATATGCACATCTATCCGCACAGAAGGCTGCGTATGCCGAGCCGAGACGGCGGCAACGCAGTGCAACCACCCGTACACGTGCAACGCGCTCGGCTACTGCGCGATGCCGCCGTGCCCGGTGGGCGAGGCGGGCTGCGCGGCGCACTCGGACAACACGTGCGACGACGGCCTGCAGGTCTCGTCGGACAAGATGTGCATCTACCCGCCGGCGTGCGAGCTCGGCTCGCTCGGCTGCCAGTGCGCGGCGGACGAGTCGTGCGCGTCGGGCGAGTGCCTCGACGGCCGCTGCATCCGCCCGTCGTCGGACGTCTGCTCGGCGGGCGAGGCGGGCTGCCCGTGCCAGGCGGACGGCTCGTGCTCGGGCGGCGCCGAGTGCGACGGCTTCACCGGCCTCTGCCTCTTCGAGTCGTGCGAGCCGGGCAAGCGCGGCTGCCGCTGCGAGCGCGAGGGCGCGCCGTGCGAGGACGGCTTCATCTGCAACGGCGACGGCGCGTGCGTCGAGGCGCAGTGCACGCCGGGCTCGGCCGGCTGCAAGTGCCTCGCGGGCAAGCAGTGCAACAAGAAGGGCTTTTCGTGCGTCGAACTCGACCGCCAGGGCGCGCAGACGATGTGTGTGGGACAACAGCTCTGTGGCAAGAAGCAGGTACGCGTCGATGCGCTCTTGTTCTTTCTTTCGTTCTTTCGTTTGGTCTACTATGTGGTCTTCTTCTTCCTCTTCTTCGTCGCCTTCGCCTTCTTTGAATCGCCAAGCTCACCACACCACGCCGCCGATTGACCCAGACCGACCGCTGCAACGCCGAGTGCGGTGTTGGTAATGTGGCGGCGTGCGGCGAGTGCACCTACTCGCAGCCGATCTGCCGCGACCCGTCGATCCAGTACTGCAACCCCAAGTCGTATTTGTTTGGCATCGAGCCGTGCCCCGAAGACTTTGGCGTCACGGACGGCTCCGCCGCGTCGGCGCTCGCGCTCTCGTTCGCCGCGCTCGTCGCCGCGATCGCTGCGCTCTAAGTGCACATGCGCTTCGGGCTCAGCCACCAGTGACAACACGAATAAACACACCAATCCCTTCATTTTTTTCCTACACCATCGCTCTCTCTCAATCGCACTCTTTCAACCACGCCTCCCACCGCTCGTTTGCACGCGCCCGCGCCCGCGCCCCCAAACTCATTCATTCCTTCTCGCTCGCGTTGTCACTCCGTTGTCACTCCGTTGTGACTCGGTTTTCACTCGGTTTTCACTCGGTTTTCACTCGGTTTTCAGCGCGTTTGCCTGCTTGCTGCCCGCGTTTTGGCTCGCTTTCAGTTTCAGCATCGACGAGTCTGTGTCCATTTCCAGTTTCAGCGGACAGAGAACGCGCCACTGTTGCCACCCGCGGCGCCAGAAGATCTACTGTTGTGGAGTCGCGCACAGTCTTCCGCGTGGCTGTATGTCAACGCGTCTTTTTTATCTGAAATTCACAAAATAAAGATACCGAATGTCAATCGCAAATCTTTACTGCTGTTGCCAGGCACACGCTGTGTACACTGGGCGGCCAACGGCATCTCACTCCTCGGCGTCGCACTGCGCGTCACTGGCGGCACTGACGCCGTCAATCGACGCACTTGTCACCTCACAAATCGGTACTGAACACTGAATGCCTCGTTTGTCACTCCAATGTCGGTACTCGCGGTACTGGATTTCGCCATTTGGCGGCCGCATTTTGGCCGTCGTCACTCGAGCGGTATTGCGGCATTGGCGTCGGCACTGGAGCGGCACTGGCCGGCATTGGCCGGTACTGGCCCTGACCGTGACTGGAGACGGCATTGGATGGCATTGGGAATTGGTCGGTATTTGGCAGGGCCGTCCCGACGATTACTGGTTACTTCAAAGTCATTTTTTCAATAGCTAATTGAATTTCAATTGGATTTCAATCTCGCGGAAATTGAATTTTCCTTTTCTCGTTTGTTAATATTTTTTTGAAAATTTTATGCACCAAATTCCACTGGGCCAAAAACCCACACCTGTAAATTATGCACCAAAACTTTCAATTTCATTGTTTGTGCACCGAGACGCTTGATGCACCAAAAACGCGACGAATTTATGCACCGAAGCAAAATTATGCACCAAACAGGCCATTTTTATGCACCAAACCTCAAAAATTCGCACGAGCCTCTTGATTGTCGCTTTTTGGCTCTTCAAAAACATCAAATAGTTTGACTTTCCAAATTTTTATATATATAGAGCCATGTTACTCTCTACACATGAACGCAAACATTCGAACCAGTCCAAAATAGGTATAAAATACAACATCACACACACCACCCACCACCAAATCCCCCTCCCTACCCCCCACAACCCTATCCCCTCCTCCCCGTACCCCACTCCAACGCGCAATCACAATCCACTCACCATGCCGTGCCGTACATCAATGCTCGCAAAACTCGAGCGACATACAATTCGGCCCCCTCACGCGCCCTTTGGCTGGCGATCGATCGCGCCCGGCGTTCGCCATAAATATGCACATCTATCCGCACAGAAGGCTGCGTATGCCGAGCCGAGACGGCGGCAACGCAGTGCAACCACCCGTACACGTGCAACGCGCTCGGCTACTGCGCGATGCCGCCGTGCCCGGTGGGCGAGGCGGGCTGCGCGGCGCACTCGGACAACACGTGCGACGACGGCCTGCAGGTCTCGTCGGACAAGATGTGCATCTACCCGCCGGCGTGCGAGCTCGGCTCGCTCGGCTGCCAGTGCGCGGCGGACGAGTCGTGCGCGTCGGGCGAGTGCCTCGACGGCCGCTGCATCCGCCCGTCGTCGGACGTCTGCTCGGCGGGCGAGGCGGGCTGCCCGTGCCAGGCGGACGGCTCGTGCTCGGGCGGCGCCGAGTGCGACGGCTTCACCGGCCTCTGCCTCTTCGAGTCGTGCGAGCCGGGCAAGCGCGGCTGCCGCTGCGAGCGCGAGGGCGCGCCGTGCGAGGACGGCTTCATCTGCAACGGCGACGGCGCGTGCGTCGAGGCGCAGTGCACGCCGGGCTCGGCCGGCTGCAAGTGCCTCGCGGGCAAGCAGTGCAACAAGAAGGGCTTTTCGTGCGTCGAACTCGACCGCCAGGGCGCGCAGACGATGTGTGTGGGACAACAGCTCTGTGGCAAGAAGCAGGTACGCGTCGATGCGCTCTTGTTCTTTCTTTCGTTCTTTCGTTTGGTCTACTATGTGGTCTTCTTCTTCCTCTTCTTCGTCGCCTTCGCCTTCTTTGAATCGCCAAGCTCACCACACCACGCCGCCGATTGACCCAGACCGACCGCTGCAACGCCGAGTGCGGTGTTGGTAATGTGGCGGCGTGCGGCGAGTGCACCTACTCGCAGCCGATCTGCCGCGACCCGTCGATCCAGTACTGCAACCCCAAGTCGTATTTGTTTGGCATCGAGCCGTGCCCCGAAGACTTTGGCGTCACGGACGGCTCCGCCGCGTCGGCGCTCGCGCTCTCGTTCGCCGCGCTCGTCGCCGCGATCGCTGCGCTCTAAGTGCACATGCGCTTCGGGCTCAGCCACCAGTGACAACACGAATAAACACACCAATCCCTTCATTTTTTTCCTACACCATCGCTCTCTCTCAATCGCACTCTTTCAACCACGCCTCCCACCGCTCGTTTGCACGCGCCCGCGCCCGCGCCCCCAAACTCATTCATTCCTTCTCGCTCGCGTTGTCACTCCGTTGTCACTCCGTTGTGACTCGGTTTTCACTCGGTTTTCACTCGGTTTTCACTCGGTTTTCAGCGCGTTTGCCTGCTTGCTGCCCGCGTTTTGGCTCGCTTTCAGTTTCAGCATCGACGAGTCTGTGTCCATTTCCAGTTTCAGCGGACAGAGAACGCGCCACTGTTGCCACCCGCGGCGCCAGAAGATCTACTGTTGTGGAGTCGCGCACAGTCTTCCGCGTGGCTGTATGTCAACGCGTCTTTTTTATCTGAAATTCACAAAATAAAGATACCGAATGTCAATCGCAAATCTTTACTGCTGTTGCCAGGCACACGCTGTGTACACTGGGCGGCCAACGGCATCTCACTCCTCGGCGTCGCACTGCGCGTCACTGGCGGCACTGACGCCGTCAATCGACGCACTTGTCACCTCACAAATCGGTACTGAACACTGAATGCCTCGTTTGTCACTCCAATGTCGGTACTCGCGGTACTGGATTTCGCCATTTGGCGGCCGCATTTTGGCCGTCGTCACTCGAGCGGTATTGCGGCATTGGCGTCGGCACTGGAGCGGCACTGGCCGGCATTGGCCGGTACTGGCCCTGACCGTGACTGGAGACGGCATTGGATGGCATTGGGAATTGGTCGGTATTTGGCAGGGCCGTCCCGACGATTACTGGTTACTTCAAAGTCATTTTTTCAATAGCTAATTGAATTTCAATTGGATTTCAATCTCGCGGAAATTGAATTTTCCTTTTCTCGTTTGTTAATATTTTTTTGAAAATTTTATGCACCAAATTCCACTGGGCCAAAAACCCACACCTGTAAATTATGCACCAAAACTTTCAATTTCATTGTTTGTGCACCGAGACGCTTGATGCACCAAAAACGCGACGAATTTATGCACCGAAGCAAAATTATGCACCAAACAGGCCATTTTTATGCACCAAACCTCAAAAATTCGCACGAGCCTCTTGATTGTCGCTTTTTGGCTCTTCAAAAACATCAAATAGTTTGACTTTCCAAATTTTTATATATATAGAGCCATGTTACTCTCTACACATGAACGCAAACATTCGAACCAGTCCAAAATAGGTATAAAATACAACATCACACACACCACCCACCACCAAATCCCCCTCCCTACCCCCCACAACCCTATCCCCTCCTCCCCGTACCCCACTCCAACGCGCAATCACAATCCACTCACCATGCCGTGCCGTACATCAATGCTCGCAAAACTCGAGCGACATACAATTCGGCCCCCTCACGCGCCCTTTGGCTGGCGATCGATCGCGCCCGGCGTTCGCCATAAATATGCACATCTATCCGCACAGAAGGCTGCGTATGCCGAGCCGAGACGGCGGCAACGCAGTGCAACCACCCGTACACGTGCAACGCGCTCGGCTACTGCGCGATGCCGCCGTGCCCGGTGGGCGAGGCGGGCTGCGCGGCGCACTCGGACAACACGTGCGACGACGGCCTGCAGGTCTCGTCGGACAAGATGTGCATCTACCCGCCGGCGTGCGAGCTCGGCTCGCTCGGCTGCCAGTGCGCGGCGGACGAGTCGTGCGCGTCGGGCGAGTGCCTCGACGGCCGCTGCATCCGCCCGTCGTCGGACGTCTGCTCGGCGGGCGAGGCGGGCTGCCCGTGCCAGGCGGACGGCTCGTGCTCGGGCGGCGCCGAGTGCGACGGCTTCACCGGCCTCTGCCTCTTCGAGTCGTGCGAGCCGGGCAAGCGCGGCTGCCGCTGCGAGCGCGAGGGCGCGCCGTGCGAGGACGGCTTCATCTGCAACGGCGACGGCGCGTGCGTCGAGGCGCAGTGCACGCCGGGCTCGGCCGGCTGCAAGTGCCTCGCGGGCAAGCAGTGCAACAAGAAGGGCTTTTCGTGCGTCGAACTCGACCGCCAGGGCGCGCAGACGATGTGTGTGGGACAACAGCTCTGTGGCAAGAAGCAGGTACGCGTCGATGCGCTCTTGTTCTTTCTTTCGTTCTTTCGTTTGGTCTACTATGTGGTCTTCTTCTTCCTCTTCTTCGTCGCCTTCGCCTTCTTTGAATCGCCAAGCTCACCACACCACGCCGCCGATTGACCCAGACCGACCGCTGCAACGCCGAGTGCGGTGTTGGTAATGTGGCGGCGTGCGGCGAGTGCACCTACTCGCAGCCGATCTGCCGCGACCCGTCGATCCAGTACTGCAACCCCAAGTCGTATTTGTTTGGCATCGAGCCGTGCCCCGAAGACTTTGGCGTCACGGACGGCTCCGCCGCGTCGGCGCTCGCGCTCTCGTTCGCCGCGCTCGTCGCCGCGATCGCTGCGCTCTAAGTGCACATGCGCTTCGGGCTCAGCCACCAGTGACAACACGAATAAACACACCAATCCCTTCATTTTTTTCCTACACCATCGCTCTCTCTCAATCGCACTCTTTCAACCACGCCTCCCACCGCTCGTTTGCACGCGCCCGCGCCCGCGCCCCCAAACTCATTCATTCCTTCTCGCTCGCGTTGTCACTCCGTTGTCACTCCGTTGTGACTCGGTTTTCACTCGGTTTTCACTCGGTTTTCACTCGGTTTTCAGCGCGTTTGCCTGCTTGCTGCCCGCGTTTTGGCTCGCTTTCAGTTTCAGCATCGACGAGTCTGTGTCCATTTCCAGTTTCAGCGGACAGAGAACGCGCCACTGTTGCCACCCGCGGCGCCAGAAGATCTACTGTTGTGGAGTCGCGCACAGTCTTCCGCGTGGCTGTATGTCAACGCGTCTTTTTTATCTGAAATTCACAAAATAAAGATACCGAATGTCAATCGCAAATCTTTACTGCTGTTGCCAGGCACACGCTGTGTACACTGGGCGGCCAACGGCATCTCACTCCTCGGCGTCGCACTGCGCGTCACTGGCGGCACTGACGCCGTCAATCGACGCACTTGTCACCTCACAAATCGGTACTGAACACTGAATGCCTCGTTTGTCACTCCAATGTCGGTACTCGCGGTACTGGATTTCGCCATTTGGCGGCCGCATTTTGGCCGTCGTCACTCGAGCGGTATTGCGGCATTGGCGTCGGCACTGGAGCGGCACTGGCCGGCATTGGCCGGTACTGGCCCTGACCGTGACTGGAGACGGCATTGGATGGCATTGGGAATTGGTCGGTATTTGGCAGGGCCGTCCCGACGATTACTGGTTACTTCAAAGTCATTTTTTCAATAGCTAATTGAATTTCAATTGGATTTCAATCTCGCGGAAATTGAATTTTCCTTTTCTCGTTTGTTAATATTTTTTTGAAAATTTTATGCACCAAATTCCACTGGGCCAAAAACCCACACCTGTAAATTATGCACCAAAACTTTCAATTTCATTGTTTGTGCACCGAGACGCTTGATGCACCAAAAACGCGACGAATTTATGCACCGAAGCAAAATTATGCACCAAACAGGCCATTTTTATGCACCAAACCTCAAAAATTCGCACGAGCCTCTTGATTGTCGCTTTTTGGCTCTTCAAAAACATCAAATAGTTTGACTTTCCAATTTTTATATATATAGAGCCATGTTACTCTCTACACATGAACGCAAACATTCGAACCAGTCCAAAATAGGTATAAAATACAACATCACACACACCACCCACCACCAAATCCCCCTCCCTACCCCCCACAACCCTATCCCCTCCTCCCGTACCCCACTCCAACGCGCAATCACAATCCACTCACCATGCCGTGCCGTACATCAATGCTCGCAAAACTCGAGCGACATACAATTCGGCCCCCTCACGCGCCCTTTGGCTGGCGATCGATCGCGCCCGGCGTTCGCCATAAATATGCACATCTATCCGCACAGAAGGCTGCGTATGCCGAGCCGAGACGGCGGCAACGCAGTGCAACCACCCGTACACGTGCAACGCGCTCGGCTACTGCGCGATGCCGCCGTGCCCGGTGGGCGAGGCGGGCTGCGCGGCGCACTCGGACAACACGTGCGACGACGGCCTGCAGGTCTCGTCGGACAAGATGTGCATCTACCCGCCGGCGTGCGAGCTCGGCTCGCTCGGCTGCCAGTGCGCGGCGGACGAGTCGTGCGCGTCGGGCGAGTGCCTCGACGGCCGCTGCATCCGCCCGTCGTCGGACGTCTGCTCGGCGGGCGAGGCGGGCTGCCCGTGCCAGGCGGACGGCTCGTGCTCGGGCGGCGCCGAGTGCGACGGCTTCACCGGCCTCTGCCTCTTCGAGTCGTGCGAGCCGGGCAAGCGCGGCTGCCGCTGCGAGCGCGAGGGCGCGCCGTGCGAGGACGGCTTCATCTGCAACGGCGACGGCGCGTGCGTCGAGGCGCAGTGCACGCCGGGCTCGGCCGGCTGCAAGTGCCTCGCGGGCAAGCAGTGCAACAAGAAGGGCTTTTCGTGCGTCGAACTCGACCGCCAGGGCGCGCAGACGATGTGTGTGGGACAACAGCTCTGTGGCAAGAAGCAGGTACGCGTCGATGCGCTCTTGTTCTTTCTTTCGTTCTTTCGTTTGGTCTACTATGTGGTCTTCTTCTTCCTCTTCTTCGTCGCCTTCGCCTTCTTTGAATCGCCAAGCTCACCACACCACGCCGCCGATTGACCCAGACCGACCGCTGCAACGCCGAGTGCGGTGTTGGTAATGTGGCGGCGTGCGGCGAGTGCACCTACTCGCAGCCGATCTGCCGCGACCCGTCGATCCAGTACTGCAACCCCAAGTCGTATTTGTTTGGCATCGAGCCGTGCCCCGAAGACTTTGGCGTCACGGACGGCTCCGCCGCGTCGGCGCTCGCGCTCTCGTTCGCCGCGCTCGTCGCCGCGATCGCTGCGCTCTAAGTGCACATGCGCTTCGGGCTCAGCCACCAGTGACAACACGAATAAACACACCAATCCCTTCATTTTTTTCCTACACCATCGCTCTCTCTCAATCGCACTCTTTCAACCACGCCTCCCACCGCTCGTTTGCACGCGCCCGCGCCCGCGCCCCCAAACTCATTCATTCCTTCTCGCTCGCGTTGTCACTCCGTTGTCACTCCGTTGTGACTCGGTTTTCACTCGGTTTTCACTCGGTTTTCACTCGGTTTTCAGCGCGTTTGCCTGCTTGCTGCCCGCGTTTTGGCTCGCTTTCAGTTTCAGCATCGACGAGTCTGTGTCCATTTCCAGTTTCAGCGGACAGAGAACGCGCCACTGTTGCCACCCGCGGCGCCAGAAGATCTACTGTTGTGGAGTCGCGCACAGTCTTCCGCGTGGCTGTATGTCAACGCGTCTTTTTTATCTGAAATTCACAAAATAAAGATACCGAATGTCAATCGCAAATCTTTACTGCTGTTGCCAGGCACACGCTGTGTACACTGGGCGGCCAACGGCATCTCACTCCTCGGCGTCGCACTGCGCGTCACTGGCGGCACTGACGCCGTCAATCGACGCACTTGTCACCTCACAAATCGGTACTGAACACTGAATGCCTCGTTTGTCACTCCAATGTCGGTACTCGCGGTACTGGATTTCGCCATTTGGCGGCCGCATTTTGGCCGTCGTCACTCGAGCGGTATTGCGGCATTGGCGTCGGCACTGGAGCGGCACTGGCCGGCATTGGCCGGTACTGGCCCTGACCGTGACTGGAGACGGCATTGGATGGCATTGGGAATTGGTCGGTATTTGGCAGGGCCGTCCCGACGATTACTGGTTACTTCAAAGTCATTTTTTCAATAGCTAATTGAATTTCAATTGGATTTCAATCTCGCGGAAATTGAATTTTCCTTTTCTCGTTTGTTAATATTTTTTTGAAAATTTTATGCACCAAATTCCACTGGGCCAAAAACCCACACCTGTAAATTATGCACCAAAACTTTCAATTTCATTGTTTGTGCACCGAGACGCTTGATGCACCAAAAACGCGACGAATTTATGCACCGAAGCAAAATTATGCACCAAACAGGCCATTTTTATGCACCAAACCTCAAAAATTCGCACGAGCCTCTTGATTGTCGCTTTTTGGCTCTTCAAAAACATCAAATAGTTTGACTTTCCAATTTTTATATATATAGAGCCATGTTACTCTCTACACATGAACGCAAACATTCGAACCAGTCCAAAATAGGTATAAAATACAACATCACACACACCACCCACCACCAAATCCCCCTCCCTACCCCCCACAACCCTATCCCCTCCTCCCGTACCCCACTCCAACGCGCAATCACAATCCACTCACCATGCCGTGCCGTACATCAATGCTCGCAAAACTCGAGCGACATACAATTCGGCCCCCTCACGCGCCCTTTGGCTGGCGATCGATCGCGCCCGGCGTTCGCCATAAATATGCACATCTATCCGCACAGAAGGCTGCGTATGCCGAGCCGAGACGGCGGCAACGCAGTGCAACCACCCGTACACGTGCAACGCGCTCGGCTACTGCGCGATGCCGCCGTGCCCGGTGGGCGAGGCGGGCTGCGCGGCGCACTCGGACAACACGTGCGACGACGGCCTGCAGGTCTCGTCGGACAAGATGTGCATCTACCCGCCGGCGTGCGAGCTCGGCTCGCTCGGCTGCCAGTGCGCGGCGGACGAGTCGTGCGCGTCGGGCGAGTGCCTCGACGGCCGCTGCATCCGCCCGTCGTCGGACGTCTGCTCGGCGGGCGAGGCGGGCTGCCCGTGCCAGGCGGACGGCTCGTGCTCGGGCGGCGCCGAGTGCGACGGCTTCACCGGCCTCTGCCTCTTCGAGTCGTGCGAGCCGGGCAAGCGCGGCTGCCGCTGCGAGCGCGAGGGCGCGCCGTGCGAGGACGGCTTCATCTGCAACGGCGACGGCGCGTGCGTCGAGGCGCAGTGCACGCCGGGCTCGGCCGGCTGCAAGTGCCTCGCGGGCAAGCAGTGCAACAAGAAGGGCTTTTCGTGCGTCGAACTCGACCGCCAGGGCGCGCAGACGATGTGTGTGGGACAACAGCTCTGTGGCAAGAAGCAGGTACGCGTCGATGCGCTCTTGTTCTTTCTTTCGTTCTTTCGTTTGGTCTACTATGTGGTCTTCTTCTTCCTCTTCTTCGTCGCCTTCGCCTTCTTTGAATCGCCAAGCTCACCACACCACGCCGCCGATTGACCCAGACCGACCGCTGCAACGCCGAGTGCGGTGTTGGTAATGTGGCGGCGTGCGGCGAGTGCACCTACTCGCAGCCGATCTGCCGCGACCCGTCGATCCAGTACTGCAACCCCAAGTCGTATTTGTTTGGCATCGAGCCGTGCCCCGAAGACTTTGGCGTCACGGACGGCTCCGCCGCGTCGGCGCTCGCGCTCTCGTTCGCCGCGCTCGTCGCCGCGATCGCTGCGCTCTAAGTGCACATGCGCTTCGGGCTCAGCCACCAGTGACAACACGAATAAACACACCAATCCCTTCATTTTTTTCCTACACCATCGCTCTCTCTCAATCGCACTCTTTCAACCACGCCTCCCACCGCTCGTTTGCACGCGCCCGCGCCCGCGCCCCCAAACTCATTCATTCCTTCTCGCTCGCGTTGTCACTCCGTTGTCACTCCGTTGTGACTCGGTTTTCACTCGGTTTTCACTCGGTTTTCACTCGGTTTTCAGCGCGTTTGCCTGCTTGCTGCCCGCGTTTTGGCTCGCTTTCAGTTTCAGCATCGACGAGTCTGTGTCCATTTCCAGTTTCAGCGGACAGAGAACGCGCCACTGTTGCCACCCGCGGCGCCAGAAGATCTACTGTTGTGGAGTCGCGCACAGTCTTCCGCGTGGCTGTATGTCAACGCGTCTTTTTTATCTGAAATTCACAAAATAAAGATACCGAATGTCAATCGCAAATCTTTACTGCTGTTGCCAGGCACACGCTGTGTACACTGGGCGGCCAACGGCATCTCACTCCTCGGCGTCGCACTGCGCGTCACTGGCGGCACTGACGCCGTCAATCGACGCACTTGTCACCTCACAAATCGGTACTGAACACTGAATGCCTCGTTTGTCACTCCAATGTCGGTACTCGCGGTACTGGATTTCGCCATTTGGCGGCCGCATTTTGGCCGTCGTCACTCGAGCGGTATTGCGGCATTGGCGTCGGCACTGGAGCGGCACTGGCCGGCATTGGCCGGTACTGGCCCTGACCGTGACTGGAGACGGCATTGGATGGCATTGGGAATTGGTCGGTATTTGGCAGGGCCGTCCCGACGATTACTGGTTACTTCAAAGTCATTTTTTCAATAGCTAATTGAATTTCAATTGGATTTCAATCTCGCGGAAATTGAATTTTCCTTTTCTCGTTTGTTAATATTTTTTTGAAAATTTTATGCACCAAATTCCACTGGGCCAAAAACCCACACCTGTAAATTATGCACCAAAACTTTCAATTTCATTGTTTGTGCACCGAGACGCTTGATGCACCAAAAACGCGACGAATTTATGCACCGAAGCAAAATTATGCACCAAACAGGCCATTTTTATGCACCAAACCTCAAAAATTGTCGCTTTTTGGCTCTTCAAAAACATCAAATAGTTTGACTTTCCAAATTTTTATATATATAGAGCCATGTTACTCTCTACACATGAACGCAAAC
>CBDDHW010000013.1:0-35126 GCA_965228575.1 Rhodospirillaceae bacterium | reverse complement strand
GTCATCAAACGCTTCCGCGTTAATTCCTTTATCGATCATCGCCCGCAAAAGATTATCGCCCACCTCCGCCGCGCTCGCGAGTTTGTCCGGATCGGTGCCCAGCACACCGGCCAGCACCGCGGTGCGCACCTCCGGCGCGGCGCCGTCGAACACCTCTCGGCACTTAATAATAGAGAGCCCGGCGATAAGGCCCGTATCGTGGCTCTCGGTGAGCATTTTTTCCGCCGCCGTAAAGGCGATGAAATCCAACAGCCCCGGATACAAGCCTTCCGCGCGTTTCAAGACCGCCGCGGCCGCGGGTTTGGAAACATTGCCGCTAGAGCCGCGATACAGCCGCGAGCTTTTGATGCGCACATAGGCATCGTCGCGCCGCCCATCCGAGCGCGCCGCCCACTCGTCCTCGTTCATCAATGCAGATTCAGGAAACTCGGTTTCAACGCCGTTGGAGGCGGTGCAGTAGACCATGCCGCCGTCAACTTCCTCGACGGTATAGCTGCGCCCGTCTTTATCGTAAGCGGTAGAGCCTTCAGGAAAACGTGGGGGCATGGGAAATTTCTACACCAAGATTTAGCCGGAGATACAATAACTTACGTTCTGTGAAGCGCAGCTTGAATAATTTGCTTTAATTATCGCTTGTGACTGAACCCGCAACGCATGGTAACAATTACTCCGTGTTATTAGCGTGAAGCACCCGTTTTTTCATGAGCAATCATGAAATTCAAGACCTCCGAGGCGTAACTGCTTTCTGTTGCATTCTAATTGGAACCCTGGCGGGGGCAGGTTTTATTGCACTATGGCTTTATCGCTTGAGGCTTACGACCAATATTGGAGCAAGCAATATGGATTTTTCGGTCTTCGCATCGATTGCGCTAACTGCAGCGGCGGTCATTGTAGCGGGAGTTGGAATCGTTGTCGCCGTTGCAGCGGTGTTTGGGTACAAATTCATTTTGGAAGAAGCCGTAAATAACGCCGTCAAAGAATCTCTCCGGAAAGTTGAAGATGAGATGGCTGAGGACGGAATTATTCGCAAGCGAATGATCGAGCGACTTGACGAGTTAATGCTCGATGATCCTGCTCTTCGATTGGCGGATGAGGATGATCATCCTGCTGGAGAAAACAGAGCGTGATCCAACCGCAAATCAATAACAGAATTGATCGATTCGAAGCTAAGTGGACATTTCATGCTAAGTAGCCAATGGACGCAGATTCCCCCGAATACCAGAGAAATACTGGACCGATATTTGACCGAGTTGCCGGTAAAACTCGGAGCACTTGCAAAAGAGCTCGGCATAGTTGTAAAAGGATCAACATTATCGCCAGGGATATCGGGGGAAATTGGCCCGCACGCGGACGCAGAGGCTGGGTTTCAAATTAGAATCAATCGACACGACACCAAAGCGCGCCAACGTTTCACGTTAGCGCACGAAATAGCCCACTTTCTTTTGCATCGTGATTTGATTGGAGCGGGAGTTAGAGATGACATGTTGTTTCGATCGTCCTTGTCAAATCGCGTGGAAGCAGAAGCAAATAGATTAGCTGCAGACATAATTATGCCTATGACTTTGGTAGCGGAAGAAGAAAAGAAATGCGTGCGGGACGCCGAAGGTATTTGGTTGGAAAACCTAGCGAAGAAATTTGAAGTATCTACAGCTGCGATGAAAATTAGATTGGGCATCGACTAATACTTTAACATTTGAAAGGCCTATCTTGCCCGTATTCGAAAGCGAGTATCTGCCTGTTCTAGCGGTTCGGCCGGCTGAAATGGCTGCGCTTCAAGAATTGCCGGAAAAAGACAAAGATCTAATACTCCCTGTAATACTTTTGAGGCCATGGGTCGGTTCACACACGCTAAGTAAAACTGTGGAAAGGGTTGCCGAGGCAATCGACGAACGCCCCTGGATTGCAGATATTGACTTTGACTATTCGCCCAACGAGAGCGCCGCGCGGCGCGATGTTCACGACGAGTTGGACAAGCTAAAATCCTCAAAGAATGGGTATGAGAATTGGTGCAAATTTTTTGAAGACAAGCCTAATGTTATCCCATGCTTACAAATAAGCGAATTTGAAGCGCTTCCAGAACAAATAGAGAGACTGAACAATCTAAGCCGAGGCATAGCTGTTCGCTTGCAAAGAGGAGCTTTTCCTGGTGGAGCTAGAGTAGCTGAAATAGTTGCCGAAAACAGCGATCAAGATTTGCTTTTTATCTTGGATTACGGGCACCTAGATGAAGCCCTAATGGGCGCGTTAAGGACATCCGCGGTGGCAGAAAGTATCTTGGACAAAAACTCCGAGGCAAAGATCGCACCATCTGGCTCTTCATTCCCTTCCGATTTTAGAAATTTGCCACAGTATGAAATATTAGAGCGACAGTATTTCAACGCACTTCGAAAAACCTTGCCCGAAGGAAATATGATTTACAGTGATCGAGGAAGTGCTAGAGCAGAAGTGCTAGCGGGCGGGGGGAAACCTGTTCCTCGGATCGATTATCCTGTCGGCGACGAATGGCACTTTTTTAGAAATGAAAGTGGATATAGACGCGCGGCACAGGAGCTGATCAAAACCTCGGGCGACGTCTGGATAGATGGCTTACGTATTTGGGGCACACAGATGATTGAGCGGACAGAAAGAGGGGATGAACACGCCATCGGCAGTGCTAGCAAAGCCACTGCCGTGCGCATCAACTTACATCTGCACCAACAGCTTTGGTATGGTAAACCAAGAACACAACTTCTAGACACTGACGATGATTGGACCGATTAGTCCGCTACAGGTAATTAAGTGCCGACCAATTTATCATAGAAGTTTCAGACTGTTCTGCTTTCGCCATCATAAAGCGGTGCAGAGCTTTGAATTCGGCAAGCCCACTCACTCCAAAACTTTTCTCTCTGTTCAAGTTGCTCGGCAATTTGACGACGAGCAATTGCATAAGGGCTAAGCAACTGCAAATGATCGACTTCAATTCGGTGATTGAGAATATGATCTCTAAAAGCTTTGGTCGTCTGAGCGTAGCGCTCGCGAATTGCGCGTATCGCTTCCCGGCGAATTAGAGCCAGAGGAAGCCCTGACGCAGATCGAACAAGTTCTTCCCTCTTAATTTTGCCCTTCGCCATGCCCATACTAGTTAAAATACGACGAAGTTCCCGTACCGTCATCAAATCTAAATATCTCGATTTCGATCTCTTTGGAGACTTCAAGCCTTTCCTAACTGTGAAAATTTCGTCGTAGTTAAACGACCACAACGCCACTTGCCTTGGCAACAGTTGGCGGGCTGCGCCTAAATACTTTTCTGCGACTACGACTGTCACAAGATCACAGTACTTGAGGTAGGATTCAGCTTGATTGGAAAGTCTCTCTAGTGTGTCCAATTCGCTCTTTATTTCAAAAGCAATGATTTCCGAACCTACGATAACTAGATCCGCCCTGCGTGCTGCATTTTCAAATGTGAATTCATTGATTAATGATTTATCCGAAGAGAGCAGTCCCGATTTCTTACAGAAATCGATAACTTTGATTTTCAACTCTGCTTCTAAAAGTGCTCGCTGTTCGGACATGGGGTTTCGCATTCTGATAGATTATAAACAGCTTGCTATGTATTTTGCTAATATACTCACCGTTCTATCAAGCCAAACAAGCGTGAATAAACATCTAATTTCCCTACCCCATCACTTGCGCATCGATCACCGCCAAAGCTGCCAGGTTCACCAGCCCTCTTGCCGTTACGCTCGAAGTCGTGATGTGTGCCGGTTTGGCGATGCCCAATAAAATCGGGCCCACGTGAAGCGCACCGGCGAGATTGCGCACCAGTTTTGCGCTGGCGTTGGCCGCTTCTAAATTTGGCATCACCAGCAAGTTTGCCGCGCCGGTCAGGCGCGAGCTCGGAAACACCCGCGTGCGCACCGCTTCATCCAGCGCGAGGTCGGGCTGCATTTCACCCTCGGCTTCCAGCTCCGGGGCCTCTTGGCGCAAAATCTCGAGCGCGGTGCGCATTTTCACCGCGGCGGGCGAATTGCCCGCGCCGAAATTGCTGGCGGCAATCAGCGCCACCTTCGGAATCATTCCAAAGTCGCCGACTTTTTTCGCCGCCATTTGCGTCAAGTGGGCGATGTCTTCGGCGCTGGGGTCTTCGCTAACAAACGTATCGGTAACAAACACCGGGCCGCGGTCCATCACCAGCAAACTCAGCGCACTGGTGCGGTGCTCCGGGTCGGTCATGCCCAGTAAATCGGTGAGGTGGCGCAAGTGCCAGTGGTATTCGCCGTGGGTGCCGCAAATCGCCGCATCCGCATCGCCGCGCGCAACCATCATTCCGGCAATCACCGTTGTATTGGTGCGCACCGCCATGCGCGCGGTTTCCGGCGAGACGCCCTTGCGCCCCATCAGGCTGTGATAGTGCCGCCAATAGTCCGGGTAGCGCGCATCGTCTTCCGGGTTGACCACTTCAAAATCTTGCCCCGGCTTGATCTGCAGACCCAGCTTGCGCGCGCGGTGTGAAATCACCATGGGCCGGCCGACAAGAATGGGAACCGCGAGCCCTTCTTCCATAATGGCCTGGACGGCGAACAGCACCCGCTCGTCTTCCCCTTCGGCGAACACCACGCGCTTTGGGTTGATGCGCGCTTTGTCGAACACCGGCTTCATCACAAAGGCAGAGCGGTAGACCACCTGTTGCAACTCGTCGGCGTAAGTCTCAAGGTCCGCGATCGGCCGGGTGGCAACGCCGGTGTCCATCGCCGCTTTGGCCACGGCGGGGGCGATTTCGCAAATCAGGCGCGGATCAAACGGTTTGGGAATCAGGTACTCGGGCCCAAAGCGCATTTCCTCGCCGCCATAGGCCGCACTGACCACCGCCGAGCTTGACCCGCGCGCGAGCGCCGCGAGCGCCTCGACGCAGGCGGCTTTCATTTCTTCATTGATGGTGGTCGCGCCGCAATCAAGCGCGCCCCTGAAGATGTAGGGGAAACACAAAACGTTGTTCACCTGGTTGGGAAAGTCCGAACGCCCGGTGGCGATCACCGCATCGGGCGCGGCCTCTTTGGCAACATCGGGCAAAATTTCCGGGGTGGGGTTGGCGAGCGCGAGGATGAACGGCGCCTTGCCCATGGATTTCACCATCTCGGGCGTCAGGATGCCGGGCGCGGACAGACCCAAAAACACATCGGCGCCTTTAACCGCCTCGGCCAGCGTGCGCGCTTTGGTGTCCGCCGCGTATTCGGCCTTTTGATCGGTCATGTCTTCGGTGCGGCCCTTGAACACTACGCCTTTATGATCGCAGAGGGTGACGTTCTCGCGTTTTAGACCCAGGGCAACCAGTTGATTGAGACAGGCAATGCCCGCAGCCCCGCCGCCGGTAGAACACACTTTGACCTTTCCGATGTCTTTGCGCAGCAGCTTAAGCCCGTTGATGACCGCCGCGGCCACCACAATGGCGGTGCCGTGTTGGTCGTCATGAAAGACCGGGATCTTCATGCGCTTTTTCAGCTCGCCTTCGACGATGAAACAGTCCGGCGCTTTGATGTCCTCCAAGTTGATGGCGCCGAAGGTGGGCTCGAGGGCGGCGACAATGTCCACCAGCTTGTGCGGATCGGCCTCGTCCACCTCGATGTCGAACACATCAACCCCCGCGAACTTTTTAAACAGCACCGCCTTGCCTTCCATCACCGGCTTGGAGGCGAGCGCGCCGATGGAGCCGAGGCCGAGCACCGCCGAGCCGTTTGAGACCACCGCGACCAAGTTCGCGCGGCAGGTGACCGTGGCCGCTTCGGCCGGGTCGTCGACAATCGCTTCACAGGCCGCGGCCACACCGGGCGAATAGGCGAGCGCGAGATCGCGTTGGTTGGCGAGTTGCTTGGAGGGCGTGACAGATAATTTTCCGGGCGTGGGATGGCGATGATAATGCAGCGCCGCGGCTTTGAGATCGGCCGAGGCGGTGCTTGAACTTTGCGTGTTCTCGCCTGCCGAGTTTTTTTCTGATTTTTTTTCTGGCTTCTCTGAATCTGGCATATGCCGGTCTCCCTCCCGCAGAGCGCATCACAAAAAATTATCCGCGCCCAAGTGCACACCTTAGCACGCACAGCGCCGTTACAAATGCGGCGATGAGTTTAGGTCAGTCAGAATATTGCGGTCAGAAAGAGTGCCGTTAGAGAGTCTGTTTGAGCGCATGGTCGGCAACCTTGCGCATCACGCTCGGCAGACCCGCCTCGCCAAGTTTATCGATCGGCGTCCAGATCGCGCCGGGGCCATCGAGTTTTTTGGCCTGGGCCGGTGTGAGAGTCGCCGCCATCACGGTCAGCTCCAGGTGAAAATGGGTAAAGGTGTGTGACACCGTGCCAAAAAGGGGTTTCCACCATACAAAAGGGGGCTTTTTAGGCTCATTTTGCGCATTTAAGGGCGCAAAAGGCGGTTTTAACCGTACATTTTGCGCGTTTTTGGGGGGAATTTGTTGCGTTTTACACCACTCCGAGGAGGGAATTTCCACCATTCCACCAAGCAATCCGCGGCTTTCACGGCGACGGAGGAGAACGCAGCCATCACCGCGAACCATCCAAAACACCCGCCCAAACCGCGTTTCACGGGCTATGTTGGGGGTTTTACGGGGTAAAGAGGCGGCTATTCCCATGCTTAAACCGGCGCAATTTTTCGCCCACGGACAGCGCTCACAGCGCGGCGATTTCGGCGTGCACACCGTCGCCCCCAAATCCATCACCGCCTGCGCATAATCCCCAGCGCGGGAATTGGGGGTGAGACTATCTGCGAGATCCCGCAGTTTGCCTTTGGATTTCGGCAACGGCGCGCGCACCGCAAACACCCGCGCCATCACCCGCTCGACATTGCCGTCGACCACCACCGCGCGGTTTCCAAACGCAATCGCGGCAATCGCGGCGGCGGTATACGGCCCAATCCCTGGGAGTTTGCGCAGCTCCGTTTCACTTTCCGGGAATTGTCTGCCGTGGTTTTTGGCGATCTCTTTTGCGCATTTGTGCAAATTGCGCGCCCTTGCGTAATAGCCAAGCCCCGCCCAGGCGGCCATCACGGTTTCAACTTTGGCGGCGGCGAGTTTTTCCACCCGCGGCCAGCGCCGCAAAAAGTCCTCGAAATACGGTTTGACCGCCGCAACGGTGGTTTGCTGCAGCATGATCTCCGACAGCCACACCGCATAAGGGTCCAGCGTTTTTCCGGGCAACGCCCGCCAGGGCAAGCGCCGGCGGTGGCGATCATACCAGCGTAACAACGCAGCGGCTTTGGGTTTGGGCGGTGAAGATCGGCGCGGCATGGGACTCAAAAATGGGATGAAGACGTTATCCACCTTGCGCGGCCTGCCCCCCTGATTCAAGGTGTTACACTCAACGGATGCTTGCGGTGTGCTGCCTAGTACCGCATCCTTTGAGTATTGATTTCGTTCACGGCGGCAAGGCCATGGTACACGCAAAAAAAATCACGGCGGCAGATCGCGGCAAGCGCCTAGCGCGCGGCCCGATCACCATTGGCGCATTGACTGAACGCATCGCCAAACCCGCCCTTGGTAAACGCGGATTTGCGGGCGGTGAAATTTTAGCGCGGTGGACGTCGATTGTGGGTGATGACCTTGCGACATTCGCTGTGCCCTTGGAGGTCAAATTTCCGCGCGGCAAGAACGCAGGCGCAACGCTTGTTCTTCGAATTTCAAGCGGCGCGGCGGCGACCATGCTGCATCTAAAAACGCCGCTTATTCTTGAACGCATCAACGCGTTCTTTGGGTACAAAGCCATCGACAAAGTCCAAGCCGCCCAGGGCCCGCTCCCGCGCGCAAAGAAAATACCGAGACCTGCACGCACGTCCGCCCCAAAGCCCGTAAATCTTTCCGAGGCTTTGGACCGGCTGGGCGCGGCTGTGCAACAGCGCGCTGCACGAGACGTTGATATCAAGACTAGCGAGACTAAGCCGTCTGCCCCACCCGCATTTCCGCCGTCATGAGTTTGAATCAGGTGAACACATTATGATGACCAAACCCCGCTCCGCCGCTCTCGCCCTCGCGCTGTTTTGTGCCTCTGCTTTGGCGCCCAATCCTCTACGCGCCCAAGGGATCGAACAAATCTCGGGAATGGTTGGCGACAGTTTTCAGTACGCTCTCGATTTATTGCCGCAGGATGTCACCTCACTGCGCCTCGGTGTCGGACCGGCGCTTCTTCCCGAATACATGGGCGATGACCGCTATAAGCTTCACCCTGCGTTTGCGGTTTCGTTCCGCTATCGCGACATCGTTGAAATCGACAACAACGAAGTCAAACTCACGGCCTTGAGCCGCCTCGTCGATACGGCGGCCAATGTCGGCGGCGGGAAAATACGTTTTGGGCCGTTGCTGTCGGTGAACTTTGGGCGCAAGGAAAGTAACAGCCGCGACCTCACCGGCCTTGGCAACGTGGGAACCAGCATCGAGGTCGGCGCTTTTGTGGGTTACGCCTACGGACCGGTGCGGGCGCGCATCAAAGCCCGCCAAGACATCGCCAACGGACACTCCGGTTTGTTGGTTAAGGGCGATGTGTCTCTTGCGATTTACCGCGACGAAAAGCTCTCAGTCGGCTCCAACCTCTCGACCACCTGGGCATCGGGGAAGTACATGGCCTCGAACTTTGGCATCAATACCTTCCAGGCTGCCGCCTCGGGCCTGCCCGCGTATACGCCTGGCTCGGGCATGCGCGACATCTCGTTGGGCGTAGGCGGCAGTTACCTTATTTCGCCGCGCTTTAGCGTTATTTCAAATGTTGGCTATTCCCGTTTGCTCGACGCCGCCAAAAATAGCCCTCTTGTTCAACAGCGTGGCTCGGCCGATCAGTTCAGCCTCATTTCGTATCTGGTCTATGCATTCTAATTGAGCCCGGTCCGAGGGTGGATGTGCCCTATAATCGCCCAAATCCTGGTGCACATTTAAGGTGCACTTCTTAAGGGCCTGGGCGAGTAACCCCTGCGCCCGGAAGAAGCTATGGTTTGACAAAGTCAGGTCGGCTGCGTTGGGGAGCGTTTGCAGACCTAAGGATTACGAATGAAAGTGTTATCGAAAAGAACCGCGTTAATCCTAGTTGGCGCCATGACCGCCGCGTGGGCTTTAAGCCCGCTAAACGTGGCCATCGCGCAAGAGGCGCCGGCTGCCGAAGAGCGCCCGCCGACAAAATCCGCCAACGATCCAGGATATATTTTGGAGGATCAGCCGGGCCGCTACGCCAAAGGCGGCAATCAATGCATTTTCTTTCGCCGCCTGCATGATTGGGAACCGCTCAACGACACCAATCTTATTGTCTGGGCGCCCTCGCGCAATTTTCCCTACCACATTCAACTTGCCCAACATTGCAGGGGTTTGCGCTTCACGATTTCCCTCGGGTTTTTC
Source organism: Rhodospirillaceae bacterium (assembly GCA_965228575.1). Classification (GTDB taxonomy): domain Bacteria; phylum Pseudomonadota; class Alphaproteobacteria; order Rhodospirillales; family Rhodospirillaceae; genus UBA11612. The sequence goes on along the minus strand of CBDDHW010000013.1, from coordinate 25,768 downwards.
TCGCGGGATTCGAATCTCTGCCCCTTCGGCGGCGATGCGGTGTTGGTGGACCGGGGCGGTGGGGTCCCCGAACGGTGCTCGATCGCGAGAATCACCAAACTCACCGACGAGGCGGTGGAATCCTTGCGAAAACAAGCGCCGGGGCGAGATCGCAGAAAAGCCAGAGACGAAAAAGATGCTGAAAACAGCGGTGAAAACGGCGAAACCAAGGACGACTCGGATACTTAGGTCCTCCCAAGGCGGCGGATTCCCTTATATTTTTTCAATCGTCTAAAAATCTCCACAAATGGTACAGATGTTGGTAATGAACCCCATCATTTAGGGAGAAGAGCTTGTGAACGTATTTCGTAAATCGACTGTCCTCATCGCCGCGCTCGCCATGGGCAGTTTCGGTGCATCAACCGCTTTTGCCGCGGACGAGGCCGCGTCCCCCGCATCTGAAGTCACCTATAAGGAGTTTGTCGAAGGCAATCCGGATGCGCCCGTGACGGTTGTTGAGTACGCATCACTCACCTGTTCGCACTGCGCGCGCTTTCATGTGACCGGATATCCGAAGCTAAAAGAAGAATACATCGACACAGGCAGAATCCGCTTTGTGTTTCGCGATTTCCCAACCGCACCAGCAGAGCTCGCGACAGCCGCGGCGATGGTGGCACGCTGTGCACCAGCGGGACGCGGAAAGTCGATCATCAGCATGATTTTCAAGAACCAGGGCGATTTCTTTCAAGACCCGAACAGTTCAATCCGCGGCTATGCGCAACTTGCGGGCATGACAAGCGAAGACGTTGATGCGTGTCTTGCCAATCAAGCGATCTTCGACAAGATCAACGAGGTGGCCACGACCGCCGGGAACGTTTACAAAGTGCGCGCAACGCCGACGTTCTTCGTGAACGACGAAATGGTCGAGGGGAACCTTTGGGAAACTCTCAAAGAAGCTATCGACGACGCGCTTGACGACGTTGAGTAAGACGGCCCCGTAAGCGGGGCGCGAATACTAGGGGCAATAAGAACCGCGCAATTACAGCGCGGCGCAATTTTCGGAGTACTTTCTACTTGGTTGCGTTTTCAAAACTCCGGTTATCGGGTTTTAAGTCTTTCGTCGATGCGACGGAACTGACCATTCAGCCTGGGCTCACCGGAATTGTCGGTCCGAATGGCTGCGGCAAATCTAATGTGGTCGAAGCTCTGCGTTGGGTGATGGGCGAAACATCGGCCAAACAACTGCGCGGCGGCGAGATGAACGAGGTGATCTTCGGCGGCACCCGCGACCGGCCCGCGCGCAATATCGCTGAGGTCTCTGTTCTTCTCGACAATCCAACCCGCAATGCGTCGGCGCAATTTAACGACACCGACGAAATCGAAGTCACCCGGCGCATCGAACGGGACAAAGGATCAGTTTATCGTGTGAATGGCCGCGATGTGCGCGCCAAAGACGTACAGCTCTTGTTTGCCGATGTCGCCACCGGCGCACGGTCCACCGCCATAGTCAGCCAGGGGCGCATCGGTGCGATTATCAATGCAAAGCCCGCACAACGGCGCAATCTTTTGGAAGAAGCAGCTGGAATCACCGGCCTTCACAACCGCCGGCATGAAGCCGAGCTACGCCTGCAAGCCGCCGAAGGAAACCTCGCGCGCCTCAATGATGTGATCGTCGCCCTGGAAGCTCAGCTTGACGGTTTGAAAAAACAAGCCCGGCAAGCTTCACGCTACCGCACGATCAGCGACAGTATCCGCGCCGCCGAAGCGTTGGTCTTATTGATCAAGCGCAGTAACGCCACCGCCCACCTAGAGGCCGCACGCGCCAAATTAAAAGACGCTGAAGACGTCGTTACAGAACGAACCTCGGAGACCAGCAGCGCATCGGCCGTACAAGCGGACGCCGCCGCCGCCATGCCCGATTTGCGCAAGGCCGAAGCCGAAGCCGCGGCCAAGTATCAGCACTTTGTGATTGCGCGGGAGAAACTGGACGAAGAACTTGAACGCGTGAACCGCGCCCGCGAAGCCGCTGAGACCCGCCTCGCTCAAATTCGCGACGACCTTGAACGCGAGAACGCACGGCTGAGCGATGCCGCCGATGCTCTGGCGCGCATTGAAGATGAACGCACGCGCTTAAATGCAGAGTCCGCCGCGGAAGCCGGTGACCGCGAAACCGCGCGCGAGAATTTAATGAGCGCGGCTAAATCGGTCGAGGCGGTGGAAGAAGAGCTCACGCGCCTTAATAAAGAGGTTGCCGACGGCGATACGTCGCGGGCCGCGGCGCGCCAGCAACTCAACGAAGGCGATCTGCGCAAACAGCGCGCCGAACGGCGTCTGGAAGAAGCGAATCAACAGTTACAAGTCGCACGGCAAGATGCTTTGTCGCCGGAGACCGTATCAGCGGGTGAGCGACAAATGGCGGAGGCGAACACCGCGCTTGGAACCGCGCGGACCAATTGGGAAGCCTGCGAAACCCGGCGCTCGGACGCTCAAGGTGCTTACGAAACAGCGCGGGAAAACGCGCAAGGTATGGCGGCCGAACACACAAAGCTCCTTGCCGAAGCCGCCGCATTAGAAGAACTGCTTGCGGATTCAAAAAGTGAAGGATCGTGGTCTCCGATCATCGATTCTGTTTCTGTAGACTCAGGTTTTGAAACCGCCCTTGGCGCGGCGCTTGGAGACGATCTGTCCGCCGCCGGAGATGACTCCTCGCCGATGCGCTGGGCCGCACTACCGCCGTTCGTGCAAAACGCACCGCTCCCTGATGGCGCGCGTGCGTTGTCCGAAGTTGTCCGCGGCTCTGACCGGCTTCAGCGCCGCCTGACACAAGTGGGCATTGTCGCAAACCGCGAGGCGGGAAGTTCCCTGGTCGCCGCCCTCAAGCCCGGACAAAGATTGGTCACCCAAGACGGAGACGTGTGGCGCTGGGACGGATTTGTGGCACTGGCCGGCGCACCCACAGCCGCCGCCACCCGGTTGAAACAGCGCAACCGCCTGAAAGATTTGCGCGGAAGCCTCGAGACTTCGGCGTCGTCTTTGAAAACCGCCGAAGACGCGGTCGAGTCCGCCAAGGCGGCCGTTTCGGGTGCACAAGAGGCCGAACAAAATGCCCGCAGCGCCGTGCGCGCAGCGGAAGAAACCTATAACACCGCCCGCGAAGCGCTGGCCGAACTTCGCCAAAAGGTCGCCGCGGTTGAAGGACGGGTTGCCAGCATCGAAGACAGCCGCGCGCAACTTCAAACCGAATTTGATGAAGCGCAAGCTCAAATCAATACTGCGCAATCGCGCATGAGCGAGCTTGGCGACGGCGCATCGCTGCGCGAGTCCGTTGAAAACAAACAAAGCGGCCTTGCGAAGTTGCGGCAAGACTTGATGGACGCGCGCGCGGTGTACGACAGCCTTGCCCGGCAAGCCGAGGACCGGGCGCGGCGCATCTCCGCCCTTGAAAGCGAAGCGGAGTCTTGGACCGCACGCAAAGACGAAGCCACACGCCAAAAAGGCGAATTGCAGCAACGGCAAACCGCTGCGCAAGGCGAGATTGATGCGCTCGCTTCGCGTCCCGGTGAAATCGAAGCCCAGCGGCAAAGCTTGATGACGGAGCTGAACCGGGCTGAGGCCGAGCGCCGCACCGCGGCCGATGCGCTGGCAAGCGGAGAAGCCAAGCTGGCGGAAGCCGATAAAGTCTTACGCGATGCCGAGCATGCGCTTTCAAGTGCGCGCGAAGAGCGCGTGCGACGCGAGTCTATCGTTGCCCAAGGCACCCAAAGCCTTGAGACCATCGATGAAAATATTCGCGAACGCATTGCCTGCGCTCCGGAAGACGTGCGTGCAAGCACAAAACTCAAAGACGGTGAAGATCCGCCGACCTTGGAACAAGCCGAGAAGCGATTGCAGCGCCTTTTGAGCGAGCGCGACAATTTGGGCGCCATCAACCTGCGCGCCGAGCAGGAAAGCGAAGAGTTGATGGAACAGATCGGCGGCTTGACCACCGAGCGCGACGATCTTATCGGCGCCATCGACCGATTGCGCGAAGGCATCGACAAGCTGAACAAGGAAGGCCGCGAGCGGCTTTTAAAATCCTTCCGTGAAGTGAACGGACACTTCAGCAACTTGTTTGCAAAATTGTTCGGCGGCGGCCGGGCACATCTGGCGTTGACCGAAGCCGAAGATCCGCTTCAAGCGGGTCTTGAAATCATGGCCAGCCCGCCAGGAAAACGGTTGGGCAATCTCGCGCTTTTGTCCGGCGGTGAGCAGGCACTGACAGCTGTGGCCCTATTGTTCTCGGTGTTTATGACCAACCCCGCGCCCATTTGTATCCTCGATGAAGTGGACGCGCCCTTGGATGACGCCAACGTCGACCGTTTCTGCACTCTGCTTAGCGAAATCATCAAGATGACCGAGACCCGCGTGCTGGTGGTAACCCACCACCGCATGACCATGGCCCGCATGGATCGTTTGTTCGGTGTGACCATGGGCGAGCGCGGAGTTTCGCGCCTGGTGTCGGTGGATTTGAAGGCCGCAGAAGAAATGCGGGACGTGGCTTAAATTCCGCGCCCGATTCAACCGTCATTTCCGGTCTGATTCCTCTTTAATTAAATTATTAGAATCAATGCCTTAGAGGGCGGGGATTCAATCTTGACACCCCCCTAGCCCCGCCCCTATGTTTCGCGCGCTTTCGCGCTGCAACAGACTGAAATCCGGGGGTTTTCGGCGGCCTTGGCCGCCTTTTTCGGGCACGTCTCACATTCGCCGATGGACAAGCCTTGCAAGACGCAGGGCCTTGGTGTCCAACAGGGCACGCGCCCAAGGACGCTTTTGTGCATGACCGAGCAAAAAGACCCGCCCACCCTGGAAAACATCGACGCGCGGCTGAAGGCCGCCCGGGATGCGGGCGCGGAGACGCAAAAAGCCGGGTTCAGAGAGCGCGAAACCTCGCGCGGCATGGGCCTGGGGATGAGGATTGGCATAGAACTGGTGGTTTCTGTGCTGGCGGGCGCAGGAATAGGCTTGTTCATCGATAGCAAGCTGAATACAAAACCCATCTTCATGCTGGCGTTTCTGGCCCTGGGCTTTACGGCGGGCGTGTTGAACGTGCTGCGGCTCACAAAGGGGCTCGACCAAGCGGTTGGGCTGGGCCGGGCGATGAAAGAAAAAGACGAGGCCGGAGCAACCGGCGCGCGGGCGGACGAGGCCAAGAGCGAGACCAAGAGCGAGAAAACCAAGGCGCCGGATTAACGGCGGAACACAGAAGCGAGATCGACTTTTATGGACAACGCCGAAGATCATGGAGCAGCGGCCGCCCCCGGCCCCATGGAACAGTTCGACATCACACCGCTGATTCCCATTCACGTCGGTGGCTACGATATTTCCTATACCAACTCCGCCATGTTCATGACCTTTGCGGTCATCGCCTCGTTTCTTTTGTTTTGGGGCGCGACCCGACAGCGCACCATGGTGCCCGGCCGTCTGCAGGCCGCCATGGAAATGCTGTATGAATTTATCGCCGACATGGTGAAATCGAACGCGGGTAAAGAAGGCATGGCCTTTTTCCCGTTCGTCTTCACTCTGTTCCTGTTCATTTTATTCGGAAACGTTTTGGGCTTGTTGCCCTATTCGTTCACCTTCACCTCACACATTGTTGTTACCGGCGCGATGGCCGCGTTTGTGTTTATCGGTGTGACGCTGCTCGGCTTTATTAAACACGGGTTTCATTTCTTCAGCTTGTTTGTTCCGCCCGGCGCGCCGCTTCCGGTGGCGATCGGACTGTTTCCGCTGGAAATGTTCTCTTACCTCATTCGGCCGTTCAGTCTTTCATTGCGGCTGTTCGCCAATATGCTGGCGGGCCACGTGCTTTTGAAAGTGTTGGCCGGATTTATCATTTCGCTTGGACTTCTTTTTGGATGGCTACCGTTCGCCGCTGTGGTGGCCGTGACCCTTTTGGAAATCCTCGTGGCTCTTATTCAAGCCTATGTGTTCGCGTTGTTGTCGTGCTTGTACCTCAACGATGCGCTGAATCTGCACTAGGCCTTAACGACGTATTTTGAACCTTAATTTGAAAAACTCTTCGCTCACGAAAGGACGAAACAATGGAAACAGAAGCAGCAAAGATGATCGGTGCGGGCCTTGCGGCCATCGGCGTGATCGGCGGTGGTGTCGGTGTGGGGATCGTGTTCGGCCAATACATGCAGGCCGCAGCGCGCAACCCGTCGATGTCTGACAACCTGCGCACCTTTGCGTTCTTGGGCTTTGCTCTGTCGGAAGCGACAGCGCTGTTCGCCCTGGTGGTCGCGCTTATCATCCTGTTCACCTAAGGGTCTGAGCAAAACCGAGGATACGCGCTATGCCGCAGTTTGATCCGTCTTCGTTTGCCTCGCAGCTGTTTTGGCTCGTGGTCACGTTCGCCGCCCTGTATTGGGTGGTGGCAAAGATCGGGATTCCGCGCATCGGTGAGGTGCTGGAGCAACGCGCGCGCGTGATCCAAGACGATTTGGATCGTGCCGCCCAGTTGAAGGCCGAAACCGATCAGGCGATTGCCGACTATGAGGCGGCGATGGCGGCGGCGCGGGACCAAGCCCACGAGCACATGCGCAAAGCGCAAGAGGAGATGAAAGCGGCGGCTGAGGCGCGCACGGCTGAGGTGTCGGCCAAGGTCACCAAGCAGATCTCCGAAGCCGAAGAGCGCATCGCGGCGGCCAAACAAGCGGCTATGGACAGCGTTACGTCAATCGCCGCCGAGACCGCCCGCGATGTGGTGAGCAAGCTTGCGGAGCTAAACCCGGCCGATGGTTCGGTGGATGCGGCGGTGACTCAGGCGCTGAAGGAGTCCCGGTGATGTTTGCTGATCCAACCTTTTGGGTGGGCCTTGCCTTCGTTTTGGTGGTCGCGTTTGCATTTAAGCCGGTGGCCAAGGCGCTATCCGGGACCCTCGACGGACGCGCAGCTGGTATCCGCGAGCAAATCGAAGAAGCGCGGAAGCTGCGCGAAGACGCCCAGGCTTTGCTTGCGAGCTATCAAAGTAAACAGCGGGACGCGATGGCGGAGGCGGAGAAAATTATCTCCCAGGCCAAGGACGAAGCCGCGCGTTTGAAGACTGACGCGGAAGCCGACCTCGCGCGTGCGCTGGAGCGCCGAGAGCAGCAGGCTCTGGACCGCATCGCCCAGTCCGAAGCCCAAGCACTCGCGCAAGTGCGCAGCACGGCGGTGGATGTGGCGCTGGCGGCGGCCGAAACGCTGATCAAAGACAACCTCGATGACGGCAAAAAACAGGCACTAACCGACGAAGCCATCAGCGATCTGCCAAACCGGATTAACTAAGACAACGGCGAAGATATTTATCGCAAAAAGCCCAGGCCAGATGGTCCGGGGGGTTAGTTATCTCCAGAAATAAATATATCACTCGCGCGCAAAAACGGCTCCCGAAGTATCAACGGGAGCCGTTACTCATCTTGGCATGCGTTATACCGCCCGGAGCTATAAACAAGATGCTAGAAAACTAACAGCGGGATGCGGTGATATTTCCCTGATCTTCTTCAGAGTTAAACGTTCCAGTTTGAATACTACTGCCGATCGATACGTCAAAGGTCGTCCCATCGGTGGTAGAACCGAGCGCACGTTGACCTATTACAAATCCAGTAAGATTTTGACTATCACCGTCCAATTTATTGGACGTGCGTCCTGACACGGAGCCTGAACTACTCACCGTAAAGCTCCAAGAGCCCGATTGAAAAGCACCGTCAATCACGCCGCTCCAACTGCCACAATACGATAGTGTCGAATTGGTCGCCGATTGCCGTTCGGCCGCAAATCCGCCGCTGCCGCTGGAACTGGTATAGGTTCCAGAAAATCTTTGATTGCCGTTATTGGCATCCAAGGCACCAGAAAACGAATATCCGCCGCCCGATAAGTTGAGAGCTCCGCCCGTGGAATTGTACGTTCCTGACAGCGTAACAGCCGAGCCGTTTTGAGGTGTATAACTACCGCTTGCCGACGATATGGCTTGCTGGCTTTCGGAGTTGGCTGGCGTTTTCATCGCAGACGAAACCGGCGCGGATGCGATTTCCACATCGATTTGGACGGTAATACTTAGTGATCCAGCCTCATCGTCGGCACCAGACACAACGCCTGCAAAGCTTGATGTCGGAGTTTCCGAAGTTGCCGTCAGCGTACATTGCGCGGTCATATCGGTGATAACCGCTACTTGGGTATTGTTCACCAACTGCTGCAGATACCCATTGAATGCGCTCTCCACACGAATGTTGTAGTGATACATGGGCGCCATTGGCGTCACATTAATGGCGGCTTCAATGGTTGAAATCGGAAGAAGGAGTTGGCCGCCGACCGGAATGCTAGCCGTGGTATAAGTCCCCAGTGAACTACCGTCGCGCGCGTCCTTTATGCCCAGAGTAACTGTCGCTGCCGATACCCCGGTGTTGGTAATCACAATGGTGCTGGGATAGCCGTTGTCCAATAGCGAAGAGTGAACCGCGATAACGGTGGAAATGCTCGCCGTGACCGTTCCCGCGCAGGTACTTAGGTTCGTAAGAGTACCATCCGACGGTTTCCATAACACGTGCTGGAACGCACCACTAAAGTTTGGATCAATCACCGCCGTGTAGTATTGCGGCTTGTTAGGAATTCCAATGCCGTTCTCAATGGTTGTAATAGGAAATTGCAATTCCGCACCCGCCGGAATGCTATCGCTCGTCCATTGTCCAAAAGATTGACCCGTAGTGGAATCCTGGAGCGTCACCGTGGCAGTGCCAGCGCTCGTTCCCGAGTTATAAAAACGGAGAAAGGACTGTGATTGGCTTTGCGCCGACGAAAACACGGCACCAAGCGTAAGTTGGTCAGCGTTGCTTTGTGAAATGGGCGCTAATAGGAAAAGGCTGGCGACCAAACCCAATGACGAGGTGCGAAAACGCATCGACGTGTACTCCTTGCTAGGCTCGAGCGAAGCACGTCAACGCTAAAACCATTTCTGACGAAACTATGGGTGACTTCCAAAAGTATTGGCGAGGGTATTGGGTTGAGAACCTTGAGTCTAACCATTATTGGGGGCAAAGCTGGAAACACTCGCTCTTGGCTCCCCCTCAGTCATGCGGTTTTCTAACCTCGATATCGAAGTGCAGCACATCCTCGCGAACGCCTAATTTAGTATAGAGCGCGATCGCCGGATCATCCCCATGATCGGCCTGTACAAAGATGACATGCGCGCCGCGCGCCGCCGCAATGGGCTTCAAATGTTCAATCAGGGCGGTCGCGATGCCGTCGCGGCGATGAGCTTCAAGAACTGCAAGGTCATAGATATAGACCTCGCTGCGCGCTTGCTCGAACTTCGGCAGCTCATAGGCCGCGAGCCCGCCGACGACCGCGCCGTCCTTGACGGCGACAAGAGCAATGAACTGCGGGTTGGAGAGTAAGTCCTGACGATAGGCGCGCGAAGGCAGTTTTGCGGTGTAGGTCTCCATATCCTGAAACGCCTCACCGAACACCGCCATGAGGGACGCGAATAGACCATCGTCCTCGGGCCCAAGCTGGCGAATGGTGTAGGCAGGCGGCGACATGACTGACTGCCTCTGCCTAAATATCCGGAACGGTTTGTTTGGCGCTATCCCGTTCAAGAAGACGCGCCGCCCAATCCCCAACCGCCGGGGGTGGGTCGATTTCCATCAACGGCAGGAAATGCAAAAACGGAATGTAAACCAAGTCAGCCAAACTAAATTGCTCGCCGACAAGATAAGTTTTTCCCGCAAGCTGCGTGCGCAAGATTTGAAGGTGCGCCTCGATCGCCGCCTTCGCCGTGTCCATGGCCTCGAGATTCCAGCGTTCTTTTTTAAGGAAGCGTTTGGGAAAAATGATCGGCGTGACATGGACGCCCATCTGAATGTCGCACAGCTTCATGTACATATCGACAAGAGCGCGCCCCTTAATGTCGGACGGAACCAGAGCCGGGCTCGGGTGCGTGGCTTCGAGGTAGTTCAAGATGGCCGTAGATTCGTAAAGAATAAATCCGTCATCATCGAGAACCGGTACTCGGCCATAGGGGTTTTTCGCGAGATACTCCGCCGACTTGTGCGCTTTCGCGCCCATGTCCACAACAATGGCCTCGTGCGCCAGGCGCTTTTCCAATAGGCAGATCAGAACCCGGCGCGCATACGTCGACCTGGGATGGTGGTAGAGCTTGAGCATCGCGCTCCCTCCCTAATCGCCGAGATTTACATGCTCACAGGCCGCGCGTTACTCAGCCGCTTGACGCGCGACGTCCTCAGGGTCCGGCGGTGTCCACCGCAATACCGGCTTACGCGCCGCCTTTGTTTCATCGAGCCGGCGCCGCGGGGCGAATTGCGGCGCGGCTTTAAAGTCATCCGCAGCTTCACCGGATTTCGCTTTGCGCGCGAGATGCAGCATCGATTCAATAAACTGATCCAGCGCGTCTTTGCTTTCGGTCTCGGTCGGCTCCATGAGTAACGCCCCGTGCACAACCAAGGGGAAGTACATAGTGGGCGGGTGGAACCCTTCGTCAATCAGCGCTTTGGCAAGGTCGAGCGTGGTTACGCCAGTGCCTTTCAAGAAGCGGTCGTCAAAAACCGCTTCATGCATACATGGACCGGGGAAGGCAGCGGTAAGTTCTTCTGACAACCGCGCGAGCAAGTAGTTCGCGTTGAGCACCGCATCGCCGGAGGCTTGTTTGAGTCCATCTACGCCCATACTCATCATGTATGCGAGCGCGCGGACAAAAACGCCGAATTGGCCGTGATACCCTTTCATGCGGCCGTAGCTTTGTTGAGCCGCGCCAAAGCCGGCGTGTTCTTCGGCTTCAAATCCGCCCGCCCCGCGCACTAACATGGGCACAGGCGCGAAGGGGGCCAGCGCTTCAGAGAGCACCGTAGGTCCGGCGCCAGGTCCGCCGCCGCCATGTGGTGTCGAGAACGTTTTGTGCAAATTGATGTGCATAGCATCCACACCGAGATCACCGATGCGCAAACGACCGACAATGGCATTGTAGTTGGCGCCGTCCATATAAAAGAACGCCCCGGCAGCGTGCACCGCGTCGGCAATCTCAATGCACTCGCGTTCAAACAACCCGCAGGTATTGGGATTGGTAATCATGACCGCGGCGATGTCTGGGCCGAGCCGGCTTTTCAGCGCCTCAATGTCAACGCGCCCTTCCGTGTTCGCTGGTATTGATTCGACCTTATATCCGCACAAAGCCGCTGTGGCCGGATTGGTTCCGTGGGCAGAATCTGGAACCAACACCACCGAGCGATCTGAGCCCGCTGCATCGTGAGCCGATCTGATACACATGAGCCCGCAGAGCTCGCCGTGCGCCCCGGCAGCAGGAGACATGGCGACGGCGGCCATCCCGGTCAGCTCAGTTAGCCAATGGGCACAGGTATCGATGAGCTCAAAAGCCCCTTGAACAGTGGACTCGGGCTGAAACGGATGCACGTCGGCAAAGCCCGGCAACCGCGCCATCTTCTCATTTAAACGCGGGTTGTGCTTCATGGTGCACGAGCCGAGCGGATAAAATCCGCTATCAATGGAGTAGTTTTTTTGTGAGAGGCGCGTGTAATGGCGCACCACTTCGGGCTCGGACAGTCCCGGCAATCCGATGGCATCCTCGCGAGCAAACTCACCAAGGCGGCCGCGGAACTCAGGAGTTTGCGGTAAATCGACCGCGCTCGCCCCTGGCGTGTCCTGTTCGAAGATCAAGGACTGTTCAAGTTGAAGCGCTTTGTGTCCGCTCGCTGTATTGAAATCAGTCATCACAACACCTCCCGTAAGGCTGCCGTAAAGGCGTTGATGTCTTCGACGGTATTGGTTTCAGTCGCGGTTACGAGCAACTGGTCTACGAGTTCGGGATAGGTTGGATAAAACCGCGAGACCGGAATGCCGCCCAAGATGCCGCGCGCTGCGAGCTGATCGACCACGTCCGCCGCGGACCTGGGCAGTGCGACGGTAAATTCATTGAAGAAATGCGTGGGCAGAAGGTGTACGCCCGGCACTTTCTCCAGCTCCTCAGCCAATACTGTGGCCATTGCGTGATTCAGTTTAGCCAGTCGCTTAAACCCAACCTCGCCCAATAACGTCATGTGAACAGAAAACGCGAGGGCAATAAGGCCGGAGTTGGTGCAGATATTGGATGTCGCTTTTTCGCGGCGAATATGCTGCTCGCGGGTCGATAAGGTGAGCACCCATCCGCGCCGGCCGTCTTCATCGGTTGTTTCCCCGGCAAGGCGGCCCGGCATTTGGCGAATGAATTTTTCTCTCGTCGCAAACAGCCCCACACCCGGCCCGCCGAAACTCATGGGGCCAGCCAAGGACTGTCCTTCCGCAACGACAATATCCGCGCCCATCTGCCCCGGAGAATTGAGCGCGCCTAAGGACACCGGATCGGTGACGCAAACGACAAGCAAAACGCCTTCCGCGTGGCAGGCATCGGCTAGCGCGCTGAAATTCTCCAAGTGCCCAAAAAACCCTGGCGTTTGAACGACGATACAGGCGAGTTCGGGGGAAATACGCCCCAACAAATCCTCGACATTGAACGGGTCTGGTGCGAGGCGCTCAACCTCGATATTCAGAAACTTCATCGACGTTTCCGTCACATCGACGTAATGCGGATGAACCTTACCGGACATCAACGCTTTGTTGCGCTTGGTAACGCGGCACGCCATTGCCACGGCCTCTGAACAAGCCGTCGCTCCGTCGTACATCGAGGCGTTCGCTACCTCCATACCGGTTATGAGGGCGACCTGGGTTTGGAACTCATAAATCGCTTGAAGCGTGCCTTGGCTTATTTCCGGCTGATAGGGCGTGTACGCGGTCAAGAATTCGCCGCGCTGAATAATGTAGTCGAGCGCCGCGGGGGTATGGTGCCGATAGCTTCCGGCGCCAAGAAACGACGGCGCTTGCGCGCAGTTCAAATTCTTGGCCGCCATTGCGCTCAACTCGCGCTCAACGTCCATTTCGCTTTGCGTATTGGGTAGATCAAACTTTGCCGACGCCAGAGCCGCGGCGGGCAAGTCGCTAAACAACTCGTCGACAGACTTTGCGCCGATGGCGGCGAGCATGTCCGCACGATTGGTATCTGTCAGGGGTAAATAACGCATAGCAAAATTCCTTGTTGGATAGCTTTTAAGAGTCCAATTCCGCGACGAACGCATCGTAAGCGGCCTGATCCATCAGACCTTCAAGTTCGGATGCATCCGCGATTTTTATCTTGAAGAACCAACCTTCACCTTGCGGATCGGTGTTGACGGTTTCCGGTGTATCGGCGAGCGCCGAGTTTCCCTCGACAATGGAACCGGTGACGGGGCTATAGACCTCGCTTGCCGCCTTGACCGACTCTACAACCGCCGCTTCGCCGCCCGCTTTAACATCGCGGCCCGCCTCCGGAATCTCGACAAAAACAATGTCACCCAGCTGATTTTGCGCGAACTGGGTTATCCCGACCGTGCCCACATCGCCATCCACGGCAATCCATTCATGATCTTTACTAAAGCGAAGCTCACTCATTTGGTTTCCCCCAAAGTCCCCTAAGGCTTGAAATATCGGTGCGGTGTAAATGGCAATTTGATCACTTCGGCCGGAACCTGCTGGCCGCGCACAACAAGCGTGAGCGGTGTTCCCACCTTGGCGAACGGTGCTGTGACATATCCCATGGCGACAGGCCCGCCGACGCTCGGTCCGAATCCGCCTGAAGTGATTTCACCGATGTTGTTGCCATCGCTATCTTGGATTTCCGTATGCGCGCGCGCCGGAGCCCGCCCAAGCGGTTTGATACCCACCCGTTTGCGCGGCGCACCGTCGGCAATCTGAGACAGAATTAAATCCGCACCTGGAAAATTTGCCTCTTCACGCCGGCGCTTGCCGATCACCCAGGTGAGCGCAGCCTCCACGGGGGTCGTTGTCGTGTTGATATCACTGCCGTACAAACACAGTCCCGCCTCAAGACGCAACGAGTCCCGTGCGCCAAGGCCGATGGGCTGAACATCCGGATGGCCGAGAAGTTTTTGCGCAACGCTTTCAGCATTTGCGGCCGGAACTGAAATTTCAAAACCGTCTTCACCTGTGTACCCGGAGCGAAATACTCGCAACTGTACATTGTCGAGCTCAATCACTCGGCTTGTCATGAATTCCATCGTCGCGGTCTCGGCCGCAAATTGCGCGAGAACGCTGGCAGCTTTGGGTCCCTGCAACGCAAGTAACGCAGCAGACTCGCAGCGCTTCAGGGTCGCGCGGCCTTGGAGCTTGGATTCAATGTGAGCGAAGTCGCCGTTCTTACAGGCGGCATTGACAACCAGATAGAGAGAGTTTTCCGATCCGGGGTCCGCAGGGCGCGTGACCATCAAGTCATCGATGATCCCGCCTTGGTCATTGAGCAATACGGTGTATCGAATGTGGCCTGGTTCCAAAGCCTTCAAATCACCGGGGACGAGAGTTTCCAGAGCCGCCGCCACATCCTCGCCGCTCAGTTCAGCTTGTCCCATATGAGAGACATCAAAGAGGCCAGCGCTTGCGCGCGTATGGAGATGCTCTTTCAGAATTCCCAAGGGATAATTCACGGGCATGGCGTACCCCGCAAAGGGCACCATTTTGCCGCCCAACGACTTATGGAGGGCATCAAGGGGTGTGGTTTTCAGAAGGTCCGCGGCGGTATCGGGCACTCGAGGTCTCCACAAAGGTTGGATTCGCCTTAACGGGCGGACTCGGAGTCCGGTTGTTAAGGCGCCCTCCTCTGTCGAAAACCTGAAAGATTCACCGGACGTAAGGTCTAAACCCGTCCGGCTTACATCTTCGGTGAGGCGAAGGCCTGGCCTTCACCTACTTTCCAGAGTACCGATTCCCAGCGGTCCTTTGGCCTGAGAGTTTCCGAGGGCGGTTGCTCCTTCGGCGCCAACACCCGATTTCGGTGGGGTTGATCTCTTCCACTGGGGTACGCGGTATGAGCAGAGTGTGGCCTGAGTCGGCGTTTCAGGTCAACGGCGGCGATGCCGCAGAAACCTTAGATCAAGGTCGCGAGTTCATCCGTTGCCGATTGAAGTCCAATTGATCGTCGTTCAGTTGCAGGCCGAGATAGACATCAAACGCCGCAGCGGGCCTATCATCTGATATGGGAATCTCAATAGTCACTTCGGATTCGGTCAAGGAAATTGGCGCGGACGCGCCGCCGGGCAAATTCGTTTGAATTTCGAAAATTCTTTTTCCAACAGCCTGTGGAAAAAATTGCGGGATCGCAGCGAAATAATAGAAGGAGATCGGTCCTGCTTGCGCTGCAGACGCACTGGTCACACGAAAATCGACGTCCAGTATAACCTCGACCGTGTCTTCCAAAAAAATGCACTCGCCATGAAAACCGACCATTTCCACCTGATACTCGACGTTCGAAAGGTCACGACCTCCGCCATCTTTAAATTTAACTAGGGTCGCCGTCGCGCTGTCCACGCGAACGGGGGGACACGGTGGCGCAATGGGAGCAGCGCAGCTTGAAATCAATATGGCAGCGACGAAAAATATTGACGCTACGGCAAACGCACGAAGAGGAGAAAACGAACAAAGTCTACGCATTAAAAACATGATTTTCCGGACTCAGGAGTATTTATAGCTGCCATATGCCGATGCGTTTGCTATCAGAACCGCTTCCACGATGCCAGTGTATTTGCGTGATTCGTGGAAATGCTAGCAATGGCGGCTCTATTTTGTCCTACCAATTAGGATAATACTCAATCACCGGCATGAATGAATGGCTGTTTTTACCCCCGTTCCCCGCGACGACTTAAACGCGTTTGTTGCCGATTACGACTTCGGCGATGTTCTTAACTTTAGTGAGATCGCCGAGGGCGCGGAGAATTCAAATTTCCTTCTCCAAACCACGAGTGGGTCCTTCATTCTGACGATATTCGAGCGTCGCGTGAATCCCGATGATCTGCCCTTCTTCCTCGGACTTATGGATCACCTGGCGAATACGGGCATCCCTTGCCCGGTTCCAATCAAAGACAAAGATGGGCGGGCGCTGAAAACCCTTTGCGACAAACCGGCCGCAATTGTGAGCTTCTTAAATGGTGAATGGCCAAAGCATATTACCTCGGAGCATTGCACAGAGCTTGGCCTTATGCTCGCGACATTGCATGACGCAGGTCTCACATACGATCAACACAGAGCGAATGACCTATCCCTCAACGCCTGGATTGCTTTGCGCAAAAACATTGGCCGCTCGGCCGACAGCGTTGAGTCCGGACTTGATGAAGAGCTGGACCGCGCGCTTGAGTCGATTGGCGCCGCGTGGCCAGAGCCTTCATCCGATCTACCGCGCGGACTCATTCATGCCGATTTATTTCCGGACAATGTTTTTTTCACGGATGGACAGTGTTCCGGTTTAATCGATTTTTACTTCGCGTGCTCGGACGTCCTTGTTTACGATATCGCGATCTGTCTCAATGCTTGGTGTTTTGAAAACGATGGTACATTTAACGCAAGCCATGCAAGATCGATGGTGCGAGGATATGAGAGCGTGCGGGCGCTGACCCATCAGGAGAAATCAACGATGCCTATAGTATTGCAAGGTGCGTGCGTCAGGTTTCTCCTGACGCGGCTGTATGACTCGATTAACACACCGCCCGACGCGAACATGCAGCCAAAAGATCCGCGGGAGTATCTGCATAAGCTGAGGTTTCATCAAAGCAATGATAATCTCTCTATATACGGATTGTCTTGAGAGATGACTGAAGCCGAACACAACGTGGAGCTTTTCACAGACGGTGCGTGCTTGGGGAATCCCGGGCCTGGTGGGTGGGCTGCGCTGTTGCGGTATAACGGAACGGAGAAGGAAATAACCGGCGGAGAGTCTGAGACCACAAACAACCGCATGGAAATGGTGGCGGTGATTGAAGGTCTCAAGTCTTTAAAACATCCGTGCCGGGTTACGGTGACAACCGACAGTCAATATGTGCAAAAGGGGATCACCGAGTGGATTCATAATTGGAAAGCGCGGGGCTGGCGTACCGCCAGTAAGAAACCCGTTAAAAACGCCGACCTTTGGCAAGCTCTGGACGAAATACAAGCGCGTCACGACATCACGTGGAAATGGGTGCGCGGACATGACGGTCATGCGGAAAATGAGCGCGTCGATACGTTGGCGCGCGCCGAGGCTGAAA
Organism: Rhodospirillaceae bacterium; assembly: GCA_965228575.1. Taxonomy (GTDB): domain Bacteria; phylum Pseudomonadota; class Alphaproteobacteria; order Rhodospirillales; family Rhodospirillaceae; genus UBA11612. The sequence continues at coordinate 8,639 of CBDDHW010000013.1, read as the reverse complement.
CGCAGCGTTGATTTGCAAACGGTACGCTCAACTCTGTTGCATTAACCTTTCTTTCTTATGCACTCGCAAGTACGCACAAGCCTGAAGTCAAGTCTTGCACGGAAAAAATCTTCACGTCATTTTAGAGGTGAGGATTAAGGCAAATGATCTCACCGTTAGATAACGCCGCATCTGGATATCTCGTTGGCCAGTTTTTGGTGGCTATGCCGAGCATGGCAGACCCCCGCTTCGAGCGGTCGGTCATATATGTTTGCGCGCACTCTTCCGAAGAAGCCATGGGGTTGATTGTCAATAAACCCGTTGATGATTTGAGTTTCTCGGACATTTTAAGTCAGCTGAATATCAAGCCGCGCTCGCCGGCCTGTTCGGAGATTTTTGTTCACCGGGGCGGACCGGTCGGAGTGCAGCGCGGATTTGTCCTGCATTCTACCGACTACTACCAAGAAGACGGGACATTGAAGGTCAGCGGCGATGTCGCCTTGAGTGCGACCACGGAAATCCTTCGCGCGATCGCCGAAGGTAGTGGCCCCAACCATTATTTTATGGCTCTTGGATATGCAGGATGGGGACCAGGGCAGCTTGACGAGGAAATCAAGAACAATGCCTGGCTCAATGTTCCGGCAGATGCCGATATTCTTTTCTCACCCGATTGCGAGAAGAAATGGGACTCCGCGTTGGCGAAACTCGGGATATCGGCCCATATGCTCTCGGCAGACGCGGGGCACGCTTAAAGTTAGAGTGTCCGTTATTGCAGGCGTGCGCGAATAGAGTCGAATGCCTCCAAGCTTTCAATATTGCCCAGAGCCGCGAGGGTTGGAGTGCCGGTAAAGAGACGCTGAGCTGCCGCGGTGATGCCCTGGGCGTCAACGCTTTCAATTCGCTCTATCACCTCTTCAATATCAAGTGGTCGGCCGTAGACCAAAATTTGCCGCGCCCTTTGCGCGCACCGGGTTGACGGGCTTTCCAAAGACATGAGGAGACCGGCCTTGAGCTGCGCACGAGCGCGCGCCACTTCAGCATCGGAAATTTTATCCGTGACCTTCTTTATCTCGTCGCACAGAACGGGGACCAACTTGGGGACATCGGCCCGGCCGGTGCCCGTGTAAATAGAGAATAGGCCCGTATCGGAAAATGATTGCGCTGTTGAAAAGACCGAGTAGGCGAGCCCGCGCTTTTCACGAATTTCTTGAAATAATCGCGATGACATACCCTCACCCAACAGCGTCGACAATGCCGCGGTATTGTAGAAATCATCATCGTCAAACGAAACGCCATTGAAGCCAAGAACGATATGCACCTGCTCGAGATCACGGCGCTCGCGAAAATCGCCGCCCGCGTAGTGTCCGGGTGGCTCCTGAACCTTTGTATTCGCCGGAAGGTCAGCGAAGGCTTTCTCGACCACCGATACAAAGGCGTCGTGGTCGATGGCGCCGGAAGCGGAGACCACCATTGAGTCCGCCGCATAGTGATTTTTCATATATGTCTTCAGACTCTCGGAGGTGATCGACTTCACCACCGCTTCTTCACCCAATACCGGCCATCCCATAGGCTGATCGGGGAACGCGGTCGCCTGAAAATGATCGAAAATGATGTCATCTGGCGTATCAATAGCTTGGTAGATTTCCTGAACGACAACGTATTGCTCGCGCGCGAGCTCATCTTCATCCATCGTCGGATGCAAAAGGATGTCGGTTAAAATATCAACGGCGAGCGATGTGTCGTCTTTCAGAACTTTTGCATAGTACGCCGTGTGATCACGGCTGGTGTAGGCATTGAGCTGACCGCCGACATTGTCCATTTCTTCGGCAATGTCCTGGGCGCTGCGTCGGGCCGTGCCCTTGAACGCCATGTGCTCAAGAAGGTGGGAAATTCCATTTACATCTTTGGACTCATGCCGCGTGCCCGCGCCAACCCAAACACCGGTGGCGACCGTTTCCACAGAGTCCATGGGGTCGGTAATTACACGCAGGCCGCTGGGAAGGGTTGTGAATTGAACAGACATATTCGACCTTAGCGCCGCGCGTTTTCGCGCACGAACGCTTTGACCGCGCCCAAATCTGCCTCAAGTGATGCAAATTTCTCCTCGCGCTCGAATAAGTCTGCAAGACCTGGAGGTAAGCTTGGGCGGTTTCCAGTCGCCGCCTCAACCGCGTCCGGAAATTTGGACGGGTGCGCAGTTGCCAGTGTTAATCGCGGTATCGCAGGGTCGAGCTGAGATGTACGCGCGGCATGGACACCGACAGCAGTGTGCGGATCGACCAAAGTCCCCGTATCGGCGAAGACTTCTTTGATCACGCGCGTTGTTCCTTCATCGTCCAAACGCGCGCCCGTAAACAGCTTCAGAATCTCGCTGTGCGCCGCCGAGGGCACCGTATAGGACTGGGATTGTTTCAACTGTTCTAAGAGCCGCTCGACAGCCGCGCCATCTTGGCCCAGGGCGTCAAATAACAGGCGCTCAAAATTCGAGGAAATTTGGATGTCCATTGACGGACTAAGGGTGGGAACAACGCCGTCAATGGTCATCGACCCGGTTTCAAAATATCGCGTGAGAATGTCGTTGCGATTTGACCCAACGATAAATTGGCTGACCGGTAGTCCCATACGCGCAGCCACATACCCGGCAAATACGTTTCCAAAATTTCCTGTGGGCACAGAAAATGCAACAGGTCTGTGCGGAGCACCGACGTGTACCGCTGCCCAAAAGTAGTACACGACCTGCGCCATAATACGCGCCCAGTTGATTGAGTTCACAGCCGACAGGGTCATTTCTGTCCGAAACGCTTCGTCGGCGAACATCGCTTTCACAAGGTTTTGGCAATCATCAAAGGTTCCTTGGATGGCAATATTGTGCACATTGCTCGCGTTCACGGTCGTCATCTGGCGGCGCTGAACTTCAGAAGTCCGCCCAGCAGGATGAAGAATGAAAATATCAATGGCGTCTTTGTTTTTGCACGCCTCTATCGCTGCGGAACCTGTATCCCCCGATGTTGCGCCAACGATGGTGATCCTTTCGTCCCTTGCCTGCAAAACCCGGTCGAACATCAAACCGACCGCCTGCAAAGCGTAATCTTTGAACGCCAAGGTCGGACCGTGGAACAGCTCGACAATCCATTGATTGGCCGCGAGCTGGGTGAGCGGTGCGACCGCGCTGTGGGTAAAGGACGCATAGGCGTCTTGCGTCAATTCACCGAGGTCGGATTCAAGAACAGATCCGGTAAGGAACGGCGCCATGACGCGTTCCGCAACCGCCGGATAATCCAACCCGGATAGAGCCGCAATTTCAGATGCGCTTACCTGCGGCCAGTCTGAAGGCACGTAAAGGCCGCCGTCGGACGCAAGTCCGGTCAGCAATACATCATCAAAACCGAGCTCTGGCGCTCGGCTGCGGGTACTTACATAACGCAAAGAACGCTCCGCGTGAGAATCAGGCCATCGCGGCCACAAGGCGGCGGATACTACGCGGCGAGGCGTGAGCCCGCAACCTGCAGGGCGGGCCAGAATCAGGCCTTAAAGGGCATATAAGCGTTGGATTAGAGGTCCGCGCGCGCGCTTTCCAAATCACGCAGGAGCTCGGCGTAAATGGAGTCCAGGGCATTGGAAATACCGGCGACGGCGGCTTCCACACCGCGGCCCGGTGCGGCAGCTTCATTTACGTAGGTCTTGAGAATAACGGGTTCATTCCCGCTCACGCGCCGGATGCTGATCTCCACCTCAACAAAAACCGACGAGGTCGCGGGCACGTGTTCAAACCGGCGTAGATTGCCGAGTAATTCGAAATCACGGTCAAGACGCATCTCCGGAGACGTGACCAATTCAAATGCATTAGCCCGGCGAAGAGCTCTGATCGTCGCACGCTGGAGTAAAACGCCGGGCGGTTCAAACCAGTGGTGATAGCTGTATTGAGAAAGCTGGTTCGCCCCAGAGCGGAACAAGACTGCACGCTCGTTTACGATGCCGGCGGCGCGAAACGGCGGGACGTCAATCACACCGTTGATCGGTCCCTCGGCAAATGACGAAGGCGTTGAGAGCTCCGCAAGCCTATAATAATTATCGCGCGGCGGACTTCCCGACGAACACCCTACCAACGCGATGATGCTTAAAACTGCCAGCGCAGATTTTATTCTTTGGCCGGCGTTCATCGTCCCGCTCCCTGGCTGCGATCCTCAGGCGCCGACCCACTGATAAACAATCCCGGGTTTTCACGTATCGCCCGACTGAATTCTGCGAGATTGCGCAAAGTCGCATCCGTGTTGTGAGCAATGTCATCCACATAGCGCGCGACCGTATCGAGCGTATAGCGCAAATTCTGCAATGACTCATCGACGTTTCCGGTGTTGTTCGCAACCAGCTCGTCAACTTTTTGCAGCGTTTCGTTCAAGCTGCGCGTGAGAGCTTCCAGGTTCGCGAGCGCAGCAGCGGCATTCTCGCGATTTTCAGGCCGCAAAAGGTCGGTTTCCAGAAGTTCTGTCGTTGTTCGAAGGCTTTCGGTAATCGCCGGAATGTCTCTCGACAATGCGGCCGACAACGTTTCTGCGTTTTCCATGATGCCGGGAAGGTGCGTCATGGTGGTCTGGCCCATTTCTTCGACATACATATTCAAGTTGTTGAGCAGCGGGCGAATTGAGTTCACGCTCAAATCACCAAACTCCGCACCAATTTCGGAAAGGGCCGCGAAGAAATTGGTGGGCGGAACGCCTGGGATTTCAGAGCCCGGGTCGAGCAGGGTTGCGCTTTCACCAGCGCGAATATCAATGGTCATAGCGGACAGAAGACCTGAGACGGTCGCTGACGCAACGCTGTCTTCGGGAATTTGCCATCCCTCTTCGACTTCCAGATTTACGCGAAACAGTGTTTGGCCGTTGCGCTGAACGGCTTCAACGCTGTCCACCTGACCAATCTGATATCCTTCATACAGGACAAGCGAGCCAAATTTCAGACCGCTGACATTATCGTAAACGGTGTAGTACTCGTCCGTTGCTCCGGTGCGCCCCGCCAGCATCGAAATAACGACAACAAACACCACCGCCATAATGGCGACAAATGTCCCAACGACTACATAATTTATCCGGCTGTCTTGCATCCCCGCGTGCCCCCAAAAGCCTTGTTTGTTTTACGGCCTTTTTTATTTGTTGCCTAGTGATTCGCCGTGAGCTGGCGAAGGTATTCCTCTGGATCAAGTTCGACCGCCTCTGTTCGGCGATTCAATAAGTTTTGTATGCGTTCGCTCGGAGACGCTTTGACCTCGTCAACGGTACCGACCATCAGCACATGTCCCTGATCAAGGACGCAAATGCGATCAGCGATTCGAAATGCGCTTTCAAGCTCGTGCGTCACCACCACAATGGACATCCCCATCGCGTCCCTCAGTGAGAGAATGAGATCGTCGATGGTCGAGGCCACCACAGGATCAAGACCGGCTGACGGCTCATCACAAAATAAGACTCTCGGATCCATAGCGATGGCACGCGCAAACGCTGCGCGCTTTATCATCCCGCCCGATAATTCAGCCGGCATGAGTTTCTCGAATCCGGATAAATTCACGACCTGCATTTTCATGCGCGCCATAATATTCATAGTATTGAGGTCGAGCGTCGTGTGCTCCCGGAGCGGAAGCATGATGTTCTCAAGCACATTTAAGGAACTGAAAAGCGCTCCGCCTTGAAAGGCGACTCCCATTTTGCGGCGCAACTTCGTCCGCTCAACATCAGAAATGGCGTTCAGATCTTCACCGAGCAAACGCACAGACCCCGAGGTTGGTCTCAGAAGCCCAAGCAACGCTTTTAGCAATGTGCTCTTGCCCGAACCGGACCCACCCATGATGACCATGATCTCGCCCTGGCGAACATCAAAATCAATTTTGTGAAGGATCTCGCGAGTGCCGTAGTGAGTCACGAGCTCACGCACCTGAACGACCGATTCAGCGCCGGACAAATCAGGACGCTGGTAGGGCGCATTTTCCTCCAGTGTATTTTTTTCCAGCGCGATCTCGCTCATCTACTCGATTCTTCCAAAAACATTAACGACCACATCAGCGGGTGGTCACATAGGCGAACACCATATCCGTGACGATGATCGCACTGATAGATAGAACAACAGATCGGGTTGTCATGCGGCCAACACCTTCGGCGCCGCCAGTTACACTGGTTCCGTTAATGACACCGACCAGAGTGATTAAAACTGAAAATAAGATCGCCTTGTAAAGGCCATGAAACAGGTCCTCTAGAGCAACGATCTCGACAATGCGGTCGACGTAGGCGGACATACTCATGCCAAGATCAACGGAGACATACCAACCCGCGCCGGCAAGCATCACCAGGTCCGCCCAGAACGTAAGAATGGGCACCATGATCGCCATGGCGATTAAGGCGGGGGCTACGATGAAACGCACCGGATTGATGCCCATGACCTGCAGCGCGTCGATTTCCTGACTGATTTGCATGGTTCCGATCCGCGCGGCCAGCGACGATCCCGTCCGCCCGGCGACAATAATGCCGGTGATGAGAGGTCCAAACTCTCGGACGACCGAAATTCCAATACCTATTGTGACCTGTTCTTCGGCACCAAAGACCCGAAGGGTGTAGATGCCCTGAATAGCAAGCATGATCCCAATCGTTACCGACATCAACGTAACGATGGGAAGTGCCTGTATGCCGACTTCCATACACCGCGCGAAGGTCGCGGCGATCCGAACCGGTTGCGCCCGGCGGTGTCCAATGACAATCCACACGAGAGACTGGACGAATAGCACCGCGCCAAGACCGACTTCGGCAATACCGGAGACTGCGGTGCGGCCCATTTTGTCCAAGGACTCGGCGACTCGCGTCGGCATGGTTTTATCCCCCGCCTCCGCCATGAACGCTACTCCTCGGCCGCTACAGCCGCGTCAACCGATGGGTGAATGCTGAACACCTTGTCGAGACGTGCCAAATTCAAGACACGCAGCGCCGCCGCCGAGACATTGGCGAGCGCAAAAGACGAGCCCTTTTTTCGAGAAACTTGGAATGCTTCCACCAAGGAGGCTACGCCGGAAGAATCGATATAGTTGACGGCTGACAGGTCGACGACAACCCGCTTGTGTGCGTCGAGGTTTTCCAACAACTGTTGACGCACCGTGGGAGATGTCTGCAAATCCACATCCCCGGTGAGCTCAACAATCGCGGCCCCCTCTACATTACGAACTTCATAACTCATCGTGCGTATCCCCTAACGTCATTTTATCTAGTTTGGCAGGCGTTTGGTCAATTTAAATAAGTTGCCAACACCGGGGGGCGGCGGCACAAATCGCGCATCTTCACAGACCGATTTTATCAGGTGAACGCCAAGGCCTCCGGGCCGGACGTCCGCTAGGTCGCGGGAACGAACGGTTTCCGGATCGACCGGGTCGGCAAAATCCATAATGTTGACCACCATTGATGCGCCTTCACGGATGAATTCGATGACGATATCCCCCCCTTCTGGCTTCCCGGCATACGCATGGCGAATAACGTTCTGACAGGCCTCATCAACCGCCATTTTGAGGTCAAATGTCCACGACTCGGGTGCCTCGCAAAACTCGGAGGCTTGCTCGACCGCAGCTCGAATCAGCTTTAAACGATCTGCCCGCGCCGGAACACGGATGCGAAGAATTTCGCCGTCAACCGTGGGCGTTGCGGTGGGTGGCGGCATGTCTTGCTCCGAGCGTTTAACGTCAACGTCCTCGACAACAACGAGAGTGAGATCATCGTGCAAGGATTGTCCGGGCAATTTAACGGTCGCGGCGATATTTCTTAGCCGTATGTCCGGGCTCACCTCGGCGTGATCGCGAATAAGAGCGCGAACACCGTCAATACCCAACATGCCCCCGCCAAACGTGGTCGCCTCTGTTAGGCCGTCTGTAAATATATAAAGCATGCCGCCTGCAAGGTTCCATTCCGTAACCGGGAAACCCTCTGGCCCAGCGATTCCGGGTGCTATTCCCAGCGGCGGCCCGTCGGCCGGTATCGGTGTGAAGCGTTCGGTACGAAAGTCAAAGTGCAGCGGCGGTTCGTGTCCGGCATTGGTCAGGCGAACAACGCCCGTGGCGGGGTCAAACAATCCGCCAACCATAGTAACAAACATGCCGCGCGATGTTGTTTCGCATAACTCGCTGTTAATTGCATTGAGAAGCTGGCCTGGATGCTCGGCGCTCTTAGCGAGGCATCGAAACAAGCTGGATGTTTTCGCCATCAACAAAGATGCGTTCATTCCCTTTCCGGAGACGTCACCGACATTGAACCAAATCCGACCATCAGAAAGAGGTAAAATGTCGTAGAAGTCTCCTGATACGGACCGTGCGGGAATATTTATGCCATGGACCGGAAAATCTTGCGGTGATGCCGAGGGCAGAAGGTCGCGCTGAATTTCGGCAGCCAGTTCGAGTTCGTGACGACTACGTTCCTGTTGAACGATTTTTTCCGTTAACCTGAAATTGTTGATGGCAAGTGCTGCTGCACCAGCGAGCGTTTCCAATAAGACCAAATCATCGTGGGAAAATAGCCCGTCGCCACCGGCGCGGTTGATGATTTCAATCGCGCCCAAGCAATCATGACCGATAACCAACGGCGCAACGAGAATTGAGCGCGTCTTAAATCCGGTCTTGGCATCAACGTTTCCGCCAAAAT
>CBDDHW010000012.1:0-6969 GCA_965228575.1 Rhodospirillaceae bacterium | reverse complement strand
TGTGGTCCAAGGCCAAACCTCAAGGCCAAATATTCATGGTCCAAGGCCAAATTTTGTGCAGAGTTCAGGTAGCTTCGAAGGGGGGGGGTGGGGTGAAGGCTGAAGAGAAGCATGGCTCGTGGGTTTCGAGCACGCGAAACGCTGTCTACTGTACGAGTCTGCATCATTTCAGGTTCTCTGCTCATTGGAACCAATCCCGGAGCTGCGATTCAGTAGAAGGGTCCGGTAAGCAGCCAACCGGCGGTGATTCAGTAGAAGCCTCCGCGCATGCAGTCCTTCAGGAAACGTCCTTCGCACACGCGCGGCGCTCTCGAGGCCACAACTGGACATCATTTGAGCCAACTCGTGCGCTCAAATCTGTCCCGCGCCTCGGCGTGCACATTCCAACTTGTAAAAACACCAATTCCAAATGCATTTGACCTTCAAGCCTCTCAGGACCACAAGTCTACATCATTTGATCTGACTCGTCCGTCTGGATCTGTTCCAAGGCTCATTGTCCAGCCCATTTCAAACTTGAAAGAGGTCCCTGTTCCAACAGGCTTGAAACGTGTCCATGAGCCCTCTTTCAACCTCCAAATGGGTTCTAGCCTGCATCATTTGATCTAAATCGACTGTTTCCAACTGTTTCGAGGCCTCTTCAGGCCACGTGTACGTCCCACAGGCTTGGTGAAACAGGTTTCAAGTCTGTTGGAACAGGCACCTGTTTCAAGTTTGAAATGGTCTAGACGCCGAGCCTTGGAACAGATCCAGATGGACGAGTCAGATCAAATGATGTAGACTTTTGGTCCTGAGAGCGTTGGAGGTCAAATGCATTTGGAATTGGTGTTCTTACAAGTTGGAATGCGCACGCCGAGGCGTGGGACCGATTTGAGCGCACGAGTTGGCTCAAATGATGTCCAGTTGTGGCCTCGAGAACGCCGCGCGTGTGTGAAGGACGTTTCTTGAAGGATTGTTTCGAAGTTTGTGTCCGCAAGCGGCCGGGAGTAAGAGTTAGTAGCTGTACTCGCCGCGTTCGGTCTCTAAAAGTGTCCCCGCGCAGGCCAGATAGTGTCCCGAGTCTCCCTGCCTCATGCCCGATTAGTGCCCAGTTTGCTCCGAAAGTGACTCTGGAGGCGTGAGGGACGATGCGCGTACTAGAGCATAAACTGCGCCGCGGAGCTGTGCAGTTTTAGTGAACCCCTCATAGGCTTGAGGCAGTTCAGCGTTTCTCGGACCTCCCAAACTTTTTTGGCCGGCCCGGGAGCAGAGCAGTTTTCCGGAGACCACTTACTGCAAACGAATAGTCCGGGCAGCTCTCCGGTCTTGCTAAAAGGCTGCAAGCCAATGAACCGAGGCAGAAAGCATCATCAGCATCAGCAGCCTTTGTCTGAACACAGGTCAAAAGCATCATCAGCATCAGCAGGTTTTGCTGAACACGGACGAAAAGCATCATCAGCATCAGCAGGTCCCGGCTAAAGACGGATGAAAAGCATCATCAGCATCAGCACAATCTTAAAAAGGATATACAAAAGCATCATCAGCATCAGCAAAGTTTATAGCACAGCATACAAAAGCATCATCAGCATCAGCAAAGTCATGTATGTATATATATACATGCATACACATATAATTATAGACACGCACATACATATATATATATATATATATGTGATAGGTATATATACATATACATACTTACACAGACACACACATACATATATACGCACACACACGCACATATATATATATATATATATATATATATATATATATATATATATACATATATATATATTACATATGTTATGCTAAGTTAATGTGCATATATATATATATAGTACAACATACTACACATACATACGCGTATATTGTTTAAACACAGGTGAAAAGCATCATTAGCATCAGCAGCCTTTGTCTAAAAACAGGTAAATAGCATCATCAGCATCAGCAGGTTTTGCTAAACACGGATGAAAAAACATTATCAGCATCAGCAGGCTCCGGCTAAACATGGATAAAAAGCATCACTGGCATCAGCAGCATTTTTAAAATTGATATACCAAAGCATCATCGGCATCAGCAAGATTTGTAGCATAGTATACAAAAGCATCATCAGCATCAGCAACGTCATGTTTGTGTGTGTACATATACATGTATAGACATATAGTGCCCGGCTTCTGCAGCGAGCGATTGGCGGTGTCGGTGATGTGCTTCTCGCTCCTCGCCCGAGGCTAGGGGCCGGGGTCTCGGCCTCGGCCGGTGTCTCGGCTTTGGTTTTCGGCGTAAGACGCACGGAGTTCTGGTGCTGGGGCGAAGAGTCTGTGAAACGGAAAGTTTTGTCCGGTCGTAGGCCATCAGGTGGCACAACATAGAGCCACTAAAACGATAGCGTCTGAACGTCTTTCAATTTTTCGGTGCCGGTCGTAGGCCAACAGATGCGGCGGGCGAGTAGCGGTGTCGGTGATGTGCTTCTCTATCCGCGTGAGCTAGAGGTATCATGCTATTGCCTCTGTGTTGGTCGTGAAACGCAGACGCGCCAAGTCGCCTGAATTCTTTGCAGACGACGGCAAGGATTGTGGGCGCGAAGTTCCATGGGGGGGAGAGAGTATTCGGCTGACTGGGGGAAGAGGGCACAAACAAAAAGATTTCTGGTGGCTGGGTGTGGGGGACCCGGGAGAGAGGGATCCATGTTGTACATGGGACACGCGGACTCAGATGTTTTTTGCTTTGCAAAGTTTCCGCAGCCATGGCAAAGCGGTTTCCGATAAACCCATGAAGCCAGGATAGCTGGCTACGAAAGATCGTTGTCTCAAGGCTGGTTTGCAGAAAGTGACTTTCACGTTGAAGGCTAGAGACAGGGTAGACTTGCAGCATCGAGGTCGCAATCAACTTCTAGAATTGCATGTTCTCCAAGGCCGGGCTTCTCTCGCCGAGATTTCCAGTTCGCGAGTATGCTGTTGTTTCGTCGTCTGCGACATTCTTTAGGAAGATGACGTGCAAGCTCTGTCAGCTCGAATCTCGAATCTGGTCTAGCCTCGCTCCTTAGCCATGTGGAACTTGAAGCCGAGCAAGGACGTGATCGACCTGTGCTCAGACTCCGAAAAGGACATCGAACAGAAGTCCGCCGGGGAAAGCTTGCAAGACGAGGCGGTTGAATCGGAAGCGGTAACAAAGCCCGAATCGGAAAACGTTGTGCCTGTCAAGAGAGTGAAGAAGGAGAAGATCGAGAAGTCGAACTCGCACAAGTCCGAGGGCCGCGGCAAGTTCATCTATCAGGAGAAGTGGGGACCACATCAGGGCCACGGACGGTGCCGAGGACTCGGTTACGGCTGCGTCATGGGCGAACGGGGCGGTCCAGCCTTCGCCGGACCATCAGGGTACTGCGATCTTTGTAACATCGCAGACTTGCCTCTACTCCATCGGCATGGCCAGGGCCGCCTCACGCACCTCTTGCTTGAGCTCACCTCCGCGCAGTGTGACCTGGCGTTGTCCCGCATCGAGGAGCAGGACAAGACGATGGCGGCTGAGTGTCGCGCTCGCCTACAGCGGGCGCGCCACAGAAGGCGACCGGATCGCCCAAGGCGAGGGCCTCGCGGACCATACAAAAAGAAGTGATCTAGCTGCTTTCATCGTAGAGAAGGTTGTGGGCAAGCCACAATCGCCTGCCGGTTCTTTGAACTGGTCCTACGGCTCTGTTCGAGTTTTTGGATAGCTGAAATCAGCGAAACTTTCGAGTCAACAGAATGCATCTTGAGAGAAAGATTCGCAATGCAACGGTTGGTGTTTTTTGAGGTCTTTGACTGGCTTCAGCGATCTGCTGTGCACTCAGCTTGTTCAAGTGTGCTCTAGCGATATTCTCTTGCCTGCAATCCTACTGCCATCATGGCCGACGGACTCTTCGGCGCCGGTGCGACCTCGAGCCCCGCCGCAACCGCTGCCACGGAAAGCCGGCGTGTAAAGCTGTTCCCGTGGGATTCTCCAGCCATGCAGCTGCTGGAGCCGTATGGGGAATCGGCCATCGACAATCTTTCCATGCCCAAGTTGTGGGAGGCTGTCAGCAAGGGCAACCAGAAGGCGAAGTACCATTCGCACTTGTGCGCTGGCAATGGTGACCAGTGGCACATTGGAGCCGGCATCAGCCTAACCGCAGCCGCTCTGGTTGCTGCAGTGAAACACTTCCGAAGCGACAACATCCGCAGCTTGCTGAAACCAGATCTGTATGAGAAGATTGAAAAGGAACTGGTCGAGCTCGAGCCAATCCTCAACACCTTAAACCTAGGCAAGGGGAGCCAGACGGAGCGTGACACAGGCAGCCTACGCCAAGCAAAGCGGCAGAAAACCGGTGAGGCAAAGCCAGACCCAAGTGAAGCAGAGGTTGTCAAAGCTGCTCATTGGTTTCATGCATGGCTTTCGAAGCCGCAAAGCCCGTTTCGCAGTTTCTTGTTTATCGCGGCCGCAGGCAACACATTCTACACGGGTCACGTAGCAGAGGTCGTGGCCCGTGCGGCAGTCGCACACAAGCCCATGCGAACCGATGATTTTGAAACGGCCATGCGAGCTCGCTTGCATAAGCCGGCCAGCGGATCCGACACACGGGCAGCCGCGAGCACGGCAGCTGGTCTTTTTGAGTGAGCCTGGCCGAGAACCGGTAAGCACAGCGGACAGCTGCCAGCTTAGTCTCAATCAAACTCACATCTAGGTATTCGTCGTTGTTCCAAGTGAGACATGATGCAGGCAACATGATCGTGGCTTTCAGCTAGCTGTCCAGGTTTTTTGATCCCCTCTGTCGTGACATCGTCCGGACTGAATGGTTGCGCGTGCAAAACACGGCCGTCGTTTGGATCGATCTCGACATGACACAGAAGAGATGTCTTCTGCAGGAAACTTTCAGCTAGAAGTCCAGGATTTTTGATTCTCTCGGTCGTGACATCGTCCGGACTGAGTGGTTGCGTGTGCAAAACACGGCCGCCGTCTGGCCGATCTCGACATGACACATGTCTCCTGCAGGGAATAAAGACTCTATGACTGCACTTCGTACGCTGCAGTGCTGACATGCTCTTAGTCCAGAACCATTCTAACGACAAGAGGGCGATTCTTGTCAGTCTTCCGGCTCACAGATACTAAAATCTTGCGCTCAAGCTTGTTCGTCATGGCAGCCACGGCGCCAGCAGTTGGATTCTACAACTTGGGATCGTCGTGTTTCATTACCGCATCCCTGCAGGCGGTTCTCGGCGTCCCAGCCTTGGTCCGTAAACTGGCAGCTCGCACCTCAGAGACCGAGCGGCATCTGCAGGATGTGCTGAACTCCATGCATCTAGAGCAAGCTCGTCGCATCCCTACAGCCTTCACTCGGACAAGCTACAACGGGCGACAGGAGGACGCAGCCGAGTTTCTAGTCCGTTTGCTAGTCGATTGCGAAGGCCTTCAACTAAGTCTTCGCGGGCAAGAAGTTCCTCGTTTACTTTGCCAGCATTGCGGTCATGGTCGCAACCTCCCCGCCGACAGCTTCCTGCATCTGCAGCTCACGTTGCAGTACGAGGCGCCCCTTTTGTCCGTGCAAGAGGCAGTAGACCGCTATCTCCAACAACGGCACATCGCCGATGGTTTCCGGGGTTGGAGTTGCTGGCAGTCCGAGTGCATCAACAAAGAGCTGGCCGAGGATCCGCCTCTGTGGAGCACAAACATCACGGAATGGCCAGAAGTGCTAATGCTATCGTTGAAGCGGTGGAACACCGAACGACGAATGCTGGCGCACAAAGTTGATTGCACTGACGCGCTGGTTGTCGGCGACAGGACTTACAGGCTGCAAAGTCTGATAGCACACATCGGTGCCGCCGCCGATTCGGGACATTATGTGGCCTATAGACGGCAAGAGAAGCATGTCCTGAAGTGCAATGACCAGATCATCACTACTTTGTCTGACTTTGTCTTGCCTGCTGAAGAAAAGGCTTACATCCTCTACTACGTCATGGAGAATGCCGATGCAGGCGACGGTGCCGCCGGACACGGAGTCATCGACTTGGACAGTGATTCGGACGTCGTCATCCAAGAAGATGCACAACCTCCGAGAGGGCAGACACGGTTCTCTTTCGCTAAGCATGTCCCAACCGCTAAGCGGCACAGTTCGGGTCAATCCGACGACGCGGAGGAATCGGATTTGGAGAAGCTCCTGGAAAAGGAAATGGACGCCTTCTTCGCTGAACAGGCTCAAAAGGACAAGACGTCCCGATCATCTAAGCCGTCGGCACCAGCTTCTTCATCTCGTGGCAGACCGCTGTCCCGGTTTTCGGCGGAAGAGAAGGAACAAATCGCAGGCATTATCAAGCGACACACAGCTACCAAGAAGGTTCTAGCCGCTCTGAAGGTCGCCATTCCGAAGTTTACCGCGGAGGATCCCCAAGCCGAAGGCTATATATCGCAGTCTACCATTCGCAACTGGATCAAGGATCACTCCAAACTGGACAAAGCCATGAGCGTCCCCGTGCCAAAACCGCCGCCAATCAAAAAGCGCGCGGCTCCTCTGAGTTCCGCTCGAGGTTCGCTGTCGGAATTCGTCCAGGCAGCTATCGAAGATGCCTTACAGAACGCACGGAACTTTGAAGACTTCATTGCCGCTCTGCGTAGATCTATTCCTGACTTCAGCGAGATCGACGTCGAGGCCGCGAACTTCATTCCCTTCACCAGCTTGAAGCGATGGTTTCATCAGACCGGACAGCGTCTTTTCAAGAGCCAGACGGATTCAGATGCACCGAAAAGTTGGGGTATGGAGTTTGACAACTGCTTTGCAGTTTCTGTCGTGAAGCCAGGCATGTTTGAGATGACGATCGATCCAGACGACGACATCGCCCAGTGGCTGGTACGCGGCGCTTGGACGTTCTGCCCCAGTTGCGGACGTCGTCGACCTCGGTCTCAGGTCACTAGCCTGAAGTTGTTGCAGCAAGCTGTCATCTGCTATCCTCGATGTGATCCTACAGCACCTGAACTGCTGCACCC
>CBDDHW010000011.1:0-7821 GCA_965228575.1 Rhodospirillaceae bacterium | reverse complement strand
CATGCTCAAAGCTGGTTCATCAATCACCTCAATTGCCAAAGCAATGGGCATATCTCGTCAGTCAATTTACAGAATTCAAGCTGAACACCCCTTAGTAAACCCGTAGTAACACCTTTTAGACTTGCCGTTTTAGGTAGCGCGATTCAACAAGCAGGTAAGAAATTGATTTCGAACTGAATCCGACGGCAGTTTCGCAATGGGCCCAATAAGGCGATCAAAAAGACCTAGATCCGATTTGAAGGGAATTGCCCCGATGCTGCGGCGCAAGGAATAGCGGCTCTGAGCCCAGAGTTACCAATGCTGCGAATTGCACGACCGGCCGCTTTGGTTAGATATTAGAAAAATCTATGCTCTGGCAAACTCTCGAATGAGGTCGGTTGTTTCTGATCTTGAGGCTTGGTGCCGATAGCGTAGTGCAACAACTTCACGCACAATTTCGACATCTGAGATCGGAAGCGATACAAGGTCGGCGTGTTCGGGAATTGCAGTAACGGGCAGAATAACAGCTCCTGATCCTTGCCGGGCGAGTTCGATCAACCAATCGACGCGATTGGACCGATAGGCTGCATAGAGGTCATGACCACGATCAGCGCAAGTGCCATGCAACGTGTCCCTCATCTCACAATTTGGCCGATCAAGCATCGTTGTATTGGCAAGATCAGCGAGGGAAAACCGCACCCATCTGAGCAAACGGATGCGTATCGGAGACGACAACCGCATAGGCCTCACTATAGAGATCATCTATTCGATAGAGCTCATCGCTCACCTTATCAGCAGTCACCACGAGGTCGAACTTGCCCTCTCGCAGTTCTGCCAAGAGGATATCTTTTGACTCTACAATCAACTCGATCTCAGCTTGGGGCACTTTCTTTCGTATGCGTTCCATGGCCGCCGAGATTTTTACCCTGCCCGATTGTCTCGCCGACACCGATACAAATTGGAACTCTCTCCAATCTGGTGTGCCGAACCGCTTCTGCTTTGGCCTCATTTGCTTCGGAGTTTCACCTTCTCCAACCTTGGTTGCACCACTTTTTCCCAAAGTAGTTAAGCGGCATCCGGCCCGGTCTCGGATGAACAAATCACCGCCAAGTTCATCCTCCAGCTTCTTGATGGCAGTCGTCAGTGAGGGTTGCGAAACATTGGAAGCGCTTGCGGCATGGGTAAAGTTGCGATGCTCGCAGACGGCCAGAAAATAGCGGATTTGGTTCATTTCCATCGACGTTATCCAAAGCTGAGATCGCCCCAAGTTCATCAACTGAGCATGCATAGTCAATGCCTATCGAAGAATAGAATTTCGGAATTGGAGTTGGAAGGGACTGGCATGAGACAAGGTGACATCGAAAACGACAAACACTGAAACCCACATCTGGAGACGAACAAATGAAAACTCAAATCCTCTCAATGCTCTCAGCACTGGCCCTTTTCTCAACAACAGCAAACGCACAGGAAGCCGAAAATGAAACAACTACACAGCAAGCTTTATCGACATGCCCGCAGCAGACGGCCAAACTGAAGCCTTCGCTAAATTCCTCACTGGTGCCGCTCCGCTGGTTAAAGAAAACTGAGCCCGGCACAGAGCTTTGGTTCGCGCTGCAAGCAGACGACACTCTGGCGATTTTCGATATCTTTGTAAGCGAAGAAGCCCGCAACGCCCACTTCTCTGGTGCTGTTGCTGGTGCTTTGAACCAAAACGCCGACACTTTGGTTGCTGGCGGTTGGGACGCGGGTGTTGTTGCCAACATCAACAACTCCAACGTCTTGTCTGTAAAAGTGCCGGTTGATCTCTACTCGGCAACGACCGCAACCTACATTCGGCTTGAAGCGGCCCCAGGTCAAAGCGAACAATTGGCAGCTCTGCTGACTGCAGCGGGTCCAATCGTTGCCGAAACTGAGCCCAAGACATTGTTCTGGGCAGCTGTGCAAATCGACGAGAACAACTTCGCAATCTTTGACATCTTTGCGGACAACTCGGGCCGCGAAGCTCACTTTGCAGGTCAAGTTGCAGGGCTGCTGAGTGAGCAAGCTTCCGTTTCTGATCGCAGGTGGTTGGGATGAAGGGGTTGTCGCAAAACGTTTAGCAAACTTTGACATCCTCGCCATCAAGTAAATCGCTCAATCTGAAAAGTTTGCGTCCGAGACAATCGTCCCGGGCGCTTTCCTGTTCCTTTAATCACGTCCACCAGCTTTGGGCAGTCAAAGCGGATGAGGTGGGTGGCACCTGCTCCACCGGCATCGAATGTGCCAAAGTGCAGTTACTTTGAACTGCTAGGAATGGAGCCACCCAATGACAGTTTAAACTATCGGCCTAGATTTGGCCAAGGATGTATTTCAAGTGCATGGTATATCCGAGAATGGACGTGTCATTTTCAACAAAGCGATCAAGCGGGCGAAGCTGCTCGCTTTCTTTGAAGCGCTGCCGCCCTGTAGGGTTGGAATGGAAGCCTGTGGATCGTCACACCACTGGGGTCGTACTTTGCGACAGCTCGGTCACGATGTTCGTTTGATGCCCGCCAACTACGTGAAAGCCATATGTCAAAACGCGGCAAAACAGATGCGGCAGATGCCGAAGCAATCTGCGAAGCCGTGCGTCGCCCGACTATGCGGTTTGTTGAGATTAAAACTGAGAATCAACAGGCCGTCTTGTCGATCCACCGCACCCGCGATTTGGCAGTCCGACAGCGTACCCAGATGGCCAATGTTATCCGCAGTCTGCTGCGTGAGTTTGGGCATATCCTACCGATTGGGGTAGAGGGCGGTCCACTGCTTTCGCAAAAGCGCCATCTAGATGGTGAACACCCTGATATGCCAGATATAGCAAACGGAATGCTTGGCATGCAGTGTTATCAGTTTATTGGCTTGAACGAACGTATTGCGGGATATTCAAAAATGATCGAACAGCATGCATTGTTGAGCGCAGATGCACGCAGGTTAATGCGCATGCCTGGCATTGGCCCCAATTACAGCGTCTGCGATCATTGCGACGATTGGCGATGCAAAGCAATTCAGAACCGGACGCGACTTTGCAGCCTGGCTTGGCCTAACGCCACTCAACAAATCTAGCGGCGGAAAGGAGCGGCTCGGCAAGATCACGAAGAAAGGTGATCGTTACATTCGCAAGCTGTTGGTCGTCGGCATGACGTCTCGTGCAGTTATGGCAAAAACGATCACCGGAAAAAAGTTGATCTGTGGACGGCAAAGATTATCGCTAGCAAGCCATTCAGATTGGCTACAACAGCAATGGCCAACAAATCCGCTCGGATCATCTGGGCAATGCTTACAAAAAGAGAGGCATATCGGCAGCCAGCGTTCTAACGGCGCAAAACTGCTACGAGATGCAAGACGTTGAAGTGATGATGCGGAATTAAGTCAACCATAAGCAAGGAAAACTCCGGGAATGTCTGCGGCCCAACGAGGTCGTTTAGCCGTATGGAACCTCGCTTGCGGAATTCATCAGGGCCAGTGGAGGCAATGCCGAAACATAAACAGGCCGGACACACGACTGTACTGACGAAATATGCGCAAACACCACAAAAAAACGCTTGCAATGCAGGAGCCACCCACACAGGACATTCAGATGCATTAGCCAGAGGGAAGCTTTGTCCCCTCAGCAGACAACGATATGTCTGAATATGCTGCAACGCAACGAATGTCCGCAATGTGAAAGCCGCGGCGCAGAAAAATTGTCCACCGGACGAAAGAGAGGTAATCGACAAAGCAGGCCGAACGGATGGCACTTGGACACGTGCGGGACTTCGAATGGGATGCTGAGAAACGACCAATACATCTGCCCAGAAGGTCAGGACCTGAAACAATTCCGGCGAAACTATTCTGGGCCGGACCGAAAGCCGTCCGGAAAAGGCGTCGCCAAGTACCGCGCGCTAAAACTAACCTGTCAGAGTTGCCCATCTAAAGCACGCTGCTGTCCAAACATGGACTTCCGCTCCATCACTCGGGAAGAGCACGAAGATGCCCGCCAAGTGGCCCGCGACATATCCAAGACGCGCCAATATGAACATCTCAATGAAGCTGAGAAAGAAAGTCGAGATGCTCTTCGCACATCTCAAACGCATTCTCGGCCTCGGACGGCTCCGATTGCGCGGCCCATGCGGTGCAAGCGACGAATTCCTACTCGCCGCAACCGCCCAAAACCTCAGAAAGCTAGCAAAGATCTTTGGTGCACCTGCAGCATCAAAGGCAACGTAACAAAACAAAGGTGTTTCGACCCCAAAATCCACACCCCAATTGCTGCGCCCGCAAACACGTTGTTTTTTTCCACAGAACCGGCGGAAAACGGACCTTCGCTGCACTTGAAAACCGATCAATGGTAACATTGAAAGCCGACATCCACCTTCGCTTTTAATCGAGGAATATTCCCGTAAAGTTGCGATATTTAAGAACAAGGGTGACAGTTTGTGTTTCCGCAGCATTTAGTAGACCAAAAATGTCGTTTTAAAAGTTAAAAGCGAAAATAATTTTCGCATGCTGATGGCAACTGCTGTTTAATTGACACCCTAAAGGAATAATACCTAGATCATCTCATCTACTCCGGATGTCGAACCCGAAACCACCCGCAGCTCGAGGAAGTCGTCTTCAGAGTTGAAGATCAATTCCAAATGTTTTTCCGTCGCCAATGTTCAATCCTTTGGACAGAGTCAAACGATGAGGGACACGTCTTCATCAGAAGTGAGAAACACAAAATCGATCGCCAATGACAAAATCGCTGGGGTTTGTGGACTCGACCCGGAGAATTCCTTCAAGGGAAAACGCTTTTGGCGAAGTTCAACTCACTGGATTGTGCCACACCGTCGACGTAACCGACCGATATCGTCGTCACTGAGCTTTCGCTAAAGGAATGCGCACCCGATATCGTCAGTTTTCCGTCTATCGCCGCGCTTAGATCGCCTAATAACTGAATTTCCTTCGAAAGCTTCATTTCGCCACCTAAAGCTGATACATTCCCCTCAACAACGATCAAGTCTCCCGAGGATGCATCGATTTCACCTGATCCAGTGAAAGAAACTCCAGAGCCAATTCGTAAGATCTCTTCGCTACCGGATTCTTCACCATTAAATGTCAGCCCAGCCTGCCCACGCGTGCCGTCGTCTTTCTTTTCCACCAGCTGGATTGTTCCGGTTCCGTCAACCGTCTGGCTGCCCGTAAAGCCCAAGGTGGCCGTGTAGCCCCGAAGACCCTCCGCAGTCAGCGTCCCGTTCAGCGTGAGACCATCTGTGAACGTGTAAGAGGCACTCCCAACCGAAGGGCCGCTGCTCATTGTGGCGTCCATGTTGACTGTCAGATCAATGCCGGTTCCACCTGTGACCAAAGTCAGGGCACCGGCATCGGTGCCAGCGGCATTGAACACCGTGTCTCTGGCTCCCAACAGAGAGACGGTGCCCGCCGAAGCATCGATGCTCATTGCGGCACCACCGTTGTCGATATCGTCCAGCTTCACTGCGCCATTTTTGGCGCGCACCGTTCCCAGGATCGACAGGCTGTCAGAACTGCTGCGTGCATTGATATTGCCGCTGCCCGCCAGCGTGATGTCTTCGCCGAAGATCACGTGTTCCGTGGTGGTTGAATCTACATTTGTGACCGTAATTGCCGCCTGCCCACGCGTGCCGCCGTCTTTCTTTTCCACCAGCTGGATTGTTCCGGTTCCGTCAACCGTCTGGCTGCCCGTAAAGCCCAAGGTGGCCGTGTAGCCCCGAAGACCCTCCGCAGTCAGCGTCCCGTTCAGCGTGAGACCATCTGTGAAACGTGTAAGAGGCACTCCCAAACCGAAGGGCCCGCTGCTCATTGTGGCGTCCATGTTGACTGTCCAGATCAATGCCGGTTCCACCTGTGACCAAAGTCAGGGCACCGGCATCGGTGCCAGCGGCATTGAACACCGTGTCTCTGGCTCCCAACAGAGAGGACGGTGCCCGCCGAAGCATCGATGCTCAATTGCGGCACCACCGTTGTCGATATCGTCCAGCTTCACTGCGCCATTTTTGGCGCGCACCGTTCCCAGGATCAACAGGCTGTCAGAACTGCTGCGTGCATTGATATTGCCGCTGCCCGCCAGCGTGATGTCTTCGCCGAAGATCACGTGTTCCGTGGTGGTTGAATCTACATTTGTGACCGTAATTGCCGCCTGCCCACGCGTGGCCCGCCGTCTTTCTTTTCCACCAGCTGGATTGTTCCGGTTCCGTCAACCGTCTGGCTGCCCGTAAAGCCCAAGGTGGCCGTGTAGCCCCGAAGACCCTCCGCAGTCAGCGTCCCGTTCAGCGTGAGACCATCTGTGAACGTGTAAGAGGCACTCCCAACCGAAGGGCCGCTGCTCATTGTGGCGTCCATGTTGACTGTCAGATCAATGCCGGTTCCACCTGTGACCAAAGTCAGGGCACCGGCATCGGTGCCAGCGGCATTGAAACACCGTGTCTCTGGCTCCCAACAGAGAGACGGTGCCCGCCGAAGCATCGATGCTCATTGCGGCACCACCGTTGTCGATATCGTCCAGCTTCACTGCGCCATTTTTGGCGCGCACCGTTCCCAGGATCGACAGGCTGTCAGAACTGCTGCGTGCATTGATATTGCCGCTGCCCGCCAGCGTGATGTCTTCGCCGAAGATCACGTGTTTCCGTGGTGGTTGAATCTACATTTGTGACCGTAATTGCCGCCTGCCCACGCGTGCCGTCGTCTTTCTTTTCCACCAGCTGGATTGTTCCGGTTCCGTCAACCGTCTGGCTGCCCGTAAAGCCCAAGGTGGCCGTGTAGCCCCGAAGACCCTCCGCAGTCAGCGTCCCGTTCAGCGTGAGACCATCTGTGAACGTGTAAGAGGCACTCCCAACCGAAGGGCCGCTGCTCATTGTGGCGTCCATGTTGACTGTCAGATCAATGCCGGTTCCACCTGTGACCAAAGTCAGGGCACCGGCATCGGTGCCAGCGGCATTGAACACCGTGTCTCTGGCTCCCAACAGAGAGACGGTGCCCCGCCGAAGCATCGATGCTCATTGCGGCACCACCGTTGTCGATATCGTCCAGCTTCACTGCGCCATTTTTGGCGCGCACCGTTCCCAGGATCGACAGGCTGTCAGAACTGCTGCGTGCATTGATATTGCCGCTGCCCGCCAGCGTGATGTCTTCGCCGAAGATCACGTGTTCCGTGGTGGTTGAATCTACATTTGTGACCGTAATTGCCGCCTGCCCACGCGTGCCGCCGTCTTTCTTTTCCACCAGCTGGATTGTTCCGGTTCCGTCAACCGTCTGGCTGCCCGTAAAGCCCAAGGTGGCCGTGTAGCCCCGAAGACCCTCCGCAGTCAGCGTCCCGTTCAGCGTGAGACCATCTGTGAACGTGTAAGAGGCACTCCCAACCGAAGGGCCGCTGCTCATTGTGGCGTCCGCGGAAAGTATTGCCCCACTCATCGCACCAGCTTTTAAAACCACTTCAAATTTTTCTTCGCCCAACACGAACGTATTTGTTAAGGTCCCTCCGTTTAATGCTAATGATCCTTCAACCCCGACTAACTGATCGACTTGCAAACTCCCATTGTCGAGTGCTAATGCGCCTTTCAGTATTATTTTTTTAACTAAGTAACCTTCTGAACCATTGATCCGAACACTGCTCTCGTTTTTGGTCTCAATCAGCAAACTGTCATTTGGGCTTGGTAGAGATTTGTTACTCCAAGAGTTTTCGTCGTCCCAGCCACCGCCCTTCGGCGTGTTCCACGTCTTTGTAACATCTGTAACTACGAAGGACTGTTCAAATCGCTTCTCGTCAGCAGCATTGCCACCATAATCACTGATTTTACCCAAAGCCGCGCGAAAATCGTATTGTCCCAA
>CBDDHW010000010.1:0-10062 GCA_965228575.1 Rhodospirillaceae bacterium | reverse complement strand
CGTCTCAAAAAAACGCGCTATGCCCTCGGGATCAACTCTCGCATTCACCATACACCGCACGGCAAACGCATCGGATTCGCGCTCTGCTTCTCGCCCGTATTTCAGCACGCCCAATCCCCCGCCAAATCCCACTAATTGGGCGATAATTTTTCGCCTCAGTGATGGATCCCCGCCCCCGGATATCACATCGACCAGCACGGCAACACCATACTGCTGTGAAATTTTTTTGGCCCCGTGATGCTTCTCTACATGCCCTATCTCGTGCCCGATCACCCCGGCCAGTTCCGATTCGGTTTCAGCGGCTTTAATCAGGCCGAGATTCACATATATAAATCCCCCGGGCAAAGCAAAAGCATTCACCTCGGGCGCATTGACCACCTTAAAATAATATCGAAACTGTGACCGTGCCGACACCCGCACCAGAGCCTGACCCAGGCTATCTATATAAGCGCGCACCAGTGGGTCCCTGTACAATCGCACGGACCGCTCCACCTCTCGCGAGGCTTGCCTGCCGAGTTCCACCTCTTGCTCGGGCGTCAACAAATTCAGTCGATTTATCACCGCGCACGACAGCGTCAAAGCGACAAAAAATATCAGAGGTATTTTTTTCATAGATCAAATTCCAACACATCCCGTGCAACCCTGACATCCAGCCCAATCGGCAACACCCGCCGCGCCTTGCCATGCCCATAAGGCAAACCACAAAAAACAGGACAAGACACCCGCGCCACAAAATCATCGATCACATCCTCAATCCGGCCTTCTGACTCGCGCTCGGGTTCGCAATCCACAAACTCGCCAAACACCACACCTGCGACCCGATCAAACACCCCGGCCATCGCCAACTGATTCAGCATCCGATCTACGCGATACGGCGGCTCATTCACATCCTCCAGCACCAGCACCGCACCGTCCAGCACTGGCAAAAACCGTGTACCCACCAGCGACGCCACCAGCGACAAACATCCCCCAATTAGCTGGCCCTTCATCTCGCCACCGCGCAAAGGCGTTAAACCAACACCTTCAAATTCGTGCGAACACACCGCCGCCCACAGCGCCTGATCCGTCTCCGGGTCAACGCCCTCTGCCGTCACATCCGAACACAGCAACCACCCGGAAAATGTCACCAGCCCCGTTCGCGCAAAAATCGCCAACTGCAACGCCGTCGTATCGCTCAAACCCACCAGCACCTTTGGATTTTGGGCAATAGACGCCCAATCCAAAAACGCCAACATGCGCGCAGCCCCATACCCCCCGCGCGCGACAAAAAGACCCTTCACATCCCCATCGGCAAACATCGCATTCACATCATCCGCACGCGCCCGATCCGTCCCCGCCAAATACCGATCTCGCGCGTAAAGCGACGCCCCCTCGCGCACGCCAAACCCCTTCGCGCGCAAAAACGCCAACCCGGGCGCCAACCGTTCGCGATCAAAAGACCCGGACGGCGCAATCACCCCCACCGTATCGCCCGGCTGCAATTTGGGAGGCAAGCTCATCGCGCCCTGCTCTCAATCTGAGATAATATATCTCTTGCAAAAACCGTCAGCGAATCATCCCGCGCGCCCATCACCACAACACGGTCGCCATCCCGCGCCTCCTCCGCCAAACGCACAACAATATCCTCGCGCCTTTCAATATACTCAGCCCGTCGCCCAGCACGCGCAATCTGCGCGATCAAATCACCCGACGAAATATCCTTTTGCGCTGTCCCGCCCGCATAAAAAATCTCCGACATAATTACCAGATCATCTGCATCCATCCCATTGACAAATGCCGAAATCAGCCCACCCATCAAAAACCGCGTTGGCCCAAATCCGTGTGGCTGAAACACAGATAACACGCGACCAGGCTGCGCCTTCAGCGTAGCCAAACTCGCGGCAATTTTATCCGGATTATGTGCAAAATCATCAATCACCGTCACCCCCTGCGCCTTGCCCACCACCTCCAACCGCCTGCCAATCCCCCGAAAATCACCCAATGCCTCTGCGCCATCCCTCGCGCTTACCCCAAGCACCCCACACGCGGCAATAGCCGCCACTGCATTGGCAACATTGTGTCGCCCAGGCACGCGCAACCGACAAGACTGCCCATTGACAACACACCGCACACCATCGGGCAACAACACGACATCAGCAGCATGCACATCTGCCCCTTCGCAATCCACCCCAAAAGTCACCCGCCGCTTCACCCCCTGCGTCAACACCATCGACCGCTCGCACAGACGATTCACCACCACCGCATCTCTTGCCCGCGCGCAAAACATCCCAAAAAGCGACTCCAACTCCGCCATCGGCTTGTGATCCAGCGAAATATTCGTCAACACCGACACAGTCGGCTCGTACAGCGCAATCGTACCATCGCTCTCATCTGCCTCAATCACCACCAACTCGGCATCACCACACAGGGCATTGCCCAACCGCGGAGGCTGCACCGCATCGCGCATCATCCCCCCATTGATCACCGTGGGATCGCGTCCGGTCCTATTCAAAATATGCCCAATCATCCCCGTCACCGTCGATTTTCCACTCGTCCCCCCCACGGCTATCCCCGTGCCCCGATGAAACAAGTCCGCCAGCACTTCAGCCCGCTTGCAAATAGCAATACCGCGATCCAGCCCCGCCTGCACATCCAAAATCGTCGGCTCGACCGCACTCGACACCACCAGCACATCTACATCTGCATCCACGCCCGATCCATCTTGCGGAAACAACAACACCCCAAGCGCCTGTAACCGCGCGTACAAATCCGCATTCTGCCCCTGGTCATAACTGCGATCCGACCCGCGCACCGCATGGCCCTGGTGCAACAACACCTGTGCAATAGCACTCATGCCACTGCCACCAATACCGCAAAAGAAAAAAGTTTGTCTATTCATTTCCCAATCGCCAATGCCTTAAAGCTACATAACATCTGTTAGAAAATTATACGTTCTTATACCCATTTTGACAACCGCCTCCACGTTGCGCTTTTCACCTCGCGCATTTTCCCGTATATTCTGATGATCATACACAAAAAAATAGACATCCCCCTTTGTGTCTCCGTGTCTTTGTGTGAGGCACCTTCAGAAGGAAATTTCTATGGAAGGCATGTATCGCTTCGTTCTCACCAACGTCGAACGCGCACTCTGGACAGAATCGTGGGCCATAGATGAATCCACCTTGGCACTTGGCACAGAACACATCTGGCGCGTACAAAAAACCGCCCTTAAAGGCGGCACACAAGACGGGATCGACCTCATTGAAATCGACAACGGCGCACTCTCCGTATTCATCGTCCCCACGCGCGGCATGGGAATATGGAAAGGCACTTATCGCGGCATACCCCTCGGCTGGGAATCGCCCGTGCGCGACCTCGTCAACCCGGCCTTCATCGAACTCAACGACCGGGGCGGCCTGGGATGGCTCAAAGGCTTTAACGAATGGATCGTGCGCTGTGGCCTCGACAGCAATGGCGCACCCGGCAACGACATCGTAATCGACAACAACGGCAACGAAGCCGAAGTCTTTGTCCCCCTGCACGGCAAAATCGCCAACATACCCGCGCGCCATGTCGAAGTGCAAATCGACCTAACACCGCCCCATCGCATCACCGTATTGGGCATCGTCGATGAAACCATGATGTTTGGTCCTGCGCTGCGCCTCACCACAGCCATATCGACCGAGCTCGGCAGCAACAGCCTCACCATAGCCGATCAAGTCACCAACCTCAACGACAAACCCGCTGAAATGGAACTGCTCTACCACTGCAACTACGGCGCACCCCTCCTCGAAGAAGGCGCATCCATCGTTACCCCGCATAAAACTGTCTCCCCACGCGATCCACGCGCAGAGGAAGGCATCAACACATTCGACCAATTCCTTGGCCCCACCCCGGGTTATATCGAACAAGTTTATTTTTATCAACTCGCCGGCAACAGCGAAGGCAACACATCTGTCCTGCTCAAAAACGCCGAAGGCAACCTCGGCTCTTCGCTCCACTACTCACTCAAACAAATGCCGTATTTTACCCTCTGGAAAAACACCGCAGCAACCCGAGATGGATATGTCGTGGGCCTCGAACCCGCCACCAACTATCCCAATGCCAAAAGCTTTGAACGCGACGCCGGGCGCGTCATCACGCTCAACGGCGGCGAAACCCAACACTGCGACCTCACCATCGCCGTTCACGACACCAAAAGCGATGTACAGGCCGCAGAGCGCGAAATCGAAAGAATAAAATAAGGAACAGGACTATCCCATGCCCAAAATCCCTGGCAAAATGTGCGAACAAGCTATCGGCAAAGTACGACGCTTTTTACTATTGCAATTTCGCAAAGCCTATGTCGCGCAACAACAAAAAAACCGACAGGGCGAATGCAACCAATGTGGCAACTGCTGCGAACTCCTGTTCAAATGCCCGTTTCTCATCAAAAATGACACCGGCGACACCCTGTGCAGCATCTACGAAAACCGCCCAAAACAATGCGCGGCATTTCCAATTGATACGCGGTGTTTATCAGAAGTTGACTTCGACTGCACTTACACCTTTGGCACAGAGCCTTCCATCCTGCAAATAGACAAAGTACGAGACCACTGACGGAACCGAAAACCGCCTTCTCGCGTCATAAAAACCATGCGCTACTTCTTTATCTTACTCCTGATAAACGCAGCACCCAGCCTGGCCCAATTGCAAGACCCACCCGCGGCATTCACCATCGCGCGTCTCAAATACGACGGCGGTGGCGACTGGTACAATGGCCCAACGGAAATCCCCAACCTGCTCGCATTTATCAGACAACACACACCCATCCGCGCCGCAGAACAAGAAGCCCAGGTCGCGCTCACCGACGAACACCTCTTTGCCTATCCCGTGCTATTTCTCACCGGACACGGCAACATCCGGTTCTCCGAAGAAGAACTGCGGCGATTGCGCCTCTATCTCGAACGCGGCGGATTTCTCTTTGCCAACGACGACTACGGTCTGGACGAATCCTTTCGCCGGGAACTCAAACGCGCATTCCCCGACAAAAAACTCGTCCAATTACCCCCGTCTTTTGACCTCTTTAAGACGCCATTTCACTTTCCAAACGGCTTGCCAAAAATCCACGAACACGACGGCGATCCACCCCAGGCACTGGGGCTATTTCACGAAGACCGCTTGATCGTCTTCTACAACACGAGCAGCGACATCGCCGATGGATGGGATGATCCCGACGTACACAACGACCCGCCCGAAAAAAGACGAGAAGCCCTCAAAATGGGCACCAACGTCATTGTCTGGGCACTGACACACTGACCTCTGTCCCATGACCTCACACTCCGCACATCAAAAACTCACCCAACGCCTCACAAGACTGCGCACACTGATCGCGGCGAATCGGGCACTAACAGGCGTGGGCCTCGCGCTGATATTTATACTCAGCGCGGGAATCATCCTCGTCATCCTCGAATCGATATTCTACCTGCGCCCAATCCTCAAAATTGTTTTAGAGAGCCTGTGCGCCCTGTGCTTCTTATACTTGATTGCCCGCTTCTGCATCATGCCATTTATCAGACCGCCCAGCCTGGACCTGATTGCACTGCGCGTGGAACAACACTTTGGCGGCCTCCAGCAACACCTGATCAACGCACTCCAATTGTGGCGACAACGGGACCGAGAAGAACACGCCACCGCACTCGTCGATGCTGCGATCATCCAGGCAGAACGCACCACACAGCATCTCCCTTATGAAACGCTCATCAATCGCAAGCCACCCATCCGCGCTGCCACCGCAGTTGTTGTGCTCGCCCTATTGGGCCTATTGCTCCACGCAGGATGGCCCACGGCCTTATCCGGCGCAGCCCAACGCCTCGCAAACCCGCAAACCCCATACACCCGCCCGCCAGACACGTACGTAATTTTGCAACCGGGCAATGTCGAAATCGTCGGCGGGGACCCCCTTGTCATCACCGCGCAATTCTCGGGCATTATACCCCGCACCGCGCGTCTGTATATCCGCGAAAAAGAGGCACAAACATGGGCCTCCTTTGTCTTGCCCATCAAACAAATGGGTGCATCCCATCACTTTCCCAATATCACGCGAACCTTTGACTACCGCCTGTCTGCCCACGACGCGCAAACCCCCACCTACACCGCGACCGTACACCCGCGCCCCATTGTCACGCGCATCTCGCACCACGACCGATTTCCACCGCATACAGCAATGCCCGACCGCATCAATCAACAGGGCGGTGATATAATTGTACCAATCGGCACAGAAGTCTCATTGACCATTGAAGCCAACAAGCCCCTCGAATCAGCCGCGCTCGTATTTGACGACGCAACCGAATTGCCCGCTGCAGTATCTTCATCGCTTGCACAAACGACCCTGACAGTAAAAAAAGATGTACGCTATAGCGTACACTTGCGCGATCCGCAAATGATCACCAACAAAGACCCCGTAACATATCGCATCGTCGCGCTGCCCGATCAACCCCCCGATGTGCGCCTGTTGCACCCTGGACAAGACATCGACCTCACAGAATCAATGCGCGTCTCCCTCGTTGTCGAAGCCTTTGACGACTACGGCATCTCGCGCCTGCAACTCAGATACCAGAAAGACGACGACACAGACCACATCCTTCCAATTATCACAACACCCGGCCGCGAAATTGAGACATCCTATCACTGGGACATGTCCAACCTCGACTTGCTACCGGGCGATCAAATCACCTACAGAATCCGCGCTTATGACAACAACCCCAGGCCTTCTTATGGGGAAACCGCCACCTTTACAATTCGCATGCCCAGCCTGTTTGAAATCCATCGGGAAGCAGACAAAACACAGCGCGAAAGCATCGACGAGATCGAAGCCGTGCAACAACGCGGGCGCGAACTCGATGCACGCCTCAAAGAACTCGCCCGCGATATGCTCTCCAAAGACAAACTCGATTGGCAGGAAAAACGCGAACTCGAAAAAGCACGTCAAATGCAAGAACAACTCGCCGAACAAATTGAATCCACAGCCGAACAACTCGACCGCGCACTCGACCGCCTGCAAGAAAGCGGATTGCTCGAAGACGACACCCTGCAAAAGCTCGAAGAACTGCAATCATTGCTCTCGCAAGTCCGCACGCCAGAACTCGAAGACGTCATGCAAAAATTGGACGAAGCCATCAAAAGTGCCGATCCAAACATGGTGCGTGACGCCCTCGAACAATTTCAGATGGAGCGCGAAAAATTCCGCGAAAGCATCGATCGCGCACTCGCCCTTCTCCGGCGCGTTCAACAACAACAAACCCTCGACGCACTCAACCAAAAACTCGAAGAACTCGCCCATGCCCAGGATCAGATCACACAAAATATCGAACGCGAACCCGCCGAAGAACTCACCCGCCGCCAGACGCGAATCGCCCGAGACACCGAACAATTGCGCACAGAACTTCAACAAACATCGCAAGAAATGGACAGCCCCACCGACAACGAGCTCGACCAAATCGCCAACGCAATAAAAAACAAACAACTCACCCCCCGCATGGATCAAGTGCGGCAGGACCTCGACCTTGGGCAACGACAAAACGCGCGCTCAGGCAGCGATTCTCTCGCCCGGGATTTGCAAAACATGAGCCAGAGCCTCGCACAGGCCCGCCAGCGATTTATCCAGCGACAAAAAGATGAGATCGCCCGAGAGCTCAACCGCGTATTGCACGACCTGCTCACCTTATCCCAGGCGGAGGAACGCACGACACAGCGCGCCAATGAGGCGGAAAGCCGCGACGAGACCGCGCCCCTCGCGCTGGACCAGGCGCGTGCGATAACCGGGGCATCGCGCATGGCACAACGCCTGATGGACGCCTCGCAAAAAACCTTTTTCATGCCCCCCAGCGCACAGGCAGCTCTCGGTCAGGCCCTGAACAAAATGGAAGGCGCTGCCGAACAACTCAATGCGGGCAATGCCAGTCAGGCGGCTCAACTCGCCCGCGAAGCCATGGGAGAAATCAATCGCGCAGCCATGATGGTACAAAACGCGCTGGGGCAACTCGCATCGTCAGAATCGGGCACGGGCTTTGAAGAAATGATGGAAAAAATGTCCCAACTCGCCCAACAACAGGGATCCCTCAATGCCCAGACCGAAAATCTATTTGGGCAACCGGGACAAAGCGGCCAACCCTCTTGGCAAAAACTCGCGGCGCAACAGCGCGCCATCCGGGACGCGCTCAATGCCCTGCGCGGCGAATTGGCGCGGCAACAGCGCGAAATGCTCGGCGACATGGGCAAAATTGCCAGCGACATGCGCGAAACCGCACGCGAACTTCTCCAGCGCCAGGTCGCCCCCCAAACCCTCATGCGACAGCGGCAGATACTCTCCCGCCTGCTCGATGCCCAACAGGCGATGAAATCGCGAGGAAAGAGCAAAAAGCGACAGGCGCGCACAGGCGAAAATCTGACCTATCGCGGACCGGGATCGCTCCCCGCAGATTTGGGCGAAGCCGACAACCCCCTGCGCCATCTGATGCGCGATGCCCTCAAAGAAGGGTATTCACCCGAATACCAGGCCCTCATCCGGCGGTATTTTGAAAACTTGATTGAAGATGCGAAAAAGACAACAGATAACTAAAATTTGGTTTTTACGAGGTAGTTGTATCGCACTCCTCCTCTTATGCGCGGGGATTGCCACTGCATCTACCGAGCAGATCAACGCCGCGATCCAGCGCGCAATAGCTCTCGAAGCTAAAAAAGACTTCACAAGCGCGATCTACATCTACCGCGGCCTTTACATCCAGCATCCCCACCGCGCCGACCTTCTCATGCGCCTCGAATCCGCACTATCGCGGGCGGGCAGGCATGCCGAAGTCGCCGTGCTGTTTCGCCAACGCCTATCGTCTGTTCCAAACGATAACAACGCGCGCCTGCGCCTGGGCATCGCCCTCTTTGAACTGGGGCAAATAGATTCCGCAAACGCATCCTGGGAACCCCTGCTCCAGAAGGCGACCACAACACATCCCTTTGCCATCATTGCCGACCGCTATCGCAAACGCAACCTCGACAAACGCGCCGAACAAACCTACCGCCGCGCGAGAACCGCACTCAAAGACACAATGCTTTTTGCCCGCGAACTCGCCGAACTCGCCGAACGCCGCGCCCATTATCCCGATGCTGTGCGCGAATACCTGATCTGGGTTCAGCAAAACCCACAGTATCGCGCACACGTCGAAGCACGTCTGCGCGATTTTGCCCAAAATGGTGACCAGCACGCCGAGGTCTTTAACCTGCTCTCATCACCCAAAGACCAAACCCATCTCAGCTTGCTCATCGAATACGCCCTGCCCGCTGGATTTATTGCGCAAACACTCGACCTGTTGCTCTCGCCAACGCGCTCATAAAAAATAACTGGAATGATCTGTTCCGCATTGCACACTACGCCCTCGACAATGACAATCCCCCAACCGCCATTGTCGCTTATCGGGCGATATGTGACCGCGCAGACCGTCCCGACCATCTGGCACGCGCGCAACTGGGTCTGGGCAAAGCATATCAGCTTGCAAACCGGCCCGCCGATGCACAAAACCACTATAGCGACCTCATCGCCCGTCATCCCAACCGCGCAGAGGCCGACGAAGCCCGCTTTCTTATAGGTCTCATCTTGCGCGACCACCACAACGACGCCGCAGGTGCCCAACAGGCATTTCAAAACCTGATCCAGACCCATCGGCGCAGCACCTGGCGATACAAGGCACTATTTGCACTCGCAGAAGGACATCTACAGGCGAACAGCATAGATAAAACGCGGCTCATCTACCACCAGATCATCGCCGAAAAAGCGACCGCGACCGAAGCGACCGAAGCCCGCTTTCGCCTCGCCGAATTGCATTTTCTATCGGACCAGATCGACAAGGCACAAACCCTGCTCGACGCCGTGCTCAAAACACAACTCAACCGCGACATCATCAACGACGCCATCGCCCTATCCGCGCTATTGCAAGAAGGCCAGCGCGCAGATTCAACCCTGCTCAGCGCGTATGCCAGTGCCTGCCTCAAGCTGCGCCAAAAAGATCAAAACGAAGCATTGCGCGCATTTGAAACGCTTCATCACGCCCATCC
>CBDDHW010000009.1:0-50387 GCA_965228575.1 Rhodospirillaceae bacterium | reverse complement strand
GATATCGAGCGTACTGCTGCTGATTCTGGCGGTGAATACTGCCCACACCGCCCTTGTTCTTCCACTGGCACGTCCGGCCGCCGACCCGGTGCCCGCCGCACTCCGCCGGTGGAAGCAGACAGGCCGCCTGCTCGATGCGATGCCACTTGCGTCGCCAACCGATTTGGTGAGTTTTTGTGGATGTTTTTGTGTGAATGGTTTTATTTTGTGGTCGTATGTTGTGTGGTTTTCGGTTGTGTAGGGCGATGACCGGCGAGCGGTGCGCCGAAAACCAGATCAAAAACATCCAAAATCTCACCCAAAAAAAAAAAAAAAAAAAATATTTCATGGTCTGATTGATCTTGTGTACTGTAGCACGTTCACTGGACCGCTGTGCGACTGGGTGATTCTCGAACACCTGCGAGATTGTTATTGGACACTGGTTCGCCAGATCTTGTGTTGGCACGTGGCGACATTGACAGGTTTGTGGCGGGCAAAGCGTTTTAATCGACAAACGGCAAAACACAAACACACACGAAAAAAAAAAAAAAATCGAGTTCATTTTATTCATAAAATAAAAATTTATAGTGTTCGATTCTTTGAGAATTACAAGGAGAAGAAGGCGCGCGGCGAAAAGCTGAAGAGCTTTGAAGAGTCGGTGCTCGCGTATCAAAACGAAACAACATACGCTTATCGTCCGTCGATGAATCAAACTGGTAAAGCTTGATTGCTTGTTCGCTTTCGCTTTTTGTGTACGTGTGTAAATTGAGTTGTGTTGACACGGCGGTGGCTGCGCGCAGTGCTGCACTGCGGCCTGCTGCCGCACAACGCGGCGGGCAACTCGACGTGGTGCGAGAACGTGGTGGCCGACTTTGAGTGCTCGGCAGCGTCGTCGTGCATCAAGTACGAGAGCTACGGCGACGGCTCGTCGCGGCTCGGGCGCCTGGTGCGCGACGAAGTGCACTTTGCCAACGCCGGGCGCCCGGCGCGCGTGCTGCTCGTCGACGCGCTGCGCCTCTCGGCCGGCCGCCTCAGCAAGGCGAGCAACGAGGCGGTCGACGGCATTCTCGGCCTCTCGCCCGCCACCGGCGACATGCCGTCGCTGCTCGCCGAGCTCGTCGCCGACGCGTCGATTGCGCGCCACGCGTTTGCGCTCTGTCTGCCCGACGCGCTGCCCGACCAGCGCTTTGCGCTCGCCGGCACCGGCCACGTCGTGCTCGGCGCCGCGCACAACTTTGCCTCGGACGCCGCTGCCGCCGCCGCCTCGCGCGCCGTGGCGCACACGCCGCTGCTGCTCGACGCCGCGTCGCCGTGGGACGGGCCCAACGCGACGCTCTCGCGCTACCTGATTCGCACCACGTCGCTCGCGCTCGGCCGCACGTTTACGCAGACCACTGTCGATTGGCCTGTCCAAGCTCCGCATCTTGCTTTGGTAATTTTTCTTTTCCTTTCTTCTTTTATCAATCTTACTCAAGTTTCTTTTTATTCTTTCTTTTCTTTCTTTCTTCTTTTATCAATCTTATTCAATTTTCTTTTTATTCTTTCTTTTCTTTCTTTCTTCTTTTATCAATGTTATTCAATTTTCTTTTTATTCTTTCTTTTCTTTATTTTTTTCTATCCCCCCCCCCCCCCCTTTTTCTATGCTTCATAGGTTGATAGTGGAACAACAACGACTGTTTTGCCTGAAGCTCTTTGGAAATCTCTGATGGATGCGCTGGTTGGGTATTGCGATGATTCGTATTTTTTCAAACAGTCGTTTTGCAATCCGGTTGATAGTGGCACGATTGACGACACGGTGTTGGAGTGGCTCTTTGGCTTTGGCGCGTTGCGACCGGGCGACAACATGCCCGCGATTCTCACCGAGCGCGATATGGCTAATTTTCCGCAATTGCGTATTGGCATTGACGGCGGAGATACACTGGTGTTGGATTGGCAGCACGTTTTCCGTCCTCTTGAAATCGACAATTTGGTCTTTTACCAGGCGTTGATTGACAAAGCGACGTCTTCAGCCGAAGATCCAGAGGTGGCCGAGTTTGAACGAAAACAATTCATTTTGGGCAATAATTTGATGCGTCGTTATCGAATTGTTTGTAAGTTTTTTTCAAAAAAAAAAAAAAAAAAAAAAAAAAAAGAAAAAAAAAGAGAGAATTGATTCAATTTGTTTTTCCTTAATTTTACTCCTCGTTTGTTTTTGTCTGAACAAAATTTTGCGATTCTTATTGTTTCGCTACTATCTGTTAATCTGAACAAACAAAAATATGCTCTCCCCCCCCCCCCCACCCACCCCCAATTACAGTTGATATCGATAATAAGACAATGACTTTTGCAGAACCGAATGTGTGTGTGCCGGGATCGACGGCGCCAATCAACACCAACGTGCCAACGGTGGGCGGCAACACGCCGGCGTTTCCGTGGACGCTGCCGCACACAGCGTACACGCCGTACGACGGCGGCGTGACGTGGCACAATCCGTGGCCGCGCACGTCGTGGTTTGACACGCAGACGTGGCGCACCGAGGCGTACACGTGGGCGTCGTCGTCGAGCGCGTACGAGAGCCGCGGCTCGGGCGCCTACATCGCCGGCTCGTCGGGCGCCGTGGTCTTTGTCGCCGTCTTTCTCCTGCTCTGCTGCCGCGCCGTGCTCCGCAACAACCGGCGTGCGCCTGTGCGCCGCGGTGTCGTCTACGCCACCGCCGCTGCCGCCAGTCGGCCGCACACTGTGCGCCACGTGGCGCCGGTGCGCCAGCCGCACCCGCCGCCCTCGGCGCCGGTGGTGGCTGCCTACAACGTGCAGCCGCAGCAGCCTGCTTTCACACGCATTTGAATCATTTTTGTATAAAATTTACTTTCGTGATGAATATAGAAATAAAATCGGAAAATCAACGTCCAAAAAAAAAAAAACGAAAAAAGAATGAATTCTGATTCGATTATTGATCGAATTTGGCAATGGTCGAGCGGAAGTAGTTGGCCAACAAACTCCAGCAGCGGCAGTAGCGCGAGCAGGAGTGCAGCGTGGCTCCCGCGCGATGCAGCTCTCTGCGCTCGCCTCGCCGCGCTCTGCGGCCAGACTAGCGCAAATGCGTCGGCAGTTCCTCACATCTCTACCATCGATGCGCAATCGAGCGATGCGCGGCTTTTGCGCGCCGCGCTCCCGATGGCGCTAGCTCCGTTGCGCCGACTTTCGCCGCGACTCGTTCGTCGTCGCGCGCGGCTTGCAGCGTCGTTTTTCACAATGGGGCATCAGCATCAGCACAAAAACATTATTAAGAACAACAACAACAACATCAATAATAATAATAATAACAACATCAATAATTCGAGCAATGACAACAACGCCAGCGATGATGATGATGTTTTTCAAAGTCTAAGTCAAAATCAAAATCAAAATCAAAATGAATCAAACCTTCAATTTGATGTTGGTGATGATTTTGATTTTGATGAGGCTTCAGTGATTAGCTCATTGGAATCTCTGAAAATTGTCAACACTCTTGAAGAAGCTCAAAGTCGCATTCAAATGCTTTCTTTTTTGATCGACCATCTTTCGGTATGTTTTTGTTATAGTATTTCTCTTTGATGATTTGATTTTTATTCTAAGCTGTTCAAACAAGAATTGTCGAGAATCGTTGAAATCATTTGAACAAGAAAAAGAGCGTCGACATCCGCTAATCAACACTTTGATTGCAATTCGGAAAGAAAAAGCGTATGACAGAAACACGAAATATGCTTTTGAATTGGATGAAAGTATGTCTTTTCTTTTCTGTTCTACTTTTTGCTTTGATTTTCTTTTCTTTTCTTTTCTTTTTTTTTTTTTTTTTTTTTTTTTTTTTTTTTTTTTTTTTTTTTTTTTTTTTTTTTTTTTTTTTTTTTTTTTTGTTTAAAAAGAAATTAAACTTACAAAAAATAAAAGTATTGGATTATTTGTTGGATTGTGGAATTGGCTTTCCACACAAACACCCGCTTGGATTTTTTCATCAATCGTCACAGCCTCTTATTTCGTATCGATTGTTTTTTCATGCTGCATCGCCGCTTCAGTTTGCCAAAGCGTTGGTAAACACTGGCACTATTGATGTCGAAGCAATGTATCGTGAATTTGTGTTTTGCAAGCAACGATCAAGTGGGACAATTCCATTTATTTACGCCCGCGATGTGCTTGAACACGCGTTTGTGCTTGATTTGGAACATCGAAGGCGACAGCTGTTTGCTTGTCTCGAGAGACTGAGACAAGCGAAACTGCCTCAACTTGAACAAGAAGAAGAAGAACAAACGAAAGAATCAGCATCAACATCGAAATTGGATTCGTTCGTTGACATTTATTGTCGATTGCCACGTTTGTGCCGCGTTCTGATTGTACAATTTGCTGAACGAGCATTATATCCTGACGATCCATGTAGAGTTTTTAATCGAGGGTAAATCCTTTTTTCACTTTATTTACACATTAATGGTGTTTTATTTACAAATTAATGGTATTTTATTTACAAATTAATGCATTTTATTTACAAATTAATGCATTTTATACTTTATATGTTTTCAAATTCAAATGCAAACTCACAAAATATAAAGTCATGAACCTCTTTATCGCATTGTTGCACTCGATACTGTTCGAGTCTGGATGCGTGCCGAGGTTTTGCTGGAAAGAACTCACCCAGACACAGGAAAAGAGCAAGTTTTCATTGCTTACGACAATTGGCAACATGGTTACGACGAATGGTTGTCGAAAGACTCGAAAAGACTTCAGCCGTGGATTGCGCCTTACAAAGAAGCTCAGGAAATTGCCGCCTCGGAAGTATGGACGTGTACAGAAGAGGTGCTTCGTGATGAACAAGACAAGTTTTTCAATTTGAATTGATTTTGAATTTTGATTGAACAGAAACTTGACCTAAAGAAGAAGAAAAAAAGAAAAAGAGGAAGGAATTCAAGTTTTTCTATTCAATTTGATTTGATTTATGATTTTGAATTTTGATTGAAATTGAAATCGAGATTTGAAAAACGTGACCAAAGAAGAAGAAAAAAGAGAAAGCCCGAAAATTCGTCTCGATTTCCCCCCGCCCCGCCCGACAAAAGAAAACAAAGTCACAAACTTTGATTTTTTACATTTCAATTGTGGAATTTTTTTTAAAGAAAAGTCACAATCATGTTCACTTTTATTGCTTTGGCTGCGCTTGTCGGCGTTGCGTTTGCGCAGGACACAAAAGTCGATCTCTGCCATTCAGTGCCAGAGTGTGAGGCAACCGCCCGTTATCTTTCCAGGTTATTATATATAGATAGAATTTATTTCCATAAATGAAAAAAAATGGAATTTTTTTGTTGTTCTGTTTCTATTTTGCGCTGTTTTGATTGTTTGTTGTTGTCAAAAGATTTTCAGACTTTTTTTTTTTTTTTTTTTTTTTTTGTCTCCCGCACCTGACTGACCGCAAAAAACAAAAAAAAAAACAAAAACAAAACAAAAAAACAAAACAAAACAAAATCAAAGCATCAATTCGGAAGCTATGGTGCGAGAACTTGGTGTTTGTGAAGCGAATACCGGTGTGTGCGAGTGTGTGAAGGCGGCAGAGCAAGCCATGTTCTCAGAGA
Source organism: Rhodospirillaceae bacterium (assembly GCA_965228575.1). Classification (GTDB taxonomy): domain Bacteria; phylum Pseudomonadota; class Alphaproteobacteria; order Rhodospirillales; family Rhodospirillaceae; genus UBA11612. Next base: position 44,838 of record CBDDHW010000009.1, on the reverse strand, counting down.
TTGGCTCTGAGTGCATTGAGGAGCCTTGCATCAAGACCCAGGTGAGTCTCAACTCTTTAACCTTGTCTTGATGTGAAAACTTAACGAGTTTTTAAATTGATTTGATGATATCAAAATGGGCAACATCCCCCCAAAGATTGCCGCAGTTTATTCACAAATTGATAAATTGGCGACGTACGAGTGCCGAGTGGCGTCGAGCAAGCTGACGCACCCGGGCTGCGAAGACGATTTGAAAGAGTGCAGCGAGATTGCGACGGAGCTGTCGAGCCTTCAGTCGGTTGACGACATGGGCGCGTGGGCCGAGTGCGGCACGTCGGTGCGCGACGCGTGCGAGTGCTCGGGCAAGATTGTGGACAAGTTCTTTGCGATCCGCGACGGCAAGTGCGGCTCGAGCGAGTGCGTGTGGAGCCAGTGGGACCGCGTCAACCAGCTGGTCGAGCGCTTTGGCGTCGAGAACGACTGCGGCACCAAGCGCTGCGAGAGCTGGGCGTACACCGAGTTTGCCAAGTACGGCCTCTATCTCGGCACCGGCATTGTGACGAAGAAGGAGCAGTGCAAGAACTACAACGCGCAGGCCGAGAACACCTACTACTGGCACCAGAACGGCGTCAAGGTGCCCAACCAGCCGTCGGACTGGCACCCGATGAGCTACGACGTCAACGTGGCGTCGCCCGAGCTCGGCTGCTGCATTTCCGAGTGCACGGTCAACGTGCACCGCAAGTCGGACAACTTCATTACGTACACGCCGGGCATGGTGCGCACCGACATTCCGGAGACGGCACCGGCTTCGACGCGCGGCGCGCTGGCGTCGCCGAGCGGCCAGATGTGCTACCGCATGCACTACAAGGAGGGCAAGCCGCTCTTTCTCGACCCGTCGAAGCAGATCTACGTCGGCCACGGCGACGCGCTCTTCGAGGACAACCCGGAAACGGCGTTTTGCTGCATCATGAATCCGTGCGAGTACCAGGCGGCGCCCGACCAGAAGTTTGGCTGGTGCACGCTCGACTCCAAGTGCTCGGGCAAGCAGGTGGGCGGCCGCTGCCCCGACCCGTCGGCCGACATCAAGTGCTGCAACTCGTGGGACGAGGACTGGCCGACCACCGCGCAGATCTTTGACGAAGTCTACGCGTCGCAGTACGGCTCGCTCGCGACGCAGCTCGGTCTGCAAGGCCGCGACAACGAAGAGACAATTCGCGATCCGGCGCGCCGCGTCGACGGCGCCGACGACCTCAAGTCGGACGCTGCGTCGGCCTCGCTCGCCGCCGCCGCTGTTGCCACTGCGGCAGCGATTGTCGCCTAAAATGTCAATCTTGAATTGTTCTCATTTTTAAAAATTAAATGAGTTTGACTTGACGATATTTTTTTGAAGGGCACAATGAAACTTGGTGTCGAATCGCGTGCAGGGAGCAAAGTCAAAATCAACTGTAATCTCAAAAATGACTTTTATCCTTTTTTTCCTCTGCGCAATAGAAAGAATTTCTATTGTTTTTGCTGATGTGCTTCCGGATGCACATATTTCTGGCCTTTATCCAGAGCAACGGGTCGCGCAGCTGATTGCCGACAACGGCAGATTCCAACAAACGATCGAGCACGCAGACGTGTTTGGCGGACACACGCGAGCTAACATTGACGTTGTTTATCGTCACGAACGATTGTGGGATGTTGATCGAGCTTCAGTTCGTGTGATTGCAGCATCGCCGAGCTCTGCCACACTTGAGGTTTGACTTTGAATTTTGTTTTTTGCTTTCAAAATCCGATTGGATTTTTTTTTTTTTTCAAGGTCAGGGATCTTCTAACGCCACACAACAAACGCTCAACCAACGTCAACCAACAATCACACACAATCAAAAACAAATATACGAAATCAATTAACAACAAAAACACAAAAAAAACAAAACCAACCCCACCAACGATGAACGCGAAACATACACCATCGTCGAACCAACTCAATCGACACAGACAAGCGAGGCGGTACCGGCATTTGGCGACGTACTTCTCGGCCACGCGCTTGTCAATGCATGCGGTGGACCCACCGGTGTTGCCGGTCACAACGTCTCGCCTGACTTTGCCTCTGCGGTAAGTTTGATTTTGTTGTTGGGAGTTGTGTTTTGTTGTTTTATGTTTTATTTTTATCTTTTATCTTTTATTTTTGTTGTCCTATTTGGTTTGTTTTCATTGTTACGTTTTTGTATGTTTGTTGTATGTTTGCTTTACGTTTGCTTTGCGTTGTTTGTGTTTCTTCTTTGTTGTATGCTGGCATTGAGTTCGCTCTTTTGGTTTGAGCTGGGGTTTGGTTTGTGATTGTGATAAAGAAAATTGCTTATGCTAGTCGAGTTGTCGTTGCCGAGTGTCTGTCGCTTGCTTTGTTTGTTTTTCTTTGCTTACAACAAACAACCTGCGATTTCTTCACTCTCTGTCTAATTTGCTCTTTGTTCTTTATTCTTTGTTTGTGTTTTGTGCTCTTGTAGATGGGCATTCATCCACAATTATGTGCGCGACAAGTGTGTGGTCGAGTGTCAACCACCGAGGCTGGCCATTTGGTTGTGCCTCTGTGTGAACCTGATTTATTGACAAGTTGAGTGTGATTCGTTTTTGATACATATTTTGTAATTTTGGATTTAATTTGTCTTTATTTTTGTAACGTACACAGTGATTCATGAAATGGACATTTCGTTTGATCATGTTCCTGGAAATCGCACCATTGATGAGGCACACGACGAGTTGTGGCGTCGTCGCAAACGAGGAGTGTTTGTCGATGTTCGCAAAGAATTGTCGATCAACGTTGTCAATTTCAATTGGAATGGCGATGCGGAAAATCCAGACTCGGTCAAAGACTTGCCAATTCCAAGTGCAGCTGATCTTTTTGGAGCTAAAAGTGTTTGTGTTCATTGGTAATTGTTTATTTATATTTATTTTTTCAAATAATTGTGAAAAAGAAGAATGAATTATTGTATAATATTTACTTACGCTCTTTTTTTTCATCGTAGTTTTTTTGGAGTTCAAATTGGAGTTGAATTCAATTTGCGAATGTCTCGCAGATGGTTTGGAAAACCAAGACTTGAGCATTATAAAGTTCTTTTCAAGGTAATTATTTCTTTTTTTTTAAAAAAAAATCAATTCATCTTAATTTTTTTTTTCCAAATTGAAAAAGGGAACTTGGGCAATGGGATTTGGAATTCGAAACACATTTTCTGTTTCTGCTGGATTAGTTGCTTCTCGTGAACTCGCCGATGGTTTGAAAGGACCAAGAATTCCAATTCCAGGTAATCTCAAAAGAAGAATGATTGTTTTGTTATTTTCATTTGATTTGATTTGTTTGATTTGATTTTATTTTTTTTGATATGTTTGATTTCATTTGTTTTGATTTGTTTGATTTGTTTGATTTGATTTTGTTTGTTTATTGTTTGTTTTGTCTTTTTTTTTGTTGGTTTAGTGTCTTTTGATCTAATAGTATACATTTTTTAAAATTACCCCCTCTCCCTCCCCCTTCCCCTCCCCCTCTCCCCCTCTCCCCTCCCCCTCCCATCCCCCCTCCCCTCCCCCTCCCCTTCCCCTCCCTCCCCCCTCCCCTCCCCTTCCCACAGCTGGTCCATTGGCATTGCTAATTGAAACGGAAATGATTCCCGAACTGGAAATCGGACTGGTGGCGGACGGCGAGCTGTCGATCGAAAAGGCGTTTCTGGGCGCCGTCACCGTCCGCGCGGGTCTCCAGTGGACGCGCGGCGTCGACCGCCTGCCCAAGCCCGTGGCCACGGCGTCGACCACCGGCCAGCACATCACCCAGAACACCGGCGTCTACAACGACGACTTTCAGGCGGGTCTGCAGCTCGGCTTGTTTCTCCGCATTCAGGCCAGCGTCAAACTCACGCTCTCGGCGCTCGCCGCGGTGCCCGCGGTCGGCGAGTTGGAAACGCCTGGCATCGAGTTTTTCGAGTTTGGCGTTGGTGCTGGGTACGCCCTGTTTTAGCTTTTGATTTTTGTTTTTTATTTGTTTCTTTTTGTTTTGTTTTTTTGTTTTGTTTTTGTTTTTCTTTTGTTTGTTTGTTTTTTGTTTTTTTGTTTTTTCTTTGGTTCGCTTGTTTGTTGTTCATATTTTGTTTGCACTTTATATTTTGAAATGAAAATGAAATCAGACCACAAGCAAGTTTTAAACTTCAAAAGAAAGGTGAAGGTTGTGAAGGCTGGGGCTATACAACAGAAATGGGCATTGCCATTCAAACCGAAATGTCTGCGATATTTCTCAAAGTTGAAATTGGAAGTTGGGAAGTACAATTTAATCTTGGAATTCAAGGATTACCAATTGCAAACAAATATTGGCCATTGGCGTAAGTTTATTAACTTTGTTTTTGTGAAAATTTCTTTTATGTACATTTCTCATGTTATATATACACTTTGTTAACACTACTTACCTTCAAAAAAAAAAAAAAAAAAAAAAAAAAAAAAAAAAAAAAAAAAAAAAAAAAAAAAAAAAAAAAAAAAAAAAAACAGTCCAGAACCATGTAGTTTTGATTGGTGTAGTGGATGTTTTGAAGATCACATTGCTGTTGCTGGTGTTACTTCGAATATCCCAGGAAAGAACGGAATGGATGTTGCCGAGGCTCCAGTTGCAAAGAAAGATGAAAAATGGAAGGTCAATGTTGAAAGTGTTGATGTTGCAAATCGATTCTATCGCTACAAAAGCGACGTCACCATCACATGGGAAGCGGACGAGCCAACGGAGAAAGTCAATGTTGCCACTGAAGTTGTTCGAGCCGAGAAAATTATGGAAATGGAAAGCGACGACGAAGCGAAGCCTGCAGAACTCTATGGCTACGGCGCAATCTACACAGGCGGAGCGCTGCCAACCGATTCAATCAATTTTTCAAACAAAAAAGTATCATTCGTGGCTGGTCCAGTCGTTCCTGACTTGAAACCAGGTATGTTTGTTTGTTTGTGTTTTATATTTTTGTATTTTTGTATATTGTTTTAAAACAATAATATTAACCTCTTTTACCCTCCTCCTCAAATTGCCTCACATCCTACCTCCTACCTCCAATCGATCAACACACACACACACACACACACACACACACACACACAGGTGACAAAATAAGATTCATCGTGGGCGCAGCGGACGACGCGGAGGGCACCCGCTTCGGCGAGAGCGCGTGGCTGACAGTGCCGGCCGACAACGCGCCAATGCCAAGCTCGGCGCCGCTGCAAGCCGTCTACTCGAGCTGGGGTCCGTGTTCGCGGCCGTGTGCGCGCAGCGGCGTGCAGACGCGGCGCAAGCAGTGTGTGGCGGGCGACGGCGCGGTGGCGGCCACGGCCGACTGCGGGCCCGACTTGCCGCTCGAAAAGCCGTGTCTGCTCGAAGACCAAGACTGTCCGTTTATCGAAGTACGTTTCGCGACTTTTTACTTTTACTCTCAACTTGTACTATGTTTTACTTGATTGTCCTTTCTTTATCATTTTGTGTTTGTATTTTGTTTTCTAACAACAAAAATCAATCAATCAATCAATGAATTAGTTTTCATTTATTTCTCCAAATCGAGGAACTCGGATCATTGCTGCCGAAGATGGAACTTTCGATGTTCAAGTTGAATTTGTTGGCGGAGACAAGTCGCTGGTTGACGTCTACGTGTGCGACTCGGCCATGTCGCCGTGCGAAGTTGCTGACATTGCGACTGATAAGTATTGTCAGCTTTTGGATACAGTCGAACCAGGCATTGATGGAAAGCCGGCTGTGGTTCAAGGAAAGACCAAATTGAGCACCATTTGCAGTTCGCCTTGGTTTGCTGCTTGTCACGTTCGATTCGCAGTCATTTCCAAGTCTGTGTCGTTGCCTTGTGATGCAGGGAAGAACGATTGCTCAATTGAGGTAATTTTCGATTTTTTTTTCGAGTTGTAATCATTTCTAATTTCGTAAAAAAAATTATTCAAAGCTTCGTCGACATGCATTTTCGGATCCAATTCAATTGGTTCACGACAAAACCAAGTACCAGTTTGAGCCTGCGTTTGACGAGCCGGCCGAGGTGGCGATTATGGGCGAGGTGGGCACGATTGTCGGAACGGTGGGCACCAACGGCATTCTGGAGGGCTTGGGCGTGGGCCCGATCATCGAAGTCACGCTGCCGGCCAACTACTACACATTTTTGCAGGCGTCGGCGACGCGCGCGACGATGCGCGTGCGTGATCCGCACTACCGGGCGGCGGCAGACGATCCGGCAGATCCGACGCTGCAGCGGCTCGGCACCACGCTCGACTTGGACGGCGACGAGGCCGCGGTGCTGCACTGCGGCTGGCGAGACCAGTGGTGTCTCTTCAGCGCCTACCACAAAGACTTTAACCAGAAGGTGCGCGACGGCACCTACGCGCAGTACGTGCGCAATTGCGACTACTACGGCGTGTCGCAGTTTCGCGCCAGCAAGGAGGAGGAGCTGGGCGTCGGCGAGGGGACGCACAGCGACTCGTCCAACACGATGCTGATTGTTGCGATCGCCGCCGGCAGCGTTGTCGCTGTCTGCTGCATTGGCGCCGCGGTGGCCGTCGTCGTGCTCTGCGTGTTGCGCAAAAACAAGCAAAACGAGCGCGACTTCACGCCTGCACAGTACAACACCAACAATGGCACACCAATGAACATGGTCGGCGCCAATGTACCGGATATGGAAAGTGCACGTCTTTCTGCATCAACTGCATCCTATTATTAATATTATGAATGCCAAATCAAAACAAAATTCAATCTGAATAAATAAATGAATATTCCTCAATCCTCACGGCGATGTTTCCAAAAGAAAAAAATTCACTAAAGGTGATTTCTTCACTTTTAATTGTTAATTCTTTTTAATTTTTTTTTTGTGGATAATGAATTGTATTGTTTAGGTGATTTTTGGTCGCTGGTTTTATTCTCAAATTAAATTCACAGCTCTTCCATCTTCTCCACACAGCAGACGCCCCAAAACGAAAAAGCGGGCAAGCACAACACGATGAGTGCAAGTGCTGTGGGTGGCAGTGTTGGTGTCGTTCTGATGTGAGCAGAAGCGGCAGCGGCAGCGCGGCAGTCAACTTCTTTCTCACTCTCTTTCGCATTCAAAATTCAAACGGCTGTCGGTCTGTCGGCTTGTGCAGCCTGAGCATGGGTGGACTTGCTGCAGCACCCATTGCACTTGCAGCTGTGCGTGCAGCATTTGCCTCGCCTCGCGCTTCGCTGCGCCCGTTCGCCGGCGGCACGCTCTTTGCCTCGCTCGCTTTGCTGTGTGAGGCGCCTTCACGCTCCACGTGGTTTGTGCTTTGTCTGGTTGATCAGGCTTACCAAAGTTGCGATCAAAACTTGTAGGTGTATTGATTGGTGGCATACTCGAGTGGGGTGGTTGCGATGGCGACCAGAACTATGTTGGCTCGGCGCTTTCTTGCGAGTTGCGCGACGGACAATTCTGTCGAGTTGACTTCAAGGTTTTGTCTTGTCTTTTTTTTCAATCATTTTTTCCCCCTTTTCATTTTCATTTAAATTGATTTGTACTTTGTTCGATAATTTTAGCGGATAGCTTGTGAAAAAATTGCATCAACGTCTCCACCCACATCCACATCCGCAGAGATTCAGCTTGTCCCTGCTCCAGCGACTACAACTACAAGTAGTCCTTCTTCTCAAAGTTGTAGTGAGCAAGATATTCAAGCTATTGTCAAGAACAACAAATCGCGTTGTTATTCCACATTTTGGTTTGCTTTTCTCTTCTTTTTCTTTGCTTTATTATTTCATCTTACTGTACCAGTGATTTATGGTTAATTTTTATAGTGAATTAATCAATTTGAATAATCTTGGAATATTGCAACCTTGGGCAACATATTCAGATTTTTGTTTTGTTGCAAGTGGATTGTGGATATTTTATTATTTGCACATGAGAGCATCGTCGTCACGATCTCGACTGCCAATGTCGACGATGACCAGGCAAATCAATAATGATAAAGTGTCAGATAGCGTGCTACCAACTTGGTTTTGGCCATTGAATACGTTCCAAAACGAAGAAGATGAAAACGATTTTTCTCGCGGGGGTGCAACTGCTTACATGTACGCCATCATTATAATTTGGATGGGTCCTGGTAAAAATGGATTGTTGTGAAGTTTTTTTTTTTCTTGTCATGTTCTTCTTCAAAACTCAATTTGTTACTTTTTTTCCAAAAAAAAAAAAAAGCATCAATGCTCTTGCATGCAAGTTTGCAAAGATGGTCAAGTCCTGTTGATGCATTGTCTGTGGTTTTTTGGTTGGTATTTAACGGCACATATGTTGGAACAATGGCCTATGGACTCGAACCAAGAAAGCGCTTTTGGCCTGGTAAGGACATCATTCAAAAAAAAAAAAAAAAAAAAAAAAAAAAAGAAACAAACAACTTAAAAATATGATAGTTTTGATTATTTTCATTATAGTTTCTGTCGTTGCGTTGCTTCTGAACATGTTTGTGGGCAACATGCTTCACTATTTTTTGGGCGGTGTGATGTGGGGCCTCAGTGAGATTGCTTTTCTTGTGCGTTCGCGCACACGTTTGTGCGGAGAACCAATCGCACTGAGGCGCCGAGGGTGGATGCTGGCAGTCAATGTTGTCCAAATCGCTCTCTTTCTCGGCTTGCTTTGGCCGCTCTTTAACGACGGCATTGTTGGCCCGAAATGCTTGGATCGTGCGGCTTTTCCCGGCCACGCTATCTTTCATATTCTCGCTGCTGTGTCAACATTTTGGCAAGCATTAGATTATGCAAATGAATTTAGAGTAGATCTTTAAGCCAAAAAGAAACAGTTCAGAATTAAATTCTTCCCCTCGCGTCAACACAAAACGCGAAACAAACACATATGCGTCGAAAGAGTGGTCCGCCCTCACGGCCGCTTAACTTCAAGCAATATTGCATCGATTTCAAAGCAGAGTTGCGTTCCAAACGCGAGAGGGGCGAGTTGACGCGTGGGTTAGTGGTTGAGTGTTTTGTGATGATCATTGTTCTTGTTCTTTGTCGTTTGCTCTTGTTGTTTCTTTCTCGTGTTGTGGTGTGCCAAAAGATAAACATAAAACCAACTCAAATCAATTTCTACTATGATACTAGTGAATTTGATCAAGCTCTGTTGCAATTCGAGGTCGAGAAAGTGGCTGACGAGAGCACGCCGTGGTGTTTGCCGGGCCTGCCGTGGTTTGACGAGAGCAAAAACACGAGCAAAATCGGCGACGGCGAGAGATTGAGCAACAGTCAGGTTGCAAAGAAGGTGGTGATGGAGCACGAGAAAAGCCAGGTGGGCGCCTTTCTGCTTGTTGATTTGCATTTGAACTTGGACTTGGACGTGCAGCGGACAGACAAAGACAACAAGGACGGGGTGCGCAGGTTGGCAAATGCTTTGCTTGTTCTGAGAGGATATGGGTATACAAATAGTGTGCATGTGCACCCGCGCACGGCACTTTTGCACAAAGAGCAGGGCAACGCGGTCTTTCTCGACAATTTGTACGGGTGTTGGAGCTTGGTGGCCGCAGTCCGCAGAATGCTGGATTACAAGGGCATCACCATGCCGTCAGTTGAGCGCCCGACTGAGCTCACTGAGCGGCTGCACACCGCGGCAGCTTGTGGCGACTTGGCAGCGGCGCGCGAGGTGCTCGCCGCTGCACGCAACGCCGACGGGCAATTTGTCGATGCCAGTGGCCAGCTGACACTCGACGTCGACACACCGTGGCACGAGCCGGGCGCAGCGCAAGTGGGCTTCTATGAGCCGGCCGTGCTGCTGGCGGTGCGCGGCGGGCACGCAGAGATGGTGGATCTACTCGTTGAAAACGGTGCCCGACTCGCCTTTCCATCAAGCACGCAGCGCTATTCGTGTACGCCTTCTCCTGTCTCGGCAGCATGTTTTCATTCGCAGGCTGGCGTTTTGCGACTGTTGTTGACCAAACACCACTTGTCGGCCACCGAAGCGTCCTCTCGACGGCCTGCGTGTCCGCGTCGAAACACGTATAGTCGCTCTGACGCGGTTTTTCCTTTTGAAGTTGCGATCGAGCGAAAGTCCCTGGAGTGCGTCATGTTACTGGTCAAGCACGGAGCTGCTCAAACGCACACTGCTGTTCTGCAAGCATTTTCTCTCGCTGCAAACGAAAAGAACGCCAGTGTTGGAGCGTTTCTCGATGTATTGCCCGCGTCCGAGCACTCTGAAAATGCATTGATGTATGTTGCCGAAGTGGGCGACGCGACGTTGGTGCGCGCTCTTGTCGAGCACCGCACGCACGCACTTTTGCGGCGCGCGGCAACGCATCGACGTCTTCTGCTGACTCAAATTCGACGCGCCGAAAGGTCAACCAATGTTTGTAGCCCAGCAACCTTGCAGCTGCTCAAAGATTGGTGTGCTTTGCGAATCCGCGACAGGCTGATCGAAACTTGCCTTGGATTTTCAGGTGAGTCGGCAAATGTCATTCTGTTCTATCAACTAACAGTCGCTTGTTTGTTCTTTTCTTTTCATGATCTTGTAAGCTCTCGATTGGCCCGTTCTTCTCGTTTTGGAAGTGTTTGCGTTTCGGCTCTGTGCGGTTGATGCCGATTTTGTCGGAGATTCCTCTCTTGAACAAATTTTACCGCCAATGCTTGCATGGCAGATTGCGAAATTATGTAAAGATAAATTAAATTCATGAAAGAGTTTTAAATTTTTTCTTTTTAAACATTTGTGAAACGTTGTTTTTGATTTCATTTTCACTTAGCCAAAAAACGTTGCTCAAAGCAAGAATGAACAGTCCCGCGATTATTGCAACAGCAACAGTACACTTCACTTAATCACCAACAACTGCAACTTGGAAGTTCGAAACGCATCCCAAAAAACATCAATCAGTACACTACGCACACGCTCGCAAAAAATTCCAAAAATTTGGACAACCATAGAAAAGGAAATGTCACAAACATACGCGCTATGGCTATGGCATCGCACACCATCAACAGCAAGCGGGCAAGCGCCCGTTAGTTTGTGTTGATCGGCGTTGGACGACGATGAGCGCCAACGCATTTCAATCAACAAAAACAAGAACAAGAAAAATGGAGCATTGTCGCGGCGATCCCGCGCGAGGCAAATGATGAGCGTAGAAACGATAAATTTGCGATTTGGAAGCAGAATGGGCCATGTTACCAGCCCTAATGCTGCATCGTTTGTACTGTAAATGTAAAGAAGTTCCACTGGGCGAATGTGACCAACTCACCTGCGCAGAGCTGCGAACGGCAAATTGACGAGCACACATTAAAAGATATATTTTCTCCGCACAATGGAAGAAAAAAAAGAAAGCGCCTGTGCTGTGCACCCGGTCACCACGCAACTCCGCTCAGATACTGTAAATGTAAAGCCTTTCGCCGCGCGAAGCCTCAAACTAGTACATCGACAAGTGATGCAGTTTTGCAGAGCGTTGAGCGAGTCTCCCGCCCCCGCCCGCGCTTGCGCCGCCACGCGCTGCACCCTGCACTCCTCAAAACCGGCAAATTTCGGCGGCGCTTGGCGCAGGCGCGCGCGCGCGCACAGATCCAATTTTGGCGGACCGGACCACATACCGATCAGCTGCGCTTAACAACATAGGGTCTTCAATTCCCTCATCACGCGCAGTCGCATTTACACACTTTTTTCTCAAACAGTCTTCAACGAGAACGATGAGCGAATCTATGGAGGGCGAGGTGGTGGACAGGTTCGTGCCTTGCGAGTGTATGTGCTTTTGGTTCCGCTAAACCGCGATAATGTGTTGGTTGTAGTGCGCCGGCCGCGGCCGGCGTGGCGGAGCCGACCAACAAGCGCCAGCGCACGAAAGAAGAAGAAATCAAGGAGTTGCGTGCTTTGCTGGCTCACGCGCACAAGCAGACGGAGCACGCGCGCAAGGAGACGGAGCACGCGCGCAAGGAGACGGAGCACGCGCGCAAGGAGACGGAGCACGCGCGCAAGGAGACGGAGCACGCGCGCAAGGAGACGGAGCAAGAGCGCAAGGAGAAGGAGTTGGCAAAGGACGCCGAAAGGCAAGCACATTTTCTCGGAGAAGTTCAAATGGCAAGCAACGAACTGGCATCTGTGTATCGCGCTATCGATGGTGCCGGCAACCGGGCGTCGTCAGCGAGTTCGCGTAGTAGCGGCTCGTCAACACGTGGGGGACGCATAGACAAGCGAGCAGAGGACGAGGAGGCACAGGCGCTGAAGCTGAAAGAAACAAGGGACGATGCGAGCAACGAGAATGTATGGGAGATGTGCGCGGACGATCCCGCTGCTGCTCTCGCGGCTAGTACAGAGACAGTTGTCGAACGGTGGCGCGCGCTTGTTTCCGATGACATAATGATAGTGCAGGATGAGCGGGCGCTGAACGGCGCGGAAGGTGGTGTGAAGGAATCGTACAAAGCGCGTTTTGAAGAGCTGAAGCGTGCGCGCGAGACTGCCGGTGGCTCCTTTGAAAACAACAAGACGCAGCCGTTCGTCAATGGGCTGCTACGGGAGGCGTTTGGCGAACTCGACCGCGTTTTCAAAGAGCGCGTATCGGCGGAAGCGAGCGAGTACGACAAGGCACGAGAGCTTTTTTTGCATACCGAAAAAAAGCAGGCGGAAGGCGATCAGTGTACCAAGACGTTGCCAGTGCCTCGTACCGCGGGTTCGCGCTACGTAGACGCTGCTTTGTTTGAGCGCGGCTCTGGATGCGAAAATGACGACAGCGCGTTGCGCTACGACAAGGCTGCGCGCGCACGTACAATTTTGGCAGTGGAGGCGAAGCGCGTGTTGGACAGTGACCACTTTATTGACGCACTGGGCGAGGTCGAGCGGGACTTTGTCCGGGTGGCCGGTCGATGGGCGCGTGCAACTATGCCAGTCGGCCACTCGATCATCACCGATGGCGTGGAGTGGATATTTTTGCGCATGTGGTGGACATTCGACAGGGACAAAAAAACGTGGATGCGTGTTAGGAAGCAGTCAGAGCGCATTGATTTGAGCCATGGAGACAGCGCGTGGCAACGGTTGGCACAGTGGCTTGTGTTTTCGTTCAAGACTGCGATGTGTTGGCCCGAGATGGCGACTGGCTTTGTTTTTGAATTCGAAGGCTATGAGTTGGTCGGTGCTATGAGCGCCGGAACGCGGTCAACAACGTGGCGCTGGAGACGCACAGGCGATGAATCGGCGATTGCGGTTCTCAAGACGGCTGCTTTTTTTGCGTCCGATCGCCAAGCGCACCTTTGGGATGCAATTGAGCGCGAACGCGCGTTTCTCTCGTTGCTCTCTGGCTGTCAACACGTTATTTCGCTTCTGAACAGCGCATCTCCATTTATGCGTTCCTTGTGGCTCGAGAATGGCGTAACGTCTCTTGCGAGAATGGACATCAGTGGCAAACGTGGCCGCCTGCTTGCGAAGATAGTGCTCACGTCGATTGTAGATGGTGCGCTGCCGGCTCTCGCTCGCCTGGCCTGCGCTGAGAGCCGCGAGAAGAAAGGACTAGTTCACTGCGATATCCACCTGGGCAACATTGTGGTGACTGCTGATCGTGAGGTGGCAAAGTTGATCGACCTCGAGTCGGCTCGTTGGAGCGGCGATTCGCTCGAAGGTGCAGCAATGCTTGTGCACCACAACGACTTTGCAGAGGCGGATCCTTCGCTGGACACGCGTAACACTGCCGCTGTGCTTGCCATGCTGTGGCGGCCGAGCTATGCATTTTGGGACACAGACAAATTTGTGTCACTGGCCGGTGGCTTCAAAGCGGAGTATGAGGCGTTATTTGAGGAGGTCCGTAACGGTGACGCAGCGATACCACCTAAGAGGGAAGTGTCGTCGAGATCGACGCGATCATCAGGCCTTGCGAAAGATCACTGACTTGACAAAATAGAGTCCAAAAGTAAAGAAACCGAATAAATTTGCATTAGTCTTGCGAAGTTTCCGTTCCTTCTTTTTCTTGACATTCGGGGTACGACTTTTTCTTGTTGAAGTGTGTGGTCGAATGTCCGATACCTTGACACAAACTACGCACCAACATTAAAATGAGTTCAAATTTGGTGAGATTTTTTTTGAGGGTTTATTATTGTTATTATTATTGTCATTTCATCCTAGCGCCGGCTCGAGCTACAGTGGTCTTCCACCCCGCTCTGCGGTAAACGACGCGCCGTGCGATACTTTGCCTGCTCTTATGACACAACCGGTGAGCGAGCACGTGGACCGCTCTTCCCCGACGCACTCGCGCTCGCGCTCGCGCTCTCCGCATGACAAAGTTCATCGTTCGCGATCGCCTTCGCCCGTTCACGCACAGGCTACTTTTTCGGCTCTTGGAGAGGGCGTTGGTGGACCATGTTATCAACGTGTATCGCTTTTTTATCCAGAGTAAGTTGTGTTCTGCAGTGTGGTGTTTGTGTGCTTTCGCACAAAGGGCGAAAAAGGATCATCAATGCCCGCCGCGATGGTGTTGCAGTGCGTGGCGCACGTGTGTGTCTGGTGTCTGTGTCTGTTGTTTCTGTGTCTGTTGTGTCTGTGCCTGTTTCTCTTGTTGTCTCTGTTTGTCTTGTTGTTGTTGTCTTTGTCTGTCTGTCTTTGCTGTGTCTCTGTCCTGCTGTCTCGGGTGTTGCGTCTGTATCTATATGTGTCGGCCTGATGTGTCGTCTGTCTTTGTCTTTGTCTGTCTGTATGGTCTGCGTCTTATGTTTGTGTCTGTGTCTTCTGCGGCTGCAGTCGAGTTTGTGTCTGTGGTTGTCTTTGTTTGTGTCTGCTGTGTCTGCTTTTGTGTTTCTGTGTCGTTTGTGCCTGTGTCTGTGTTCTGCTGCTGCTCTGTCTGTCTTGTGTCTTTGACCATTAATATCTGTGTTGTTCTATGTCTGTATTTGCCTCTGTGTGGTGGGTGTGGTTCTCGTGCTCGTCTTGTTGTTGTCTCCTTTGTGTCTTCTGTTTGCGTCTTTCTGTTTCGGTGGCTTATTTTTTTTTGTGTGTGTATTTGTATCAGTGTTTTTATCACCAGTTGTTTGGCGTTGTTTTTGCTCTTCTTCCGATGGTGTGTTGGGTTGAGGTTGAGGGTGGCTTTTTTATTTTGGTTGTTTGCTGTTCGAGTTCGCGAGGTCTCTTCGTTCAACGATTTCTTGTTTTTGTCTCTAATTCGCATGGCACGTAATCAGAACTGTTAGCGAGGAAAGGTTTAACAAATTGCTGCAACAAGCTACCGACAGTGCGCTCGACGACAGATACAAAGACACTGTGCTGAAAATCGCTTGTGATATGTACGAGTATTTGCAGGCCGCTCGCAATCCGCAGCAAGCCGGCGCTGTTGCCTCGAACGTTGCGCATTCTTAACCTCGTCGTCCGGCTCAACCATCGAAGTGACAGTCAGCACGAGCAGTTTTCTCGTCCATTGCCAATCTTTCCACGTGCGCGACCACGAGTCGCTCTGTTTCGCCTGAAGATTACTGGCGCGCTGGTGGTCCGTTGCCAACTGCTGTATCCAGCAATTTGAACAAGTCCTGATCTGAGCCTCTCGACGCTTGGGCACGGGCGTCGCTGGCGCATCTGCTTTTTTGACCCCCCGCAACCGCGCGCGAGAACATGTCTGAACGGTCGCGAGTGGTCACGTGAATGGTGTGGGAAGCCTGCGCGCCCGCGCCGCTACTGCGCTCGGACCGCAACTGTTAATGCCGACTTTGTTGGAGATTCCTCTCTTGAACAAATTTTACCGCCAGTGCTTGCAAGGCAGATTGCAAAATTATTTAAAGATAAATTAAATTCATGAAAATTTGTTCAATTTTTTCTTTTTAAACATTTGTGAAACGTTGTTTTTGATTTCATTTTCACAAATTAGCCAAAAAACGTTGCTCAAAGCAAGAATGAACAGCCCCGCGATTATTGCAACAGCAACAGTACACTTCACTTAATCACCAACAACGACAACTTGGAATTTAGAAGAAAAATGTCTTTCGTTGGATTTGGTTGGTTTTTCGAAGGCCTTGCGTTGGCGATTTGCGGAGCTGGATGCGGTGTGCTTCTTTGTCTGCTTGGGTGACTGCAAACATTTGTCTTTATTGTCGATTATTGCGTTGATTGTATATTCATTTGCGATTATTTCTTTTGTTTGCTATTGAATAATTCTGCTCGTATTTTCTCGTATTTTGAATTTCATCTTTGCTCTACTACAACTTTCTGTTGGCTCTGTCAAGCTTTGCAATTGTCGATCGCGCGTTGATGAATACGCGCTATTCGCGCTACATGCCATGTGGACCGGCTGCTGGCATTTCTCTTTTCTGGTTTGCACCAGCCACCGGTGAGCAACCGTCGTCTCTTGCTTGCTCCACCATACTTTGCACAAAGCTCAACAACGTTGCAATATGCGCACAACGTCAGGTGTTCTTTGGCTGTTTGTGCGTCCAACCACACAACCTGGTAAGATTTTCTTTTTCAATTTGGCTGTCAGTTAAGATTGTTTGGCTTATTCTCCATTGGTCAGTCTTGTGCGGCGCTTTGACGCTCGTTTGGGCTGTATTCAACACACACTTTGCGAGTGTCAACGCGTCTGATTGATGTAGCAGGAGCATGTATTTGCAGTGGTTTGAAATTAAAAAACAAAATGGAATCCTTAGGAATGTGAATTGATTGACATTTGGACACACACACGCAATTTCATTTACAAGGGTGAGCTCTTACAAAGCGTTTGTTTTCATTACTTGTAATTGGATTGTTTGAAGGAGAGCGGAGACAGGCGAAATAGAAATAGGAACACCACGGCGTATTTTGTTTTTTTGTGTGCGTGGTGAGAGATTCGCATAGTACGTCTGCTGAGGTCGCGGGTGGAAGCGGAAAGCGTTGTCTGTTGTTATTTAATTTGTGCGAGAGTTTGATTTGTTTCTTTTGTTGTCTTGGGTGTTGTTTGTTTCTTTTCGTTCGGCCGTTGCGTCTTTTGTTGGTTGAATTGATCGGCGTTGCTTTTGCCTCTGGCTGCTGCGCTTGCTTTTTGTTTGGCTATGCTATTTGTTTTGGCGCGTTTTTGTGCGATGAAAAGAAAATAATTTCATGTGCAAAGAGGGCGAACAGTGAAGACAAGCAAAAGACGCACAAAAGAAATTGATCAAAATGAATCAAAACGGCTGCGACTCCGTTGCTGTTGTTGAGAACGGACGTTTCGTTTTGATGTTTTGCACACGTTGAGAATATATTTGTATTTGTGTGAAGAGAAGAGCGAATGGGTGATCGCGTATGGGTGGATAGCGAATTGCTCTTCGTGAGCGCGCACTAAGCGTACACATGGAACGTGCTCGTGTGTGCGCTTTTGTTTGCGATTGTGTGGCTTAAATTTGTTCTAAAATGATTATGAAAGAGGTGTATATTGGAGAGTGAAATTTTGGGAGAAAAGAGAAGAGAAAATTTTGAAAGAAGAAATATCATAAAAGCAATGCATTTTGTTTTTAAAATGATAAATGAAGATGTTAACGTCTTTGCTTTGGCTAACACAGATCATCCGCTATTTTGAAACGAATTGAGCAGAGCAGGCTTTTGAATAGTTGTGAAAACGAAGTTCAGACGGAAAAAAGACAAGTTGAGGACACAGCGGAAGCTGAGGCAGACTGCGATTAGCCAAAATGTCGACGGTTGCGGCGAACGAAGAGCTGCTTGCCGCGATTCAGCGTGGCGACGTGCGGGCGGTGGAACAGGCGCTGCAGAGCGGAGTTTCACCCGATGCTGAGGTTGTGGAAGATAACATCGACCATTGGAGAACACGCAAGTCGCTGCTTTTTCTTGCAGCAGAGGTGCATTTGCATTCATTGGAGTGTATTTGTGTAGCTCTATCTTTCTAACTGTTCTAGTTTGCCATAGTACGATCAAAAAGGCGTGGCTGAGCTGTTGATTGCCCGCGGTGCTGATGTTGACAAAAGCTCTGGCAATGCCGACACGCCGCTTTTTATTGCAGCAAAGGTGAATTGATTTCGATGAATTGCAAATCTTGCTCACTGAGGAATGATATTTTTTTTTTTCAAATTGCATTGTTCCGATACTATGTGTAAAAAAAAAAAAAAAACAGAAGGGCCACAAACAAATGGCGATGATGTTGATTGATCACGGAGCTATGGTCGACAAAGACAGCTATAGACGCTGGACACCGTTGTTCGTTGCAGCGCAGGTGGGTAGTGATAGTTTAGCAACTTTTTATTTTAAATTTTTGATGTTTACTGAGTTTTTATTTCGTATGTTGCTGGTGTGTGAATTCGCAAATGCGGATAATGTGAAAATGATAGAATGGCGATGTGCAATTGATTGCACTTTTGCTTGATCGTGGTGCTGCCGTCGACAAAGCTAACAACGGCGAAGAAACGCCGCTTTTTACAGCGTCATCGGTTTGAAAATTTGACATTTTTTCCATCTATTGATCAGTTACTGACTAAGTTTGCAATTACATGTCGCTGGTGTGGGGGTGACGACAGTTTGGTCACAAAGATGCAGTAGCACTGCTAATTGATCGAGGTGCTGGTGTTGACAAAGCCGATAACGAAAGACAAACGCCTCTTTATGTTTCAGCTTCGGTGAGTTAGTATGTCAGTATTCTGAATTTTTAACAAACTAAATTTGTATTTGAATTGTTTTTTGTGTGATCGATCATATTTACAATGAATAGCATGGTCACAAAGAAGTTGCAGCCCTGTTGATTGATCGTGGCGCCGTTGTTGACGCGTGCAATTGCCGTGGTGAAACGCCGCTCTACGCGGCAGCATGTGTGAGTGTTGAGCTATTTCTTTGACATTTATTTGTTTTTTTTTTTAATTTTGACTTACTTTCTTTGTTATTGGCGTTATTTTGTTCGAATTCTTTGATTTTATTTGTTTCTTGTTCTTTGTATCCTGCGACTGGGGTAATGCGAAATTGTCAGAACTGTCGCAAAGAGGTAGTGGCCATGCTAATTGAGTGTGGAGCTGATGTTGACAGAGCCGAACCCACCTCGTCTGGGTTACGTGAGCGGCGTTTGGCGGGTGTTTAGCAGCATAGAATTAAATATCAATATCGTATTGGTAATATGGGTTAGGTTTAAGAGGTGGCGGCGCACCAGCAAGTGCGCTGCGTGAGCAACGCATGCTGATGAAGCAAATCGTAACATTCGATTGCGCGAGGAGACACACTATTCGGAGCCGTAAAGGCGACTGTGTTAGCCCTGACTACATTGATGCTTTACAGACACAAGAACCACTTTTTATTTGTCTAAAGATGCGCCGGCGCGGCTGCAGTCTGTGACAGTCCATGCGAATTTATGTTGGCCACGCCGTTATCGCGAGCTGGCACAAACAACAGGCGCAATGTGCCGGCGAAAACTTACGAAACGACGTACACACATTTGTATACATCTTTTAAGCACAGGGTCGACCTTCACTACGTCACTCGCGAACTTGGAGTGCGCTCATTGGCTCTGCCGCTCAGCTGCTGCAGTCGGCACACGCGACCACATTCCGAGCAGTTGAATGTGCGTTTTGCAAAAATGGGCTATCGATGTCCTACTTGTCGTGTTACACGTCGAACTAAACCAAATGTTCGCGGAGGATCATGCGAACCATGTCGGTGGTTGCAGAGGCAGGGCAAGCCGCTTCCACATCCGATGATTTCAGCTGTAGCTGTCCCGACGACGGCACGTAGGCCCATAGGCCAGGAAATAAGCACATCTCTCGAGGCAGTCCCAAAGAAAACAACAAATCCAAAGATTCAGAGACATCCCAAAGGCCATTCCTCGAGACAGTCCCAAAAAATACCGAAGCGCATGAGCCAGCAAATGAGCATATTCTTCGAGACAATCCCAAAAAGACCAAAACCTATAGACCACGAAATGAGCACAACAAAACCAACAAAAACAACGATTCAGAGCTGTTCCAAAGGCCATTTCTCGAGACAGCTCCAATGGCTTGGAATCTTTGGTTTGTTTCTTTTGGGACTGTCTCGAAGAAATATGCTCATTTAGAGGCCTATGGGTTCTGGTATTTTTGGTTGAGACTGTCTCGAGAAATATGCTCATTCCCGATGTCGGAGAGGTTCCGGTTTCATTGTTTTTTGGCGTTTTGAGACTGTCTCGACGAAAAAGCCAGTTTCCTGGCTAATGGGTTTTGGTATTTTTGTTTTTTTGGGGACTGTCTCGAGGAATATGCTCATTTCGTGGCCTATGGGTTTTGGTGTTTTTGGTTTTTCCGGGGCTGTCTCGAGAAATACGCTCCTATCCGATTTCGGAGAGGCTTCGGAATCTTTGTTTTTGTTGTTTTGGGGACTATGGGTTTTGGAGTTTTTGCTTTTTTGGGGACTGTCTCGAGGAATTGGGTGATTCGCCTTGCTGAATGGATTGCGCGCGCTCGTTCCGGATGTACGTCTGTCCTCTGCATCATGCGCAGAAACCAGGACTATACTGACATACGTAGACTAAAGGTGTGGATTCCGGGGGGGGGGGGGGGTGCCATATATATATATATATATATACATACATACATACATACATACATAACATAACATAACATAACATAACATAACATAACATAACATAACATAACATTACATTACATTAATACATACATACATACATACATACATACATACGTACATACATACATACATACATACATACATACATACATATATATATGTATGTATGTATGTATGTATGTATGTATGTGTATGAGTGACACACATACATCGCTCAATCCTTCCAACTTCAAACCCTAAGTTCTGGGCACCGAGGCCCTCACTGGCTTCTACAACCGCGAAGCGTAGCTCCCTGTCCGGGTCGCGATGGGTGAAGGCCACCTTCAGGATGCGATCAAGGGATTCTGTAGACGGCCTTAGAGAACCACAAAAAAATTCTCTTCACTAGTCAGCCTATCAGCCTAGAGGCACCTATGGATCCTATTATAGTCCTCCCTAAGGTGGGACCGGGATCTCTGGGCTTCTGTGTTCCTTCAGGGCATCGCACGTCCTGTTGCTTGTGGACTGAGTCGAGTGATCCGGGAATGCTGTGAGTTTCGGGTATCGTGAGCCGGGGCCCAGGGTTTTGAGCCTCGGGCTCAAAAAGTGTCAAAGGTTCATCTCCAAGCGTCCAAGGACTTCTTGGGCATGGACTTCGTTTCGGCGATTCCGAATTGGGGGGGCTACTGCTCTGTTCATCCGTTTCGACGTGGGGAGTCTCGGGTTCGACCTGCCATGATCCTGAAACCAAGCGAACATACAGCCACGCTGTAAACCTCCCAGCATGCAAGCCGCTAGGCAAGGACACAGACACTCCAAACGGCATGTCACCAATTCGATTTTCAACTTCTGACCGGGCACTGTCGCAAATTGCCACTCTCGAAATGACACATCTCACAAGCGGTTCATTCTCACTTGAACTGAAAAGTCTGAAAGGTCATGACACCTGGATCAAGCATGGTCACACCCTGCAGGCATGCTGCAAGCAGATCTCTTCTTGCACAGTGTTCTTCCCAAGCACGACCGGGACGTAGCCAATTCAATTCACCCTATCGCTACACTGCAGGCTGAGTCTCGTGCTATGTCTGTTCCGATCTGGACCTCCACGTCCTCCTTTACGCCCACAATGCGGCCTCGTAGCTCAGAGTCCTAGACCCGAATGTAACAGCCAGCTACATCGTGGGTCTTACCAGACCAGGGTTATGTATAGGCACGGTAGCCTTAGCCAGGCCACGGTGTTTCTACATAAGCAACCCGAGCTGCCCCCAAAGTCCTGGCGGCTAGTTCCCAAATCAAGGGTGCTTCGGCTTCGGAAGGGGCGTCGGGATGTTGGTGGCCCGGGAAATCCCCAAAAGGAGGCTCGAAGTCCGACTCGACGGAGGTGGTGAAACCCTTGGTTGACCCAAGAAGCATTCTCGCAGATCCGCAAAACGAGGCCAACACACACCGGGAAACAGAGTCAACTCATCATCAAGCCTAGACACGGAATCTTCACTTTCTATGCCTGGGGCGACTGAACTTTCTCTTATTGCTTCACCTATCCAGAGCACCGCAGTGCCGCCCATTTGGGTTGTGATGCCATAATGCCATAACACCATATAGAAGCCCTTGAACATTAAATCTACAGCCGCAACCCGAATCCAACAACTCGATTCATAGGCAAGACGCCACCTGCATTATCGGAACACATGTCACTCAAATCTCACACCACAGCGACCCTAAAGGTCCTAGCGGCCTAGCGGTCAGAACACCCTCTGCAACCAAAGCGGCCCTAAATCCTACACCCAAACTGGCTCGGAATGCCTGGCTTGGTTCCCGGAAGCTGGATGAAGATCTGACCAGCCAAGTTGTGCAGCCGGAAACCGTACTCGCCCCCGTGCTTTGTGAGGATAATCTGGCCGTGTGTCTGCCGTTTGCACATCGAGGGCTGTCGTTTGCCCGCATACGGCGAGAGATATGGGGACTTGTAGACTGCTTCAGCTTTCGGAGGTCGTGTTGGGATCTGGGAGTGGTGCCTCTCACTGGAGTTCTTTATCTACCGTGTCTAAGTCCGTCCGGAAACCTGCAACCCATCAACCACGCACCACACCAGCCCTGTGCATTCAACACACTCTCCCTGCCTTGAAAATCGCCTCTCCATCGGGAGACTCAACAGTGGTCCCCCTGAAATGGACTGGCTGCCCAGAAAGCTCCGGGCCAACCACCAGAAACTTGCTATCATCCTTGACATCGGGTCTCCTCAGGCATCACGCAAGCTGGGACTCCACCAAATCGCATTCAATCAGTTTGAGCTCATCTCGAACCTCTTATGCTGCGCATCAGTACAAGGTACTAGGTCACTATAGTGAATGCATGGTCTACAGCACCACAAGAGCTACGAACTACGAACTGACCAGTGCTACTCCAAGCCGCGGGCCGCTGAAAAACAACTTCCAGTCAACTGGATCGGCGGCGTGGACGTTCGAGGGTCGCCTTGGGGTGGTCTGACAATGCACCAGCTCCTCCTTGAAGGCAAAACCCACCTGCTGTGCGTCTTGCAGCCGGCGCAGAACAGGCTCCAGCGATCGGAAGTATGTAGTGGATGCAATCAGCATCATCTGCCCTGCATCCCACATTTGTGCCAGTCGGGCCGTGTCGTGCTCCCCAGCGCTGTAAAGACCCAAAGCCACAGTGCGCTCGTCCACATCACGGCAGGCGACCAGCATCCAAATTGGCTGATTCACGTCATTGTCGCAAATGCATGCTACCAAGTTACCGAACTTGAATGACCTGTCCATTTTCGACCGCCATCTCTCCCATGTGCCCTTGGGCCGTACGCGGAACACTACCTTGATGCGGCTGTCAAGCACACCTCGCAGAGTGGCGGAAATCGCGGACAAACCACTTCAAGCTTGCGAATGCAGACTTCTTGGTTTATAGATGGGACATGGACAACATGGCTCACGATAAATGTAGAGGGAGGAACGTCTAGCAGCTAGCATATCCTAGCATGCTATGCATTTTACAGTCTTCTTTAGTGCAGAGATGAGCAGAGTCTTGTCCGGATCCTGCCTCCCTGGCCGCGCGAAACCTCGACTGCTGCTGGAATCGCTACGCCCGCTACGCCCTACGAATGCTGTGCCGGAACTTCGTTGGCGTGTTGCAGATGAAGCAGCAACACAAGAACCCAGTTCCAACCGCAGCTCAGTGGCATTAAAGCCCATCAGGGAAGCATCGAAGACGTTTCCATCTCGGCGAATTTCTTCTGCCTCCATATTCCCGTGGCTGACATGATACAATGTGGTGCGAATGGCAGCCAGGCACTCCTCGCAAAGCGAAACGGCAAAGCGATTCGGCCTAAAACTCTCGGTTTATTACGTAGTGATCACAGCATGTGCAGCGTTCTTGTCTTGTTTCTCAGTTGTCCTCGCGAAGCAGCCGGAAATAGGTATCCAAATAATGCTGCTCTGAGTTGTAGCAGCCGCGTTCCCGCACTGTGGGCAGCTCTGTCTTCTGCCGCCGTCGGCTACACTGATCTGCGTCACGCTGGATCTCGTGCACCGTGGGTACAAGTGACAACATGTCCCAGCAAGCTTCGTAAGCATCAGACGGCCGGCCAACGATTGCACGTGTACTGAAGGAAAGCAGGTTCAGCCACCTCCTGCTCTGGCAATTGCTTTCCTCCAAATCTCTTCGCTCGTCTGTGACATCCTGCATGTAAGCGCAAACCGGCATTGCCTTGGATACCATATGTTGGACGTCAGAAAGGTCAGCCACACTCATGTAGCTACAGTACAAAAATCACGTGGCAAAACCTCACCTGCTGCTCGCCCAAGTTGCGGCTTTTGAGCCAGTTGGCGCCAGCTTGAAGAGGTTGACCAGGAGCAAAGCTGCAGCCTCCCACATTCGTGATCCATGCTCTTCCTCTTTTAGTGCTGATATCAGGGCACCTTGCCCAAGAAGGGGCGACACAGAAACTAAGTCGAAGGTCGAGGCAAAGTTCGGCTCTTGCGCCAAGCTGTTGGCCAAGTCCAGCAGAAGGTACACAAGGCGACACAGGGGCCATTCAGACTCAGAGCCTTTTGACTGCACATCCTCTCCATCGTTCAGGCTGCTGTTCGCGAGGACCATCTTCGCGGTCCAGGGACACAGCGGTATGATGCGGATTTTGATCTTGATATCCTCCCTCTGGCGGTCCTGCTTGTCCCGCAAAGCCTTACACAGCTCTTTGTCCAGCAGGTACAGCTTCTCTTCAAACTCCACCACTTCTACTTCCCCTCCAATGCCATTGATGGCTCGCTCCGTTTTAAGGTCGATCATGTTCGTCATGACGTCATCCATCCTTCTCCGTTTGTCCCTGGTGACTTTATTCATCAGCCCATTGCGTTGACGAGTCGGCGCACCAATGTAAGTCAAGGCTGAGACAAGGACTTCCTGTTCCTTTCCCAGGCTTGAGAGCGCCCACTTGGTCACAAAAGCATTCTTTCGATTTTGCACACTGGCATTCTCGATGTCCAGCAGGGTCTGCTTGGCTTGCTGTGCATCGGGGTGCAGGGGTGAGGTCTGCTTCGAACGGTCGTCTGACTTGCATAACTTCTGTATAAACTGTGCGGTGCTCTTGCAAAGCGGACGCAACTGGACACGCACTTGAACATCGCATTTCGGATCCATCCGTTTCTGCTCCACGTGGAATATTTTAAGTACTCGAAGACGCCGATTGTTCAGAGACCGGTACTTGTCTTTCAGAAGGCACGCCTCCAGCTGCATCCTGTCATCCGAAGGCAAGATCTTGCCTCGCCTGAGGTCTGCAAGAAGGGTTTCCAAAGGTCGCCCATCCCCGAACTGATCGCTGATCTCCGCATGGGTGAATTTGACCTTGGTAAGCCGGCAGTGGATCAAGGCTGGGGCACATGGCCATTTGTCCGGGACGTACAGTGAATCTCCGAAGTTGGAGGATGTCGAAGGATGGTAATCAACAAAACCGATCGATCTGCTAGCAATATCGCACCAACTCTAAAACAAGCTCCGCGCCAGCAAGTGGAACACTGTTATGAAAACGCTTCCCCTGGAAGACCCCAGACTGGCGTGCTCGCCTCGTCCACACTCATCGATTGCTCCACGGAATCATGGCGCAAGGCCCGATTTTGCAGGTAGACCTTCTCCGCATAGTGGCGCTCGGCACAGAAAGCGTGGCGACAGGTACTTGGGCTGGCAGCCTGCAAACTGGACAAAATTTAAAATGCCGCATTCAAAGGTGCGGGTCAGTTTTCATTGCAGCAACAAAATGAAGGAATATCTGCTTTCCGGCCTCCCCATATCCTATTCATGTCCTCTTCCAGCTGCATACCAACCAACGTCTAGGAATCTTCGTCATCCCTTAACATAAGAGATCGTCGCTGCCGAAACGGGTGATGATCACGCCTGTTACGCCTGTCCTTGACGGCATGCCATGACGTATATTCCAGCAAACACAAACTCGATGAGCCGCTTGCTGGCTACAGTAAATGCTAGCATCAGTTTAAATAGACTTGGAAAACGAATGAATTTAACGTCGCCACGGATAAACCAGCATTGCGAGAGAGCCAACTGCTTCTATTCGCGCGGTGCGCAGCTCGGCTTAGGAACAGTTCATCTGTAAGTTCGACATCAATACCGTACTGACTTCCTAAGTCGTTGCACGAAGGATAACAAGGGTTAATTGCAGCAGCTGAATGCCTAGCACGCACTTCCATTCTTAGCTTCCGACATGAAACACGACGGTGGACACACATAAGTCCGTGGCAATCCCCTCAACCTGAAGGAAACAAGTGTATAATCAAAAAGGTTTACAACGCAGCCGTCAATTCCAAAAAAGTTTTATGCGAGGCAGCGACGCGGATATCAGCGTCTAGAAACAGCGGGGCTTCCAAGCCCTGCAACGTTGACATCAGCCCTTTCTAGTCGAGAGTTTTGACGGATGCTAGGGAGTTAGTTATTTCAATTTTTGATCCGAGGCTTTCGGGCTACTTTACATAAACCCTAAAACCTGGACCTAAATCCTAAACCGCACAAGCCTCGGCACTCGCTTGAGAGGGCGGCACAGCGCTGGGCCCTGGAACTTCCGTTTGCCAAGTCTCGTTGCGCATGGTGGGCTCGAGGAGTTCCTGCGAAACCCTTTTAGGGTTTGGGGGTTTAGGGTTTTTTTTCCCTCTCGCATGGCTGAGGATCTATGCCCACTAAGGGTTTAGGGTTTAGGGGTTTAGGGTTTTGAAGTTTTTTTTCCCTCTCGCATGGCTAAAGATCTATGCCCACAGGTGAGGAAGACTTGGTACAAAGACCGCACTGTGTAGGTTAGGGATAAGCTTTTTCTTCGAGAACCCGAAAACCCCCAAACTCCTAAACACCTATAGGTCCCTTCAAAGGAACCCTTATCGTACCCTTTAGGGGAACCCTAAACCCTAGGCCTTTGTTGTTTTTGAAAACACAAAGCATCAAGAAACCGAGCTTGAGTATTTCAGAAGTCCGAAAGTGAAGAAAACCAGTGCCACATGCAACCCCGAAGCTTGAACCGAACCCTAAACCGAATCAGCCCCAAAGCCTAAGCTAAGCCTTATAAACCTTGTAATCCCCAAGCAATAAACCAAAACTGCTGCTGGTGAAGCTAGCTGAGCAACGAGGACTGCTTGCCAGACGGCCCTGCCGGTTCGAGCCTGCTGCGTTTGCTTTCGGCTTCAATATAGGGGCCTCAACAATGAGGACAGGGTTGGAGTATACTGTATACTATACTATAACTTGTTATGTAGGACTCTAAAGGAATAGTGTTACTCAGAAACTCAGAAATGATTGATCTCCAAAGCGGCTTAGTACTGCGGGTTTCGTACTGTGTTGTAGAACACTGGATCTTTGGTCATGTGATCTTGGGTGTGGGTTTGGTGGGGGTCCAAGTTGGGAGCTGTAGTTTCTACAACCTTCGTATGAAGGTCTTCTTAGCTACCAGTCACCTGCGGAAAATTAACAAACTGAGCCCTTAACCCTAAACCCTTCAAACCGTCATTGGATGGCTCATGGGCACAAAGGGCCTGGAATTTGGCATCCTGCGGCGACGGGCTTTGCATGCAGATCTGTTGCCTGGCGATGACAGTCCCACCACGCTTCTTATTACATGATAATAACGATATGTGAATTTTAACATCCCCACCCTTCAGATAATGCATTTGCGAGGCTTAGAGAAACTACTGTACAGCAAACTGTAAACTAGAAGTAATGCAAGTAGTGGTAGTGGTACTGACACTATGTTGAAGTCGCCCCCCATCCGGGTTTCCCCTAAAATTTGGGGACCTCGGCACTTTTGTCCTAAACCATCCTGAAAAAAGAAAACCCTGAAAAAAAAAAACACCCCCAAGCCGCAACCCCAGAAACCTATGTACAGAAGCATGGGGAGGCGTATGCGCTCTTGTTTTCGATTCATATCAGTCTACGATCCATGGGGTCACACCACTGACTGGTGTTACGCGCGTGGGGTCCCCGAACACGGAACAACACACGAGTGTTCGATTCAGGTCGATGGGCGATCCGTGGGGTCACACCACTGACTGGTGTTGCGGTCGTGGGGTCCCCGTACACGCAACGAAACACGAGTGTTCGATTCAGGTCACTCGACGACCCCATGCATGGGTCACACCACCGTCTGGCGTTGCTGACGTGGGTTCCCCGTAAACATGTATTCGATTCAGTCAGGTCAGTCGACGATCCATGGGGGCACACCGCTGACCGGCGTTAAGGTCCTGGGGTCCACGGGTTGGGCACTCCAGAGAGTCTCACAGTAGTCTTTGGGGTTGGGCATTCCAGGGCGCTCCACTCACGGTGGTCTCTGGGGCTGGGCACTCCAGGCAGTCTCTGGAGGTAGTCTCAGCGAGCGAGGAGCAGACGAGGAGCGGGTGGGAGTAATAGCTGACTTTAATATCTAAGAACCCCACAACGAGGGTGGGGAATAATAGAAGAAGACGTAGCAAAAGACGATAAGGACGGGTTGCAAAGCAGGACGAGAGGTGAAGAATAGTTACTTTCAGAAGAGCCCCTCAATGTCCGCAGCATCTTGGGATGCATACGACTTTTTCAAGCTGCTGTATTGCAAGCCTCCACTGCTCCATCTGGGCCAATGCTTTCTTCCGCCGGTCCGTATCGGGCGCCAGGGAGACCAAATGCACCTCTAGAGGTTCCCCTGCTGTGGGGTTAAGTGGGCCGGGATCGTTCGCGCAACAATACAAACGATTAATTTCCTAAATGCGGGGGAAAGCGCGTTGACCCTTAATACCCCAAAACCCAAGATCACTCCGGATGAGCAGTTAAGACTGAGCTTCAAGTCAAGGGTGGATTTGGCATTTGACCATTTCGTAAGGATGCCCAATGCTGACAAACATAACTTCCAGACTTCGGAAAAAAGCCGAAGATCCAGGCTTGATGGGGGAATCATACTCTGTGCTTCTATGCAGCCTGAGTTCGAGAAACGACACGTACAGTGGGGAATACATAGGGCATAGGGCGCATCAACAAGAAGAAACGTTATGCTTGCATGCAATACTTTTGGCGATCATCTTGCGGCTGCCCCAGAGGCGAGTCATGAAAGAGTGGTACTGGCAGGCATGCATGGCTTGCATATCTACCATGAGAGCACTGAGTGAGGAGGGCCTCAGGTAACCAATGACTGTTTTGACTACATGAAACACAGAAGCATACAAAGCCAAATGGAGTAGTTTGTCGGGGAAATATGCGAACCAGCTTATCGATACACGGTGCAATAAACCCATACACTCATAGGAACCATCATGACGTAACATGCTGGCAGCAAACGCAAAGCACTCTCTTCTAACGATCCACATCTATATTATATGCACCTGTCCTCATACTGATTCACACTTCCTTCGAGATGTGTACATGCACTGCTGGCAGCACACAGTGGTGGATAGAAGCAACGGCAAGTGAACTCATATGCCGAAGCTTGTACTCAAGAAGATGTGATGATGCTTCAAGAATAACCCAAAAGCTCACACACGCATTCTGCGTCAGCTTGGGTTCACTTCTCGATTTGCGCGTGTCATCCTAGCGCAGGAGCCATTCAAAACTTCTCTGTTCCAATCTTATCGGGTGATCCCCTGGCTCACATAAGCAAGCCAACATGTAAGTACTAACTCACCCATGCATGTAAGAGAAGCTAGACATCCCCACCGATGAGAAGTTAAGGCATGTAATGTTACCTTCGAATACGCAAAAACATCTACACACACACACAGACGTGTGTATGTATACTAAGCTGAAGTACGAAGCACAGTGCAACAGTCCAGGCCCAAATTTCCGTCCAGATGTAGCATCTGCCGGGAGCATCAAAGAAGCAGTACACAAGCTCAGGGAAACTCAGGATACATAAGTTGCAGATGACCGTTACAAGGTAGTGTAGCCGCTGCCTACACGGAGCATGTCAACAACATAGCATTATAAGAAGTGTCATTGGCCAAAACGAACTGACAGAACAACAGCCTACCATCAACATACCACCAACCAAAACACCTGACGACTATAACCAGCACAGGAAATATATGGGTTTGGTGCTTGGGGCATTTTGTACAATATACAGTTTAATATACCGTCGTGTCGCAGCTGCCGGCTTTCGAGGACTCAGATGAATAGGGTGTTTATCGATCCATCTCACTGTCAAGACGAGCTTCGCGTCAGCCAAAGCCATATCCAAAACAATACAGAAGTGGTATACATGTGGTTATGATCCTCTTAGACATAGAAAAAACGTGGAAGATACAAATCGATGCCAGCCAGGGCGCGGCTGCTGCTGTAGGTCGCCAGCCTTCGCCTTGCGGCTGAATCCAAAACTCCACACGATCGCCGAAGGCCAGGCTCAAGCCGCCAGAGTCCCTCACCACGTCCATCCGGAAATGAACATCATCATTTGTCCGTCTGTGGTCCTTGACCTGAATGTAGCCGTACCGACCTTGGCTGCCCACACACGCCGAGGCCATTGAGCTGAATACCCAAAACAGGCGAGGACCCAAGAAGATGCTGGACGTTGGAGGAACTTCCCGAAATCCCATAAAAAGTGATCCTGGCTGCAGCCCACAGGCCGTCAGGGCTGACATGCACCACTTTCCCGGAAAACTTCCGATTCTCGCCTCTGTCAGAGACTTGACCGGAGAAGGGAACAGAGGTTGGATCGAGAGAAGCCTCCCATAAACATGCTTGTTTCTGCATTGGTTGTCTATCTGTCTTGCAGCTTTCACAACTTTCCTCTCTCACGCGCACCTACAAGTGCATTCTGATGCGTGAATCGAGAGAGTGGGTGAGAGATAAGGAGAGTGGAGAGAGAGGGGGAGGCAGAGACACTGCATGCGGGTACGAATTTACTGGGGGCTTTATACTATACAAAATTACAGAAGCATTACATGGAAACATAGGGAAATGTAGTGCTGCAGTACATGGTTATTCAGATCGCTACGGTATATCAGTTGAGGGACGCCAAACACCGAAAACAACACAATCTGCCATCCTCTCGAGCCTGTATAAAAAATCACGGTGGATATCTGTTGCAAAGACGGAAACAGAAACCAATGTACACACACAACACGCAGGCGTGTGTGTGTGTGTGTGCATGATTAAATATAAATATAAATATAAATATAAATAAATAATATGTATATATATATATATATGTTTTTTGTTTTTGGGCTCCCACATGGCAGCACGAGATCACTCGAAACTACATGGCAGGTGACAATTCAGACACGCGACATCCCGACAACACGGCAGTGAAAACAGTCCACACCGCTGCATGCCGACAGACGTGAAACAAAGGGCTCTTCACCAACTAGAGCGTATGTATGTCTCAGCATATATATATATATATGCACACACTCTGCATGTATATTTGTTGTTTCACTTGTTCACACACTTGTCACAGTAGTACATACCCGTGATATGTCCAAGAATGCAATCAGATTGCACACGCAGGGCCATGCCCAGAAAGCGAAGTTCAACCGGATTTGATTACAGCCCCACTGCCGTTCCCCAACTGCAAGAGCTCGACTCTACTTGCAAATGCCCGCGCATCAAATCTACAAGCTACGGTATCTGCACCCTGCCCAGCAAACGGAACCCCAAGACTGCGCACCCCTCCCGATTACCCCCAACTCACCAGAAAACCCAAAGAGCAAACAGCCCGAAGCACCCTGCTGCCTGCTCGCGGCCTCATGGCTGGAAGATCGTGCCCGCGGAAAGTCTTCAAGTTTCGGATCCATTCACGACGGCTTCACATAAAACCCTGGAACCTAAACCCTGCACCTCTACAGGTCTATGGTAGAATACCATACCGGTACTGCCACGGACACCGGAACTCGAAAACTGGGCCAATCCCTTTGGGATTGCAAAAAGAATCGAGCCCATGACTGTTGCGAGGATACAGCGCAGGATATCTGAAGATTCTGTGATTCCGAGGCATGTGCTGGCAACATGTGCTGATGTACGCAACGGCCTGAAGGACTATGGGATGTCAGTGCTGGAGGAGCGGAAGGTCGCATGTTCGGCCCAGCTTAACTACACACTGTGCATCTGGTGTTTCCATTTTTTCTAGATTCTAGATTCTCCACAGTCCCGGCATTCTGTCCAGACGGCGCTGGCTGAATGGAGTTCCGAAAACTCATGTCCTCCCCAGTTCAGTTTACGAGCAACCGTCACCGCATGCAAGCTAGATCCTGCAGTCCTACACCGAAGCCCCGGAAACCCCGGCTCGAGATGCACTTCCGTGCCCTGAATATTTTGCCACCTGAATGAGTAGAATTGGGATCGCTATTGACTATATTCGTATGAAGGACCCGTAAACATAGCATGGGCAATTATTCAATGACGCCAGCCCCTAGAACTCCGGTCGCAACCTCCTGGTCTCGGTATTTCCGCATGAAGATCAGAAACTCGCGCCTCAGCAAACGCGAAGGGTTCCATCTCAAGGTAGGGCTTTTTTTGTTGCCTTCCACCTACACCTAGCTAGGACCAGGACGAAGCCCGCATTGCAGGCTACAGTGGAGAGAAAAGTCGACATGCAGCTTCTGGCAGTCTTTCATGACGCTTCCACTACAACTCCTGCACTTCATCCCAACTCTGTATCAAATCCTCCTTCGCTGAGCTTTCCTGCAGGAACTAGATTTCACTAGGGACATTCACTTCAAGAGAGATTTCGTTGGCCTTCATGACATAGTGTAGCATGAGCAAGCTATACGACGGACTCACCTTCAGAGGACTCACCTGGAGATTCGGGGAAAGCTTGATGCTCCAACATCATCATGCGAACCACTCAGTAAGGATGGGTGCACACCATCACCGAGGGATCAGCATGGTACCTCTTCATGTTCGTTATTAGCAGGCACATACCGAAGACAGGGTAGGGTTTAAGGGCTTGGGCCTCAAGACATCTGCTTTGCAATGACTGTTCTGCCATTGTGCTCAGTTCTCTACTGTAGGGCTTCACATGCCCTCCAGAAGCCCAGATCACCCTAAGAACAACTAGCCTAAGTGCTTTCCTTTGACCTCACAAACGGACTCCCATCTCTTTGACGTTTTTCGGCCCGCTTCGCCCAGGTCTGGAGCTTAGTGACCAGGGTAGGCTTCGGGGTTCGTCTAAGGGTTCTGATGAAGCCCACCTTTCTCGAGGTTTAAGCGCGAGTTGAAACCTCTGAGAGTAGAGCTGGTTCAAACCTTTGCCATCGGCAACCTCCTGTGCCAAGGAGTCGACAACCTCAGGTGGAAGGAGGATGGTTCATCACGGTTCATCGTTGCTCGAACAAAGACGCATAGCAAACAACATCTTCCCAGACTTCGTTCGCACTCATCATGAACAACCTAGAACCATCAGTAGGGAACTGCGTGCCGCCATCTCTTACTGCCTCATCAACAAGCTACAACCCCATGTGGAACAGCACTCCTCTTTTGTTCAAGTTCTCGCCCCTTCAGCACCCCACAGCTCTTTCCTAGCGCAATTCCCACTTTGTTGCAGATGTACCGAGCAAATGCTTGCAATGTCGTGTATGTTTGTGCACACATCTATCTATAAAAACATGAGCATCAGAGGGCCGAGACCAACTGTTAGACCTTCTTTGTATGCCGACTCGACCGAAGTGCTGCAAGGCAGTGCGTGAAGCCGCGTGATTCTTTAAATCGGACGGCGACTAAAGCCCTAAACAACCCTTATGTTTTGCCATGCCGTGACTGTACCATCGAGACTATGCGATGATCGGCATGAGAAGGATAGAGAAGATCTGGATGGCATGCTGACTTTGCACAGGCTGCAGTGATCTGGGTGTTGTTCACCTGTCCGGTTAGTTCTCATGGAGCAACAAGTTGCCGCATGTTAAGGGTAATGTCCTACCAACATTTATCGTCCGCCAATTTCGCTATACAGGTGAGGAAGACTCACCCAATTTTCCAAACTTAAGAACCTCTGAACCGCGTATTGCACCTCTTAAGGCTTAAGCTCATGTTCTACTTAGTCAGAATTCTGACGCGCAAAGCCCTTTGAGGCATCCGCCCCAGCATCCACAGCGAAGCCCTGCCACTTCAGGGCCACACGAAGCTCGTCTGCCTCAGAAATGCCGAGTGCAAACAACACATATTAATATTAAGAACAGCTTAAAAACCAGCAGAACTAATCATCAGCATGCTTGTCCCCACTACCCGTGTCAGCTTCGCTCCAGCTCCAACCGGCAGATCAACAGCATCGCGATTCACTTCGATGAAACCAAATGCAACAAGAACGGGACTGGTGATGGCTTCATAGGGACTTCGTTACTTCCTTTCTGGGGAAGGTTGGTGCTTGCTCTCCTGCTGTTGGGTCGATAATCCAACCCCACAGCCCGAAGCGTAGCCATAAATGGAACCCCGGGTGTGCGCTTGGAGGCTCGCACGTTGGAAAAGGAACGATGTAGTACGGATCCGCAGAGTATTTCCGGGCAATTATACG
Organism: Rhodospirillaceae bacterium; assembly: GCA_965228575.1. Classification (GTDB taxonomy): domain Bacteria; phylum Pseudomonadota; class Alphaproteobacteria; order Rhodospirillales; family Rhodospirillaceae; genus UBA11612. The sequence goes on along the minus strand of CBDDHW010000009.1, from coordinate 10,491 downwards.
GACAGATGTAGACATGCATACATGTAGATCTGCATATACTTACAAAGTGTACATGTGCATGCCCATGCAAACCTGTATGCACACGCACATGCATGCCATATGAATGTGCATATTGTGTGCTTGGATATGTACCTACGCCCAAGTGCGCGTATAAGTATTTCTATATGTGTATGCACACGTATATGTGTGTGGGTGAAAGGATGGACGTGTTTCTGCATGCATGCGCAAGTTTCTGTGCAGGTGCATGTATGTCGCGCGTGTGTGTGTGTGTGTAAGTATAAGTATATGTGTGTATATCTATCTATCTATCTATCTATCTATCTATCTACACACAGGGATGAATGGCTGGATGGATGGAAGGAGGGATGCATGGACGGATGGATGTGTCCTTGCAGGTTTCTGTGCATGTGTACGAGCATGCGTCTGTATGTGTCTATGCATATGCCTCCGCATAAAACAGAGCTCTCAAGAACCTCCCGTTACGACCAAGCCAGAAAGCCCACCTTGCACCGCTTTTCACGCCAAGCGTGGGGATCTCTCACTGTGCATCTGAGATGAACCGAAGCCCCTGCCGGTCAGGAAGCCAAGTGCTCCGGACCGGACGGGAAAAGAAGCCAAGTGAAAACGATAGCAGACATGAGGTTTCTTTCAAGCCCTCTGTGCACATATATATATATATATATACATACACACATTCACAAAGGACATGTAGACTTTGATAGAAGAACCTCTGCACATGGAAGCCCTGATTTCGTATCGACCCTCTCCACACCTGAACCCTTGGTGGTCCCCAGAATCCGAAGATTCTTCGTACCAAGCCCAAAGTTCCGCGCTGCTCTGATAACCCTCGTGCGGGAAAATAGGGCTCAAAGGTTCTGGACCCAAGATGGACAAATGAGGTGGTCGAGCCACCAAGCTAGTGAAGATCCTTCAGTCACCCCAAACAAACATGCAAATCCCCCTCAGGGCGTTGCCGAAGAAGGTCTTTTACGACAGCAGGACGATAATCGTGATGGAGGTTGCTCCGTGCTCAAACTTTCCCTTCCTGGAGCCCCACTCCTGAAATGCCCAACCAGTTGCTCTAGACCAGAAGCCCTAAATCTGAAAGCCTAGACCTAGACACTAAACTCCGAAGCTTCAGGAGTTAGCAACCCTGAACCCTTAGCCCAACACCTAGGCTTGACAGGGTGTTAGCAGTGACATAACATGGTACAACAGAACACAACACAATGTAAAGCAACACCATGTGTTATATTGTAATGTGACAATATGCCCCATGCTTCTACTTAGTACAGGCATATTTTGTGAAATGATAAAAACACAATGCCATACATGACGGTAAATGCAATATCCCATGAATCCTGTATCATCTTCTGTGATAAAGTAATGAAAGCAAAACATAAGTTAGCCCAATAATACAGTACGATCCAGTATCATTCAACATCACACTATATCCACATCATTCTCCGAAAGAGAAACCTCAAGTCGCCGTCCCGGCGTCCTGGGCGATGCCTTGCAGCAGCGTCTCAACAAAAAAAGGTTTGGGGGATTAGGGGTTTTAGGGTATTTAGGGCCAGGGTTTTGTAGGAGTGTGAGGGTTTAGGGTTTAGGCCCTGGGTTGCACAGCCGACCGAGCTCGGGTTTGCTGGTAATCGTGCTAAGCAACTTTTTTCGTCCGCTCAGCTAATGTTGAAGGTAGTCCAGACTTTTCAAGTTTAGGCTATGTGGAATAGCCTTCAGTGTCCAGGGCAAGGGTCCACGACGGGTTGTAGCAGAAACCCGATGGGCTGGTCGTGAGTCCAACGAGTCGTGGTCGTGGCCATCTGTCATTGTTACATGTTATGTAATTGGGCCTTGGACCTGTGCAAGAGACGACATCGGCAGCACTAGACAACAGCAAAAACAACGAACAGCGCCAACGGCATCAGAAGTAGGAAAGCTAGCCAGTAACAACAAACAGCGACATTGCAACAAATGTTGGTCCACTTGCAACGCCCCTCCCAGCGACATCCAACAGCTCTTCATACAAGTAACACCATAAAATCCTCATCGGACTCTTGCGAATGAGAACAAGGCGGTGTATACATGTGTCTATGTGTCTGTGTATGTGCGGACGTATGTATGTATGTACGTACGTATGTATGTATGTATGTATGTATGTATGTATGTATGTGGCTGCTGCTTTAAATTCCTTCAATGACCTTCTTCGCGAACGAAAGCTTGTCTTTCGCAACACCAACGCGGAACTTTCGCGGAGGCATATTTATATCCCATTACATACCTTTGCAAGTCTTAAGCCATAATTGTGCAATAGTTACCAGCCCCAAATGAAGTGAAAAGCTTCCTACAAGCTTCTCTATGGCAAGCTTTTCACGGGCATTATAATGAAGATCTTTCGGGAGGCTTCCTAAGCGTTTCAGGGCTGCGTGCAGTTAGACCAGGCTGGTTAAGACCGTCTTAAGGGTTGGAATTTTCACGAAGCCGTCATACATGTTAGATTCTTGATAAACTTCCTCAAAGTTTCTCGATGGCATAGCATAGCTGATTCAGACCTGTTGGGAGCCTTTCCTACGGGCTTCAGGGCTGCAATGAAAGCCATCATAGATCGAAAGAGTTGCTCAAGGCCGTCTTAAAGGTCGGATTTGGGACGAAGTCTCGTTTTCCTTGGAGAAACCCTCAGGAATTCTTACAGGAGCCTTGGAAAAGAAACCTTAAAGCCTTAAACGGAACCCTTAAAGGAACCCTACGATGTCCATTGGCCTAGATCTGGCTACGTCGACTTTAACGCCACTTCCGCGGATCTTGCGCGCTAAACCGGGTACAGGAACCTAATTTGGGGTGCCAGAAGAAAAAGCAGAAGTACCAGCAGTGGTGGTGGTAGGGCTGGTGAGTAGCCATAGCCGTAGCCGTGGTGGATCGCGGTGGCAGTATAGTAGTAGTAATAGTAGTGCTCATACTAGTAGTGCTAGTACCAGTGAAACTGAAGCAGCAGCAGCAGCGGAAGTAGTAGTCGTAGCAGTAGTCGCAGCAGCAGCAGCAGCAGCAGCAGCAATAGTCCAGTAATAGAAATCATCGTCGCCGTAACAATGAGAACAACAGAAATGGTAGCAGTAATACTACTGGCAATGGTATTAATAAGAGTAAGAGTAATAGGATTGTAATTGTAAAGATAATGGTACTAGTAACAGTGGTAGCAGCAATAGTAATGGTAATAGTAATGCCATAGTAATGAGTAAGAGCAATGGTAGTAGTAATGGTAATAGTGAGATAGCAATAGTATTAGTAAGATGCTACAAACATAACTGTCGCAAAAACAAGCTTGTCTTTCGCTGCACCATCGCAACTTTCACGAAGGCATGTTTAGGCTATGGGGTTGGCCTTTCATATAAATTACAGCACCAGGAGCTTTAGATCGACTACCATCTGAGAAGATCGCAAACAATCATTCCAGATAAGGCCCCGATCCTCGCTCGAAAAGGAGCCAGCCCTTGCGTCTTGAGGCCCGAGCGGATGCCCTTGAGGCTGCCGTAGCCGCCTGATATTAGGCTTTGCCGCTTAGCAGCTACAGTAGAGGTATCTCGGACTTGGGCTTTGAGGATTTGATTCAAGGAGGTTTGTGTTAGCAGCTAGAGTCTAGAGCAAAGTCTCGGGCTTCTACTTTGAGGATATGCATGGAGCTGTGTTCTTGGATGTCGGGGCTGTCAGGGATCAATCTAGAAGATGTACTCAGACACACAATCCGGGGGCTGTGTCTTGCAGAGTTGGTTCCTTCCGCTGAATCTCAACAAACCGTTAAAACTACCGATCCCTACCCCTTCCGACCTTGCATCACAGCGTTGATTGCATTGTTGGGACAGAGGAAGGTCCCACTTTAGCCGAAAAGCTCGTGGGGGCCCTCGAGGCGACATCGGAGATCTGATGTCTAATGTCTTGACACTGCACGCAAGCTACCAGTAAGGCACCTGGTACAGTCATACAGTGCAGGGCTGGCAATACATGCGTACATGCAATCCCCGTTCATCGGAGCCTTGTCGCAATAGAAGCCTTTTTTCGCAAGGTTTTTTTGATCATGGAGAAGGAAACTTATTGCACTGCCGTGCTTGTTTATAGTCGGCAAGATGCGCGATGACCATAAGAATTCGGGTGTTCAGTGGTGTTGGTGATACTGGTGACGAGGACTGCAAGTAATCCACTGCGCATTCCACAAGCTAAAATCCTGAAACCCGATTGGGTTCCATCCGGCGGCCTGGCTGACCGCGGGCGCTAACCGAGAAGCCCCGTCCGCGGCGGTAGGCCGTCATGCAGTGCTGAGGCAGCGAGATGTGAGGAGGGGTCTGACACCTAAGTAGCTTTTTTAAGCAGGGCGATAGATATCCAATCCTAGGTCCTAAACTTTATAAACTAGATTAGTGTTGAAACCTACTAGAGATTCTAAAACTTCAACCTTGTAAGCACTACCTTTGCAACCTTAGGAAGCGGAGGTCAGGGCTCGAAGCTGAGGCTTTGATCTTTGCGTTTAGGGTCTTGGGGGCTTTAGCCCTATATACTTCGCAAGGACGAGCCCGCGTTGAAGGGTTTTGGGTTTTTCGGGTTTACGAACCCCTGGGGACTTTGAGAGTTTGAGGACATCGAACCCCTCACATCCCAACCGGTCCCAAGCCGACGAAGAGGCCGGCTGACTGCCGACTTGTTTCGGCTTTGTCATGAGTTCCACACCCTGCCTGTCATTGACTAGAGGTGTCAGGGAACCGAACTCGTGCGAAGACAAAGGACCCATTCCCAAAGCACCACTGCCTCTATCACTAAACCGCCTCACTCAGACTGCGATTCGCTTCTGGATCGAAGTTATTCGTCATGTTGCGGCGCTCTTTCTCAACAATCACACCCGCATGGTCATTAGAAGAATAGTCGGCGCAACCGACACTGGCTACGGGCGAATTTGGACCGCATGAGGCCTAAACTCCGGAGGCGGTCAATGATGAAATGAAGTAATCAACGGCAGATGACGAAGAAGAGCAATAGAAGCAGCGGTCAACTCCTCGATAAGCGCCAGAAGAACTAAGAAAGAGGCGAACGATGAGCAACATAAGAAGCCTTGCGCTAGCCGCTAGCCCCAACTTGGATCATAGTGTGATGAGAACAGTCATCGCAAGCGTGAACCCTAAACCTTAACACTGAAACGCGGGCATTCTCTGCAAGGCCTTCTTCACACTCACCATTTCTTCCGAAGACAGTTGGAAGCAGGTGGCCTGGGCCAACGTCTGCTTGTGGTATGGCATACTAATTCCACAGTAAAGGTTTATGGTGACATCTCCCGTAGCTCAGAAAAATCTAGACTGTAATCGACCATGCCTACCACTACGTCTAGCTGCTGCAGGCTGCCCTGCTCAACTATGAAGTCTTCTGGACGGCTTTACATGCAGGAAAGTCCTTCCGGCTTCAGGTTCAGTGCCTTGGTCCATCACAAGTTGTTGGGATTTGAGGGGGGTTTAGATACCATAGAGTTGCTCTGGCTGCAGCCGCGTGGCATGCAGCTCCGATGAGAGGCGCAACGAATCAAGAACCTAGGTGCGACAGGGGACTTGCACAAGCTGCTCCCGCATGCCCCAGTTGTAGGGTTTGCTACCTCGTTTATGGCAACACTTCTGTGCTAATCTAGAACTTTCACCTAGGGAAAGTGCTCCAGGTGACTTCGAGTATGCATTTGGACGCCGCCGAGGCAAGGGGAACGCTACTAGGGCCAGTACAGGAACTGCAAGGGAAACCCTACGGGCTGCTGAAAGGCCAGCCTCGGTCGTTCTATGCTCCTTCATTTGTCGGCTTATGGGTGTGTATGATTCTGGGGTTTGGGGAAGGTTTAGGGCCCAGGAGTCACTCACAGCAGAGTTGATAAAACGATCCTCTAGACCCAGCTCCTCCTCCGAGAACAACAACAAAAGCCCGCAAACAGCACAGGCTGAAACTTAAAACCAACATTGGAAACCACAGCAAACCCCACCAATTTCTACAAACGATCGGAACCCCCCTCCCCACCCTTAAAACCAACCCACAAGCCCAGACCGAAGGCCCGAGAGGGTTGAAGGTCCCAGAAGCTCGCTGCACCGAGCTGGCAATGCGTGCCAAGGGCGTCTCCCCTGGAAGCAGCCTCAGCACCTGGGAAAGTCGGCTTAGGGCTTGATTTTTTATCTTATTATTTTATTACTATTAGTATTATTATTATTGTAATATCATTATTATTATTATTACATTATTATTATTATTATTATTATTTGTCCTTTTTTTTTTTGGGGGGGGGGTTTGGGGTTTAGGGATAGGGCCTGAAGGGTGTCTGGATCAGAGTAGGACGATCGCAAAGTCTGCATAAAACAACCCGAAACCCACGCCGTAGTAGCGTGCGAGGATTCGAGCTGGCGCCCCGAAAGATCCAGAGTGCAGAGCTTCCGGGATGCTTGGGGCCCGATCTTCGAGATCCAACAAAAGCTCAACCCTGAATCACTGAACTATCTACACGTGAGGACAGACAGCTGGGAAGCGAAGCCGAAGATCGAGAACCAAGCGCTCAAAGTGCCCGGCTGCTACCCTGCAAGGGAACATTGAAACTGTGGGCTGGAGTACCGTTCCGAAACTCTCCAGAAGCCCGACTGAGCCCTAGCCCGACTAAAGGCCCTGAATCAACCGTCTCTGTCGCCCAACTCCCAGAGAAAACCCGAACTCCAACACCAAGCCTTAAACCGCAAACCCAACACCAAAGACTCTAAGCCCTAAACCATGAGCCGACCCTGACCGCAAGACGTATCCGAATCAGGCCCTGCACATGGGAAGGTGTCGCCATGGGAGGAGGGCGCCTCAGCTGTCGAATGACATCGACCCTCGACTTTAACAGCAATGATTCAATGATCATAGCCGAATCATAGCCACTATGTGCATAATCATCGTGAGGCGAACATTCTGTGGATGTCGAAGAATGATATCAAACAGATAGCTGGCACTCACAAAACCCTAATCCACAAGGAAGGCAGCAAGGCGTTCAGAGCACTTCAGGGCCCGTAGATGTTTGAAGTCCTCACGATTCCCCCCCCCCCCAAACAAATTACTGCCAGCGCTCGCATCAAGCTTCGACAAGCAAAAGCGGGCACAAGTATGTAGATGGCAATTCCCATCAAAGCGCAGCGCAGTATCCTGACTAGAGAAACATATCCAAAACTACCCTTGGCCCTGAGTGAAACATCGCAACACCACAGCCACCAACGATCCACTAAGCGCAGCCCAAATCAGCGAATCTCCAAATCCCAAATGAAATAGCTTCTGGCTCTTTTTTCACGATGACCGCTGTGATGAAGTAAAAACAGAGTCTGTTTTTCATTAAGAACTGTTCTTAATTAAAAGCAAAAGAGAAAACTTGGACCTCGGCCCCTGGGTTGGATCTCCAAGCTGCGGCTTCTGCGACTCGGTGCCCAAAGCTGCCAGATGCCGCGCCTCCAAGGCGTCGAGTTGGTCCTGCGGCGCTCTTTCTGAGTTTAGGGTCTTGTAGGGCTTAGGGTTTATAGGGCTGAGGGTTTAGGGTTTAGGGTCTTGTAGGGCCTCTCTCTCTGCCTCTCCTACATTTTCTCCTGTTCTCCTCCTTCTATGTAGCTTCGTGGTGTGAACGTGTAACATTTGGGTGCCGTCTGCTCGTGTGGAATGCCCGTAGTTGGGGGCACTGCCCGTGCAAAACGCACCGAGATGAGGCACTGCCTACATAAGTGTGTACCGCGTACACCAAGTAACTGATAGACACAAACACATGAGTCCCAGAGTCTGTCCATCCGAAACGCACATTGAAGCACTTTTGTTTCAGTGTGCAAGAAAGTATTCCTGCCTCTAATGCTTCTTAGTCCTCAGACAATGATGTAAACATACTTTGCTTTGTGCGTGCTGGCTTTGTTTGCCCGAGGCATTGATGCCGTGCTGACCCATCCACGAACAAGATTAAAGTTGCATCTGGATTTGGGATTGCGAGCCAGGCCTTGCTGTGGCAATAAACCTGATCGGGCCCAGTGTGGACCCACACGTTGCAACACATAAGTTCCGACTACAACGGGGATGCTTTTCGGCTTTCAGATTCATTTGTCAATTTGGCTTTGTAGTCTCGCATTAATGCTTCAGCAAGTTTGCCAACTTGCGTCCAGCTTTGGCGAAGCAAAGCCCCCTATAAAGACGTTAGGTATGCGGAGTAGTTTGAGTTTTGGCTACAGCGCTTGCGCACCGCTGGGTATTCTTGAGAAGGGCTTGCGGCGCGTTGAGGACGTTGGCTCGGACCTCCCACCTAGCCGAAGAAGGGCACACGAGACTCTTCCGATTCTGCGAAAGCTACAGGTTAGAGGGTCGACATGGGGATGTGGTACATATCAGTCTGCATGTTTCGGATATCTTTTTGGTTGAGCAAGCCTTCTCCATGGCTCAAAGTGGTCGGAGGTCTCTTAACCCATCAAAGCTTCGAGAATTTTAAAGTTTCAAGGGATCCAAAGGGCAATGGCTGAGTGCTCGGGAAGTTTTGGACCGTCCAGCAGAGGAACGAGTAGGTGAGACTGCTGGGGCTGCAGCACGAAGCTCACCTTGGCTTGCTGCGGCTGATTGACACTACGGCGCAGTGATTACCGCAAGACGTAGGCTACGTTCTGCATATGTGCTCATACAATATACAGTCTTGCCGTTGTGGCGAACTACGGTCTTCCTCACGTTTTGTCTTCAAGGGGGTCGTGGGCTCGACAAACTAGAAAGCCGTTACCGTGTCGAGCTGCTCGGTTTCAGAGTCTGCGCCACAGCCCCAAGACAAATGGCATTCTCTATCTGAAGCGCTGACTATGTCGACCGTTCGGAGGCAGACTCCTGGTGATAAATATAAGCCGCTTCTAAGTCCCGCTGTAGCCAAGCAACTCCAGAAATCACACCACATGCCTTCGTCTCGTCAAAATTCCTACTTCTCGGCAGCAGCCAAGTTACCAGCATCTCCCATAACTCCGGATCCTGCGTGCAGAAGAAAACTCATGTGCCAGGCACACGCAAGGGCTAGAGTCTCTCGAGAAGAGTCTGCCGGCAAGCATAGCAATAGTAATTATTTAGACCTCGCAGTTGTCACTGTCGTAGTAATATGTACGTACTAGCAGACACCAGAGTTCCTGGTCGCAGGAGTAACGGCAATGATGCTGGTGTTATGAATGTAGATAGAACGTTTACGAGTTGCTTCCTACAGTGGAAACCCGTTGAACACTCCATGCCCTCATAACCCACGAGCAGCCCAACCTGTGCAATATAGAAACTCGGGCATGCTATTTCTAGAACCTGATACTCGATTTGGTCTGCAACTACGGGTGCCTGACTGCTCAACCCCTCCAGCGTCTTTTCGTAGGATCACGGCATTCACTCTCTGCGCCATCCCGTCTTAGTGTGTTGTTGCTTGGCAACAGTATTCCGAAGATTAAACTGGCTTACTCTATACTGTTGTCAAGAGTGCTTCTAGGACAATGGCGATTTAACTATTGCCATGATGATGTTGACAAAGATTGCTCTTGTGAGTATTCCACCCATCGCTGCTGCTGCACTCACTCGCAGTAGTAGTAGTAGTCGTCGTCGTCGTCGTCGTACTGTAGTCGTGGCAATACGTCGACGACGACTACTTACTACGACCACTGCTACTGCCACGGCTGCTGCAACAACAACAACAACAACAACAACAAGCACTACTACTAACAGCTCCAGCACCAGCACGACCACTACGACGACGACTACGACTACTGTTGACTTTCGCTGCTGCTGCTGCTGCTCCTGCTCCTGCTACTGCTGCGGCCACTGCTACTACTACTACTGCTATTGTGAGAACCGCAATGATAGGAAACTCCGATTTCAAGGAATGATTATCTTTAAGATTTCGACATGGTTTGGATATGATTTCAGGAATCCTCCGGTTACCATTTTCTCATGATTTCCTTTTGGTTTATGATTTTGTTACGATTTGGATACGGTTTGGATACGATTCTGATACGACTTCGATCTCCAGGACTGGTTTTGACGTGTTTGTTATGTTTTCGATATGGTTTTCGGACTTGCAGCCGAGCCATGCTTTCCCGCGTAGCCGTATTGAAATCGCAATCAGCATCGTATCGAACTCGTAAACGGGGAAAAACCCTGAACCAAAAGAAATTCCCGGCGCCTACCCTGACTTTCCCATGCTGGTTCTCATAATGCTACTACTTTTCCTCCTGCTGCTGCTGCTGCTGCTGCTGCTGCTCCTACTACTACTACTACTACTACTACTGCTACTAGTAGTAGTAGTAGTAGTAGTAGTAGTAGTAGTAGTAGTAGTAGTAGTAGTCAGTCGTAGTCGTGGTGCTACAGTAGTGGTGGTGGCGGTAGCAGCAGGAGGAATAGTAGTCGTAGTAGCAGCAGCGGCCGGTAGCAGAACTAGAAGTATTCGTAGTAGTAGTCGTCGTCGTAGTCGTAGTCATCATAGTC
>CBDDHW010000008.1:0-12296 GCA_965228575.1 Rhodospirillaceae bacterium | reverse complement strand
TCAGAGGTTTTTTGAAGACGCAAATTTATTTTGTATGATGTTCATGTATAGCATTAGTTCGCTCGAATTAAATCGGCTTATAGCTCAGAAGAAACTTTATATTTGCAAAAAATCTCATTGGTTGCTTCTGAAGGCTGTAGGCGATGCATTTCAGCGTGCTCATAAAGTACTAAACAAGCTTTCTCAGGGTTATGAGCTGCCAACAAAGCTTGAGGAACGTATTAAACTGATAGGCATGAACGGACGGTCGGAAGTTAAAGTACCCAAATTCAACGCACAACAAGAAGCTTTAGCAAATCATGGGCCCACCTCCAAAAAGCTTAGCCTGCTTTTTGATGATTGGTGGCAAGAGGCGGCTCAGCGCGGAATAAAGAAAAGTACTTACTTAAGCTATAAAAGTACCTTTGAAAATTTCATCAAGTTTCTTGGATTTGACGATATGCTAAGTGTCCGATCCACCCACGTGATTGCATTTAAAAACTATCGATTGAATACGCCATCTTCTAAAACAGGAAAATGCCCGTCAGTTAAGACCGTCAAAGATAGCGATTTGGCCGCGCTTAAAGCTATATTTGGGTGGGCGCTTTCTAACGAAATGATAAAGATAAATCCGGCGGCTGATGTAACAATAAAACTCGGCAAGCAGGCAAAGCTTAGATCAAAAGGGTTTACAGACCAGGAGGCCCGGTCTCTTCTGAAAGCATCCATCATTTATCGCAATCCAAGAGAGAGTAAGGGTACAGAAGCAGCGAAACGGTGGATTCCGTGGCTTTGCGCGTTTACGGGAGCGCGAGTAGGAGAAATCGCCCAGTTGCGACGTGAAGACATCCGTCTGGAAGGCGATTTCTGGCTGATTCGAATCACTCCAGAGGCAGGCACACAGAAAACTGATGAGGCTCGCGAGGTGGTGCTTCATCCGCAATTGATTGAGCTGGGTTTCGCGGCGTTCCGAAATGAATCACCGGAAGGGCACCTTTTTATAAAAAAGGCCCAGAGTGGAGACGTTCTCGGACCCCTTCAGGGGCTAAAGAATCGACTCGCTGAATTCGCGCGAAAAATCGTACCTGATCCCAACGTGATGCCGAATCACGGCTGGCGACATCGATTTAAGACAATAGGCCGCGACGCCGGGATTGAAATGCGGGTACTTGATGCCATTCAGGGGCACGCACCGCGATCAGTGGCTGATAAGTATGGCGATATCTCAATAAAGGTTATTGCATCCGCCATTTATAAACTCCCGTCATTCGATATAACGTGATTTTCATACAAAGAAACAAATAAAATGACCTAAACGATAGCATCTGCTTGGAGTGTAGTGTACCCAGTAATTAATATCTAGGTGGTCCAATCTGCTAATTAGAAGCTACAATCACCCAATCCTACACGTCTGGCGCATTACGCTCGAAAAGACGTGTGGATGAGAAGTGGTAAAACATCCTATGTAAAAAAGGATGTGAAAATGGCCCAAAAACACTGTAGACGTGCCATACCGCAAATCTTCGATTACAAGCTAAGAAACTCATACGATATACGAAAGCACCTAGCACAGTTCGAAGGATTTTCGGATGCGAAAAAGCGCCACAGATCGCTTGTTAAATTTGTAAAAAAGTATCAATCGTCTCATGAAGATTTAATCAATTGCTTGTCTCAATGCCGACCTAAAAACCGATGCCGTCTGCTGGCCTGTCCCATGTGTATGCGTCGACTTCGAATTTGGTTTTGCGATCAAGTTGCACCATTAATTGCCGCTGCACCTAAGGAGTGGCTATGGGTAACTTTAATTCCAGAGCGGCATTACCATCCAGAGGGATTGCTCAAAGATTTCAACCCACAGCATTTGATTGACGATTTGCGAAAAGTTTTCGAAAGGTATCGCCTGAAAAATATCGTCGCCTGCGGTGCCATTGATTATTGCATGGAAATCAGAAAAACAGATAAATTTAAAATAACATATAATTGGCAACCTCATTGCCACTTGTTGTTTCGAGTGTCGGAGGAACTTCGGCATTTGCTCAGAACTGCGCTTAACAGTATTTTCTCATCAAGTACGCTGGTGGAGAAGCCAGTGTATATCGCGCCTCTTAAGAGTGACGGCTTTGAAATTCTAAAACCAATTTCCTATTGCGTAAAAGCACGGTTCTATAGCGTGTATAATCCTCCGCGTAGCGCGTCGAAGCTGAAAGCCAAACGGAAAAAGCAGCGTATGCATGGCCGGCATCAAGCCGAACTGGCGTCATTCTTAGCAAGAAACAGATTGAGAGATCGTTTGGTGCTCATAGGTGCAAAGCGGGTTCAAAAAAGCATTGTTTTGCCCGCGCGACGGGATGTCCGAAAGACTGATGCGAAAGCGACTAATTTCGGAGTGAATACAAGCGATTCCGTTTCGAAATCAGCGGGTAAAGGCCTAAAGCCAGATAGCTGAGAAGGAACAAACAACGTCTGAAATCGATAAAATAACCATTACAGATTCCCCTCACTCGACAAAAGTATCGACCGAACGGCCTTATTTTCAGGCAGCGGATATAGACGAGCTGCTTTCAGCGACTTCGGCGATGGAAGGCTTCGAATGTACCATGGCATAAGTCGATTATCCATGATGATCAACAACGAGCTTGAGCCGTCTGGCACCTGGGGTTTTGCGTGCCTGATAGGCGCATAGCCACACATCCAAATCGGCGATGCGCGTTCGGTAGGTGGTTCTTGCCCCTGAGGCTGGCCAATCGGCGTTTCGGCCTTTCGCAAAAGTAGCACTCATGATCAAACCGATGCCATCCGCTCCCGGCTGCTCCATCGAAAGCCTGTCCTGCCACGAAGGCCCGAAAAGCCGCCGTTGCTCGATATCCTTTCGTGAAGACGCCAGGAGCGGGTGGGAATGGAAATCCCCGAGCCTTTTCCATGGGGCTCGGGCTTTCTTTGCAATGGCGGCCATCACCTCCGCTGACATCGGGCTTCGTTCAATCCAATCGACGGTGCGGTTCACGGCGCTCACTGGCACCATGCGCTGCATAAGAAGCGTGGTCTCGTTCTTGTCGCGAAATCTCCGCCCGAAAAGGACGCCCCCAACCTCGAGCCCGGTATGCGAGTACGTGAGACAAGGCGGTTCAATCTCCGACCCCTCCTCATCGGCCTGACGGGCCTGTAGATAGGCATCGAGGTGCTGCGCGCTGGATGGCGTCATAAAGGGCGGCACCAGGGCTGCCTCCGCTGTAGCCATCAGCATATCGATGAAAGCCTCATGGGTGACGCGCACGACAAAGCGCCGCCCATTTCCGGTCGGTGACATCAAAACGGACTCCTGATTTTGGGTGAAAGAAACGGAAGCCGGAAACGCTGAGCTTCCGCTGGGAGTTAAAATGGGCCGGACAGTACCCGTGCTACGGGCGCGCTATCGACCTTTTGCGGACGGGCGGGATGTCCGCTTTCGAGCATCCCACCGCGCCGGTTCTCTATGGATGGTTCGCATGGAACGGTCTGTTTTGGATGGTCCTTGTCGATATCTAAAACAGACCGCGGCGCATGGTGCGCCAGGGGCACACCCTAGCAGACTAATCGCTCTGGTAGCTATGAAGGTGTAGAATGAAGTGGATCAAACACTAGGGACAACGATGGCCAAAACAGCCGAAATCGCCACCGGATTCTATGGCTCGAAGCTTTATCAGCAACGAGCTCGCCTGATTTTGCCAATCCTGGTTAGGCAAGCCCAAGCGCATAGCTCCATCTTCTACGAAGACCTCGCGCAGGAAGTCGGGATGACAAATCCGCGAACCCTAAACTATCCCCTGGGGTGTATTGGCGATGCTTTGAACGATCTTGCTGAGACTTGGGATACGGAAATTCCACACATCCAAGCTCTCGTCAAAAATCAGCAGTTGAACATGCCCGGCCCCGGTTTCGATGGTTTTCTGACGAGGCACGGATACACGTGGGACAATCTCAAAGAGCGAAGCGCTATCGTAAGCCAATACTGGGCAAGAATTTTTGCCTATCCCTATTGGCATGACGTATTGCATAATCTGGGACTGCAACAAACCAGCACCGGCCTGACGAAATTGATCGAGAAAGCTGGAACTTATGGCGGAAAGAGTGAGGGACCTGACCATAAAGCGCTAAAAGAATTTGTAAGAAATAACCCCCATCTGGTTGGCTTACAAAAAGGCGACGCGACCGGAGAAACAGAGCATCTACTACCTTCAGCCGATCGTATCGATGTTATTTTTGATTACAAAAAACGCTTTCATGCGGTCGAAGTAAAGCCGGCAACCGCGCCAGTGGGCGACATTTTACGTGGCCTCTTTCAATGCGTGAAGTATCGCGCTGTTTTGGCGGCGAGGGCGGCCTATGAACATGATGATCGGAAAATTACGGGATGCCTTGCGCTGGGCGGCACTCTGCCGAGCCAGCTCATCCCCTTGCGCAACAGCTTGCAAGTCGATGTAATAGAGGGCTTGGCCGATCAGATGCCATGATAGGCTTTCGACGGGGGAACGATGCCGACGCTTACACAATGGCCGACGTTGCCGGATGACGTAATCGATTTCTTCCGCGCTGCATTCGGAGATGCTAATCGCCATGTCACCGAGCGCTTGCTCAACGTCCCCAACATTCGAGAAACATCTCTCGATGATGCGCTTATCGACTCACTGGTTCCGTTCTCTCCTGCACGGCGCTTAGCCTCGGGCGCAGTTGTCGCTATGGACATTCATAATATCGGAGGACTTAGGCGGCTCGGAGGTTGGGAAACCGCCGACATTTCCGTCATTGTCTTCGTGTACAGGCATACTCAGCTTATTGCTCAGAAAATTGGGATGCTCCAATCAAAGCGCCTTTATCCAAAAAACAATGATGTCGCCGACGACGATCCGATCGGTTTTTTGTATGGGATGAATGCCTTTTTGAAACGGCAACCTAACTCTCCACTTGCGCTGCTGAACCGGCAATTTGAGTTTGACGATACGTGCGTTTATGGAGCGATCAAAGCAGAAGACAGGCAAGTAAAATCAATCGCCGAAATGAATAAAAAACTAGGGCAGGCGGTCTACTACTTGTTTTACAATCCGCCCTCCATGCCGCAAGTTATAAAAAATGCTGGCGTGGAGCGCCAACAGGTCACGGCGAATGATATTGGATGCCGCGTATACACAGAAAACGAAGTCAACGCCGCAATGGCTAGTTTTGAGAAGGGCCGCTCACCGACGTTTAGTCAGATTTCCGCAGCCAGAACGGTAAGTAACTGGCGTCTGGAAACGTGGGCGGCCGACTTGCTATTAAAATGCCAGGTAGGTCAAATTTTCGATGAAGCTGATACCGAAAAAATAACGGAGTTACTCGTCCGTCGCACCGGTCCTATTGGTGCCTCCATAGCAGTTTCGATCGCTCTGCCAGAAGAAGGGCCGCCTTGATCGGCGCGAGGGATCATCATCTGAAAGGTAGAGACGGGTAGTGGCTCCGGGCCGAGCGTAGAGCCCGATCGAGCATAGCCCGGACACGCTCTCGCGATCACGCCTCGTCGAACGGCCTTTTCATTTGATCGTGCAATTTCAAGCCCCTGACTTTCTTGCGAACCGTTTCGTTTGTTAGATACCGCGAGGCTCCCTTCATCGAGGCCGGCAACCGCCGTCTGATGGGCGGTCAGCCATGCCTGCACTCAAACCGAACTAGCCGCCACTGGCCTGAATGTCCGGTCTCTGCCGCAGCGCCGAAGCCCGCTTCTCACCCATTGCGGTTCCTCAGGGTGAATACGTCTTCCCAGTTTCTTGCCTGCTATATTCGGCTCAAGACGCGCTGGACCTGCGTGGCCGACCAAGTACCTCCCCGTGAGGTAGGGATGCCCTTTGCATCGAGAGCCGCAGCGATTTCCCGCAAAGAAGCGCGTTCGTTTGAAGCTCGGATTTCAGCGATAATTGGAGCCAAATCGGCGGCGCGGTTTGCGGCGGCCCGTACACGAACAGCCTGTCCGTTTGCACGTCCCACATCCTGCCGTTTGAGGTTCTGCGGACTACCCAGCTTTTGACCACGAGCCTTCGCAGCCGCGAGGGCTTTTTTTGTGCGGTCTCCGATCATCCCGGCTTCGAGCTCGGCGACGGCCACCATTTGCTGCAAAAGAAACCGACCTGTCGGACCCTCGATCCTCGGAAGGTCGCAAAACCGCACCTCCACGCCAGCCTCAAGCAGCTTCGACAGGAAGGCGACTGAGCGGGTAAGGCGGGAGACGTTTGCTACCACCAGCGCGCCGCCAGTTACACGGCATCGGGCAAGCGCCTTTGCCAACTCTGGCCGCGCATCAGATCGACCGCTCTCCACTTCCACGAACTCCGCCGTGAGGTGCCAGGAGCCGCCATTCAGAAAGGTGCGGACCGTCTCGCGTTGTGCGTCGAGGCCAAGGCCGGATTTGCCCTGCCTGTCAGTGCTCACGCGATAGTAGGCGACGAAGGCACCCTCATTCATAGGGCACCATACCACCTCTAAAGCCGCGTGTCACGTCTCGTTCAACGTTCGTTTCGAGAAATGAAACAGAAAACGGCCTTGCCTGGTGTACGGGCGTTATCGATATTAAACCCAAGAGTGACAGCGCCATAGCGCTACGCTACATCCACATAGTTCGGGTATGTCGTTGCGCCTCTACGTCTTTGCGAGGTGCAACGGAACCACATTGGCGATGGATTTTGGCTTGAAGTATGTACGATCCTACGTTCCATCCCAAAACATTACATGCCGAACTAAATCTTGCAGACTATTTGCGGGACAAAGCCCTATTTAATCCTGCTTATGAAGACGCTCTCATCACGAAATCTATTGCGAGAGTCGCAGCTGGGTACGGAGGCGTAAAGCTCAAAAGCAATTCTATTAATAAATCGACTGTCTATCAGCTAAGCGATCTCGCGGACGAGATCGTACTCAGAAAGATTGGTCGAAATATAAAACGTGTTACGCGTGTAAGGCAAACCAATCGAACTTCTATTGTAAAGTGCCTGCGCCGGCTCACTAGTGAAGGCCTACCCTTTCGAGTTTACAAAATTGATATCAAAAACTTTTATGCAAGTATCGATACAAAACTTTTGCTAGCTCCTATTATTACTGACTCGGCATTTCCGCCGTCGACGATCAGTTTGCTCGAGTCGTTTTTTTCGGAAATGGCTCGTCTAGAGATCAGTGGATTGCCACGTGGGCTAGGTTTAAGTGCAGTATTGAGCGAATACGTCATGAGGGATTTTGACTCTCAGGTTGGTAGAATTCCTGGAGTGTTCTTCTATGCGCGCTTTGTCGACGACATGATATTTATAACAAGTGGCACCGAAGAACCAAATAAATTTCTCAAATCAATAAATTCAACATTGCCGACGGGGCTATTTTTTAACCCGACCAAGACGAGGCCTTATTTTTTTGGCCCGCAGGTTAAAGGTGTGCCATTCAAGATCGAACACGAAGTCGATTTTCTAGGTTACGTATTTCGGATTGGCAATGCTCAGCGGTCAGGCCCAAAAATCAACCGAGATATTATCGTCGATATTTCAGATAAGAAAGTCAAAAGAATAAAAACACGAATTTGTGTTGCCTTACGTGAATACATTAAGGATCGCAACTTTGAGAACTTGACTGACAGAATTCGAATGTTGACCGCAAATTATACATTCTTTGACGCTGCAACGAAGACTCGGCGTAAAGCAGGAATCTACCACAGCTATCACCTAATCGATGCCGAGAAGTCGACATCTTTAGATGAGCTTGATCTTTTCCTAAAGAAGATGCTACTTTCGAACCAAGGAAAAATATGTAGAGAATTATTCGGTCTTTTAGATAGGCGGGACAGGCGATATCTTATGAAATACTCGTTCAGCAGAGGATTTCATAACCGAACGTACTTCCATCTGCCAACAAATAGAATAGCTTATCTCAGGCGGTGTTGGAACAATGGCTAAAAGAATAACAATCAAGGGGAACATCAAAAAAGATGACTTTTATAGGGCTGTAATAACAGACACATCTCCGTTCGAGGTTCCGCTCATATTTAGCAATGACGGTCTTTACAAAAATTGCTCTAAACGGGATGAGGTCAAATCACATCTTGCTCATTTAATAGCAGCAGTTTTTAAAAACGAAAGTTTTACTGTACCGTATCGATATAATATTGTAAAAAATTCTAAATCTTCTAGACAGCTTAGCCTTCTTCACCCCTCCGTGCAGATTGAGACTTGCGATTTCTATCGTGACTATGAAGATTTAATCTGTTATTATTGCACGCAAAGTGCGTTCACCATCCGCGCGCCACGTAAGACAGGGAGCATATTTTATTTTAGCTCTCCAATCGCAGATAAAAATAAGTACAAAAACTCATATATTGATACAGTTGAAATCGATAAGTTAGTTAAAAACCCTGCAAGTTATTTTGCTTACCGCGGTTATGATCGACTACATAAGTTTTTTAATTCTCCAGACTTCCTTCGGCTGGAGAAAAAGTTCTGCTTTATGATTTCTCTCGATGTATCCAAGTGCTTTGATAGCATATACACCCATTCTATTGCTTGGGCCCTAAAAGATATTAACACTGCTAAAGAGAATATATGGGCCACTCATTTTGGATCGCGTTTTGATTCATTAATGCAGAGGATGAATTACAATGAGACAAACGGCATATGCATCGGAGCAGAAATCAGCCGCATCTTTGCAGAGATTATCCTTGGAAGGGTTGATCGTAGCGTCGAAACAAGATTGTTTGAGAAAGGTTTGCGCCTCAATGCTGATTACGAGGTGAAACGCTATGTCGATAATTTCTATATATTTTGCAACGATGAGCAAGTTGCCAGTTTAGTTCAATCCTTTATCGTAGGGGAGTTGCGCGATTTTAAGCTTCACATCAATGAGTCGAAATTGGAAAAATGGGCACGGCCATTTTATAGCAAAAAATCGAAAGTTACCGATGATGCAAGCCGTTTTATCGAAGGTTTCTTCTCGCAAATTTTAGACAGTGATGTCCGTGATGATGTAAAATTCACTTATCCGAAGAAAATCAATCGTTACAACGCGTTGTTGCGGTCGGTAATCAACGATATCAAGTCTGCCTGTTTCAGTAGTGAGGTCGGGTACGAGCAAATCGCAAACTATATTATATCCGCATTTAGCATTAGATTGTTGCGACTCGCGGATGATTTGGAGCATAGCTTAAAGTACGATCTTTTTACAGAAGAAGATTATATATCGGTTGTTACAATGCTTCTTGAACTAAGTTTCTTTTTTTATTCTATGAGCCCTACGGTTGCGTCATCATTGGCAATTTCCAAGAGCATTATTATTGCTGGCCGCTCAGTATCAAAAAGTTTTCCAACGCGGCTCCCTTTTGTCCAAGAGCGTATCGTCCGTTGGACAGCTCAGCTTATGCGTGATCCAAGATTGATAGCAATTTCGCGCAACTGCGATGCTATCCCCATTGAGATACTAAACATCTTGATTGCTATGCACGACATTGCCGCTGATCATACTTTCAGCGAGCAGACATTCCGGCAAATATTCCCAAATGTGAGCGAGTTGAAGTATTTTTCGATAATTTCATGTCTTTTTATAATTCGAGATAATCCTCGCTTGTACTCGTTTAGGAAGGAGCTACTAGATCACATCCGGGCTTCTTTGCTTTCATCCAATGGCATTGGTGTAAGCTCGCATGACGCACATCTGCTCCTTGATTCTTTGTCCTGCCCGTTTCTGCCACAAGCCGATCGGGTAGCTTTGTACAAGGACGTTGTGAAGCGATTCCATTTGAAAGGTGTTACGAACGCGGAAGCCGCTGAAGCAGTTCAAGAATGTGAGCGTTCGCCATGGTTTGTAAGTTGGTCCGGGGTTGAGCTTTTGAGTTTGATCACGAAGAAAGAGTTGAGCGCTGTCTATTGATCCCGTATGCTGCAGCTGGGGATTGTTCGACAGCCGCTTCATTCGTTCGACACCGGAAGCCGGTGCGGATGATTCATACCTTTGGTTGCACTTAGAGGCCTTTAAACGCCGCTGCATAGGGACCAAAGGAGCATTGTGTAAGGCACAATGCACACACGCGATGCGTGAGAGCAGTCCCCACCAATCATTCTCTAAAGCATTTTTTGTCTTTGTTGAATTCTTGCAAGGCGTTTTCTGCGTTTCTTGCTCTAAAATTTTGGAGTTTCTGTTTCTGGCACTAAAAGATTTACGGTTGGGAGTTAATATTATTCTTATGAATTATAGATTTGCGGAGATGAACATTAAAAATGTAAAATGGTTATCTTATCAAGTAGCGCCGTTCAATTTCTTTTGGCTAAAAGCTCAATTATATTCAACCA
Source organism: Rhodospirillaceae bacterium (assembly GCA_965228575.1). Classification (GTDB taxonomy): domain Bacteria; phylum Pseudomonadota; class Alphaproteobacteria; order Rhodospirillales; family Rhodospirillaceae; genus UBA11612. The sequence goes on along the minus strand of CBDDHW010000008.1, from coordinate 1,995 downwards.
GAACCTCATGCGACGCCAGCTGCATGAATGTATAGCGAGCACAAGGACGATAGACCAAAATGTGTGAGGGTTGCTTCGCCAAATCTAGCGTGCCGCTGGTAGAGCGTCGCTGCGCCTGGAACGCTTTATACGAGCGGACAGTGGCCCTAAGAACGTTCTGCTTGGTCTTCACAATGGGCAACAAGGGTGGTACACAGTGGCATCCGGGCGGGGCTCTATGTAACTGATTTTGCTCAATATTTTTGCGAAGGTGTCCAATCCTTTCCTGGGCACCATCAGTTGGCTGAGCCGCTGATCCGCAAAAAGCATTTCATCTTGAAGGGTTTTCTCCGCATCTGACTGTTCAACAGATGCGTTCAACATGCCCCTTCGGATGCCACGCCCGATGAGGCGTCAGTCAGCACGACCCACCAACTTATCCAGCGTATCCCAGCTGACGTGCTCGACAGAGAGCGTAGCCTGACGTTGGCTATCCCTATCGGTACTCGTTCGTCACAAAGGTGATCTCAGCGAAGTACGTTCGCGTCTCGCTGCGCACTCGCGAACCGCAGGAAGCCAAGGTTCGGCAAGTAGTAGCAGTGGCGTACCTGGAGGCCGTATGGCGCTACGTGCGCGAAGGCCCCAAAGGGTTGATTCATAAAGAGGCTCTGGCGCTTGCAGGCGAGTTCTACTGCGCCCTTGCTGACACCCTGGAGGATGATCCGGGCACAGCGGAGCGGTGGCTACGGGCTGAAGTAGGAAACCTGAAGGCGAAGGTGGGCAGTTCGGACGTGCCGCACTGATGATCCTGTCAGACGTTGAGCTCCGTGCCAAGAGTATCAAGGAGTGTGCAGAGGGCTTCTCTGCTGGGATGCTCGGTCGCCGTGGTCTCATTATCGACCAACACAGCTGCCGTAGGCTCAATGAGCACAATCTGGCAGCTCTACGGCAGGCCGGCCTTGTGCTGGGGCTTGGGTTAGAGGTTGGCCGAGCGCACCGAAGAGACCTGTCCCATGCTTGGCGGCACCGCTTCACGACCCTCGCTCGGGCTGCAAAGGTCAACGACAGCGTTGCGGATGCCATCGCGGGGGCACGCTCCTAACAGCGTGGCGAAGGCGTATGGTACGGTGTCCTTAATGACGATGAAGGATGCTCTGGAGCGCATCAAGATATAACTGCCCGCGCGCTTTTAGGTTGCCGCGGATAGGATGGAGTAGGAGTGTGCCTGTCAGGCTGGCGGGCTAACTTAGCGCGCTTTTACGGGGGGTATGATCGTGCACGCCTTCACAAGAGAAGCCCCTAAAGGGGTTGAATAGACGGATCGTAGAAGCGGTCCAGAGAACCCGGCAACTGGGACGATGCAACCCAACCTTATAATGTTCCAGAGAGAGGTTGAAATAAGCTCGTTTGGGTGAGGTGGAAATGACGTGCCGGTATCGCCTACATACTCTGATGGAGAAATGTATCTATTAGGCAAGCCTGCGGTTTGAACTCCATGTTCCCCTTCTACTAAAACTGATTCTGGAGCATTGACAATCATATCCAAAATTTTAACATCCAATGAGTTGAGATTCTCAAGTATGCTGATAAAGGTTCGTCTCAACTCGATCCCGCTATCTAAGTTTGCGGCGTTAACCAGCAACCGCGCGTAAGCGTCTTGGAGCTCATCGTCTTCTTCAAGCGTTGCAGCTTCTAATAGTGGGACCGCGAAGTTCAGGGGAAGCCGCCGATTAGGTTCTGAGAGCCCCGCCTCTGCAAGAAACTGCTTTCCTCGTATAACTAGGCGCTGCTGACGCTCCCATCGAGCATATCGTAGCTTGTCATTTAATATGTCAGAAGCAGTTTCGAGGGGTGCAGCAATAAATCGTGAAATAAATCCACCTGCGTCACGGGCTGCCTTGATGGCTTCGCCTGATGCCTTCGCGACTTCCTGAACAGCTTTTGCTTCTTCATCAAGCGGCATAATTGCAAACCCTTCATCGCGTGAAGTATGAGATATTACGGTATTGTCAGGGG
>CBDDHW010000007.1:0-110774 GCA_965228575.1 Rhodospirillaceae bacterium | reverse complement strand
ATAAATCTCACCGTTGGCAACGAGAGCAATACCTTTCGATGTTACCAGAGGCTGATGGCCTCCCTGTACATCCACGATTGCGAGACGGGTATGGATAAGCCCTACATCGTTGCGTATGCGCTGTCCGCAATCGTCAGGACCACGATGCGAAAGAGCCTTTGCAAGGGCATTAAGAGTCGCCTCGGGCACTGGCCGGCCGTCGCTCGTCATTACGCCAGCGATACCGCACACCTAATTGCCCTACATGCCCATCTTCGGCGTTAACTCCGACGCCAATTGTTTAAATAGCTGTACGTATTGAGGAACGACTTTCTTTGCCGCGTAAGTTTCCTCAAATATTTTTTTTCCGTTTCCACTCAGTTTTTTTGCCAACTCTCCATCCCGACATATCCATTTTATGGCTTCGGCCATGCTGGGAACATCACCTAAGGGAACCAAAAGTCCATTCTTTTCGTGATTAATTAGAAGTCCCGGACCTAAACTATCAGCCGCAACAACGGGTACGTTTGCTCCCCAAGCCTCAATTACGGCATCCCCAACGTCTTCCTGAGTGGCTGTATAAACAAAGGCATCGCCAGCCGCGATAATGGGTACTAAGTCATTGTGCCAACCGATAAACCTGGTACGGGGCTTGACCCCAGCCTCATGAGCCTGCTCTTCAAGAGCCTCACGTGAATCTCCGTCTCCGACCACCCACAAGTAATGCTCGGACAGCCGGCCAAGTGCTGAAAACAACGTTTTTAAGCCAGAATTTTCTCCGAGACGTGCAACTGTAACGATCAACTTTGCGTTTGGTGGTGTGTAAAATTTCTTGCGCGTACCTAGAGTGGTTTTTTCGTCGCTCCGAGTAAGTTCTGGAACATGAGGGAGTACGTGTACCCGTTTGTCTGGCCAGTGCGCAGCCTTAGCCGTATCCGCCCGCGAAACAGACGGCGTAAACAAGTGATCACATTTTGAAAAAATGCCTGAATCGAACTCATGGCCGATACGGCCTAAGTGGATAAACGGTCCCTTCTCAACAAACGCTGCCGTGTCAAGCGTCCACGAGACAACGATATCTGGGCTGAACCTGCGAATCTCACCATTGATTTTGCGGCGGTCCATAAACGCGAAGCGGCTCGGAAAGTACATTTCTATTGCGACGGCCCCCCTCGCGGCCAATCTCTCCGCGCGAGCATGGTTTTGGCGAATCATTGCCCGTTGAATGAAGCGTTCACCCTCAAACGCCTCAACGAGTCTCTCGACCTGCCTTTCGACTCCACCAAACGGTGCGCCGGACATAAGATGAAATACTTTCAAATTCAGACCTCGCCCTACCCCTAATAGGTTTCGCATAGCCTTGGGGTGAAAGCCAAGGGTTCACTTGGGGTCGCTGATCTCCGTCCTGGAACGGGGAGCCGAATCCAGAAGGCGTCGAAATGCCGCCTCGACATCCTCTGCCGAGAGATCCTCAATTTGAGGATGCAAAGTATTCGCGCGAACCGCATTTCCGTACTCCCCCCAGGGGCGATAACAAACTGGGTTCGTCGGCCCGAAAATAGCGAGAGTCGGCAGTCCTGCGGCCGCGGCAAGATGGCTAAGACCCGAGTCATTACCAACAAACGCCTGACATCGCATCAAGGCTGCATACACAGTCAACAGGTCAGTTTGCCCAAAAACCGCAATGGGTTTGTAGTCAGATAGCGCCTCAATGATCGGCGACGCGGCGTCCGCGTCGGCAGGCCCGCCAAAAAACCCGACACGCCAACCATCGCACAGACCTTGAGGACCTAATAGATTATGCGCAAGCTCAATAAAGCGGCCCGTAGGCCACGTTTTTCCTGCGTCCGCGGCTATCGGCGCGATGGCGAGGACCGGACCATTGTCCGGTATAAGGCGGGACGCGGCCTCTTCATTTCTTCGCGCGATATACACATGAGGCGCCGCGGGTTCAGATAAATCTAGAACAGAGGAGATCAGTGAAATGCGATGAATGGTATTGTCAGTGATACCTAGGACGGCGCGCTTTCGGGAAGGAATAAAATAGGACACCAAGGAACGTCTCAGATCCACGACCAGATCCCATTTTACCGCACGTACTTTACGCCATAGAGAAAACCAGTGACCATCAAAAGGCCGTTTAGTCATCACAATGACGTCATCAAGCCGCGGCACCGCATCAAATAGAGATGCCGCCAAAGGTCCGCATGCCACTGTAAATTGAGCATCTGGATAGCGATCAACAAGATGGCTGAGCACCCCCGTCGACAAAACAGCATCACCAATGCGAGTGTAGGAAATAAATAATATTTTCACGAACTGCGAAGTTGCCTGTTAGTTTAGTTGAGAAATAAAATCGACCAGCTCATTTGCAGCTTCTGGCCATGTTTTGCGCCTTTGCGGATTCTCGGCCGACTCCCGTAGACCCAAAAACACGCCATCATCACGAAGAATTTGCAACGCAACGTTTGCGAAAGCGTCCGCGTCAGGAACAACGTATCCTGTCTCTCCATTCGCAATGTGATCGCTGACACCGCCCAAGTTGCGCGCGATCGCCGGCAAACCCGCTGCCTGAGATTCCGCGAGCGTCCAGCACGCAAGATCTTTATTGTGACTTGGATAAAGATGAACTCGCGAAGAGCGATATACATCCGCCATGCCTTCATCGTTGCGCGGTTCTAGAACAACTACGTTCGCATTCGATGCCGATTTGACTTGCTCAAAAATTGGAACGACAGCGTCGGGCACCTCCCCGGTCTGAATGCCCTTCGATAAGACCGCAGAATACACGGACAGTCGTGCTTCAGGCAGCTGCGGGTGAATTAGACGCGCCCATACATCAACCAGCCAATCAAGACCATGGAGTGGATGAGTCGTCACAATCGCATGAGGTTTTGGTGCTTGGCTCTTGGCCTCTTGCGCAACGGTTTCAGCGTAAATCTGTTCTTCGGGCGAAAGGTAGGACGTTTCTTTTTTCGGTTCAAAATATACGTTTCTAACGCCGGGAGTTATTGTGACCGCTCTCAAATCACCTTCATACTGACTTTCTTGCGTGCGGCTAACAAACATCAGTTCCGGAGAAAAAGACTCCCAGAGTTTTTTATTGGCCGGAGCAGTGAGATAATTTGGCACACCAGTGACCCACAAGAGCCGTCGACCTGCATTCCTAATTCTACCGAGTAACGAGGGTTTGCGCACAGCAATCAATACATCTGCCGACCGAGGCTCAAGGGAATCACCTAATGGAACCCAGTAAGCCCCGTCGGCGACATGCGCATATGTCGCTTTGTTCACGACAGTTACCTCGTGCTGCGCATTCGAAAGCGCCGCCGCCAAGCTGGCGATAGCTTTTTCAGCCCCACCTAAAGGTCGGCGCATAGAGGTGTAGCCGTCATAGGAGACGGATTCATCGACAAAGACAAAACGCATGGGGCCGTTCTTATACCCGTGCAAATCCGAGGGTGAAAGGGGTGTAACGCCTTGCCCAAGGCTCACGGCATGCTAAATAACAGGGTAGCTTGAGAATGAAGGTATACAATGGCTTTATACTCGATATTGCCTGACCGCGCGCTCATATCTGTCTCTGGACCGGACCGCTTCGCTTTTTTGCAAGGTCTCATATCAAATGACATGCGAAAAGTTGAACACGGGCAGGCAATATGGGCCGCTCTTTTAACGCCGCAGGGGAAATTTCTACACGAATTTTTCGTCTTTTCGATCGAAGACAGAATTTTTTTAGATTGCGAATGCGCTAGACGAGATGACCTAAAGACTCGGCTGTCCAGGTACAAATTAAGGTCGAAAGTAGATTTAAAGAGCGAGGATGAATATGCGCCTGGCGCAGCATGGGGGCAAAGTGTGGGTACAGCGCTAAACCTATCAGATCAATCAACCACCGCGATATTAGATAGCGGAATGACCTATCGTGACCCCCGCCTCGCGAACGCTGGCGCGCGGTGGGCGCTTCGGACGGCTGCCGTAGACACGGCAATGGCTTCTGCTGGTCTCTCGCCTTCTACACCCGAAAAATACGACAGCCATCGATTGTCTCTTGGGCTTCCTGACGGCAGCCGCGATATGGAGGTTGAAAAGACACTTCTATTGGAAAGCGGCTTTGAAGAATTAAACGGAGTGGATTTTCAAAAGGGCTGTTATATGGGCCAGGAGATTACTGCACGAACGCACTACCGCGCGCTCATAAAGAAACGTCTCCTCCCGGTTGATATAGATTCACCGACCCTGGAACCCGGAACGCCTCTCGAATTTGATGGAGCTATCGTGGGGCAAATGAAGAGTTCGAGAGACCATAGAGGGATGGCACTTATTAAAATGGATTTGTGGACAAAAGGTGGCGGTGGCTCCCTCGAGACGAAGGACACCCGCGTGACCCCATTTGTGCCCGATTGGATGAAATTGCCTAACTCTACGAACATCAAAGCGTCTCAATAGCGGCAGTCGGAAACGCAAAACGTTCAGCTATGAGGAACATCGGCGTCATGAGTATCATCAGGCAACTTCCGATAATTTTCCTTGCGGCAGCTTTGACAGCAGCGCCCTCATGGTCTCAGGAGAGCGCTTCGGAGCGCGCCCTCAAAGCTCTGAGTGATTTTTTTAAGTTCGACGTGCCCTACGTACCTACGCCACCGGATGTCGCGCACGCCATGCTCTCTCTTGCGAACGCGGGACCCGAAGACATTGTGTACGACCTTGGATCGGGAGACGGTCGCATTGTCATTATGGCTGCTCGTGATTTCGGCGTGCAAAAAGGGGTTGGTATCGATCTCGATCAGAGCCTGATTGCCCGCGCAAAACAAACAGCAGAACGAGTTGGATTGAACGATAAAGTAGATTTTTATGTCGCCGACATTTTTGAAACGGATTTCAGCGATGCAACTGTCTTGACGCTTTACCTACTCGAGAAAATTAACATCCAGCTGCGGCCACGTATTTTGACTGAACTTGCTCCGGGCTCGCGCGTGGTGTCCCACCATTTCCGAATGGGGGAATGGATCCCAGATGCAGAAGCGGTAAAAAATGGGCAGAATATATATTTGTGGATTGTTCCAGCGGACGTAAGCGGAATATGGAGTTGGTCAGTCGACGATCAAGACTATCGCCTTGAATTGGCGCAAAACTTTCAAGATGTTTCTGGAACACTGCACGGTCCCAACGGTTCGGAAACACTATATGACATAGAAATTCAAGGGCCCGATTTGAACTTTAGAGCCAGAATAGAGAGTGATGACCGGTACATCCCGATTTCGTTTACCGGCACCGTCTCCGGAAACCTTCTACAAGCAACCATGAGGGTTGGGGGCGAACCACGCGCAGTTTCCGCGATTCGAACACCATGAAGATTGAAAATGGACCGCTAAATACACTGTTTGCTTTTTGCGGGGTACTTATATTGGGAAGTTGCAGCACTCACTCCACTGAGTTTGAGTACAATACAAAGATTCCCCGATACTTCACTGTCCCCTTTGTCGCCACGCCCCCCGACGTTGTATCGGCCATGCTGACGCTCGCCGACACCGGACCTGATGACATTGTCTATGACTTAGGATCCGGTGATGGCAGAATTCCTATAGCTGCAGTCCGCGATTTCAATGCTCGGAAAGCCGTGGGGATTGAGGTTAACCAGTCCTTGATAAATGAAGCGAAAGCAAACGCCGTACGCGCGGGCGCAGATGGCAGCGTCGAATTTCGAAGAGAGGATATTTACGAAACGGATTTCAAAGAAGCGACAGTCGTTACGATGTACTTGGCTGAAGACGCCAACAAAGTGATACGGCCGAGACTCGAGGCTCAGCTCGCACCTGGGTCTCGAATTGTATCTCATCTCTACAGGATGGGTGACTGGGAACCGGAACGGACAATCAAAGTCGGTGGCCGTTCTATCCATATGTGGACAATTCCGTAATTTCGCTCACGGTGCTTTAGCAGCCAGAACCGCTTGGGCAGCGGCTAAGCGCGCAACGGGCACCCGATATGGTGAGCACGACACATAATCCAGTCCTGTGGCGTGGCAGAATCTTATGGAGGCAGGATCGCCACCATGCTCACCGCAAATACCGAGTTTAAGAGCCTTTCTTGTTTTTCGCCCGCGCTCCGCCGCGATACTCACCAATTCACCAACGCCATCTTCATCGAGGCTTGCGAACGGATCTTTTTCATATATTCCTCGCTGTTTGTACTGCTCGATGATGGCCGCGCAATCATCGCGAGACAGGCCAAAAGTTGTTTGTGTTAAATCATTTGTCCCAAAGGAAAAGAATTCAGCCGTCTTGGCTATATCCGCGGCCCGAAGCGCGGCTCGTGGCAACTCGATCATGGTGCCGACAAGGTAATTTACCGTCTCCCCTGCTGCTTCGAAAACAGCATCGGCTGTCTCATCAATTACGGTTTTCATTAAATCCAGCTCTTTACGCGTGCCAACCAAAGGAATCATCACCTCAGGGAAAACTTCACCACCTTGTTTTTTGACCTTTACTGCCGCCTCAAAAATTGCGCGCGCTTGCATTGCATAAATCTCGGGAAAAGAGACCCCCAAGCGAACACCCCGGTGCCCAAGCATGGGATTGGTTTCATGCAGGCTGGCAATAATATCGCGCACTGAGTCTTCCGACACCGCAGCGTCTTGCGCCACCTCTGCAATCTCCGCATCAGTTTGCGGGAGAAATTCGTGCAAAGGAGGATCGAGCAATCGAATCGTAACCGGCAAGCCAGTCATAATCGTAAAAAGCTTGACGAAGTCGCTGCGTTGGTGGGGCAAAAGTTTATCTAGCGCCACTCTGCGGCCACCAGAGTCCTTAGCCAATATCATTTGTCGAACACTAAGTATTCGAGCTGGATCGAAGAACATGTGCTCTGTACGGCAAAGGCCAATACCTTCCGCACCAAATGCGCGAGCTGTTTTTGCATCATTTGGCGTCTCCGCATTTGCTCGCACATTCAATTGTCGAATGCGATCAACCCAACCCATGAGCTTCGCGAAATCGCCGGTTAACTCGGGCTGGATTGTCGCAACTTTGCCAACGAATACTTCTCCCGTAGCACCGTCGATGGTTACCACATCACCTTCAAATAATATTTTATCGCCGACTTGCGCCGTCTTCGCGGCCGCATCAACCCTAATCTCCCCGGCGCCGCAAACGCACGGTGTACCCATTCCTCGCGCCACAACGGCAGCATGGCTTGTCATGCCGCCTCGGGTCGTCAGAATACCCTGGCTGACGTGCATTCCCCCAATGTCTTCCGGACTGGTTTCCCTGCGAACAAGAATGACCGACTCGCCGCGCTTAACCCAGTCCTCGGCACAATCCGCAGAAAAGACTATACGTCCGGATGCCGCGCCGGGCGATGCGGGAAGGCCACGCGAGAGCAAATCGCGCGGGGCTTTGGGGTCTAGAGTTGGATGAAGAAGCTGGTCAAGCTGCGCGGGGTCAATACGCCGAACCGCCTCGTCCTCACTGATTAAACCCTCCTGAGCCATATCTACGGCAATTTTAAAGCCGGCCGCCGCGGTACGTTTTCCCGTTCGAGTTTGAAGCATCCATAGTTTATTTTTTTCAATCGTGAATTCCATGTCTTGCATATCGGCATAGTGCCGCTCTAAGGCATTCCTCACGTCCACAAGTTGCCTAAAGAGCGCCGGCATCGCCTCTTCCATGGATGGGAGTTTCGATTTTTGCGCTTGTTTTCCCTCCAAAGTGATTTGCTGAGGTGTGCGAATTCCAGCCACCACGTCTTCGCCTTGCGCGTTTATCAGGTATTCCCCATAAAACGTGTTCTCGCCAGTCGACGGATCACGACTAAAGCAAACGCCGGTTGCGCAGTCTTCACCCATATTTCCAAAGACCATGGCCTGAATATTTACGGCAGTGCCCCAACTGTCCGGGATGTCGTGAAGCATTCGATATGTCTTCGCGCGGGTGTTCATCCAACTTCCGAAAACCGCTCCTATCGCTCCCCACAACTGCTCGTGAACGTCTTGAGGAAATGGCGACCCGATCTCATCGGCGACCTTGTCTTTTAGAGCCTGCACTAGTGCCTTGAGGTCGTCGGCCGAAAGCTCGTTGTCGAGGGTGACGCCTTTGTCTTCCTTAGCGATTTCCAAGAGCTGTTCCAGGTCATAATCGTCAACGCCAAGAACCACTTCCGAGTACATCTGGATGAAACGGCGATAACTATCGTAGGCGAAACGTGGGTCACCGGATTGAGTAGCCAGCCCCTCGACGGTTTCATCGTTCAATCCCAAATTAAGGATCGTATCCATCATTCCCGGCATAGACGCTCGGCTACCGGAGCGCACTGACACCAAAAGTGGGTTTTTCAGGTCTCCAAACTTGCGACCTGTTGCCGTTTCGACCTTGGCGAGGGCGTCTTCGACCTGGTTTTTGAGATCCTCCGGGTAACTTTTTTCGTTGTCATAAAAATAAGTACAGACATCGGTTGAAATAGTGTAGCCGGGCGGAACAGGGATACCGATGCTGCTCATCTCAGCCAGATTCGCGCCTTTGCCACCCAGTAAATTCTTCATCGATGCGGCGCCATCAGCCTTGCCGTCCCCAAAGGCGTAAACCCACTGTATGGGCGCCCCTGGGACCGACATCGCGTCCGTAGGGTAAAGGTCTGGCCGAAGAGCCCCTCTGGTTACCCGTCCGCCAGTTGCCTCCTCTACAGCGATGACGCGCTCCGCTGGGACCCTATCCCATTGGCTGATCGCCTGGGGGGTAACCTTGATCGCTCGAGCCAGGGCTGCGACTCCGCCGGACTCCGAAATAGCCCGCTCCAGGGCCTCATCACGGGTTTTATCAGTCATCGCCGACCTCTTTGTAAGTAAGCAAAAACGTAAGCAAAGAAGTGCTTACATACACTAAAGAAGGTCATACTTACATTGTCTAAGGATTCAAGAGTGAAATATGCTCAGTGAGCGAAGAACTCGGGAAACGGCCAAAAATGCTGTTTAAATGGGTTAGCCACCCTCAATCTGGCTAAAATCTGCGATCCGCCCCATGGCCTCCACAACATGGGAGAGCAACCCCAACCGGGCTGTCCTTTGGTCCGCAACATCAGTATTTACCGTCACCTTGTCGAAGAATTTATCCACCGGACGACGTAAGCTCGCAAGCGCCGCCATCGCCGCCCTAAAATTCTCCTCACCGAGCGCCTTTTGAACTTGCAGGTCAGCCGCGCTCAACGCTTTAAACAAGGCTTCGGCATCGGGCGCCCCTAACTCTTCAGGTGCAATTTCACGCCCATAGCTCGCACCATCTTTCTTTTCTTCGATGCGTACGATATTTGCCGCACGGCGGTAGGCGATTAAAAGATTAGCACCATCATCACTTCTCAGAAACTCGGCGAGCGCATCCACCCGGGCCAGCAACCGCACTAAATCGTCTTCGCCGCCAAGGGCAAAGACAGCCGATACATGATCGTGTTTGACGCCCTTGTCGCGCAAATGCACCTTGAGACGATCTGCGAAAAATTCCAAAAGACTTTCGGCCAACCGCGCGGGATCTTCCTTGTTAATAGTCGTGTAAGCCCCGAGGAAATACTCAAATGTCGAAACGAGAGGAAGCCGAATACGATTTTCCAAAATGAGCCGAATCACACCCAACGCCGCTCGTCGAAGTGCGTAAGGATCTTTAGACCCTGTGGGTTTTTCGTTTATGGCAAAAAATCCGACCAAACTATCAAGTTTATCAGCCAGAGCGATTGTGACGCTCACCGGAGAATTCGGGCACACGTCCGCTGGGCCTTGCGGCGCATAATGTTCGGCAATGGCATCAGCAACTGCTGCGGGCTCATTGTCATGCAGGGCGTAGTAGCGGCCCATCACGCCTTGAAGATCAGGAAACTCCCCAACCATCCCGGTCGATAAATCCGCTTTGCAGAGCCTGGCTGCTCGTGCGACGTCGCCGGAGTTCGCTCCGGCAACATGAGTGGTCAAAAATGCCGCGCCTTCTACAATGCGTTCAACCTTGTCACGCATAGTGCCAAGCTGGGCTTGAAACACGCGTTCCCCAAGCTTCTCTACGCGCGAGTCCAACTTTTGCCGGCGGTCCTGATCCCAGAAAAACTTGGCGTCGGACAACCGCGCGCGAAGCACGCGTTCGTTTCCAGCAACAATTGCCTTCCCGCGATCCTTAGTTACCATGTTGGCGACAACGCCAAATCTATTTGCAAGTTTTCCGTTTTTCTTCGTGAGAGCGAAGTACTTTTGATGCTTGCGCATTGCCGAGGTGAGGACCTCTGGGGGGACGTCCATAAATTCGGAATCAATGGTACCAATCAATGGGACAGGCCATTCGACAAGACCCGCGACTTCCGCGAGCAGGGTTGGATCGTCCTTAACTTTTAAATTTTCTTTGGCCGCGCGCTTAGACAACACATTCGAAATAGTTTGCGCCCGCTCTTTGGGGTCAATAACAACAAAAGCTTTTTTCAACTTGGCTTTATAGTCGTCATATCCCTTGACCCTTATGATCTTTGGCGCAAGGAATCTATGACCGACCGTCGTATCTCCAGCCTTCACATTCGCGAACCTCACGGGAACGACTTTCCCACCAAGAACACAAAGGATGCCATGAAGCGGTCGAACCCAACGCGTGGGATTGTCCGCCCAGCGCATGGATTTTGGCCACGGCAGCTGTGGTAATGCGCCTTCGACAACCTCCTTTACCACGGCAGATGTCGAACGCCCCTTTTTCTTCGTAACGGCAAAATAAAACTTCCCCTTTGAAAGCTCACGCACTTCAGCATCCTCTATTCGCTGTAAGCCTGAACCTTTCAAAAATCCTCTTATCGCTCCATCAGGAGCACCAACTTGAGGCCCTTTCCGCTCATCCACTGTATCGGGTTGTTTTGTTGGCAAATCCGTTGCGACTATCGTCAGACGGCGGGGACCCGCATATGCAAAAATGGAAGCCGGGTCCAATCCTTGCGACCGCAATCCCTCACCAACGAGCCGCACAAGATCTTCGGCGGCGCGCGATTGCATGCGCGCTGGAATTTCTTCCGAGAGGATTTCAAGTAAGAGCTCAGCCATTTATTAGCCCACCTGGCTTGTAGCAATCGCCAACCACGCTTCACAACATGACTTGGCCAAAGCTCGAACCCGCGCAATATAAGAAGCTCGCTCGGTTACGCTGATCACGCCGCGCGCATCGAGCAAGTTAAACGTATGCGAAGCCTTAATGCATTGATCATAGGCGGGGAGAGCCAACTTTTTATCGACTAAAGCGCGGCATTCCTGCTCACAATCCGCGAAGCGCTTAAACAAGATATCCGTGTCGGCGTGCTCGAAGTTATGCGCTGAGTATTCCACCTCAGCACGGTGGAATACATCGCCGTAGGACACGCCGCGTCCATTAAAATCGAGGTCATAAACGTTCTCGACGCCTTGCACATACATCGCAAGACGTTCAAGGCCGTATGTCAACTCCACGGATACAGGATCACATTCCAAACCACCGACTTGCTGGAAGTAAGTAAACTGGGTGACTTCCATTCCATCGCACCATACCTCCCAACCTAGACCCCACGCGCCAAGAGTTGGGCTTTCCCAGTCGTCTTCTACAAAACGAATATCGTGAGCCATTGGATCGATGCCGATCGCTTTCAAACTCTCCAAATAAAGACTTTGCGGGTCTTCTGGTGATGGCTTCAAAATGACTTGATATTGATAGTAGTGTTGCAGTCTGTTTGGATTCTCGCCATACCGACCATCAGTTGGCCTGCGAGAGGGTTGAACATAGGCGGCGTTCCATGTGTCCGGTCCGAGCGCGCGCAAAGTTGTTGCGGGATGAAATGTGCCTGCGCCCATCTCCATGTCATATGGCTGAAGGATGACACAGCCTTGATCCGCCCAAAATTCTTGCAATTTGAGAATCAGCGATTGGAAACTCGGCGTTTTGAGTTTCCTTTTAGATTTCGCTTTAGATTTCGACTTGGATTTTTTAGCAGGCATGACAACTTCTTTCGGCAGAGCAGCGGAAGCTAGTGGAGCCACCAGTCAGAATCAAGCAATGCCGTGATTTTACAGCGATTCTAAGCCTCTTCGCACGAACATGTGGACCCAGCGGGAATATAGGCATCACATTTCGGACATCGCACAAGATCCTGAGCCGTCGGAGTGGCTCCTTTCTGATCTGACGTCGTCCGCTTGTTCTTAATATCGCGAACTGATTTTCCCATATCGCCCATACGCCACCGGTATTTAAATCCCCAATACACGATGGCGATAACAACAAGAGTAAATAAAATTTTTAGGGCACTGATCATATTCGCGACTAACTTACAGTCCGAAACGCGACCAAAGAGAACGCTCTTCTACCGCTGCAATTAAATCTGACGCCCAACCTGTCGGTCCTGACTCTTGCTCAGGCGATCCTAAGAATGAGGCAATTCGGCCAAAACGGCGCTCCAGCCAACTCATAGGACGGTGAACCACAACGAATTTTACGTCTGGGCCATACTTTCGTCTAACGATGGTCCGCATATCTCCAAGCCCATCGATCAATCCCAACTCAAGGGCACGTTCGCCAGTCCATATGTCGCCGTTAAAAACTGTTTCGTCATCTGCGACCAGTCGCTCACCGCGTCTTTGTTTGACCGCCTCAATAAACTGTCGATGAATATCTGACTGAATCTCCGACAGCCGCTTCACATCTTCCGGGTCTTCGGGTTTGAATGGGTCGAGCAGGCTCTTATTTTCTCCTTGGGTGTGCACTCGACGTTCAACGCCAATGCGCTCGATTAAATCCTGAAAACCGAAACTCGCCGAAATTACGCCAATCGAACCGACAACTGACATCGCGTCAGCGTAAATTTCGTCAGCCGCCAATGACAGCCAGTACCCACCAGAGGCCGCGACATCCTCGGCAAACGCAAATACAGGCACCTTCTTTTCTTGAGAAACATGGCGAATGTAGGCGGCAATTTGCGAGGACTGGACCGGCGATCCCCCCGGTGAATTGATAAGAAGGCAAACGGCCCTAGCGCGTTTTGAAAACGCTTTTCTAATACTGGGTTCAAGCGCAGCTAAATTGAGGCCACGGCGCCCCATCCCAGCGCTCTTGATCACCCCGTTGAGACGAAGAACAGTCACAACCGGAGCGCTACTCCTGCCCCCCAGGCCAAATCGGGCCAACAGGTCATTGAATGAATCAAAAATGCTCATAACACGCGAAGATTACCGCTTAGAGTGAATAAAGAAAACGACAAAGACCTATGTAAAAAGCGGATTAGCGTCTCGCAAGACCCGCTCCGCTTCCTCCGTGAATCTGCCGTCATGCCTATGGACCACCATACCCGGCAACACCGTGTCTGGTGACCTGCGACCCTTCCCTGCGTTCACTATCACGCGCCGCGCCGGCGCACCCGCCTTTGAGAAAATGGGATAAATATGAACGTCACCAGCCCGACCATATAGAGCGCGGATGACGTCGGTTAACCGATCTCCACGATGAATTACAATAAAGCGCCCTTTTTGTTTTAGGCATGCAAGGCATGCAGAAATCCAACTTTGTAAATCGACCTCTCCTTCCATATGAGCAACACAGAGAGATTCATTGGGAGGCGCATTTCCGATCTCACCGAAGGGTGGATTGGTTACCACCACGTCAAAAACATTCTTGAAATCCTCGGGCACCGCGCTGATATCGCCTTCAACGATTCGCACGTTTTCCTGACTTAAACTATTTAAGGCGACCCCCTCTCTCGCGAATGCCGCAAGCTCCGGCTGCAGCTCGAGGCCTGTCAATTTCAAACCGCTAATCCGGGCTGCCAGACAAAACATGGCGGCACCGCTCCCGCACCCAGCATCCAAAACACGCTGTCCTGCTTTCGCCTGAACCCCAGCGGCGAGCAAAACCGGATCTATCGCCGCCCTATACCCTGTAGTGGGTTGCCGAACGACAACGCGTCCACCAAGGAACGTGTCGTCAGTGAAAGCATTTTTGGCTTGGTCTATCGTTGATGGCTTCGCGCTCATCTAAGACCCACTCGCACCTAGAGGCGGTAATTCCTCGGGACATATCTCGCGAGCTACAGATCGCGCTTTTCCCAAATCTTCCTCGGCGACCATCAGACGTCTTGGAGTTAAACCGGCATAAGTATCTGCCCACGCCCCGTCGAATTCATACACTTGAATGCGTACATCAGCGAGGGCCGCTTTAAGAGCGGAAATCAGGACTGGATTTTCGGAGCGCAACAACTCGATCATAAAGACGTCCTATTTTGTGGTGACTTCTTGGTCCACCAATTAGTCATAGCCTCAGGGTGCCGTCCCCACGTACAATTGGCAAGGAAGCTAAAAATGAGGGTGGGGAGTAGCAACGCTGATAACTGCGGTTGCAACCCTTTCCTATGACCCCTATTTTGCCGCGCGCCAGACCGAAAGGACCGCACTTGGCCACAGTTGTGAATTTGGATGCCAGCCGACGCACCAAGGTTGAGGCCTTGGATGCGTTGGTCGCCTTGGTCGATGAGGATTTAAAGGCTGTAAACCGCACGATCGTTGAGCGGATGCATAGCCCCGTCGCGCTCATCCCTCAGTTGGCCGGGCACATCGTAGCCGCCGGCGGAAAGCGACTGAGGCCCCTGCTCACGCTGGCAGCAGCACGTCTTTGCAAATACACAGGAGAGCGCCACATCAAGCTCTCCACCTGCGTCGAGTTTATTCATACAGCGACTCTGCTCCACGACGACGTTGTTGACGAAAGCGAATTGCGCCGCGGCCGTTCCAGCGCAAACGCGATCTGGGGCAATCAATCAAGCGTCTTGGTTGGGGATTTCTTATTTAGTCGCGCCTTCGAGCTCATGGTCGAGGACGGTTCCCTAAAAGTCCTTGAGATACTCTCTCGCGCGTCATCCGTGATATCCGAAGGTGAAGTCCACCAACTTCTTACCACTAACGATACCCAGACCAGCGAAGCGCAATATTTGGAAGTTATTCAATCCAAAACTGCCGCGTTGTTCGCCGCCGCATCACAAATCGGCGCCGTTGTCGCGGAACGCCCCGACGTTGAAGAAGAAGCATTACGTGTATACGGACTTAATTTGGGTATCGCCTTTCAGCTCATCGATGATGTCTTGGACTACTCGGCGCGCCAACACGAACTCGGAAAGACGATCGGCGATGATTTTCGTGAAGGCAAAATCACGCTCCCTGTTATCTTGGCCTTTCGGCGTGGCTCAGATGATGAGCGCTCCTTCTGGAAACGAACATTGGAAGATCTCAATCAAACTGATGAAGACTTGGACCGCGCGATGAGCCTCATGGAGACCCATGGTAGCGTCGCAGACACCATCAACCGTGCGAAACACTACGGTGCAGTCGCGCGAGACGCGCTGGGAATCTTCCCGGACAGCAAGGTCAAAACCGCATTGCTCGATATTATCGATTTTTGTATTGAGCGCGCGCACTAGGCGCTGTTGCCCTAAAATTGGTGAATTTGTACCGAGAGGCGAGCTTGCACCCCCCGCCCTCCTGCGGCTATAAGCACGCCGTCCGGGACCACAAAAAGTCCCGTCCAGCCGGAGTGTAGCTCAGCCCGGTAGAGCACTGCCTTCGGGAGGCAGGGGCCGGAGGTTCAAATCCTCTCACTCCGACCAATAGAAAAGCCT
Organism: Rhodospirillaceae bacterium; assembly: GCA_965228575.1. Taxonomy (GTDB): domain Bacteria; phylum Pseudomonadota; class Alphaproteobacteria; order Rhodospirillales; family Rhodospirillaceae; genus UBA11612. The sequence continues at coordinate 95,165 of CBDDHW010000007.1, read as the reverse complement.
AATTTCCCGTTCGAACGGCCTTCTCAAAAGCGGGAAGGCCGTTTTCGATTCTGAGATTTACTGACGCGTTTCTAGCGCATTGACCATTTCCTCTATCACAGCCATGCGGCGTTGAGGATCGGGGTGGGTTGAAAGCACCTCAGGCGGACGATCTCCCAAGGCCCCCATAGCGCGCCATAGCTCAATTGCGGCTCTAGGGTTATAGCCCGCGCGCAGCATGTGCATGACCCCGACCTTGTCTGCCTCCAGCTCTTGGTTTCTAGAATAGGGAAGAACCACGCCGTACGTCAGACCGGCACCAACAACTTGCGCGACAATCTCCGGTCGCGCGAGATCAGCCGCACCAAGAACGCCTGCAATAAGGGCCGTTCCAGCTTGAGCACTAACTTGGGTGTTAACGCGTTCGGCGGCGTGCTGTTGCTGAACGTGGCCTATCTCATGACCAATAATTGCTGCGAGTTGATCGGCCGTGTCTGCGACGCGAAACATACCCTCGTAGACCCCAATTTTGCGGCCTGGAAGCGCGAAAGCGTTTACCTCCTCACCCTCGAAAACAACGATCTCCCACGCGTCGGGGTTTTCTCCGGCCCCGCCCAAAACTTTTCGGCCCACGTCCTGCGCCGTCTGCTGAAGCGCTTGGTTGTTCGTCTCTCGTGTTTGAGCTCGTATTTTTTGCCACGTCTCCAGACCCATCGCTTCGACTTGGGCAGCGGGTACAAGGTTAAGACCTACCCCTGTACCTCCAGCGCACCCCGCTATGAGGATTGCAGCCGTGCACGCAAGAACAACTTTTATTAATTGAGCTACGTTAAAAATTTCGCGCAGCATTCAGATCTCCTAAAATTGAGAGTTCGACTCTAGACATCACTTGGTTTTCTACAAGAATGAGCCTTCTGCTCTGTAAGCCTCAGCAGACTATCTCATAGAAAAAAGCCATCTATTACAATGTAATAGATGGCTTCTCAGTAGTGGTCTTAAAGTGTCGGCCGTAAATCTGACCGGGCAATGTTTTGTTATCGAGCGAACGCTACATTATTCTGCGCGCCTGTTTCTTCAACAGCAGCAATATTGTTTTCTTCACCGCCTTCTGGCTCAGGATGCAGGATAAACACCTGCGTGAATTTTACATCGAGTGCGGCGGACATGGCCGTGTTCTCGCCAGTGACCGGGTCCGGATACGCGTCGGCCAATCGATGAAACGCTCGATACATCGACGGCGAAGACTCCTGCCCATAACTTTGGTGATGCGTCGACCAACCCACAGTCCCGTGGTAGTACCAATCGTGCACATCCGCATACATCCCCATTAAACCTTCCGCGCCTTGCGGCGTAATCCGGAGATTGAAACGAACGTCTTTGAGGTACTGAATGTGGTTTGTGTCAAATGTCACAGACCAAGGTAGGTTCAAGTCCTTCGCTTCAGTGGTTAAAATACCGTCGACAATTTTACCCTTAAATGTCTGGATGAACTCATCGCCCCAGCGCCCATCAATGCGCTGCGTGCCACCTGGAATAAAATCCTTCCCGGTCGCATCGGTTAGCAAACCATCAAGGCCACGATAGGTCGTGACTGTAACGTCGTTATCGTTCTCAAGATCATCGACACCTGTGAGTTCAATCAAGAAACGATTGTAGTTGTATCGTTTCATATAATTGTTTTCGAAGTGATAAGCTGTCCCATCGGGACCGCGAAAATTCGCAATGCAGCCAATCGCACGATACAACTGATTGTCGACGCCCTCATCACCTTCCGGACTTACAAAATCATTCGCATCTGTTCGCCCATCGAGATCTAGGCCAATAGCTGTATTTCCCGCTACTTCGTAAAAGGGGTAAGGTTCTTCGGTCAAATTTGGGTGCCATACTTCGCTTTCCCGTGCGAGTTGGGTCTCTAGCAGTGTCCGCTTGGTTCCATCGTCGGGAAACAACATCTTAAATTGCTCGCGTGGGCCAGTGTTAAACCCGTTGGGGCATTCCACTTTACCTTCAGGAGTTTGGTATATGGCCCAATGGCGCATGGTCATTGCGTAGCCAATGGTTCCATCCTTTAAAACACTCGCTCCGCTGTCCGCTGCAGCACCACTTATTGAGCAAAAAGAAAAAGCAACCGCGGCAGCACAGACACCAGCGGTTATCGACCGATGTCCCTTAACTTTTGTCGGCAATTCGCGTTTCATAAATCTCTCCTTGGGTTCAATCACTAGCACTTAACCAGCGTTGTCGAGGAAATCGTCTCTTAGCCAAAACGCCTTAAAGCCGTTTCGGTAACCATAAAATTCGCCCCAGCCATCGCCACGGGTTTCACCGGCACGTTGATCTCCGGCGAAATTATAAACCGGGCGGCCTCGATACGCCCAAACGTGTAGCGCATCTTCTTGACCCGGTTCCGCGTGTTTTCCGGTTTTGGGATCAATCGCCATGACGCTCCAAAGCCGATTGTTTGTCGTTGCATCTTCAGAGGCGAGAACATAGGGCCACGTCTCGTGGCATTTCTCAATGTCACCGCCGCCGCAAATCGCAAGACGGTAAACCTGCGTTGTACCCGGGTGATCGCACGCAAGCTGATCAGGAGCATCGTCTCCACAGTTGTAGACGTAAATCGTTCTACCCTCGGCATCGGCCAAAACATGACCGATTCTTGCGGATTGAATTGTGAATTCCTCCGGCGGTGCGGGAGCTTTTTGCGTAAACACATTATTCCAACCCGGAACGTCACCTCCGGTGAAGCTTCTGAACCGCGGATCGGCGATGCGTGTATAGAGGGGTTTGCCTCTAAACGACCATTGTCGAATACCCGGAGACCGTTCGATCACGGTCCACTCCCCTTGCGACTGAGCAGTTTCAGGAGCAACGACAGGCTTCCAATAGCGCAGGCAATCTTCATCGCAATTCGACTTATTAACCCCATCGGCATCGGAAGAATAAACCGCGTAGCCCACATGGTTAATCAACATGCGGCCCGTTGTCATCTGGGCAACATTAAATTCTGGTGGGACATTCGAGGGCGGCCCAACAGGTACGCGAACCGCTGGCCCGTCGTTGGCAGGCTCAAACTTTGTTCCACCTCGCACGTCTCCAGGCTGCTCATCGAGCACGGACGTGTACAGAGGATAACCGTTGTACGCCCATTGCTTGGTTCCGTCTTCCCGGTCCATGACGGTCCAGTTGCCGATGTCCTGAGCGCCCTCATCAGCCAAGACCGGTGGCCAGTCATCAGTACAAGTGGGGCGCGTGTCGAGGTCTGGAAGCTCCAAACCCGGCGGATACGGGCTCATTAGTCCTGAATTCGTGGTGAAGAGATGGTCGTTACAGGTTGAAACCTGATCCTTGCGATCCCCTAAGTCACCGTTCCGCAAACTAAACAAAGGCCAGTAGTAGAGAGTTTTGCCATCCGGGTTGGCAAACACCGGTCCTTCGACGTCCGTCGCTTGCACGCTAAATCCAGGGGGCATTGGAACTTGTACGTATTCTTCGGTGGTCGGATTGGTTTCCGAACGCCAATACTCGTGAGCTACTGTTGGCGTTGCCAACCCCAAACCGGTCGACAACGCAACAACAGCCAATCCAACAGTCAAATCCTGACGCAGTCTCATGCTTTATTCCTCTCCAAATAAACCGACCGTTCGAAATTTCTCTCGACTAGGTCAGGACTTCATTAGACTCACTTGAGGGTAACTAACTCCTTAGACCACTTAGACTATAAAAACGCCTCCCCCTAATTTGTGTGGTCTGAGGTGATTTGTGACAGTTGCCCATGGGCGAGTGCTGCCATCAGGTCCTCAGGAACATCAACCGTCGAAAACGCATTGCTCAAGGTAATCGTGCGCAACAAGTCCCGAAGCTTGTACCCTTGCGCCTCAAACTGCGTCGTGAAGTGCTGCAACAACGGACGATCATTGCGTGTCGACGCGCCGCCCGTGCCATAGCTGTAAATCCGCTCAACAAGACATGACGGTAACGCCGGGTGATCACGCAACGCACGGGACAAGCCCACAACGTTGTTGTACTCAACCCCATCAAGGGTCCCGCTCGTGTCAATCGGGTTGCCGTTCTCCGTCTCACGGAACCGCCCCGCACCATCAAACGCCTCAAGCGCAAGACCCATCGGATCGGTGATCTTGTGACAGCCCGCACACACAGGGTTCTCAAGGTGCGCATTCACACGGTCACGCTGCGTCGGGTAGTTCGCATCGGGGTTGTTGACCAGAGAAAAGTCCACATCCGGCGGCGCGCCAGGAACAGGCTGACACAGCAGCAACTCACGCAGCGCCTTCCCACGCAAGGTCGGCGAACTCCGGCCCGGGTGAGAGTGAACCGCCAGGAAGCTGATCTGGGTCAGCAATCCTTCCCGCGGGCTTCCTTCCGGAAACTCGTACGGGCTCCATCCCGGGGTCGCCGGCAACTGGTAAAGGGCCGCCAGCGACGGGGAGATAAACGTCGAACGGGTCGTGTAAAGATCGCGATAGTCCGCATCTTTGGTCAAAAGGTGATCAACAACCGTCCGCAGGGTTTGCTCACGTGCATCCGCCACCGTCACACCCGTAAAGGACGGGTACACCAACGGATCTTTGGCCAGCGTGTCAAAGTCGTCATGGGCAAACATGTCATCAAAGAAGGCGCGCATCCCGTCTTCAAGCCGCGGGCTCTCAAGCATCATGTTCACAACCCGCGCACGGCCATTGGCCGTATGGATCTCGCCGCCCTCGGCCGCATCCAGCAACGCTGCATCCGGGCCGGCATTCCACAAGAAAAAGCTCAACCGCGAGGCCAGCGAATACGCATCCAGGCGCTCAACACCAGGACGGTTCGGATCAGGCTCAGACGATTCAACAATAAACAGCATCTCAGGGCTGATCAGCATCCCCTCAAGCGCAATCGCAAGGCCGGTGTAAAAGTCTTCAAGGCGGTCCGCCGCATCACTGGCTTTCGTCGCCGCATCGTCCACCTCCACATCGCTCAAAGGACGGCGGTACAGTAAACGGCCTACCTCGCCTAAAAACGCCGCCGCGCAGGCCTTGTCAGACGCATCCAACGCCGCAGGCTGGCAGGGAATCAGAAAATTACGGTGCTCCGCATCAACAACCTGGCCAGAAACCGACGACGCCGTGCGCTGGTACTGCTCAAGCTGAGCGGCTGTCACACCAGCCGTCGCCGCTCCGTTCGCCAGCAAACCACTGGTCCGCTGAAGCGGGGGAAACTTCGTCCCCAAATCAATGCTCGGGCCAAACGTATGCGCCAATGTGTTGAGGTATTGATCAGAGCTGATCAGCCGCATGCGCATCGGCGTGCCGCCAACATCAGGCTCAGTAGCCACAATCTCAGCGTTCAGCGCAGCCGTCTCGTTCATCGGCGCAGGCCCAGAACAGCTCGCCAAGCCAAGCGCCGCTACCACTCCAAGCGCTCCAACACGAAGCTTGCTAGATACCCCGCCTCTAACGCAGGACAATACGTCTTCTCTCTTCACTTCCACTTCGCGTCTCCTCAATATTAAAACGCCATACATCGCCCATTCTAATGAACAACATAATTAGGCGCATCGGCGCCAAAATCTGCAGAAAATAACGACCGCATTGCGGCCTAGCTCCCAGGGACCGAGAATATACGGTCACTTCAATGCATAATCTTTGCTATTTTATGGCATGATCTTGAAAAATATTCCAAGTTTCGCCAAAAATGCAATGATTAGCTCCACTTATGTTCGTGTTTTATACCCTCAAAACCCGCTCCCTACCGACTCACCACACCTGTAATAAATGCAGGTGAAATAGATATCTGATCGAGCCGCCAACTTTTCAAGAATATAGCAGACAAACGGTTGCCTGGCGAATCGCTTACCCAGAAATAAGGGTGGAGCCGGCAGGGTATCAGCCACTCTGCACTGTCCTTCCGAAAGCACTGGAATAGAACCAGCAGCAACCTCAGATCACTGCGCTGGTTGGGAAAGCGGCTTGCCCTTTTCAACAACCCAAGTCGCCATAGCCACAGCCGTCGTTACACCGATACTGCGCGCATCATGAATTTTCCCTGCAGGAATCGAGTACGAATCACCTGCCACAAGCTGCATGGGCTCATCACCCTCAATAACGAGCTCAAGGCTTCCCTCTGTAATATATCCAACCTCTACCCCGCTGTGAGTGTGTCGCCCAATCGACATACCCGGCGGTAATTCCGCCATTCCCGATATACACTCGTAATGGGTGTTAGGGACGTCGATCCTTTGCATTATCATTCGTTTAATTTCGCCGTCCTGTGCATGGGTAGCGATGGGTGCGAAAAAAAAGAGAGCTGCGATAAGAATTTTCCCGGCCGCTTTGGCAATCATGACACCTCCTGAAGATCAATCCGCCCCAGATGTCCAAAAATTGGGGCACTCGGCTAAAGGCACGCAGTCCATACCAACACGATTGGTAGAAACACGTCTGGGCCCTTCTCAATATTCAAACCTTAAGACGCCTGCCTTTTGAGTAAAAGCGCCTTTACAAACCTCTCGAACGACCGCACCTAATAGGCCAGTACTACTAATGCAGTTAGACCGATATGGCCCGGAATCCCTACGATGTCCTAGGCGTAAAGAAAAACGCCAGCAATGACGAGATCCAAAAGGCTTTTCGCCGCTTGGCCAAATCCTCGCACCCAGACCTTTACCCCGGCGACAAGAAAGCAGAGGACCGGTTTAAGGATTTAAACGCGGCCTACGACATCATTGGCGACACAGAAAAGCGGAAGCGATTCGATCGGGGCGAAATTGACGCCTCAGGAGCGGAAATCCGTCAAAACCCTTTTGGTCAACAAACACGCAGCAGTCATGGGTTCGCTGGAGCCGGGGCTCACAGTGGATTTGCATTTGAAGATTTGAGCGATCTTTTTGGAGGAATGTTCCGCGGCGGACGGTCGGGCGCATCGCCATTTGGAGGAGGCGCGGCGCAAACCAATGACACACGCTTTAGTCTAGACGTTGATTTCATCGACGCCATGATCGGCGCCAAAAAGCGGTTAACGCTACCCCATGGGCGATCTTTAGACGTCAATATCCCTGCGGGCATTTCGGATGGCCAGACCATCCGACTCAAGGGTCAAGGCGGCGGGGGTGCTGCAGGGCGGCCGGGCGACGCTTTGATAGAAGTGAAGATAAAGCCACACCCTAGATTTCGCCGCGATGGACAAGACATTCACATCGACCTGCCAGTATCGCTTCAGGAGGCCGTTCTCGGCGCCAAGCTCGAGGTTCCCACAGTTCATGGAAAACTAACGGTAAGCATTCCCAAGGGGTCAAATAGCGGGTCACGGCTTCGTCTGAAGGGAAAGGGCGTCGCGGCATCAAAAGGTAAGCCCGCCGGGGATCAGTATGTCACGTTAAAATTGGTGCTGCCCAAAAAGCCGGATTCCGAACTTGAGGAATTTTTGAAGACTTGGAAAAACTCTTACAGTCCAAGATAACTCAGAAACCAAACTCAGCTGGACGCACGTCGCGGACCAACGAAGAATCAGAGAGAAATGAAAATGAAATACCTCCATACCATGGTTCGGGTCTCAAATTTGGAACAGTCACTAGATTTTTACTGCAATAAGCTTGGCCTCAAAGAGATTCGGCGCACCGAGAGCGAAAAAGGCCGTTTCACGCTCGTTTTTCTTGCAGCTCCTGGAGACGAAGAGGCGCAGGTTGAGTTGACCTACAACTGGGATCCGGAATCCTATTCAGGCGGGCGCAATTTTGGTCATCTTGCCTACCGCGTGGACAACATTTACGACACGTGTACTCGGCTCAAACAAGCAGGGGTCGTTATCAACCGCCCACCCAGAGATGGTCGCATGGCTTTTGTGCGTTCGCCTGACAATATTTCAATTGAGCTGTTGCAATCCGGTGATGCATTGCCACCTCAAGAGCCTTGGGCATCAATGCAGAATACTGGCGAGTGGTAACCCCTTTAGTTCGCCGAGGCAGCCATATCGGTGAGATAATTCACTTTAGCTAGTAAGTATTCGAGATCTTCGTCTTCAAACTCTACGCCGCGGACTTCACACTGCGTCAGCACACGCTCAATAATGCGTCGCGAATACCGCTCTGGATCCAGGGCCTTGCCGTCAAGCTCCGTCTCAGCAACAGCGTCACGTGCCGCGCGCGCTGCGGGATAATGCGAGTCCGGTAATTTTGCCTTCGACCAAATCGTCTGAAAACCACGCTCGCCGGGATCGTGGATAAGCGTGCGCACGTTTCCAAGAGGAATGCCGGAAAGCGCGGACAACGCGTGCTCAAAAAACCTGACATTCCCCATACAAATTGTACGAAGTATTAGAGAATGGCTCAGGCGCCCATTGTCCCTGAGTTGCGCAACGAGCGCGGCCAATCCTTCATCAGCGACGCCCATCGCAAGTCCCACAGTTGCCCGCTCACGGCTTTGAAGGACAATATCTACGGCAACGTCGGCGGAAATTTCATGGTGCGTCAAAATATGAGCCTGCAGATGATCTGCAACGCGCGACACCAAGCGTTCGCAAATCGTCACCGGCAACGCCGCACGGTGTATTAGCGGGGTTTGAATTCCTTCGTGATCTCCAAATTTATCAACGACCCGATGCAATGTCGGCTCCGTTAACTCCGCGCCCGAGTTGGATAATAATTTTGCAACGACACCTTCCGGACCGACATCTACAATGGCGCTGGATATCTCCTGGGGAACGCGTTTTCGTCCGGCGACCGCATCAAGCCGCGCAGGCGTTCCTTGGTTGCGAACAATTTCGACCAAATCTTCTGTCGTCAGAACATCGGATGCACTCAATACGGGCAGCGCAACAGACTCGACATCCTTGGCCAAACATACCGCAACATCATGGGGTAGAAGTGGATTATGTTTAAGATTAACGGCGAGGGCTTCGCGAACACGAACTTCCGCATCCCGCATCATGACTCTGAAAATCTGCTCGGCGAGCTGAAGTTCCTCGGGCCCAAAGTTATCGGCACTAAATTCCTGGGCGAGCTTTGACGCCGTCGCAACGCGTGCTGCTGGAGACGAATCTTGCGCCAATCGATTTACATCTTCGATGGTTATTCGCGACACCAACGCCCCCCCTTTAACTATTGCCGCACGTCAGTCTGAGATATACGGCACCCACCGGACAAAGCTTATTAAACATCAACTGCAAATCGCCCCTTGGTTGTATTAACTGGGGGTGATTCTCGCATGATACACGAATCACGAGGTCGAACAATTAGGAATTCCATGCTTTCCCTACCTTGGCACCGCACTTTGTCTCACCCTTGCAGACTTCACGGGGTTCCAATCTATCTAAAACGCGCGATGGCCAGGAAAGTCGCACTAAAGCCAAAAGTTATTTCTAATAGTTTATTACCAGCGCTGCGGCGCAGAGTATGGCAAGACCGTATAAGGTATTTGCCCTCTCCACCTCGAAAGATGACGTTCCATGGATTTAAAACAACACATTCGCCAGATTCCTGATTTTCCCAAACCAGGGATAAATTTCTTCGATATCTCCACCTTGATCGGCCATGCGGACGCATGGCAATCGACGATCAAACAAATGACTCAGCTGATAAAACCCATGGAGCCGGATATTCTCGCTGCGATTGATGCGCGCGGGTTCCTCGTCGCCGCACCGCTTTCAATCAGCTTAAACTGCGGAACGGTCATGGTACGCAAGTCTGGGAAATTACCTGGAAAGGTTAAGTCGCACACCTATGGGTTGGAGTACGGAACCGATACTGTGGAAATTCAGGAAGATGCCGTAAAACCGGGCCAGCGCGTCGTCATTGTCGACGATTTGCTCGCGACCGGCGGCACCTTGGACGCTGCAACTAAATTGTTACAGAGCTCCGGGGCCGAGGTTGTTAGCGCAGTATGCTTAATCGAGTTAACCTTTCTCAACGGTCGGGACAATCTCGATATTCCGGTGGAAACACTCCTCAGTTACGACAGCGAGTGAAATTTAGCTGACGAGCTCACCGCTCTTATCCAGCGCGTATCCGGCGGCGCGCACCGTACGGATAACGTCTGTAGCACCACTAGAGTTCAAGGCTTTTCTAAGACGCCGAATATGGACATCAACGGTTCTGGGTTCTACGTAAATATCAGGACCCCAAACACCATTGAGTAATTCTTCACGCGAGAACACCGTTCCCGATCGTTCCATCAGGAACTGAAGGAGCCGAAACTCAGTCGGTCCAAGATGAACGTACTTACCAGACCGCGTCACCCGGTGAGCATTCATATCGAGCACGATGTCATCAAACTCTAACTCTCCCTTAGCTTGCGACGGTTTCGAACGCCGAAGAAGAGCCCTTACCCGAGCGACCAACTCCGGCATCGAGAACGGTTTTGTCATGTAGTCATCGGCACCGACATTCAGACCACGCACCTTGTCTGTCTCCTCGCTTCGCGCCGTTAAGATGATAATTGGAACATTGCGTGTCTCGGTCTTGCGTCGCAGTTGTCTGCATACTTCGATGCCTGACATTCGAGGCAGCATCCAATCGAGTATAACAGCATCCGGTTTTGACTCATCAGCTACGGTTATCGCTTCCTCCCCGTCGTTGGCTTCCGTAACGTCATATCCTTCTTTCTCAAGATTGTATCTCAGCATCGTCACAAGCGACGCTTCATCTTCAACAATCATGACCGTCGGTTTCATTGACTTTCTCCTACGTCTATCTCGGTTGGAGTTTCTTTGATTTTCCCTGGGGCGGAAGAAATTGTACCTTTTACTTTTTCAGTTTGAGGATCGATGTCCGCATCAGCACTTGGCGAACTAAACCTCTCGGTCGGCGCCACGCCGGCAACCAAAAATTGAATGGTCTCGGCAATATTGGCTGCGTGATCACCGATACGCTCTAGATTTTTGATAACAAACATGAGGTGCGTGCAGGTCAGTACTTGATCTGAGTCGACGAGCATATCGGACAGTAAATCTTGGAAAACGCTCGAATGAAGAGCGTCAATCTCGCTATCGCCGCGCCAGACCGCATCGGCTTTGCTCAAACTTCTTTCTGCATATGCATCAAATGCGTTTTGAACAAATCGCTGCACAAGACGACCAAGTTCAATAACACCGCCGACAGTCGAAATCTGTGGCATGCCGTTAATAATCACACTGCGTTTGGCAATATTCACCGAATAGTCGCCGATGCGCTCTATATTCGTTGAAATTTTTAACGCGGCGACGATTTCACGGAGATCTCCTGCGACCGGCGCATACAAGGTCAACATTTTCATGGCGCGGGCATTAATATCCGTTTCCGCATCGTCGATGGCCACATCATTGCCAACAACATACTCCGCGGCTTCGATGTCCCTGGTTTCAAGTGCATCGATTGCACGCGCCAATTGTGACTCAGCAAGCCCTCCCATAGTGGCTAGACGTGCGGCAAGGTCGTTTAACTCTGAGCTGAACGGCCCGTGGCCATGCGACCCACTGCGCGCCTCAGATCCTGTTTGTTTGCTCGTGAACGCCATATTCATCTCTAGCCAAACCGCCCAGTGACATAGTCTTGTGTTTTGGGAGAGATCGGCGTTTGAAAAATGGTTTCGGTTTCGCCGTATTCGATCAGCCGGCCAAGGTACATAAACGCTGTATTGTCGGAAACGCGAGCCGCTTGCTGCATGTTATGCGTAACAATGACGATGCTATACTGACCTGCGATTTCATTGATGAGATCTTCAATCTTCGCGGTGGCAATAGGATCCAGCGCTGAGCACGGTTCGTCCATAAGCAGCACCTCAGGATCCGCCGCTATGGCACGGGCGATACACAACCGCTGTTGTTGGCCGCCCGACAGCCCTAGTGCACTCTCGCCAAGACGATCCTTAACCTCATTCCACAACGCCGAACTTTGAAGAGCACGCTCGCAAGTTTCTTCTAAAATATTTTTGTCGCGAACACCGTCAACTTTAAGGGGATAAATTACGTTTTCAAAAATTGACATCGGGAATGGATTCGGTTTTTGGAACACCATCCCCATGCGCTTCCGCAGGGCGATCACGTCCGCTGTGCGATCATAGATGTCTTCACCATGAAGCTTGATGCTGCCAGTGATTTTTAGACCATCCACCAGGTCATTCATTCGATTAACGGATCGCAACAAGGTCGACTTACCGCACCCGGAAGGGCCAATCAGGGCGGTAACCATGCCCTTCTCTATAGACATGTCGATATCAAACAACGCCTGCGCAGCTGAGTACCACAAGCTCAATTTCTCTATTTCGAGAATCGGGCCCTGCCCCTCCTTAATATGGTATGCCGTTGTCTCAAACTCGCCTTCTAAATTGCCTGATTGCGATCCATCCGCGTTCATCGCACCACTCCCTAAAACTGACTACCGGTGAACTTACGTTTCAACCGGTTGCGAATAACAATCGCCGTCGCGTTCATCGCCCCAATCAACGCTATGAGAAGCATCGTTGTAACGAATACCATCGGTTTCCCAGCTTCAGCATTCCGAGACTGAAACCCAACGTCGTAAATATGAAAGCCCAAGTGCATAAAGCTGCGTTCCAGATGCACGAACGGAAAGTAACTGTCGATGGGAAGCTCGGGTGCGAGTTTGACAACACCCACCAACATCAATGGCGCAACCTCACCAGCACCACGCGCCATTGCGAGTATGACGCCGGTCATAATCCCAGGCATCGCGCGTGGTAATACGATGTAACGAATAGTTTGCCATTTCGATGCCCCGCACGCGAGCGAGCCCTCGCGCACAGACCGCGGGACCGCGGCAAGCGCCTCTTCCGTTGCAACAATAACGACAGGAACCGTCAGAAGAGCAAGCGTAAGGGACGCCCATAGCAACCCTCCAGTTCCAAATGTCGGATTGGGAAGACGCTCCGCATAAAACAATGCGTCAATGGAACCGCCAAGGACGTATGCGAAAAACCCGAGCCCAAACACACCGTACACAATAGACGGAACACCGGCCAGGTTGTTTACGGAAATACGGACAAACGAAACAAGGCGCCCTTGCTTTGCATATTCACGTAGATAAAGTGCTGTAATCACGCCAAAGGGTGTAACCGCAATCACCATGAGAAGCGTCATCGCAGCCGTTCCAAATATTGCCGGAAATACTCCGCCTTCGGTATTTGCTTCACGCGGCTCGTCGGAAAGAAACTCCCACCATCTGGATAAATAAACAGCCGTTGATTCAAAAAAGTTCAGATCATTTGCCGCATACGCACGCACAAGTTCTGAAAACTCAATTGTTGTTTCCTCATCGCCTATTTCGGCCAGCGTCAGCGTATTCAAGGCATTTTGGCGGCGCATCTCTAGCACTTGCTCCGCGAGCACCTGGTACTCCTGCTGCAAGACAGCATCGCGTTCGACAAGCTCGGTTTGGGCTGCGGTATATTCTGGACTGTTGACGCCAGACTCCAATTCTATTCGACGTAAATTTAGTCGTTCTTGCTCCAACTCGTAGTTGATTGCGCCTATTTGGTGCTGCTCAATATCGGAAATTTCCCTCCACCGCTCGCGCGAAGTTTCATGGGCAGATTGAAAATCCGGATCATCGAAGGACGTAAATGTGTGCTCAACTCCATCAACCCTAAAACTGGTCACAGTTCCAACGAATGGTCCCCATTCGAGACGCTCCACAAACGCTAAATCTTCTGGGTATTCAATCGTGCGTACCGAGAAATCAGAGACCCAACGAAAATCTTCATTGTAGAGATCGAAATTTCCGACGCGGTACAAGGTTCTGTGAGCATACCCGTCTTCCGATTCTATCTGCGCCAGCCATTCAGGCGAAAGGCGCGCAAGAGTCTGGGGGTCCGGCCTGAAGGTTTCTGAACGAAAGGGCTCACCGGCGGTTAAACGTCCATCAATCTCTGTGACAAGCGCGATCGGCTTGGGAACAAAAGTCACAATCCCGTTCCAAAGGACGAGGAGCAAAAACCCGATAATCATAATCACGCCAATGGCAAGCGCCCCACCTAAGCTCCAAAGGGCGGGCTCACCCCGCGACCGCAAATCAGTTCGGCGAATCGCCGTCGAATATGACTGCACTGGTGTATCGGTGGTTGTGGCGCCAGGGGTTTGCGTATTCACGTTCAGATCCCCTACAACTGCGCTGTACGCTTACGAAAACGTTGGCGTACGACTTCCGCAGCCGTATTTACAACGAATGTGATGACAAACAAAGTCAGCGCCGCCAAAAACAACATGCGATAAAGTGTAGAGTCTCTGACCGCCTCTGGAAGTTCGACCGCGATATTGGCTGACAAAGCGCGCAAGCCATTAAAAATGTTCCATTCAAGTAAGGGCGTATTTCCGGCCGCCATAACCACAATCATGGTTTCGCCGACCGCACGACCCATACCGACCATGATTGCGGAGAACACGCCGCTCATTGCCGTCGGGAGAATAATGCTCACTGCGGTTTGCCATGGCGTTGCACCGCACCCCAAACTTGCCGCGCGCAAATGTTCCGGAACCGAGTTCAAGGCATCCTCGGCAATTGTGTAAATGATGGGAATAACCGCAAAACCCATCGCAAACCCGACAATTAGGGTGTTGCGCTGGACATACGTATCAACCACACCACCGCGCGGGTCTAAACCTAACCCAACGAGCGTTTGGGCGATCGCAAAGCTAATCGCGCCTCCGACAATCAAGGTTGCGACCCAGCGTGCGAAATCGGTTAAGCCAGCTTGAACACGGTTGGAACCGCGCAAGATTTCCCCAAATAGTCTCGTCACCACGCCTTCAGACGCGATAAACACGGCCATAAACACAAATGGAAAAATCAGGAGCAAGGTCACCGGCACGCTTGATCCAATATCACCATTTGCCCACGCCTTGAGGTCTCCGGCGAAGAACAAAACTTCGAAGCTCGGACCGGCGATATATGCCGCGTAACCAAATATGAATACTGACACAAACATCAGCGCGAATTTGGGCAGGCCACCCCATCGCAGCGCCAAGGGATTCGGCAACAACTGCCACAAGTAGGCGCTGAAAAATAACCCTGCAGGGATTACAACGAACGCCAGGATTACTGCAGCGATCCACGTTTCAACGATTGGCGCCAAAATCAAGGCTGCGATAAATCCCAAAACAACCGACGGCAACGACGCCATCAATTCCATTGTCGGTTTGACAACGGAGCGAACGCGGTGATGTACAAACTCAGAGGTGTAGATCGCGGCGCCCAAAGCAATAGGAATGGCGAACAGCAATGAATAAACGGTGGCCTTAATGGTCCCAAAGATAAGCGGAATGAGCGAAAACTTCGGCTCGAACGCATCCGTACCAGACGATGACTGCCACGTATAGCTAGGCTCTGGATACCCTTCGTACCAAACTTTTCCGAAGATGGTTTGCAAAGTTGTTTCTGGGTGTGGAGCGTGAATATCCCACGCGAAAGCCGCTCCGTCTTCAGTAAGCGCCAGAATACCGTCCCCGCGCGGTGCGAACGACACGGTCGCGTACCGAGCAGGCGAAATTGGGGGCATCAATTTAAGCAGTACTTGTTCGCTGGTTGAATGGCGCAGCCAAATTTGACCATTGTCGTCAGCGGTAACAAACATCTTTCCGCGCTGACTCGCATCCATGGCCACCACGCCAGACCCGTGTGATTCAAGAGTATGAGCCTTCGTTAAAACAAAGCCGTCAGTCGTTGGAGACCCGGACACCTGCAGCCGGAAATAAACATTTACAGACCCATCAGACCCCGCGACAACCAAAGACTGCTCTCCAATTAAAAATCGGATCGCTCCAACCACCACGTTGTCAGGAAGAAGATCTGTGGTTTCTGCAAGAGTAGGGTTTCTAAAATTACGCGTATCATAGCGATAGATCACGCCGCCCCGATCAACCACGTACACTTGATCGGCATTGTCGGTCATCAAGATGTCGTAGACCTGGACCCCCTGAGGAAGTCCAGGCAACTCCGAGGACGACAGAGTCGTCGTCGTTCGGCCCGTCAACATGTTCGTGCGCGACTCTGCGCGGCTCAGTCGCGCGATCCCTTCAGCATCGACGGTCACGAAAGATTTCGTTGGGCGCTCTAACGTTCCACCGAGCCGGTAGTCAATTGCGACAATCGCGGTACCCTCTGGGGCAATTTGCTGCGCGTCTTCTAATTCAATGTCGACTGACACGCGGCGAATTTGATCGCCGGCAACGCGCGTGAAGATGGACTTCCCGTCGGTAAGATCAACCTCATTCAACTCTCTTAATCCGGCAGGCATCTGCTGCGCGCTGAACACCGCTCCGCCAACCTTTAACGCCCCCAGGCGCAACGTGCCGTCTTCAAATCCGAATGCGAGATCGCGACCATTCAATGTTCGTGCAAATGCCGTGGGCACTTTCCCTTCAAGCTCGAAAGTTGGCATATCGATTTGAGTGCCGGTCTTCACATGAAAGGCATGCACTTCGCCCATCTCGTCAACCGACACAGAAAGCGCCTTATATTCATCAAGCTTATTCATAAGGAGACCACGGTCTCCCGCGGGCGGCGTCGTGACGGAAACGTCTTCCGATGACGCCCCTGTAAACAACGGCACCACAACTTGGGCTAAAAACACCATGATGCCAAAGACGGCGACAATGACGCCGATGCCGCCGATACGAATGGTCCAATCTGCCGTTTTGTCGGCCAAGATAACCGATCGCGCCGTCGTCATGGATCGCCGATGGGGCAACACACTCTTCGATGGATCGCTTTTTTGACCAGACTCGGCAATCTCAGATGACAATTTTTTTCGTCCCTTAGCGGCCTTCAAAAAGCCAGTTCATATTCAAATCTAACGTGTATCCAAAAAAGGAAATGACGCCGGCACCCCTAAAGGGCACCGGCGCCGATTTTCCGCGAATTTACCAAGCTTAATTCAGTTCAAACGCCTCCAAGTCTTGATTGGCGACTGCAGACGGAATTGGGAAATATCCATCCTTCACTACAGCTTCCTGGCCTTGCTGCGACAAAACAAATTTCACAAATTCGCCGCGCAACGGATCAAGCGCCGCGCCAGGTTTTTTATTCATGTAGACGTACAAGAACCGAGCGATCGGGTATTGGCCTTCATAGGCCGCCTCAGCTGTCGCATCAAAACATTCACCACCTACGTCGGCCGAGATCGGTACAGATCGCACGTCAGCCGTCTTGTATCCCACACCGGAATATCCGATCGAGTACTTGTCTGTCGCAACACCTTGCACAACGGCGGACGAGCCGGGCTGCTCTTTAACACTATCTTTGTAGTCGCCGTCAGCGAGAGCGACCTCTTTGAAATATCCGTAAGTGCCGGACGCAGAATTGCGGCCATACACAGAGATTGGACGAGATGCCCATTCGCCGGTCAATCCGACATCACCCCATGTAACGGCTTCACTCTCTAAACCAAGCTTCCTTGTCTTCGAGAAGATCGCGTCGACTTGCGCAAGCGACAAACATTGAATTGGGTTATCTTTGTGAACAAAAACAGCCAACGCATCGACAGCTGCACGGAACGGAGTTGGTTTGTACCCGTAGTTTTTCTCGAAATCGTCAACCTCGACGGATTTCATGGGGCGGGACATTGGACCGAATTGAGCCGTACCGGCGATAAGGGCCGGCGGGGCCGTACCAGACCCCTTTCCTTCTATTTCGATTTTTACGTTGGGATATTCTTTTCTGAAGCCCTCGGTCCAGAGCGTCATCAGATTGTTCAAGGTGTCCGAGCCGATAGATTTCAAGTTGCCCTCAATGCCAGAGGACTTTGAATAAACCTTCAGGGTGGGATCAACGTCGACCGCCGCCACTGGAAGGGCCACCAGGCAGCTCGCCACGATAACCGCGCTTGTGACTTTCCATTGCATGTAACTTCTCCGTTCTTTGGAAGGATCTAGAAGACACGCCATGAATATCGGGGGACCCCTAACCTTTTGTGACAGAATTATGAAGGTTTTATTGCAGACTGTCTCCAGATTTTGGCCTTGCGCACGTCATGTAATGATTCAGCAACATATTAGGTGGGTTACTTGGGATCAGGCCGCAAACTGGCGATATTCGCTGCATAGTCGCTGCTGCCAAAAACAGCCGTTCCCGCCACTAGAACATCCGCGCCCGCCGCGACGCACTGGACCGCCGTCTTCGGATTGATACCGCCGTCAACTTCAAGCTCAATGGGTCGATCACCGATCATCTTGCGGAGAGTACTGATCTTGTCGATCTGGGCTTCTATAAATGACTGTCCGCCAAATCCAGGATTGACGGTCATCACCAAAATCAAATCGACCTTATCAAGAACATGCTCAACTGCTGCCGCTGGCGTGGATGGATTTAAAGACACACCTGCTTTCTTCCCTAGCGATTTGATGACCTGAAGGGATCGGTCCAGATGTGGACCCGCCTCAGCATGTACGGTGATTATATCTGCTCCCGCATCTGCAAATGCGCCTATATAAGGGTCGACAGGCGCAATCATCAGATGAACATCGAAGATTTTCTTTGAGCAAGACCTCAGCGCCTTTACCACCAATGGTCCGATGGTGATATTTGGCACGAAATGCCCGTCCATGACGTCGACATGTATGTAGTCAGCACCTGCCGCGTCGACCGCCTTCACTTCTTCACCCAACTTGGCAAAGTCCGCCGACAGGATACTTGGAGCAATCTTGACGGCCATTTTTTCTAACCTCTAAAGACGCGCTTTGATGGCATCGATGACCGCCTCAGCCGTAATTCCGAAGTGTTTATACAGATCCGGCGCAGGGGCTGACGCACCGAAGCCACGCATGCCGATCATGGTGCCATTCGAACCAACATACCGATCCCACCCAAAATCACCCGCAGCTTCAATGGCCACGCGCACGGCGCCCTCGCCAAGGACACACTGACGATAGTCTTCGGGTTGCGCGTCAAACAATTCCCAGCACGGTAGTGAAACCACGGCGGTTGAAATGCCTTCGGCCTCGAGCTTGGTGCGTGCATCAACGGCCACAGACACTTCAGATCCGGTGGCAATAATTGTTGCTTGGCGTGCTCCACTTGCCTCCTGCAGAACATAACCGCCTTTTGAGCACAAATTCTCATCGGTATGGTCAACGCGCACCGTGGGTAATCCTTGGCGCGTCAGCGCTAGAATGGACGGACGATTCCGCTCAGCCGTAGCGATCGCCCAACACTCTGCCGTCTCGACCGTGTCGCACGGGCGCATCACCAAAAGATTAGGAATAGCTCGCAATGCCGCCAAGTGCTCAACAGGTTGATGGGTCGGGCCATCTTCTCCCAAGCCAATGGAATCATGGGTCATAACGTAGATCACCCGCTGACCCATGAGAGCCGATAGGCGGATCGACGGGCGACAATAGTCTGTGAACACCATGAATGTTCCGCCGTAAGGTATGATGCCGCCGTGCAAAGCCATACCATTCATCGCCGCGGCCATTCCGTGCTCGCGTACTCCGTAATAGATATATCGACCCGAGTAATCTGATCCTGTGATCGGAGAAAGCACGGCGGTCTTCGTGTTGTTCGACCCCGTCAAATCCGCTGATCCCCCAATCATTTCCGGGATTACATCGGTCAATTTTTCAAGGACCGTTTGCGACGCCTGACGCGTCGCTGCCTTTGGTGCGTTCATTGACGCGGTCTTCTTGACATCGAGCACGGCGGAGTCCCAATCCTTCGGCAGATCACCCGCCATCAATCGAGCGAATTCTCGTTTCTGGTCCGCGGCTAATGCCTCTATCCGGGATTCCCATTCGACTTGCAGTTGCGCGGATCTCGATCCCGCTGTGCGCCACGCCATCAAGACGTCATCTGGGATTTCAAAGGGCGCGTGAGACCAATTGAGTTTTTGCCGCGCGCCCTGGATTTCATCGTCACCAAGCGGCGCCCCATGAGTTTTCGCTGTACCTGCGAGCGTGGGCGCTCCAAAACCAATGACCGTCCGGCAGGCAATCATGGCGGGTTTATCGCTTTCTTGTGCGCTGGAAATTGCTGCTGCGATCGCCTTGGGATCATGACCATCAACCGCCCACGTATTCCAGCCGGACGCTTCAAACCTTTTTTGTTGATCGTCCGAGACCGACATGTCTGTCGGTCCATCGATACTTATTTGATTGTCATCGAATAAAACGATCAGCTTATTGAGTTTTAAATGGCCCGCGAGAGAGATTGCCTCATGGCTAATTCCCTCCATGAGGCACCCGTCCCCGGCGATAACGTAGGTATAGTGATTGACCAGTCCATCACCAAAACGCGCTGCAAGAAGCCTTTCCGCAAGCGCCATGCCCACAGCATTAGCAAGCCCTTGTCCCAGCGGGCCCGTCGTTGTCTCGGCTCCAGACGCATGACCAAACTCTGGATGACCCGCCGTGATGCTTCCTAACTGGCGAAAATTTTTAAGCTGGTCCAGGGTCATGTCCGGGTACCCGGTCAGGTACATCAGGCCATAAAGCAGCATCGATCCATGACCGGCAGACAGAACAAACCGGTCGCGGTCGGGCCACTTGGGATCAGCCGCGTTGAATTTTAGAAACTGCGTAAAAAGTACGGTTGCGACATCCGCCATCCCCATAGGCATACCAGGATGGCCGGATTTCGCCTTTTGAACGGCATCTGCCGCTAAAAAGCGAATCGCATTGGCGAGCTCTGTGTGATCAATCTCGATTTTGGTAGTGGAGTCCGTGTCTTTCATGGGGGACTGATCAACCATTCCTCAATATATGGGCCCCGCTGACAGCGAGAAAAAGGCATCGTAGAGCGATGCTTTTGGCCGACGAGGCCCTCGATTGCAAGTACCAATTCGGCGTTACAAATCTCGGGCTGCGACCTTAACAGTTTCCTCGAGTTCAGGCCGGTAGATCTCGTATTTTGCTTTACCAGAGCGTTTGGCCTGGTACATGGCGACATCCGCATTATGCAGTAACTCGCTGGCCGTCGACGCCTGGGCCGGCAGAATCGAAATGCCGATCGATGCTGAAATTCGACCTTCACGACCCCCAAGATCGAAGGGTTGCCCTAGGGACGCAATAATACGATCGGCGACAACAGCGGCCGCGTCGAAATTATCTATCAGGGGCATAATGACCGTGAATTCGTCACCCCCCAGGCGCGCAACGGTATCAGCCTCGCGCACACATTTTTCTAGCCGGCGAGATGCTTCAATGAGCAGCTGATCCCCAGCATCATGACCAAGCGTATCATTCACCGCCTTAAAACCATCAAGGTCGACAAACATCAAACCCACACTTGTCTTGGAGCGCTTACCTTCGAGTACACGTCTGGTTAATCGGTCCATAAACAGGGTTCTATTGGGTAAATTCGTGAGTTGATCGTAATTGGCCTGGTAAGTGATTTTTTCTTCATCCAGCTTCCGTTGAGTAATGTCCGACACCATTGCCACGTATTGTTGGACTGCGCCCGAATCGTCTTTGACCACTGCAACGGAAATTCGCGCTGCGTATCGCTTGCCACGCTTATTATTGCACCATTGCTCCCATTGCGTTTGATCCTCAGTCTCAAGCTTGTCGAACACGTCTCCCGACGCATCCGCGCCTCCCAAAAGAACATCGGCGAGGTTTTGCCCAACGATAGATTGCGCGTCGACGTGGGCGAGCCGTTCGTAGGCGGGATTTACCTTCGTAACCCGCTGCTGGGCGTCCGCAACCACGAGACCCTCAGGGCTATGGTCAAAAACCGCGGCTGCTAGTCGTAGCTCGGACTCCGACCTAAGGCGATCTGTGACGTCGTGGAAGGTAATGACGTAGCCTGAAACGCTCCCGTTTTCGCGAATCGGTGCTATCGAGTATTCCGCCTCAAAACTTTCGCCGTCACTGCGCGCAAGATGCACCTCCTGCTCAGTATAGTAAGGACCGGACTCAAGCTGGGACAGCAGAGGAAGGGGGTCACCCGCATTCTCGTGACCGCTACCATAGACAAACGCGCGCTGGACACTCACACCAGTCATAGCCGCCATGTCGCGGTTCAATAAGTCTGCGGCCGCCGGATTCGCCAGCGTGATGACACCCTCAACATCCAGTGCGACAATGCCGTTCGTTGCCGCGCTCAGAATTTGTGATGTCTGATGCAAGAAATCCTGACGCTTTGGCTTTCTTTTCACGACCCCATCCATCGCAATTGAACCGTCAATACTTGGCGGCGGTGTACATTTCTTTTCCGGCGCACCGGTCTTGCAACCAGCAATAGGAGCCGGATTAACAGGCTCAGAAATAACCTAAATTTCACAAGAATTTGTTTGCCCCTAGTGCATCTTATACATAGCTCAAAAAAAAAACCTAGATGCTGAACGAGACTATTCATGAGGCAAAAACACGCGGTTTCCCGGGATCCAAGGATCAATTTTCGCCTTTGCAGTATAATATATTTGAATCGAAACTAAATGGAGTTCGTAGCATGGACCATGATATAGACAACACAGACGTGGGCACGCTTGCCGATGAAGTGAGGCGCACTCATGGATCCGAGGCTTTCGACTACGCGGCCCGTACCGCGAAACATCACCTGCTGACAGCCGCGTGGAAAAGTGGAGCTCTTTGGTTGAAGGTCGTAAACCGTTTGAAAACCGAGGAACCTGCGGCTCAAAAGTACCCCAATAGGATTCCTATAGGCCATTAGCGAAAAACTTTGGGTGCGCCGCTGTTCAGAATCAGGCCCCACCAACGATATCCCGGATATGCAGAAAGTTTCTGTCCGCTAGGTCTTGCTGCGCGCCTGCCAACGTTTTGCCCAGTTAATCAACCGAACGCCAAATAGGAGAGCAAGGATAGCCGCATAAATTAGCGGGTCAGTATAGTCAGCTTTGATCATAAGAAAGTAATGTGCGACGGCCGCGATCGCGGCGACGTATACAAGGCTGTGGAGCCGCTTCCATGCGCGTCCACCCAAACTCTTGATCATTTTATCCGTTGAAGTCGCTGCGAGAGCGAGCAGCATAATCAAGGCTGCAAAACCAAGTGTAATATAGATACGCTTGGTGATGTCTTCCCACAGAACCGGCCAGTTAAAAAAGTGGTCAAGCCAGACGTAACTCAACATGTGGAGGACCGCATAAAAAAATGCAAACAACCCTAACATGCGGCGCAACTGGGCAATTTGACCCCATCCCGTAACAATGCGCAGCGGTGTAACGGCAAGAGCCAAAAGTAAAAATCTCAATGCCCAGTCACCTAGGCCGCGCGTGAGCGCTTCGATAGGGTTCGCCCCCAGCCCCCCGGTCGCTCCTTGGGTAATAAGCCATATGGCAGGGCCCAAGGAAATAACGAAGATCAGAGGCTTCAGAAGCCTTCGCACAAAGTTACGATGTGATGGAAAAAAAGTTTGTTCAACCGGCATAGGCGCCACCTGTGCGCGAGTCCTGGTTTCGTCCAGGCCGATTCACATCAATAATACCGGGCGAGATCCATGCCGGTATACATGTGCGCAACCTCTTCCTCGTATCCATTGAACATGAGCGTATTGCGCCTAGGACAACGCATAAAGATGCTCTCGCACTCACCAATGCGCTGTTCCGTTGCTTGCGACCATCTCGGATGATCGACATTTGGGTTCACGTTTGCATAAAACCCGTACTCCGGTGCGTTCATAACCTGCCAGGTGTTCTTAGGTTCATCTTCCGTAAACGTTATGCGAACGATAGACTTGATTGACTTAAATCCATACTTCCACGGGACAACAAGTCGTAACGGAGCACCGTTTTGCTTGGGCAAAACTGACCCGTACATGCCCACCGCCAGGATCGAAAGCGGGTTAGACGCTTCATCCAACCGCAAGCCCTCGACGTATGGCCATGGCAAAATATGACTGCGGCGCTGGCCGGGCATCTCCTCAGGTCTGAACAATGTTTCAAACCTAATAAACTTCGCGCTACCGAGAGGTTCGAAGCGCTTAACTACGTCGGCAAGGGGAATTCCCGCCCACGGAATGACCATCGACCACGCCTCAACACATCGGAGACGATAAATCCGTTCTTCTATTGTGTGCGGCTTTACGAGGTCATCAAGGTCAAGCAGTCCAGGATTCGCGCAAAGGCCGTCCACCTTTACTTGCCAGGGACGCGGCTTAAAACTGCCAGAGTTTTCGCTGGGGTCTCTTCTCCCGGTACCAAATTCATAAAAATTATTGTGGGTGGTTGCATCGGCTTCACTGGTAATTTCATCTTGCGCGCCAAGCTTTTTGTATCCGGGAACGATACCGGAGATTTCCCCCGAGTGCGGTAACGTCGCACCGTACGCGCGCGAAATCGCCGTTGTTCCCAGCGCGATGGACCCCGCTGCTGCTCCAAGGCCCTTAATAAGGTGACGACGGTTTAAATAGACGTCTTGTGGAGTGATTTCCGATGAGAAAACTTCAGATTTTTTTCTAAGGCGTATCAGCATGAATTCGGCCCTTAAGGTGTGAAATCAATCTTACTTACATAGTAACACGATCATATCGACCCTAGCGATATCGTCGAGAGTCTCGCCAAAAAAAAACGCCGGACAGCTAAGCCGTCCGGCGTTCATTGCAAATATTTTATGAGACCGCTTACAAAGAGCCTTTCAAAGCCCAAAGCGCGGCGATCTGCGCCTCCGGCGTACCCGACGTAATCTGCCTAAAGGCCGCGTTCGCCTGAGACCGATTTCCAGCACCGAGGTAAGCCATGCCAAGACGCAATTGGGCTTCGTCCGCGTTCGAAACACCTTTCTCAATGCCTCGTTGGATCGCTTCTATCGCTTCAGCGTATTGTCCGTATGTCCAATAAGCTTCGCCAAAGCTGACATCCGCGTCACCAGCCTCCATGGCGGCAGCCTCGGCCGCACCGGCCGTCAAATTGGCCTTGTCGTCAGTCGCACGCTCAACCGCCATTGTCATCAAACGCTCATGACGGCTTGCATCCGGGCCCGTGCCAATGAGGCCAGCTTCCTGACCACTTTCAAGTGCCCGCTGGGCATCGCCCGGCAAGCCTTCTTGGAGCGCAAGCTCGGCCATATCTGTATAGTCTTTCGCACTTTCCATTGCGCCACTGGACAACCTAAAGCGCAGGATATCGAGCGCCGTTTTAGTCGAAGAGCCGGTCAAACTTTGCTCCACTTGGCTAACGTAATCCCGCCAGTACCGATCAGTAGGATAAAGCCGAACCAACTGCTGAAGTGTCGCCCGCACCCCGTCGCTGTTCCCAAGTTCATACTCGGCAGCCAACAAAAGCTGTAGCCATGTTTCTTGGACTGTCGCCCTGGCTCGTTGCGCTGTGCGAACGACATTGCGCATGGTCGACGCGGCAGCCTGATGCTGCCCAAGCAAGTATTGGCTTTGACCAACGATCACCATCGTTTCGGTATCGTTCGCAGCGCCTTGCAGTACTTGCTGCCCATACTCAATGGCTTTGCGGTAGTTTTTGACCTGATAGTAAACTTGGCTCAACAACTTAATGCGAGCGGCCAAATCTTGGGGTGCCAACTGTCCCGTGGCAACCGAACGCTCAAGAGTCTGAGCTGCGTTAGCATATTGGCGCGATTGAAGGTAAATCGAGCCCATAATCTCGCTGACCATGTACTCCTCATAAGGAGTCTTCCCGGACACCGCGTCCGCTTCCTTTGCTTTGACGAGCGCTTCATCAAATTTCTGTTCGTTCGCTAAGTCTCGTGCCGCAAGCAGCGGACGCCCGACAGCGGTCGATAATGTTTGTTCAGCCGCGACGGAAGGCTGGGG
Source organism: Rhodospirillaceae bacterium (assembly GCA_965228575.1). Lineage (GTDB taxonomy): Bacteria > Pseudomonadota > Alphaproteobacteria > Rhodospirillales > Rhodospirillaceae > UBA11612. The sequence goes on along the minus strand of CBDDHW010000007.1, from coordinate 69,523 downwards.
GCTAAGGAGAATCGTCGCAGGCCCTACAGCGCCTGCCGCCAATACCAGCGACATCGCAATTGCGGAGACAACATTTTGCTTTTTCATTTCTACCCTCTCAGACGAACGAGGAACGCCAGTAAACAAATCTACTGGCGCCCCCCAAATTTATAAGACATGCCAAGCGTCGTCAGACTCCTTGGCGATATTATGGCAATCTTGAGCCTTTTATAGGTATTGCTCGTTGCCAACAAAACCGATTTTGCGCACTCCTAACCTTTGTGCGTACGCCAACACCTTGGCCACGATATCATATTTGGCCAATCGGTTAGGTCGTAGGTGAATTTCAGGCTGCGGCTCTTGCAGAGAAATCGACTGCAAAAAAGACTGCAGTTGTGCTTCTGAGGCGACGACCGTCCCATTCCAAAGAACCGTCCCGTCAAAATCAACGTCCAACTGAATAACCACCGGTTCGGACTGCTGCGCTGCATCGTTCGGCCGCGGCATATCCAGTTTAACTGCATGGGTTTGGATCGGCAGACTGATGATAAACATAATCAGCAAGACCAACATAATGTCGATCAGCGGAATAACGTTCATCTCCACCATAGCTTCATTTTCACCTGAAGCTGGACCTACACTCGCTCCCATCGTTCTTCTCCGCTACTTAGTACGTAAAGCGCGACACGGTCATGCCGGTTTCCGGGTCAGTAATAAACCCTACCTTCATGATACCGCCACGCTGTGCGATGGCCAAAACGCGACCCACATGCTCAAAACGAGCCTCAATGTCTCCACGAACATGAACTTCGGGCTGCGGCACAATAACCGATGCCTCAGCAATCCGGCTGTAAAGTTCCTCGTAAGTGACCTGACCTTCGTTCCAATAAATCCGCCCGTCTGCATCAACTGCGAGAATAATGTTTTCCGGGCGGGTTTCGGTAACTTGGTTAGACACCTCTGGTAGTTCCACTTCGACCGTACTGATCGCTGAAGGGATCGTAATCAAGAAGATGATGAGCAAGACCAACATGACGTCAACCAAAGGAATGACATTCATTGTTGTTTCGACTTCGTCTTCTCCGTCTTCCGACATAACTCCGCCGGCCATAGCTTATCTCCTTAATTCAAATCGAAGTGGATCTAACCAAAGTGTACGTGGACTACTCAGCCGCTTGGCCTTGTTTGCTGCTCAACAACACCGCATGAATATCAGCGGAGAAGTTGCGCACGCGCTCCATAAGGACCTTGTTGCGGCGAACGTAGAAGTTGTAGCCCAACACGGCCGGAACAGCGACGAACAGACCAATCGCGGTCATGATCAAAGCTTCACCAAGAGGACCGGCGACCTTATCGATGGACACCTGACCGGACACACCGATCGCGATCAGCGCGTTCAAAATCCCCCAAACAGTTCCGAACAATCCCACGAACGGTGCCGTCGAACCCACGCTGGCAAGAACCGCCAGGCCGCTTTGCAATCTGGCATTCACAGCATCCGAGGAGCGTTGAAGAGACATTGTCACCCACTCATTGAGGTCAACTGAGTCTGTCATCTTGCCTTCGTGGTGTTCAGCAGCCTTCAACCCATCGTCAACAATGGTCCGAAACGCGCTGTTGGGTTCCAACTTGGTAAGACCTTCCTTGAGGCTCCCAGCCGTCCAGAAATTCTTCTGCATAGCGTTGGCTTGACGGAAAAGGATGGTTGTATCGATCAGGCGCAGCACCATGATGTACCAAGAGCCAATCGACATGATGACCAAGATCGTAAAGGTCGCATGGCCAACAAAGTCGCCCTGCTCAAGCATCGCCGTGATGCCGTACGGGTTTTCAAGCGTCTCGGCTTCCCCCATTCCATCGTCAGTGACAGCACTGGGATCAGCAGCTGCACCCTCGTCCATACCCATGCCCAGGCCATCGTCCGCAAACGGGTCGCTGGTATCGAGCATCGCGTCTGCCGGAGCAGCGTCAGCCGGAGCGGCATCTGCCGGGGCAGCCTCGTCTTGCGCGACAACGCCAGGAGCAAAGCCCAAGGCCGCGACTATCGCAAGAGTCGGGATTAAAGCTGAAAGCTTGGAAAAAATATTCAATCGGGTGTTCATGTTGTGATCCTCACTACCACTCATATCTAGTTAATCTAGTTAATATTCGAACCTGCTTCTTATCGCTTGCCTCAAACGCTCAACGTTTCGCGCGGAGACAAACTCAGTCCCTTAAGCCTTAGGCGTCCTCAATTCTAAATCTCACCGCAAACTTAAACTGCATTGACGACGCCTTACCGTTAATAGTTCCCGGAATTAGGCGCCATCTGCGAAGAGCCTCTCTAACGGCCGCTTCATCAAGACGCTCAAAACCGCTGCTCTGGTCAACTCTCGCCTCGGTCACACGGCCATTCTCGTCAACCGTAAGCAATAGTGTGACGACACCCTCTTCGCCCAAACGGCGAGACATAGTTGGATATGGCGGTTGTGTAATCGGACGCCGTGGGTTTGAACGCGGTGGAACAATTTTCGGCGGCGGCGGCGGCGGCGGCGGCTTTTTGACCGCGGTTACTTTGGAAATCGTTTGCTGTGGAGCTGGCGCTTCAATTGCAATATCCGGCAATGGGATAAATGCTGGCGGCGGCGCTTCAAAATCGGGCGGCGGAGGCGGAGGCGGCGCATCTTCAATAACCGTCTCTTCGATCAAGCTCGCCTCTAGTGGCCCTGCCAACGCGTCAACGAAGTTCTTTGCAAGGCCAGATTGCAGTGCATAAAAGGCCCCAACATGCAGAAGCACAACGAAAACAAAACCTACCGTGCGGCTCGTATTCTTTTCCGCGGACTTGGAAGACGAAGGCATATATTTATCTGACATTTGCACACTCGAAAATGGGCTGGCGTTATGGTCAGTCCCGCTGGGCGGAGAAGCGTCGAGGGTCTAACAGGACAGGTGCCGGATGGCAACTTCACTGACAAAAAAGGCTCGGCATACTTCCTGCCGCTCCCAGCACCCCCCGATTGTGATCCCCCAAGAATCAAACCCACAGGACAGGGTTAAACAACGTCATGAGCCCTTAACTGTCAAGTCAGGAATGTATCTTGAATAAAAATATCATGAGAAACCCTCCGCAGAGCAAGAATTACCGCGGCTGAGATTGATAGTGGCGAATACGGCCCTTTCAGTGAGATGGCTGTCACAAAATTACACTCATCCTGAATTCCGTAGAGAATCCACGGCCCAAGGAGTGCCCAGGCAGCGTCCTAGATTGGAACGAAACCAAAAAAGTTCCAAACTTTCAATTGCGTAAAGAAATTTTGTAATCTGAAAATGTCGTGCATTTTTTTTCCAAATGCACGGGTCGAACACGCTGAAATCGAGAGGTTCTATTCAACGGCATGCCGAGGCACCATAAATGCTGCGGCAGTGGTAGTTTTAAGAGCGACTTTTTCCGCTTTTAGCCGAACCTAAACCCGGTTTACGCAACGATATTTCAATCAGGCGGTCCGCCGAAAATATCCGACTCCACGTGGTTTTTTCGCCTGCCATCCCGCTCTGCCACTCCATATATGAAACCAGATTTAGGATCGACCGATTCACTTTCTATCAACACCCTTTGAGTACACTGCGGGAAGTTGAAACAAAGTCGGCCGACAGACCGTAAAAATCAAAAGAACCGATGACCGAGCATCCCGTTAAGCATCCTCAAATCGAAACCAAAGCCCTTCAAATTCTTGTGTTCGAAGATCGAGCAATGGATGCGGCTCTTATCAAGAAGTTTTTGCAAACAGTCGGTGTGCAGAGTTCCCACATCCATCACGCGGACACCATTCCATCTGCTCTGCAAGTCATGACCCATACGCCAATAGATTTGTGCTTGGCCGACTATCACCTCCATCCGAATACTGGCGTGGACTTAATGGAGGAGGCGCGTCGCAACAACTTCGACATTCCTTTTGTTGTCGTCACCGCGATCGATGACCGAAGTATCGATGAAGAAGTTCTCACTCATGGCGCATACGATTTTTTGGTCAAAGGCGATCTAACCGTCGAGAGCCTTGATCGGTCCATTCGCTATGCTATCGCAGGCCACCGTCGTGAAAGACACCTCACCCGAGCTGCCTATTTCGATCCCCTGACAAGCCTTCCAAACAGATTGTCGTTTCTCGAGCAGTTGACGCAGTCGGTGTCGGACAGCCGGGCGGCCGGAGGGATGATTGGAGTGGCCTTGTTTAACCTCGACGGAATGAAATTCATCAATACCAAACTTGGGCATGATGTAGGCGATGAAGCGCTGCAAGTCGCCGCCACACGACTTGAACCCAATAAATCCGAAACAGATTTTCTTGCGCGCATTGGTGGCGACGAATTCGGATTGTTGATGAGTGACATTCTATTGGCTAGCCACGCACTCTCAAAAACACGAGCTCTCGCCAACGCGCTCACAGGTCCGATTCTGACAGATCAGGGTCAGCACATGCTTACAGCTACATGCGGTGTTTCGGTGTGCGAAATTAAAAAGGACGATGATCCGGTCGCCACTGCGCAAAAGCTTCTATTGAGAGCAACGCACGCTATGTTCGATGCTAAAGTCTCAGGACAAGATCAAACCACATCTAGAGTCGCTCTGACCCGCATACATTAGCTTCCTTTTTTGGGTTGCATATTCAGCTAGAATTTAAACCTACACGCTCGTGGATTTGGACACTCCATCCTCCGAACTGTGCTAGTGTTCGCGCGCAAATTTATCGTTGGTCAAAACGCCGGATACAGAATGAAGCTAAGTTCGAGCGCCACCTATAAACAAAGCCGGTCGAGCGCAAACCTGCTGCAGCAACGAACTTTGCTGGTAGCCGCCACAGTCTTTTATGTGACCATTGGCTGGCACTTAAGTGGGCCAGCGTCCCTAATAAACCCTGCCGCGTTGTCTCTCACGTTCGCGGTTTCTGTAGCGCTCATTTTTGCCCTGACTTTTTACCCGGGCAATATTTTTAAATTCGATGGTGTTCCAGCCCTCACAGCCTTTGTCTTAAGTTCGCAAACTTTAGCTGTCAGCGTAAACACTCCCGTCGCAGCCACGCTTGTGTTTGCGTTCTTGCTTGCTTCCTCGACTATTGTTGTTGTTCTCATTGCCGAGCACCTGCGAGCCGCCGCGCTCGCGCTGGCCATAACAGCAAGCATGGGCATTGCGGGGAGCTGGTTAATTGTTCCACTCGGTAATTCCGAGTTTTCGGCGCCTTTGGCTCTATTGTTGTGGCTTCCTCTCCTCGCTGCCGTTTCCCTCCTCGCCTGGGCCTTAGAACAAGCACGGCGCAAGGCGTTCACTCTCGGCAGAGAATTAGAAAGACGAGCGACTTCCGACAATTTAACCGGCGTCTCAAACCGTGCGCATATAAACTTGCTCGCTCAAAATGAGCTTGCGAGGGCCCGACGGTACGAAGAACCATTCTCGTGCCTCATGTTGGATATCGACAACTACGAGAAATTGAACTCAACCTGGGGTGCCCAAGCAACCGATTCCATTGCTCAAGTCTTAAGTGGGTATTGCGTTGTAATCATGCGCCATTGTGACAGCTTTGGTCGTTTAAGCCCTCATCGCTTTCTCGCCCTCCTTCCTGAGACAGAAGGACACGGCGCAATAACTTTAGCGCAGCGGATGTGTAAGGAAATTTCTCACCTTAAAGTAAGTGCGAATGGAGAGAGCTTGTCATTTACAATCTCGATAGGAGCAGCTGAGCTCCACGACAATGATAGATGGGCGGGAGATATTCTCCGACGCGCCGAGCAAGCTCTAGAAGATGCGATCGAGCGTGGAGGAAATGCAGCCGGGCTTGCGCAACCTCCCTTAGCGGCATTCTTAGATGACACTCAGCCCAACTCGTAGGGATTTGACCTGGTGTCATTATAGGCTCCGATAGGACTCCAATTCATGTCAGGCATTTGGGATCCAAATACATATCTGCAATTCGCGGCGTATCGGGCCCGCCCGGCCGACGATTTGATCTCCCATCTCTCCCTTGCGCAGGACGGTGCAATATATGATCTAGGATGCGGTCCAGGAAACTTAACTGTTAAGCTCAAGGATCGCTGGACTGATCGAGACGTCACCGGATTGGATTCTTCGGCAGATATGCTGGAGAAAGCCCAACAACACGCTCGCGCGCAAAATATCAACTGGACCTTGGGCGACATTGCGACGTGGTCTGCTCCCGAAGCAGCAGCTCTGGTTTTCGCAAACGCGTCTTTGCAATGGCTCGGTACACACGAGGTTCTTTTTCCTCGCCTTTTAGCGAGCGCCCAATCTGGAGGAATTCTGGCTGTGCAGATGCCGATGACGACCTCCGCGCCTTACCACAAATGCATACGGGACGTGGCAGCGTTACCCAAATGGCGGGATCGGCTGAAAGATGCAAAACCCCATCCCGACGAGTATCCGGCTCAGCGTTACTACGAAATATTGAGGCCCTTATCGACCAGTATCGATATTTGGGAAACCACGTATCACCACATCTTGTCTGGAGAAAACCCGGTTATTGAATGGATGTCGGGTGCGGGTTTAACACCAGTCCTCAGCCAACTGGACGGCACGGGGCGCTCAGAGTTCCTAGACGACTATTCAGCAGCCATCAGCCCTCATTATCCCCGCGAGAAAAACGGCGAAACCGTATTTGCGGTCCGTCGAATTTTTATTGTTGCTCAGCGCGCGTGACAGAAAGCCGCACCACGCGGCGTCAGGTCAAAAAAAGAAGGCTTTGCTTAAACCGCGTTGTGTTCGCGCACCCTCCGAACGGCGTCGAACACCTGGACCGGCGTTAAATCCGGACGGACCTGCGCCACCGCGGCAGCGGCAAGGTGACTTTGTGCGACATAGTCTCGCCCGGACGCCCGCGCCATGGAAATTGCGCGCGCGACAATACCCTGAAGATCGTCTAGGGCGGACGGGATAGCGACGGGCGGAATCGCTACCGCCGCATCGCGCACTTTTCGCACAACCTCGATGGCCTGCGACACTGAAGGTCCTTGGTCCATGGTTCAGACTCGATCAGCTAGATAACAATAAATTGTACCAACTGGGATTATGGACACCAAATGTAGTGCAAAAAGTGAGGAATCCTCTGATATTTTCAGGCCTGATTTTAGCCTGAGATTCCCCAATGTGGAGAATCGCTTCAATCTTTCGGTGAGGTCTTTAACGGGACTCCGCTTTTGTCGCGGGGCGAAAAAACTTTCGCACGCTCGGCGCACGCTTCGATTACGGCCTTTTTCTGCTCGATGGTCATTATCCGCCACCCACCAATCTCATCGAGGGTTCGCAGACATCCAATACACATTCCACGCACCCGATCGACGGTGCAAACGCTAATGCATGGGGACGCAATCATTTCGTCTTGTGACTGGGACATTCGAGTCACCTAGGGGTATTGTAGCGATCAAGCAAGGTGAATTCGCTCAAAGCCCAAATTTGCGCCGAATAGAAATCACCAACGCCGATACATCACGCTTTACCTATTAGAGGACCGGATTCTCGCTCATGCCCACCGATTACGACCACCTCACGCACCTAGGACAAAATTCGGAGAGTCCTGAATCTCCAGACGGAGCGCATTTGGAAACCGTTCCCAATCCTCACATGGACACCGATTACCTCGTCCGCTTTACCTGTCCAGAATTTACGGCACTTTGCCCCGTCACCAATCAGCCGGATTTTGCACATCTCGTTATTGATTACGCACCAAACGACGTGCTCGTTGAGTCAAAATCTCTCAAACTTTTTTTGGCCTCATTTCGAAATCACGGCGCCTTTCATGAAGACTGCACAATTTTCATCGGTAAGCGAATTGTGAGCGCTGTCAGTCCGAAATGGCTCCGCATCGGTGGGTACTGGTACCCTCGAGGCGGCATTCCCATAGACGTTTTCTGGCAATCTGGAACGCTTCCCGGCAGCCTATGGGTCCCTGACCAAGGTGTCGCACCTTATCGAGGCCGGGGATAAACCCCGCTCATTTTGACTCTTTATTTCCTTCGAACGCTAGGGACAAAGAATTGATGCAATAGCGCTGGCCTGTTGGCGCAGGTCCATCAGGAAACACATGGCCTAGATGACCACCACAATTCGAGCACGTGACCTCCGTTCGCACCATGCCATGACTGGTATCTTTGTATTCATCAATGGCGCCAGCTTCCGCAGGGGAATGGAAGCTCGGCCACCCTGACCCAGAGTCATATTTAGCTTCGGAGCTGAATAATATGTGGCCGCATCCACCACACTTAAAGGTTCCGTCGCCCTTAAAGTCGTTATATTCACCAGAGAAGGGGCGTTCGGTGCCCTTATCCCGGAGGATGTGAAACTGCTCTGGGGTTAGCACTTCGCGCCACTCGTCTTCGGACTTTTTTATTTTTTGCATCTCCACCTCAATCACAACTCAAACCGCACTATCTTGCTCGCGCTAGTCACTATACCCAACAAACCTAAACTTTGCCGCTATCCGACCACACCGTGGGAAAGTGACCGATTGGTATACCAAGCATGCTGACCTTAGGTGTTCCCGCATTAACCTTAAGTCTAGCGTGTGCGGTCGCCTTTTCCGCCTCTGACTACTTCCGAAAAGCAGTACCCTCTGCCTGTACGGCGCCGCTGGTACTCTTTTATATGGTCTGCGGCCAGATTCCGATCTTGGCGATCTGGTGGATTTCAAGCGGCGACGTCGACATCTCAACAGCATACATTGCTCCGGGAATAGCCGCTGCAGGAATTGGGCTAGCCGCAAATCTGCTGCTTATAGTCGCGCTGCGCCAATCGCCGCTCAGTCTCATGATACCTCTCCTTGGCATTATTCCCGCTGTGACCGCTATTTTTAGCGGGCTCATGCTCGGAGAATGGCCCACGACAAAGCAGGCCCTGGGCATTGGCTTGGTGACGGTCGGTCTTTTGGCCTTGTACAGTTCGGGAAGAGAAAAATTTAGCGTCATACGCCTTTTGGAAAACATTCGGGCAGAGCCCGGTACCCGTCCGATGTTCGCGGTCGTGCTCTTGTGGTCGGTAGCCCCGCCGCTCGACAAACTGTGTGTTGAATATTCTTCGGTTGGCGCTCACGGATCGATACAACTCTTTCTCATTGGCCTGGCCACCGGCGCATGGATTCTGGCAACCGGCGGCTTTAGAACCTTTATTGCACCGCGGTCGGCGGTGCGTCCGCTCACCGGAGCGGCTGTGTCGGCTGGACTGGCATACGGGTTTCAATTAGCCGCATATCAGATCGCACTTGTTGCAATTGTCGAACTCTTTAAACGTGCCATAGGCATGATCGGGTCGTTGATTCTCGGGCGCATCATGTTCAACGAACGCATAACCGCTCCGAAGCTTGTGGGAATTGCCATCATGGCGATGGGACTCCCGCTTCTTATGTTGCCGTGATCTTTTTCCTCGCCCCCTAAATCAGCCCCAATCTGCTCAACTCTCTCCGCATTTCGCTCGGCATGGATGGATCGATCCCGGAGTCCGTCAATCGCGTAAGATCCGGAGGCGCCGCATCCGCGGAGAGATATCGCCATCCCTGAAAGGGACGGCGCGCGGTCGGCCTCACCAATGTGTGAGAATCTTCCAGCTCAATGACACACAAACTTCGCCCTTCGCTGTCGGTTTCCTCCCGAAAACCAATAACAGGATTGCGAACCAAAATAGAGCCGCGGATAACCCAATACAGGGAACCTCCGTCAAGCACGTCCTCACGCCGTCGCGGCATCATTCGAGTCTTGTGCCTTAAGTTTCCCTTGGTTTCTTTATAAGCGCGCTGCCGCTCACGAAGATGATCAATATCTTCTATCCCCACCGCGAGTTTAATCAGGTGCAGAGGCATAATTTATTTCGCGTGGTGCGGGGGTAGAAATTTTGCGACAACAAGAGTCACATCGTCGCGCTGAGGCTCTCCATCCGCAAATCGCTCTAAGGTCTCGATGATTTTATTGCATATGTCTTCGGCAGAAAGATGTGCCACGGCTCGGATAACCTCCATTAGCCCGGCTTTGCCAAACGCCTGACCTTCTGCGTTGCACGTTTCCCAAACACCGTCGGTCCCCATAATAAGTAATCCAGACGGCGGCCAATTTTCGCGCGCGCACTCGTGATATGACCACGTTTCGTTTACACCCAATGGGATGTCTTTGACCTCCAGCTCCTCGAAATCTTCTCGATCCGGGTCATACAATAAAATTGGACCATGACCGGCGCTGACCCATCGAATAGTGCGATCGCTCGGATCCAAAACGACGTACACCAAAGTCACAAAGCGGCCTCCAGCGGAATCCGCAACCAAGTGACTGTTCACCGCATTCATGGCCACACAAAGATCTCTTCCGTCGCCGGCATGACTCCGAAGCAACGCACGAACCGACGTCATCGTGAGTGCTGCAACAACTCCATGTCCCGCGACATCGCCAACCACAATGCCTGCACGCTGCGAGTTTGGATCGTCATCAAAGTGGATGAAATCGTAATAGTCGCCACCGACGTCTTCGCTGTAGACACACCGACCAGCAAACTCCACCCCGGGGAGGGATATCGCAGATGTGGGAAGAAGTTTCTGCTGGACCTCGCGCGCAAGGGTCAGGGATTCCATCACCGAAATGTGGCTGCGAAGTTGGGGAATCATCGCATTAAATGTATTCGCAAGTTCACCGACTTCGTCCGAGCTTTTAACCGATGCTCGCGCGTCGAGATTTCCGTCCGCCAAACCCTTCGCAGTCATCGCCAGGGCGCGCAGCGGGCTGGTAACCGAGCGCGCGGCCAACATCGCCAACAAAGCGACCACGACGATTAATGTTGTCAGCGCTATTCCCGCGAGGCGAACTTGCTCAAAAACCGCCTCCGTGACAGCCGACTGAGAGCGCGCAGCAATTTCTTCAATATCGTCGAGCGGTACGATGGAAAGGAGCCCAGTCGTGCCCTGGCCTAAACCGCTATACACCCAAAGCGATTGACGACCCTGATAAGGCAAACGCCGCACACCGCTACGCCCTTCGATCAAGTCGTCGATGAGGTCTCCAGCGCCCGATTCGTCACCGGATAGCACCTCCATTGTCGTGGGCATAGCATCCCAAGACATCCCCGCATCTTGATGGGAGCTCGATGCGAGCGCCCTGAGGGTGGGCGCACCGTCGTCAGTTGATACGGTGACGATAAAGCTTTCGGCATTTTCACCGACTTGAACACGTCCATGAATATCGCCGAGCACTTTTAATATATCGACGTCGATACCGGTCACGCCAATTTGAGCGCCGTCCACGGAGTAAATCGGCACCGAAGCAGTTAATAAAAGGCGACGTGTCGCAGCGTCAAAAAACGGGGGTGTCCATACAAGACCATCGGCCTCAAGGGCAGACGCATACCATGCACGCTTGCGGGGGTCATAATTGGGCGGATACCCACCGTGCCCCGGATACGCGGAGTGAAGTCCCTCGCGAAGACTTACATATTGCCAATAGAACAGACCCTCGCTCGTTTGGTGAATATTCTTGTATGTCGCAGTGAGCGGAAGCAGGCGCAATAGGGACTCTTCAACCTCTGCCTGCGCGACACCTGGAGCCAATAGAAAAGCCTGATGACCCATAGAAACAGGCACTGCTTGCATCGCACCTTCCGGCGAGACAATGGCATGGTCCAAGGTCAATTCTGTGTCAGGGGGTTGGGTGCGCGGCGTATCAAAGTCTTCCGCCATATAAAATTGCGGCGCCTCGCCGACGGACACTGACGAAGAAAGAAGGCGCGAGGCCGCCTCCGCCTGCAAGCGCAGCGCGATTTCCACTTGCCGCTGCTGAGCGGTGAGCAACTCGGACGAATACGTGATCGCCTGAGACAGCTGATTCTCAATACCCTGGACGACGGCACTTCGGCCTTGGTCGACAACCGCTTGCCCGAAGTTTTCGGTCGCACGTTCCCCGCGCCAATTGAGTGCAACAAGCGGGACGATCGCAATAACAAGCAAGAGAAGAAAAAGTTTAGTTTGGATGCGCACGGCGCATCACCTCATACCCATGGAGTTGGACCGCATTGTCCGAAAAGGGTACGCACTATTTGTGACGTTTTCTAGACACTCGGAAGGGTGAAATAACGACAAGACTCAAGCTGATTTCTCTTTGAGCATATCGTCGATCAGAAAGCCCTGATACATATTGATTCCCATTCTCTCACCAACATCCAGTGCGCGCTCATTGTCCACGCGAATGAGAATGGGCAGGACGTTGCAATCCAACATGTACTTGATGGCGCGCTCGCGTTCCTTCAAGATTTCCTCAGCCCCATTGCGCCAATGAATCTTGGCCATGGTCGCGCCGATGTAATCAACATCGACCAAACCCACCGTTTGCGGGAAAATTTGATCAACCGCGATATGCGCTCCCTTTGAGTTGATCAGACCGCGCGCCACCTGGAATTCATCGAAATTCTCTACAATGTTCGATTGGCGAAATTCGAAAACGACTTGGGACAACACATCGGCAGGTGTTCTATCGATGAATTCTTCAAAAGCTTCCGTAAAAACACTCTCGACATTGAGATTAACCGAGCACCGTTCGTTCGTTGTGTGCATCTCGTTAAACGCGCGAAGCAAGATTTGATCTAACACCAGCGTAAACTCGTTAAACAAACGCCCAGACCCGCGCATCTCCACGTCGACAAACAATGGTTTACGCAATAAATCCATACTGATGAAATATTCAGTTAGGACTTTTTCGGGGTCCTTACCGGTGATGTTCAACATGACATCTTGCGTGCGCACAAACGCCTTGATGAACTTCTCGTTGCCAAATTTTTCGTAGGCCGACATCACCTTTTTGATATCTGCCGTGGTCAAAGCTCGGAGTTTGCGGTCTTTCGTATCGTTGTCTTCCACCGCTTTCTGGGCAAGCTCGGCATACCGCGCCATACGGTCGGCGGCCGACCGATAATTATTGGTGAGATCGTAACTCAGGACCAAACGGCTTTGGTCGATTGTCCCGAAGCTTCCAGGGTAGGATTTTTCAATAGTGCGCAACATTTCGACCTTGAGATCGCGCACCAACGCCACCAACGCACTTTCGGAGACCTTAATTAAAATTGCGAAATCGCTATCCGAAACCTGATAGCAGGTGCCATTGCGCTTGGCGGCGATTGATGAAACGCCGTCACTCATCTGCGCAACGAGAGCTTCGCTTCGTTTTGCCTCGGGCAGCGAACTCGCCGCACTCACAACAACGAGATTGACCCCTTCCTCAGGCGCCTGGCGCCATTTGCCCATGGCTTCGACCAGCGACCGCAGAAATTGGGGTTTAGCGGGAGGCTTTGCGCCCCCGCCGATATCAGGCTTCGCGGTGTCCGACATCTAACCTCTGTCCTGTTCGAAGCTCGCAGCTAACCTACCGCGTAACCCTCCTCACGACGGCAGAAAAAGCCCCGGTATCCTCTTCCAAAGCTATCTCTTTGCTGCGGGAAGGTCAATTAAGGCCATGAAATTCCAGCATTTCTAAGGACTGAAACCCGGCGAAACTCTCCCGAGATCGAGAAAAAACGAGCGCCTGTAGTCGCACGTAGTGGTAATTTTGCATAGACAGAGTTTTAAACTATCGCGAGAAAACCAAAAATGGCGTTGTTTTAATCACTTAGCGGATAGATCGTCTGTCTCTACAACGTATCCTCAAGAAACAAGCCTCCCAAATTAAGGACTGAAATACAATGTTGGACACCTTGATCAAAGCCATGAATGAACAGGCAGATAAGCTCGAAGAGCTCGGCCACACCATTTTGTTCGACCTTGGCGATGACGGAAAAATCATGCTGGATGCAACAGGAAGTGAGGTTGTGATCACGCCTAACCCTGACGACGACGACGCTGAAACCACGCTCGTATTATCGTCAGACGACCTCGCAAAACTGATCGAAGGAGACCTGAATCCGATGGTCGCTTTTACTATGGGAAAATTGAAGGTTTTTGGATCAAAGGGCATCGCCCTCAAGCTTTCGAGCTTACTCGAGGGCTAACGTGACCAAATCCTGACCTTTCGAAACGCGCGTCGCGGCTGGATCGCAATGATCTTAATTTCACCCAGTTTTCTTCTGCGTTCAGACACCTACATGTTTAATATGAACATAGGTGTTTATAGGCAATGGTCCGCACATTCCGTCCCGTGCCTCAGGCTTTAAATAGGACATACATGGATTCTACCGACGCAGATGCTGCGACATTTCCCTGGCTAAAGAGTTATCCCGACTTCGTCGATTGGTCGATGTCATTGCCGGCCACGCCAGTATTCAAATTACTTGACGATGCGGCCGAAAAGTACCCGCAAAACCCGTGCATGGATTTTTTGGGCCGCCAGTGGACTTACTCTGAAACCCTCGACTTAGCGACTAAAGCCGCCAAGGGGTTCCAAGATCTTGGTGTAGAGAAAGGGACCCGGGTCGGATTGCTTCTCCCAAACACGCCCTACTACGTCGCGGCGTTTTTTGGAGCGAGTTTGGTCGGCGGCACAGTTGTGAATATGAATCCGCTGTACACGACGCGCGAATTGGAAACCATGGCGGCTGATGCCGGAATAGATGTCCTCGTCGCCATGGACCTCACAGCAATCTATCCGAAAGCGCAATCTTTGCTCGAGAGCCGGCTCGTTAAAAAGGTCGTTATATGTTCGATGTCTCAGGCGCTCCCGCTCGGCACATCTATTCTGTTTAATCTTTTTAAGCGATCGAGTGTGTCGGACATCACCGACGATGATCGCCAAATTCACTGGGAGGATTTAACCGACAATGACGGAACATTTGACCCGGTAGAGATCGATCCTCTGAACGATATCGCCGTTCTACAATATACCGGCGGTACAACCGGATTGCCCAAAGGCGCGATGCTCACTCACGCGAATTTAACGGCGAATACGCGGCAGGTCGCATGCTGGAATAGCCAGCCCAGTTACGGCGACGAGAGTTTCCTCGCGGCCCTTCCCTTTTTTCATGTGTTTGCGATGACCGTGATTCTTCTGTGCGGTTTGGAGTACGGCGCGCGAATCATCATGATGCCCCGCTTTGAATTAAAGGATTGCCTTAAAACGATTGACCGCAAAAAACCGACCTTGTTTCCCGCAGTGCCAACAATTTTTAATGCCATCAATCATGATCCGGACATCGAAGACTATGACTTAACTTCTCTCAAATTGTGCATTTCGGGAGGCGCCCCCTTACCTGTCGATGTGAAACACACATTCGAAACGCGAACAGGGTGCGTGGTGGTTGAAGGGTATGGACTAAGCGAAGCCTCTCCCGTGGTGTGCACAAATCCGACCGTGGGCGAAAATAAGCCCGGATCCGTAGGCTTGCCGATGCCTGGTACGATCGTAGAGATTCGGTCTTTGGAAAATGACACCCTCGTTGGCCCGGGAGAAAAAGGAGAGATCTGTGTTCGTGGTCCGCAGGTTATGAAAGGGTACTGGAACCGGGAGAAGGAAACAGCTGAGGCCCTAAAGGGCGGCGCGTTTCATACCGGAGACATCGGATATATGGATGAAGACGGTCACATATTTATTGTCGATCGCATCAAAGACATGATCATCGCGTCTGGATATAAAGTTTACCCGCGGATCGTCGAGGAAGCCGTTCAACTGCACCCGTCAGTGGAAGAAGTTGTTGTGATTGGAGTGGATGATCCCTATCGCGGGCAAACGCCAAAAGCCTACATAAAAGTTAAAAAGGGCAAAGAACTCGCGGAACAAGAGATGGTCCATTTCCTGAAAGACAAACTGTCGCCCATTGAAATTCCCGAACACTTCGAATTTCGCGACGAACTTCCCAAGACACTCATAGGGAAACTGTCAAAAAAAGAACTCAAGGAAGAGCATGTAAAGGCGAAGACCGCCAACGGATAAAAAGATAAACTTGAACGCCCACCTGCATATGGGCGCAATTCAAAGGGAGCACTTCAAATGACCAATGCTGTAATCGCGGGCTACAACCGCTCCGCTTTTACTCTGGCGAGTAAAGGCGCGTTGCGTAAATCACGCCCCGACGATATCGCCGCAACCGTTGTCAAAGGGTTGCTCGAAAACACAAAGGTCAATCCTGAGGACATTGAAGACCTGTCCATGGGGTGTGTATTTCCGGAAGCCGAGCAGGGATTAAACATTGGCCGCAATGTCGTGTTTCTCGCAGGTCTCCCAAACAGCGTCGCCGGTCAAACCATCAACCGGTTTTGCGGATCGTCTATGCAAGCGATCCACCAAGCAACTGGTGCCATCGCTACGGGGGCTGGCGATGCGTTTATTTGCGCTGGTATTGAAAGCATGACCCGCGTGCCCATCCCCGGGTTCAATCCGATGCCTAATCCGAAACTCGTGAACGCCGGGCATCACGCTTACATCTCTATGGGCGAGACCGCCGAGAATCTAGCCGAGAAGTATAAAATTCCGCGCGAGAAACAAGAGGCATTCGCCCTTGAAAGTCAAACGCGCGCGGCCAAAGCTCAATCAGAGGGGAAATTCAAAGACGAGATTGTCCCGGTCGAGGGTGAAGGGGGATTGGTCGATACGGATGGATGTATCCGGCCCGACACATCGCTCGAAGGACTGGCCGGCTTGAAACCGGCGTTTAAGGACACAGGTTCGGTGACGGCGGGTACGTCATCGCCGCTTACCGATGGCGCCTCCGCTGTTCTTGTGTGCTCGGAAGACTACGCCGCAAAAAATGGGCTCACACCGATAGCGCGCATTGTATCGATGGCCCTGTCCGGATGCGCACCGGAGATCATGGGGATTGGTCCCGTCGAAGCCACGAACAAGGCTCTTAAGCGTGCCGGCATGAAACTGGATCAAATGGACATTATTGAACTCAACGAAGCCTTTGCTGCCCAAAGTCTCGCCGTTGTTCACGATCTTGACCTAGATCTCAGCAAAACCAATATCGACGGCGGCGCGATCGCTCTTGGGCATCCGTTGGGTGCATCGGGCGGACGCATTACCGGCAAAGCTGCGACATTGCTCAAGCGTGAGAAGAAAAAATTCGCTCTCGCCACAATGTGTATGGGCGGCGGACAAGGCATCGCCACCATCCTCGAAGCTCTTTAGGCAGGAGCAAACGGATGGCTGAAATCAAAAAAGCGGCTGTAATCGGCGCCGGGGTGATGGGGGCAAGTATTGCCGCACACATCACCAATGCGGGTATTCCCGTGGTGCTCCTCGATATCGTTCCCAAAGACGGCGAAAATAGAAACGCCATTGCCGAAGGTGCGGTGGCAAAGATGCTGAAGACGGACCCCGCGCCGTTTATGTCGAAACGCAACGCGTCATTAGTCACCACCGGCAATATTGAAGACAACCTCGACTTACTTGGTGAGTGCGATTGGATCGTCGAAGCCATCATCGAGCGCCTGGATCTCAAACAAGACCTTTACAAGAAGATCGAGGGTGCCCGCAAAAAAGGCTCCATCGTTTCGTCCAACACCTCAACAATTCCACTGAAAGAACTCACCGGCGGCATGCCCGCTTCAATGGTGCCCGACTTTCTGATCACGCACTTTTTCAATCCGCCGCGCTATATGCGCCTGCTGGAAATAGTTGCATCGGACCAAACCCGTTCGGACGTGGTCCAAATCATTCGCGATTTTGGCGACGTTCATCTTGGAAAAGGGGTCGTGCTTTGCAACGACACGCCAGGTTTTATTGCGAATCGCATTGGCACCTATTGGCTCCAGTGCGGACTCAAGCACACGCTTGAATACAATCTTACCGTAGAAGAGGCCGATGCCGTTGGATCACGTCCATTCGGGATTCCAAAAACAGGATTCTTCGCGCTTATGGACTTAGTGGGTCTCGACCTGATCCCCCATATCGCGAAGTCCATGCGCTCACTGCTCCCGAAGAGCGACGACTACCACCGCATTGCAACCGAACCTCCGATTATAAAATCTATGATCGAAAAGGGTTGGATTGGCCGCAAAGGTCCGGGTGGATTTTACCGCCTCAATAAAGAGGGCGGTCAGCGCGTCAAAGAGAGTATCGATCTTAATACTGCGAAGTACGCCACCTCGGTAAAGGCGCGTCTTGCGAGTCTATCCGCATCAAAAAAAGGCGGACTGAAAGCCCTCCTAGAAACCGATGACAAAGGGGGACGATTTGCGTGGGCCATGGTGAGCCAAGCTCTCGTCTACACCGCTGGTCTCGTCCCAGAAATCGCCGA
Organism: Rhodospirillaceae bacterium; assembly: GCA_965228575.1. GTDB lineage: Bacteria > Pseudomonadota > Alphaproteobacteria > Rhodospirillales > Rhodospirillaceae > UBA11612. The sequence goes on along the minus strand of CBDDHW010000007.1, from coordinate 51,375 downwards.
TACGATATTCGACGTCGACGAAGCCATGAAAGATGGATACGGCTGGACAAAGGGCCCGTTTGAAATCATCGATGAAATTGACGCCACCTGGTTGGTTGAAAAACTCGACGCCGAAAAAATTGAAGTCCCTGCTTTGTTAAAATTAGCCGCGGACAAAGGTGGATTTTATCGCCTAGAGAACAACGCAAGGCAGTACCTGACATCTGATGGAACCTACACCGATGTCACATGGCCTGACGGCGTCCTGAAACTCTCGGACGTTAAACTCACGTCCAAACCCGTCTTAAAGAACCCCTCGGCCAAAATTTGGGATATTGGTGACGGAGTCCTGTGTTTGGAGTTCACATCGCGCGCCAACAGTCTCGATCCCATGACCATTGCAGCCTACAAGGACGTCCTGAAGCTCTTCAAAAAGGATACGGACGGCAAGTGGAAAGCCTTGGTCGTTTACAATGACGGCTCAAATTTTTCCGTCGGGGCCAATGTCGGTCTAATGTTGTTTGCCGCCAACATCGCCGTATGGGGTGAACTCGAAAGCCAAATAGAAGACGGGCAAAAAACACATCTTGCGCTTAAATACGCTCCCTTCCCGGTTGTGTCCGCGCCGCACGGAATGGCTTTAGGCGGTGGCTGCGAAATCCTCCTGCACTCGGACGCCGTCCAAGCCCACGCTGAAACCTACACCGGCCTCGTTGAAGTTGGTGTCGGCGTTATTCCGGCCTGGGGCGGCTGCAAAGAAATGCTGCTGCGCTTTAAGAGCAACCCGAAAATCCCTCGCGGGCCCATGGCGGCGGTCGCTAAGACGTTTGAGCTGATCGGCACCGCTCAAGTCTCTCGCTCCGCAGCGCAAGCAAAAGAAATGGGGATTTTGCGGCGTGAAGACGGAATCACCATGAACCGCGACCGCGTCCTCGCAGATGCAAAAGCCAAAGCTCTAAAATTGGCCGAGGATTATACGCCGCCTGAGAGTGCTGAAATTTCCCTCCCCGGGCCGGGTGGTGCAGCGGGGTTAAAGCTGGCGCTCGATACACTGGCCCTGCAAGGCAAGGCCACCGCTCACGATCAAGTTGTTGCCACAGCCTTGGCCGGCGTTCTGAGCGGCGGCAACACCGATCAGACAGAAACCCTTTCAGAAAAAAGACCTCCTTAAACTTGAACGCGATGCGTTCATTGGCCTTGCCCGAAACGAGGCCTCGCTCGCACGTATGGAGCACATGCTCGATACCGGCAAACCGCTAAGGAATTAATCAGGAGTACCGCTATGGCCACGTATACGGCGCCTCTTCGTGACATGAAATTCGTCTACCACGAACTTTTTAACGGCGACGAACTGCAAGAACTTCCTGGCTACGAAGATTTCTCTTCTGACGTTGTCGACGCCGTCCTCGAGGAAGCTGGTAAACTTGCTGCGGAAGTTTTGTTTCCACTCAATTTGCCTGGTGATATCGAGGGCTGCACTTATGAAAACGGCGTGGTGCGTACACCGGCGGGGTTCAAAGAGGCCTACACTCAATTCAAGGACGGCGGCTGGACGGGGATTGCCGCTGATCCCGAATATGGCGGCCAAGGTCTCCCGGTATCCGTTAATATGTTGGTTGAGGAAATGATTTGTTCGGCCAACATGTCATTCGGCATGTACCCGGGACTCACCCACGGCGCCTACAACGCACTCAAACTTTACGGAACCGAGGCACAGAAACAACTTTATCTGCCCAAGTTCGTCGAAGGGTCGTGGAGCGGCACCATGTGCCTGACCGAACCCCCACTGCGGAACCGATCTCGGCCTCATCCGAACAAAAGCCGAACCTCCAAGACGACGGCAGTGTTAAAATTACCGGCACTAAGATTTTTATTTCCGCGGGCGAACACGATCTGACGGATAACATCGTCCATTTGGTGCTTGCGAAACTGCCCGATGCACCGCCGGGCATCAAAGGCATTAGTTTATTTCGTTGTGCCAAAATTTCTTCCCAAAGACGATGGCAGCGTTGGACCGCGCAATGGTGTGGCCTGCGGGTCGATTGAACACAAAATGGGGATCAAAGCGTCCAGCACCTGCGTCATGAATTTCGACCAAGCCCAAGGGTGGCTGGTCGGCGAAAAGCATAAGGGCATGCGCGCTATGTTTGCGATGATGAACACCGCACGGCTTGGCGTCGGTGTGCAAGGTCTCGGCTTATCGGAAGTTGCCTACCAAAGCGCACTGGAATATGCGCGCGAACGCCTGCAAGGGCGCGGCCTGACCGGCGCGGCCCAGCCCGACAAACCTGCTGACCCCCTCCTCGTTCATCCCGATGTGCGCAAAAACCTACTGACCATGAAATCCCTCACCGAAGGCATGCGCGCGCTGGTGATGTGGGTTGCGATCGCTCAAGACCGCGCGGAAAAAACCGAAGACGACGCCGAGCGCCAACGTAACGATGATTTGGTTCAACTGCTCACACCTGTCATCAAAGCGTTTGGAACGGACACAGGTTTTGAGAACGCCAATCTCGGCGTGCAGATTTACGGCGGGCATGGATACATTCGTGAGCACGGCATGGAACAATTTGTTCGCGACGCTCGTATCACCCAGCTGTACGAAGGAACCAACGGCATCCAAGCCCTTGATTTCGTGGGGCGCAAGATGACCGCCCACTATGGCCGCTATATGCGCGCCTTCTTTCATCCGGTCCAACAATTCATTGAAGACAATGCGTCGGACCCGGCGATGGAAGACACCATCATTGCGCTCGCAAAATCCTTTGGTCGCCTGCAGCAGGCCGTCGGTGCGGTCGCACAAAAAGGAATGTCCAACCCCAACGAAGCGGGCGCAGCGGCCACCGACCTTCTCAAACTGACAAGCTATGTCGCGGTCGGTTTTATGTGGGCCCGTACGACCAAACTCGCCCTTACTAAGCAAGACGACGACCCCACAGGCTTTTACAAAGGGAAACTCGCGACGGCCAGGTTCTATATGACCAAGGTCCTACCGCAAACCGGCGCGCTCTTGTCCTCCATCCTTGCAGGTGGTTCAAGCATCATGGACATCGAGGACGATTTGTTCGGGACCGCGGCCTAAGTTTTTTGCGAACGCGCGGTCACAATCAGCTAAAGGCCGGCGCTTGTCGGACTTCTAGAAACAAGGCTATGGTCCAATCATGATACGTGGTTGGAAATGCACGAGCGAATTCGCGTGATGTCAAAAACTATCGCGGCGCGCATTCAATCTCACCTTGATCACTCCGGCGACAAGCCTTTTTGCGGATTGTTACGAACGACCGCGAAACCGAAGAATATTCGTATCGATCGGCGATCGAAAGCGCCCTAAAAAAATCGGCCCTATTCGACAAGTTCAACGTCGACAGAGGTCAAACTGTTGTTCTCGTCCTCTCTGATCCAATAGAAGTTTTTCTGTATGCGGTTGGTGCCCTTTTGACAGGCCGCGTGCCGATAATCTCAGCGCATCCTTCAGCCAAGCTCTCGATTACCGACTTTGCCCGCACTCTTTTGCCGCTGATAGCCAATGCGCGGCCCGCTCTAGTGGTAGGGGATCCCGACTTTTGTGTCCTCCTCAGCCAAGCGGTCGGCCAACGGGTTGCAAGCAACGATGATTTACCCTAGACGCCCCCCCTGGGCAGATTTTTATCAAATCCTCGCCGCCGTTATTCATCCAATACAGCTCGGGCACAACCGGTGCCAAAAAAGGCGTCTGCATCACCGAGAAACAACTTCTCTGGCAAGTAGGGGCCTATGCCAAAGCAATCCAATTAACTCCGGAAGATCATATCGTGAGCTGGCTGCCTCTGTATCACGATATGGGTCTTATAACTGCGCTAATGCTCCCGCTGTTAACAGCAACTCCCGTGACTTTGATGTCGCCTTTCGAATGGATCCAAAAGCCTATGATGCTCATGGAGACAATTTCGAAAGACATGGGCACACTGTGTTGGTTGCCCAATTTCGCATACAACCTTCTCGCCCGCACGAGCCGCAAGCAAAATTTAAACGATCTGAATTTGTCGTCCTTACGCGGGGTCGTAAATTGCTCGGAACCTGTTTCTCAGGATAGTCACGATCTTTTCTTTAACGCGTTTTCAAGAAACGGCCTTAAACGCGAAGCCCTCGCAGTCTCCTACGCCATGGCTGAAACAACTTTTGCCATTACGTCCGGAGGCTTCGGGCGCACGCCACATCTCGCGCGCCTCAATCGGGCCGCGATGACCGTCGGAGCACCGATTGAACCTGGTGATGATCCAATAGTTTCCTGCGGACAAGTCTTAGACGAAACCTCTGTTCGGATTTTCGGCGAGAACGGCACAGAGCTCAGCGGCGGCCATGTAGGAGAAATCGGCGTAAAAAGTCCCTCTCTCATGGATGGGTACTTCGAAAACCCTAAAGCGACAGCTCAATCTTTCAATGGTTCTTACTTTATGACCGGTGATCTGGGTTTCATTTCTGAGGGAGAGGTGTTCGTCACAGGGCGATCAAAAGACCTGATTATCACCGCGGGCCGCAATATTTATCCTCAAGACATTGAGACCGTTGTTAATGATGTCAGCGGCGTCATTCCCGGCCGCTGTGTTGTCTTTGGAGTACCCGATGGTCAGAAGGGAACGGAATCCGCCGTTGTTGTGGCGGAGTCAGAATCCCATGGGGGGCCGCAAGCTGAAAGGTTGGCGCGAACAATTGCTGAAGACGTGACGTCGGTTTTCGATATCGCATTGGCTGATGTGTCAATTGTCGAACCGCGATGGCTGAGAAAATCAACATCCGGGAAAATTGCGCGGGGTATGAATCGCGACCGCTATCTTGAAGGTCGTAATGCAGCGCGCAAAGCTGCGAACCCACAGTCGGATAATCCAGCTGACATCATTCGAGAATGTATTTCTAAGGTGTGCGGAAAATGGGTCACCGAGCCAAGCGCGCCCCTTTTGACATCTGGCCTGATTGATTCACTTGGCTTAACAGGTCTCATTTTGGAGCTTGAGACTCAATTCGATACCTCCCTACCAATGCCAGGAGATGTCAACTACGAGTCCTACAACACCATTTCAAACATTGAGGCGCTGCTCAAAACTGGACATAAGGCCAAAGCCCGCCCGCCCGCGGTGATCAGCGATCGACAAGTAAAGGTGAATTATTTTCTCGAAAGCGAACGCAATTTTGACGGTTTAATACTCGGGTCATCGCGATCATTCGCGTTGCGCGGCGCATCCGCAGCAAAATTGGGCGTACCGTCCTTCAATTTTAGTGGCTCAAACGTCAACATCGAAGAAGCCTACTGCATGTTGCGCCTCGCGTATGAGAACGGGCGCACAAAGCCCGGGATAGTTGTTTTAGGGATTGACCCTACGATGTTCATCGGCACCTGGCCCTTAGACGTTCGGTTTATTTCCGTTCGGCAACTTATTGGATATCTCGACGAAGCCGATCAACGCGGCGGGACGGGATTGGAATGGCGCGACGATGCGGGTTTCTTGGGTTCTAAAAAGGAGCAAATCGAGAAAGCGATGCGAATGCGGTATAAAGAGTTTGATGTGAACGCCACTTTCAATCCGTTGACTGGCGACATCATGAATTATGGCCGGCCTAAGGTACCCGGTGAGCCAGCCACCACGTTTGATTTCGAATCTTTGACCCCACCCAAGTTTTAATGATGGCGAATCAAGTCGAAAACGTTCACCCCCGAAGAATTGCTTACCTCTATAAAATTATTGATTTCTGCTCGGCGAATAAGATTTCGCTCAAAATTTACACAAACCCTCTGCACCCAAAGGTCGTCGACTTATTTAAAGAAAAGACAAAATACTGCGAAATTCAAGATCAGCTGTTGAACACAGCTGCGAGTTACAACAATTCAAGTGTCAACACTTACGACACGCCGTTCCCCAGTACATTTGACGGGGACGACAATGATTTTCAGGACGGCACCCATATGACATTCGAGAACGGAGATAAGTTGCTCGCGTTCATGTTGAATACCTAAGCGCAACACCAACTTGCGCTTAGTTCGCCAAATCCTCACCGGCAATTGCGCGCTCGAGCAACTCGACACTCTCCGTCACACCATACAAAGCGATGAACGATCCCATACGCGGGCCTTGGTCCTGACCAAGAAGTACTTGGTACAGCGCCTTGAACCACGCGCGCAGAGAGGAAAACACATCACCGTGCGCCTTGCCCACTTCGTACACCAGAGTTTGTAGGTTCTCAGGCGTGGGATCGTCCTCAAAGTCTTTCAAGCCGTCGCGCAATGCAGTGAAGGCAGGCAGCTCTTCCGGCGCAGCTTTGCGGTAAACCTTCGCGGGTTTTACAAAATCCTGATAGTAGGCCACCGCGTATTTCACCAAACTATCGAGCAGAGGAGCACTCTCGGGCGTCGACCCTTCGGCGAACCGCGAGATGTAATGCCACAACACGCCGGGCTCTTCGGCGTGGCACACACCGGCAAGGTTCAGCAGCATCCCAAAGCTCACCTGCGCGGCGTTTTGCGGCGGATGTCCGCTGTGAATATGCCATACCGGGTTATTGAGTTTTGCGTCATCCGCTTCATCGTGAAATTTGCGCAAGTGGTCTAGATACTCGTCCACGGCCTTCGGGATCACGTCAAAGTACAACCGCTTGGCGGTCTTCGGTTTTTGATACATGAACAGCGAAAGACTTTCCGCCGGCGCATACCGCAGCCACTCGTCCACTGTCAGACCATTGCCCTTGGACTTCGATATTTTTTGTCCGCCGTCGTCTAAAATAATTCGTACGTGAGGTTGGTGGGTGGCGTTCCCCCGAGAATGCGGCATATGCGACCCGAAAGCTTGACCGAATCAATAAGGTCTTTCCCGGACATCTCGTAGTCGACGCCGAGCGCATACCACCGCATCGCCCAATCGCATTTCCATTGCAATTTGCAATGCCCGCCGGTCACGGCGGTCTCAACGTCCTTACCGTCCTCGTCTTTATAAACGATGCGGCCCGCCTTAACGTCTCTATCAACGATCGGCACCTGCAAGACAACGCCGGTCTTCGGACACACAGGCAGAAACGGAGAATAGGTTGCACGACGCTCGGGACCTAGGGTCGGCAAATAACTTCTATGACGTCATCGTATTTTTCGAGTACGCGCAGCAATGCCGCATCGAACTCACCGGAGGTATAGCTCTCCGTTGCACTTTTAAATTCGTACTCGAACCCGAAGGAGTCCAAAAACGTCCGCAGACGCGCGTTATTGTGATGCCCAAAACTCTCGTGGGTTCCAAAGGGATCAGGGATACGCGTCAGGGGCTTGCCTAAATGTTCACCAATCATGTCCGCGTTCGGAACGTTGTCGGGAACTTTACGCAGTCCATCCATATCGTCGGAGAACGTAAACAACCGAGTCTTCACCCCCGGGACCAACGCTTCGAAGGCCCGGCGCACCATAGTTGTGCGCACCACTTCGCCAAAGGTTCCAATGTGCGGCAATCCCGACGGCCCGTATCCGGTTTCGAAAAGGACATAACCGCGTTCGGGTTCTTTTTCCTTGAGCCGCTGGTCCCACAACGCGCGGGCCTCGGCGAAAGGCCAAGCGTTGCAGTGGCGGGCAGTGGCAGCAATATCAGTCATGACATGAACTATAACAAGCTATGGGCGGGACCGCGGGACCCTATTGGGACCAGGACGTGAAATCAACACACCCATGAGATATTTGCACTCTGGGCGGTGCAAGGGTACAGGTCTGAGCTCCATAAGTTGATCCGGCTCTTGTTCCATGTCTTCGCCTTCCCGCCGCGTTTTGATTCCTGAGGTTCCGGTCGCGGCTGCGGACTGGACAACGGCAGTTATCCTCAATCCAACCGGGGAAATCACAACAAAACCGTCGGAAGCCGCCGGACAATACCTGGCGTCCGCGCGCCCTATTCTGTGTCACGCCCCCGCTGTCGCCGCGCATCTGCGGACCAACCGCTTCGCTGCCGCCGATGTCCTCGAGCTTTTTGCGTTCACTCACCCCGCAACGTTTTGCCTGCCAACGGTCGGCGGGCTCGCTGACGTTCTTCAGTTGCCTCCGCCCAAAAATCTAGACGACCAGCCCATGACCTTGTTGGCCGTGGTGAAAAAAACTGCTCACCACATTGACTCAACTCTCCGCCATTGACGCCAAGACATTAGCGGGGGTTGCGGGTGCAATGTCCCGCGGCGGTTGGGTTTGGGGGCCAAGTGTGCTCGCTGCACTCGGCGGAGATCCGAATCAGGCCAAAGGTTACGGTCCGGCTGCCGGGCTTCGGGTTTGGATGAACTTACCCGAATGGGAAGAACGCGCGCCGCCGTCCTCTCCGGGAAGCGAGCCCGTCGCGCCCGAAGAAAGTGAAGCGCGTCTCGCCGAATTAATCGGTGCTGACGCGGAAACTCGCATGACTCAGCGCACGTATGCGCGAAATATTACGGCTGCCTTTCAACCGCGCCAGGATCCCGATCAACCTCTCCTTGCCCTCGTCGAAGCTGGAACAGGGATCGGCAAAACTCTTGGCTACGTCGCCCCGGCGAGTCTCTGGGCCGAGCGCAATAGTGGTGCGGTCTGGTTAGCCACCTTCACGCGAAATCTGCAACGTCAGCTCGATCAAGAACTCGACCGGCTGTATCCCCGACCCAGACAAAAAACGGCGCAAAGTCGTCATTCGAAAAGGCCGAGAAAATTACCTTTGCCTTTTAAACTTCGAAGATGCGCTCTCGCGGCTACAAGCCCAACCGCATGACGCCATTGCATTGGGCCTTCTTGCCCGGTGGGCGGGCGCTACACGCAACGGCGATATGATCGGCGGTGATTTTCCGGGCTGGCTTCCTGAAATCCTCAGCCGCGAACGCACACTTGGTCTGACCGACCGGCGCGGTGAATGCATCTACACCGCATGCAGCCATTATAAAAAGTGCTTTGTCGAACATACTGTCCGCCGGGCGCGGCATGCAGATATCGTTGTCGCCAACCACGCTCTGGTTATGACCCAGGCGGCTCTTGGAGGCCTTGATGATGCCGCGCGCCCCACACGGTACGTCTTTGACGAAGGGCACCACATATTCGCCGCTGCGGATTCCGCGTTTTCGGCCAGCCTTAGTGGCCTTGAAACCGCCGACCTCCGGCGATGGTTGCTCGGCGCTGAAGGTGGAACGGGCCGCAGCCGGGCGCGCGGACTTAAACGCCGCGCCGATGACTTGATCGCCGAGGAGAACAAAACCGGCGACTCACTTGCCGCGATCCTAGACGAAGCTCTCGCGGCCGCCCGTATATTGCCCGCCCCGGGTTGGCGGAACAGGTTAAAAGACGGTGCCCCCCGAGGCCCGGCGGAACACTTCCTGGCCCTTGTTCGCAAACAAGTTCTGGCGCGATCCGATGCGGCCTCGCCCTACTCCCTGGAGTGCGAAACTGAGCCGACGATAGACGGCCTACTCGACGCCGCTACAGTCTTGGAGGGCGCTCTGGCCCAACTCGAGCGCCCGTTGCGTAGTTTAATGGCGGGGTTTGCGCGCACCCTCGATACCGAGTCATCGGATCTTGACAGTAATCGACGCGCGCGGATCGAAGCCATGATCCGATCCCTAGAGCGCCGCGGTATTGTTCCTCTGGCGGCATGGAGAGCGATGCTCTCCGCCTTACATGACTCGACGCCGTCCGAATTTGTCGATTGGTTCGCGATTAATCGTACTGACGGATACGATATTGACGTTGGCTTACATCGTCATTGGGTCGATCCCACTCTCCCCTTTGCGCGCGCCCTCGCGGACCACGCCAGGACTGGCAATTACGTCGGCAACGCTGCTGACCGGCGATGCGACCACGACGCCGACTGGGAGAATGCGGAACAACGGTCGGCGCCAGTCACCTCGCGCCGCCAGTGGCGCGGGCCACTCTCGCCTCGCCTTTCGACTATGCATCATGCACACGGGTCATTGTTATAACCGATGTCCGCAAAGACGATATGACCCAAGTTGCCGCAGCTTACCGAGAATTATTTCTTGCCGCGGGCGGCGGAGCGTTGGGCTTGTTCACCGCCATAACGCGTCTGCGCGAGGTTCACCGGCAAATTTCCGAACCGATGGAAACCGCGGGCCTCCCACTGTACGCACAGCATGTCGATGCGATGGATATTTCTACGCTCGTCGATATTTTTCGCGCCGAGGAAAAAGCATGTCTCCTTGGTACCGATGCCGTGCGCGAAGGGGTTGATGTTCCTGGTCGATCCTTACGCATGGTGGTTTTCGATCGTGTCCCCTGGGCGCGCCCGGACATCTTGCATAAGGCGCGCCGCGCCGCTTTCGGCAAGCGCACCTACGATGACGGCATCACCCGCCTTCGCCTGAAACAAGCTTTCGGGCGCCTGATCAGACGCCAAACCGATCATGGGGTATTCGTATTGCTCGACTCTATGATGCCGTCCCGGCTCAAAGGAGCGTTCCCCAAAGGGACACCTTTTCTCCGCCTCGGATTGAAAGACGCCCTCACCGAAATACAATCTTTTCTAAAGAGTGCCGATCAGAAAAATTGATCTCTCACGGGCGCGGCGCGGCGTCCTCAATCTCAGCGTCAGGCAAGGTATCAACTTGATCTGAGTCTAGATCGAATCTCACCACAATGGGCGTTGTGCCAACCGGCGCCGGACGCCGCGCTATAATTATATCCTCTTGAAAGCCAACGCACCGACCTATCGCTCCGTCCGGCAAGATCAAATCGGCGAGTTCCTTTCTCGGAATTCTTACCGGGGTAATAGGTCTGGTCATCCCCCAGCTTGCTTCACGCTCATCATCGATAAAAAGAAGAGTCCAATACTCCTCCAGGCGCACCCAGTGAAGTGTTCCAAAGTGTTCGTATTCAAATCCCAACAGATCCGTTAATTCAGTTTCCGTTATACCGTGATCTAATGCGCATACTTGCACCCACGGCCACTCCGACAGCGGCGCAAAATCTATGGTTTGTTCTCCAGACATCAGCGCGTAACGCATATTTTTCTGGAAAGCCAATTCCTTCCTGGACTCCGGCCCGCCCGTGCGCGTGTACAAGACGAAAAGCGTTCCGGGCACGATGGTGAACAACAAGAGCAGGGCAATAACCTTCAAGAATGAGGATGACGGTGCGAGTGACATAATTTGCCCTTAACGATTAGAGACCGAGGATGACGCACATGATCGCGCTGATCGCAAAAGAACGCAAAGAAAAGGGCCGCACGTTCATGTGCGGCCCTCCTTAACTGTGCGTTGGGAAACGCGGGCTTAGAAGCCCATACCGCCGCCCATGCCGCCCATATCACCCATGCCGCCGCCTGGGGGCATCGCGGGCTCATCCTTCTTAGGAATTTCAGCGACCATCGCTTCAGTGGTGATCAGCAATCCAGCAACCGAACCAGCGTCCTGCAAGGCAACACGCACAACTTTGGTCGGGTCGATAATACCGGCTTTCACCATATCCACGTATTTTTCGGTTTGGGCATCGTAGCCGAAGTTCGCTTGGTTGGACTCGGCAACCTTACCGGCCACAACCGCACCATCTTCACCAGCGTTCTCAGCGATCTGGCGGAGAGGCATTGCGAGCGCACGGCGGACAATTTCGATGCCCACCTTTTGGTCGTCGTTTCCAGCACGCAAACCGTTCAGAGCACGAGCCGCACGCAGCAACGCTACGCCACCGCCGGGAACAATGCCTTCTTCCACCGCAGCGCGGGTGGCGTGCAGAGCATCGTCAACACGGTCTTTCTTTTCTTTCACTTCAACTTCGGTTGCGCCGCCCACGTTGATCACAGCAACACCGCCAGCCAGCTTGGCCAAACGCTCTTGGAGTTTTTCGCGATCATAATCGGAAGAAGTGTCTTCGGCTTGACGGCGAATTTGATCGCAGCGCGCTTTGATTTCACCCTTCTTGCCCGCCCCATCGATAATGGTGGTGTTTTCCTTATCGATATGAACGTTCTTAGCCTGACCGAGCATATCCAAAGTCACGCTTTCGAGTTTGATTCCGATATCTTCGGAAATCACCTGACCGGAGGTCAGGACGGCAATGTCTTCGAGCATCGCTTTGCGGCGATCACCAAAGCCAGGCGCTTTCACCGCCGCGACTTTCAAGCCGCCGCGCAGTTTGTTGACCACCAAGGTTGCCAAGGCTTCGCCTTCGATGTCTTCGGCGATGATCAGCAAAGGACGAGAGGCTTGAACAACTGACTCCAGAACCGGCAGCAAAGGCTGCAAGCTGCTGAGCTTCTTTTCATGGATCAAGATGTATGGATTTTGAAGATCAACCGTCATCTTGTCAGAGTTGGTAATGAAGTACGGCGACAGATACCCACGGTCGAACTGCATGCCTTCAACCACGTCGAGTTCCGTCTCCAAACCTTTAGCCTCTTCAACGGTGATGACACCTTCTTTGCCAACCTTATCCATGGCTTTGGCAATGATATCGCCAATTTCTTTTTCGCCATTGGCGGAAATCGTACCAACCTGCGCGATCTCGTTGTTGGTTTTGACCTTCTTAGATTGCTTTTGCAGATCTTCGACGACGGCACCAACGGCTTTATCAATGCCGCGTTTCAGGTCCATCGGATTCATGCCGGCTGCTACGGACTTTGCGCCTTCACGCACGATCGCCTGTGCGAGCAAGGTCGCTGTGGTTGTGCCGTCACCAGCCAGATCGTTTGTTTTGGACGCCACTTCCTTGATCATCTGGGCGCCCATATTTTCGAACTTATCTTTAAGCTCGATTTCTTTGGCAACCGACACACCGTCTTTGGTGATGCGCGGCGAACCAAACGCTTTGTCCATGACGACGTTTCGGCCTTTAGGGCCAAGGGTAACTTTCACCGCATTGGCGAGAATATCGACACCGCGCAGCATGCGATCGCGCGCGTCCGTCGAGAATTTGACTTCTTTAGCAGACATATTTTGTGTCCCTTCCGTGAATAAATTCTAGTGGACAGTTGGGCTTACTGGATGATGCCCATGATGTCGGACTCTTTCATGATCAACAGCTCGTCGCCGTCGACCTTCACTTCAGTGCCCGACCATTTTCCAAATAGGATGCGATCACCCTTCTTCACATCGAGAGGCTGGATCTTCCCATCCTCACCGCGAGCGCCTTGCCCGACAGCAATCACCTTGCCCTCCATGGGCTTTTCCTGTGCGGTATCGGGAATAATGATTCCGCCCTTGGTTTTGGTGTCGCTATCGACCCGCTTCACCAGAACTCGGTCGTGCAGTGGCCGAAACTTCATTCAATCCTCCATCAATAGATTGATTTTAAACAGTTTTTATGAATATGCAGAAAAGTGTTAGCACTCCCCCGCCTCGAGTGCCAGTTAGGTAGTGCGGCGGGTGGGCTGAGTCAAGGGCTTGGGAAGGCCAACCACGCAAAATTCACACTCTCTGGGAAGCAGTTACACTGACTCAAGGCCTTCTCATGGGATCCAAGGAACACTTAGCAAATGAACCCACGTCATACATTGGTGGTGGGCGGCAGTGGGATGCTTGCAAAGATGTGCGAACAGCTCGCGACCGAGGAGCCCGGAAATCATGTTGTCTCGGTTCTTGCGCGGGGCACTGGGCGGCTCAACCGCATTGCGGCGCAGGCGGCGGCAGGTGGCGGTCGGATTGTTCCGCTTTCGCTCGACTACACCGACACTTTAACTTTAGAAAATGCACTCCATGGCATGTGTTCTGAGCACGACAAACCGTCGCGCGTTGTGTGTTGGATACACGAGAACCTTGCGCCGAACGCACTGCTCACCGTGGCACGATATGCAAGGGGAGTGTTTTGGCATGTTCTGGGAGGCTCCGCTGCCGATCCATCACAAGTGGATAAACTTAATGAATGGAATCAAAAGTTCTCTCGCACTTTTCCCGGACTGGACTACAGGCAGATTATTTTGGGGTTTAAGATAATGCCTGACGGCCAGTCGCGGTGGCTGTCCAATGATGAGATTAGCGACGGTGTTTTTTCCACCCTAAAAACACATGAGCGGGCGACTACAGTTGGCACGACGCACCCCTGGTCTCAAAGGCCACAAGACGCGAGCGATAAGAATTAAACTACTCCCTATCAGGCCCTAGCAAGGGGTGGGGCCGCCGGTCGCGATAAATAAAGTAGAGGTTGCGGCTGTAAATAATAATGCCGCCGAGCTGCGCGATAATGAAAACCGGCTCTTGAATGTAGATGGCGTAGGCAAACGTCAGCAGGCCACCTGTCAAGCTAAGGTGCCAAAACGCAAGCGGGATGACGCTGCGCTTCATGCGCTCACTGGCGATCCACTGCACAAAAAACCTGGAGCCAAAAACCAACTGACCGAGAAGGCCAACAGTCTTCCAGATGTTCATGGTGAGAAACCATGTAAAAAACCAGCTCATAAAATTGGCTCCCTCATTTTTATGGGGCGGCTAGACCGCACCCGACATTCAGTTTTTGCGGCGCCGCTCGTGGGTGACAGGGCGGGTATAACGCATCTGCAACCAAGCAACGCCGATCATATCGATCACGCCCACCGCACCCCGGCGCCAGATGCCGTATTTGGAAACGCCCTTGGTCCTCGGCCGGTGGCCGATAGGAACGGAAATGACTTGGCCACCCATGCGCAAAATTAACGCCGGCATAAATCGGTGCAGAGCATCAAAACGCGGTAGGTCGAGGAAAAAACTCCGGCGCAAGAGTTTTAGCCCGCATCCGGAATCCGGCGTGCGGTCACCGAGCAAAAGCCCACGAACACCATTCGCAACTTTTGAAACCAGGCGCCGAGCGAAACTATCTTGCCGTGATGCACGATGACCGATGTACAAGGTTGGCGGCAACACGAACTCGGAGCGCGCGTCCAGCAATTTTAAAATATCTGCCGGTGGATTTTGACCATCCCCATCGATGGTTGCAATCCACTCACCTTTGGCCGCTAAGGCACCGCTAATTGTCGCCTGACTTTGTCCACAGCTTCGTTCGTGGCGCACAACGCGAACATGGCGGAGCGTATCTAATAACGTGCTAAGTTCCCGATCCGTGCCGTCATCGGATCCGTCGTCTACGACAACGATCTCAAAAACAATTCGGCCAACGAGATGGGAGTCAATCTCATGAACGAGCGGCGCAATATTTTCCGCTTCATTCTTGACCGGAATAACAACAGACAGCTCAGGATCATTGATGGAATCAGACATTGGGTCTCCAGAGACGCCGGACCGTCTTGCGCGCATTGGTTTCTGCCGTATACACGCCCTTACGGCGCAAAGCAAAACCGTCAGGGGAAGAGTCGTCCTTGTGCGTGACAGCGCATTGCCCTAAATCCTAACCCTCTGTTTCTTAAAGGCCACATTCATGACGTCCACGCAAACCAACCCTTTCACGCGCCCCATCGCATGGTGGCTTCTGGTATGCGCGGGAATGGTCTTCGTCATGGTGGTTCTTGGCGGTGCTACCCGGTTGACCGGTTCGGGCCTATCCATGGTCGAGTGGAAACCCCTCACTGTCCTCCCGCCTCTCAACGACGCCGAATGGCTCGCCGAGTTTCAAAATTATCAAACCTCACCTGAGTTTCAGAAGAAAAACTCCTGGATGACGGTCGAGGATTTCAAGGACATCTACTGGCTCGAGTACATCCACCGCCTGTGGGGCCGGCTTATCGGAGTTGTCTTTGCCGTTCCCTTTGCATGGTTTGCTTTTAAACGCGCATTGGACCGCCCGCTTACACTCAAACTCGCGGGCATTTTCGCTCTTGGCGGGGCGCAAGGGGTTTTAGGGTGGTTCATGGTTGCAAGCGGCTTGCAGGACAGGCCCGATGTCAGCCAGTACCGCTTGGCGGCGCATTTAATACTCGCGTTCATTGTCTACGCGTTCATCCTTTGGGTTGCCATGGACCTCTTGCGCGCGGCGCGGCGCACGCCTTCGCCACGTAATCATGATATCCGTTTCGCCCGCCTAACCGTTGGTGTTGCCGCGGCAGTGTTATTGGTCTCTTTTTCTGGCGCTTTTGTCGCAGGTCTAAACGCCGGGTTCATTTACAATACCTTTCCGCTGATGGCGGGTCAGTTGATTCCTGACGGACTGTACGGCCCGCAGCCCTGGTACCTCGCAATCTTCGAAGACATAAAAACCGTCCAATTTAACCACCGCGTCCTCGCGATCACTCTGGTCGGTCTGATCATTGCCACCTGGTGGATAGCCCGACCGCTCAATCTCAATACCCGCGCGCGCGGCCTCGTGAATCGTCTTGTGATTATGGCCGCGCTGCAAGTTGCCCTTGGAATCTCAACTCTTGTGTTGGTTGTTCCCTTCGGGCCGGCTCTTGCGCACCAGGCAGGTGCGTTGATTCTCTTTACAATTGCCTTATGTCTTGCTCATGAAGTGCGCATTCCAAATACTTTGAAAGCGCGCACAGACCAAAAACCAGTAGAGGTGTCCAATGGCCGATCTTAAGGTCACAGAGTCTTTGTTTTTCGACAAAACCGGCATGGATAAATCAGCCGTCGATGGCATTGTCTCGGACGCCCTTCACGGGTGCGACGACGGCGAGCTGTTTATGGAGTACTGCCAATCGGAGAGCTTTCTGTTCGACGACGGCAAAGTTAAGAGCGCGTCCTTCGATACCTCACAGGGATTCGGGCTGCGGGCGATCGCAGGCGAGACGACTGGGTTTGCGCACGCCTCAAACTTGGATGAGCAGGCGATTGCCCGCGCCGCCGACACGGTCAAGGCCGTGCGGTCGGGAAGCGGTGGAACCGCGGCCGAACCTCCAATGGGGACCAACCAACACCTTTACACCGACGCAAATCCGCTTCCCCTGGTCCCGTTCGATGTCAAAGTCGAAACCCTAGCCGAGATTGATGCCTACGCCCGCGCGAAAGATCCCCGCGTCAAACAAGTCACCGCATCCCTCGCCGGCTCGTGGCAAGCTGTTCATATCGTGCGCCGCGATGCCGAGGCGGCCGCCGACATCCGCCCTTTAGTGAGGCTCAATGTCAGCGTCGTGGTCGGTGACGGCACGCGGCTGGAATCAGGGAACTACGGCACCGGCGGACGCACCACCTACGAAGACTTCCTCAAGCCTGAAACATGGAAAACAGCAATTGATGAGGCGCTGCGGCAAGCCTTGGTCAACCTTGAGTCGGTGGATGCGCCGGGCGGCGAGATGCCGGTCGTGCTCGGCCCCGGCTGGCCGGGCATCTTACTGCATGAAGCCGTAGGTCACGGCCTGGAAGGCGACTTCAATCGCAAAAAAACATCGGCGTTCTCCGAGCTGATGGGAAAGCAGGTTGCAGCCAAAGGCGTGAGCGTTATCGATGACGGAACCTTTACCGACCGCCGCGGGTCTCTCACCATCGATGACGAAGGTACCCCAACGTCAAAAACCGTCTTGATCGAAGACGGAATTCTAACCGGATACTTGCAAGACCGGCTGAATGCCCGCCTCATGGGTATGCGCCCGACAGGAAACGGCCGGCGCGAATCTCATGCTCATCACCCCATGCCGCGCATGACCAACACGTTCATGCTTGGAGGCGACGCGCCCCCCGACGACATTATCCGTTCGGTGAAAAAAGGACTCTACGCCGTCAACTTTGGCGGCGGCCAAGTCGATATTACATCGGGCAAGTTCGTGTTCTCGGCAACCGAGGCCTATCTTATCGAGGACGGCAAGGTGACAAAGCCGGTTAAGGGCGCAACCCTTATTGGAAACGGTCCTGACGTTCTAACCAAGGTATCGATGATCGGAGATGACATGAAGCTCGACCCAGGTATCGGTACCTGCGGCAAAGAGGGGCAAGGCGTGCCGGTGGGGGTCGGTCAGCCCACGTTGAAAATCGAACAATTGACGGTCGGAGGTACGGCGATCTGATCGCTGCCTCGCTTTTCCCTACGAGCTGCGCCGCCTAAGCCAGCTCGCCATCGCGGCGGCGGCCACAATCAAGATGTACTGGTATACGGGAATAACCGCGAACACGATTGAGGCCTGGGCATCTAAAGGCTCGATGAGCACGGCGTCGTAATAAATCGCGATCGCAACCACGGCACTCAGCACTGAAAGCGCTGGAAAAATCCACACCCTCGACCAGTTAGACACAAGAGCCGCGCGCCAGTGGGACAGTACGTAGGGGCCAGACGCCCACGCACCGAGCAAAACGAAACCAACGAAGTACGCGGCAGCCATTGCCAGGCCGTCCCGCAACATATTTCCCATCGAGATAAAAATGAGAACATGAGTCGCAGCCGTGAGAATCAGGGTCGAAATGCGAGATACCGATATGCTTTTTGTCATAGTGAGCGCCCTTATTCCCCGCCTTCAGCGCGTGTTCTGCCTGCTCTCGGTAGTCTAAAAAGGCTCGGGGGCTGCGCCTGATACGCGGACTACCCTCCAGCCTCTGAACTTATAGTTGAGTGGACCACCAAACTCCTATTAACTGCATGCTATAGCACGCCGCTTGCTTGTGCATACCCTTACTCGCAGGACAACAATGGCTCGCTGGCACGCTCTTTGGCTGAAACCGGCCCTGTCGCCGGAGATTGAGCGCGAAATAAACATTGAACGCCTCGTAACGATGGCACGCCACCAGCCACTCGCTGCCCTCGCCCATTCCATAAACTCTGCCGTACTGATTTTCGCAGCCTGGCCCTATCTCAACCAATGGGTCCTCGGCGCTATGGGAATAATTTTTCAAGCCGCCGCGTTTCGCCAGTTTTACGAATGGTGGCATCACAGAAAACGTGAGCGCCCGTCCAAGGTTACTGATCGGACAATTACGCGCATTGTCGTCTGGGCTTTGGGCCTGGGCACACTCTGGGGGGTATTCAACACCGCCCTGCTCGCGGCCTCTCCGTCAGCCGAAGTGAATTTGCTCATTGTAATGGTCTTAGCGGGCATGGCCGCCGGCGGTACGATTATGCTCCACAACATTCCAGCCGCATTATTTGCGTTTTTGTCGCTATGCGTCCTTCCGCCGTGGATTTTTATCGCCACCCACGACGGCTTGGTTCCTGCAGCGGTCATGATCTTCGCGGTCATATACTTTTCTTTTTTGGCCGCATCCGCACGGTTCGGGTATCGCAATTTCGTGGAAGGTGTTCGGCTGAGAATGCAAAACGCTGAACTCGCCATAAAAGCGGAAGCCGCCAACCGGGCGAAGTCGCGTTTTCTCGCCAACATGAGCCACGAGTTACGGACCCCGCTCAATGCCATCATCGGCTTTTCGGAGGTCATTCACAGCCAATTCAAGGGCCCGGTAGGCAATCCGCAATACATAGACTTTGCGAGATCGATTCACGAAAGCGGACAACATCTCGTCGGCATCATCAACGACATCCTTGACCTCTCTAAAGTCGAAGCCGGGCGCGTTGAGTTGGACAATGAAGCTGTCACCGTTGAGTCTCTTGTCGACCAAGCCGTGGTCCTCATGCGCCACGCGATCGACGACGCCCAATTGAAGCTTGAAACATCAATCGAGCCCGGAATTCCGGACGTCCTGGTAGACCGGCGCAAGTTGGACCAGGTGCTCTTGAATGTCTTGTCCAATGCGGTGAAGTTCACGCCGGCTGGCGGACGTATCCGCATAGAGGGACGCAAAGCCAACGACAGCGGTATCGTCATTCGCGTCACTGACACCGGGATCGGCATCGACGAGGACGAGCTTAAAGAAGTACTCAAACCCTTCGTCCAAAGCCGAGAGGCCGAGCGGCGCAGAACGCAAGGAACAGGACTTGGCTTACCGCTTTCCGATCAACTTATGAAGCTTCATGATGGCTCGTTGTCCTTAAGCAGTGAACGCGGAACCGGCACAACCATAACACTCTATCTTCCCTCCGAGCGGGTCCTACCCTCTCGTCCGAACACCTCAGCCGAGCAGATCGCATAGGCCGTCTTGCTTTTAAACACTGAGTCCTTACGTTGACTCGAAATTAAATATGCATTGACCCCAGAAAACACGAGTCTTTCGGAGGACGTAAAGCGTGAGCGAAACCGTGTCTCTCATCATCAGCCCCCGGCGGCGAGACCTTGGCGGCTTCGAAGTCTCCCGCGTGCTTCCATATACAGAGCGACGGAGTGTTGGCCCCTTTGTTTTTTTCGATCATATGGGGCCGGCGGATTTCGCGCCCGGAAAGGGCATCGACGTACGCCCCCATCCGCATATTGGCCTTGCGACCGTCACTTATCTTTTCGATGGTGAAATCTCGCACAAAGACAGCTTGGGCTCGGTTCAGGATATCCGCCCTGGAGACGTCAATTGGATGGTCGCGGGTAAAGGTATTGTGCATTCGGAACGCACCGGACCAGAGACACGAGCAGCCGGGCACACTCTGCACGGTATTCAATCCTGGATCGGCCTGCCGAAATCGGATGAAGAAACCGAACCGAAATTCGTTCATCATCCGAGCACTTCGCTGCCCGAAATCACCGACTCAGGCGCGCATCTAAAAATCATCGCTGGAACAGCCTTTGGTGAAACATCTCCGGTGAATGTTCTCAGCGAAACACTTTATGTCCATGCCGTTCTAAACGCCGGCGCCAGCGTTAAACTTCCTGCAGAGCATCCAGAACGTGCCGTTTATGTCGTAAGCGGGGAAATCACCGTCGACGGTACACGTCTCGATGCCATGCAGATGGGTGTGTTGGCTGAAGGCAAGGACGTTGAAATCAGATGTACAGAGGCCGCGTGTCTCATGCTACTGGGCGGCGCCCCGCTTGATGGCGGGCCTCGTTTGATGTGGTGGAATTTTGTCGCGAGCACTGAAGATCTCATGGACAAAGCAAAGGCCGATTGGGCGACTGCGCCCGAGCAAAATTGGCAGGGCCGCTTTCGATTACCGCCGGACGAAGACGAGTTCATTCCATTGCCGGACAAATAACGTGCCAATGTCGGCACACTCTATCCGACAGCTTTAATCGCCTCCGCTACCGCAGCGTCCAGCGCGTCAAGATCGACGTCGAGATCGCCAAACAACGGTTCATCAGACTCGCCAGCAAACTCCCCGATTACGCACGCGTACGCATGACCCGCCGCGCACGCGACTTCATGGTAGGTCCAAACCACTCGCATGGTATGAGTGAGTTCCACGACTGCGCCGCCGGGCGCCATGAAGATGGCATTTGTTAATCCCGCGCCATGTGGACCGACAACAATGGACGCGCCCGCAAACAATTCAACTTGCTCATCTACGCTCAACACACCCGGATTGACGGATTGAAACCCGTGCTTCGCGAGAAGTTTTTCAACCTCGAATTCGTTTGTGACGCGGCGGCGCGGTGCGGCACCGCGCGCGACATAGATACGTGCATCTCCGCGCGGCCGCCCATCGACCCCAAAGCGTTGGCGCAACCAATTGACTTTTTGCGGGTTCGCGCCGGTATCCCGCCGCGGGAAAATCACATTGCGGCAAAACAATAAAGTTCCATCGAACGGATAAAGTTGGTCGGGCGTTAGTCCCGCCTTGCGAATGGCAGCACCCATAAAACCCTGAATACGCTCAGCCTGCTCGGCATACCCACTGACGATGACTTTCGCGCGCTCAGCAGCTGGCACCTTGTCCCGCCAATGCATATGCCCGAGCGAGTCAATTAGGAGGTGGAAATAGTTGTTGGATGAATAACTATTGACCGAAAAAATCGGGTCATGCGTTTGGGCCCAGGGAATATGTTTGCCTGGGAGTTGTCCTTTGAAATGGCCAAACGTGTATTCCAACGACGCCCCATCAAGATTCACGGCTGACTGGCGAACGAGCATGCCGGTGGGTAAAACAACGTACCCGAATGGTCCCATGAGCAGACAATTTTTCACGGCACAAACCATTGGTGTATGACGATGCGTTGCGCCATGCGGAAAAACGTCGGCAAACTCCGGGCGGTTTAAGAACACGGGAGCGGTTAATTCTAACGGCGGACAGCCATCCACCAGAGCATAGGCGAACTGATCGTCACTCGTGCCAAGATCCGAGATCGGAACCTTTTTTCCGGACGTTTCGATATCAAAGAGATGAAGGATTTTTTCGCTGCTCATTGCACCATCATGACAGACCTAACGTGTCGGCTCCATGGCGGGGCTGTCGGCATCCGACTCCGGCTCGAGCAAGAGACCTGGCGACTCCAAAACACGACATTGAGACCACCCGATCCCACCTGTGAACGTTGCGGACGTCATTATTTGGTGAAAAGGACATATGTGAGCCACTCAGAGGCCAATTTCCCCAAGGAATTCCCAAAATTCCTTGACTCCCCACGGCCCCACCTTTTTGATTACCCCGCAATTGAGTTTTGGCCCTGATCTTGCCTGAAATGCCGCCAGTCATTGGGTCCCGGCCTACCCTGGGGGACAACTTTTCAAGACATTCAAAACTCTTTTTTGCCGCGCGGCGGGTGCGCGGTCGAACGCGTCGTTGAGTGCATCTACGGAGACCAAGGTATGGCTACTGGAACTGTGAAATGGTTTAACAAAGTTAAAGGATACGGCTTCATCCAGCCAGCGGATGGAGGTAAGGATGTGTTTGTTCACATCACAGCCGTTGAACGTGCGGGTATGGACACGTTAACGGAAGGACAGTCGATCAGCTATGAAGAAGTCACCGAACGCGGCAAAACCGCGGCCGACAATCTTAAAGCTCAATAAAAATTTAGTGCGGGAAACTGCGCCACTTAATTCTCAAAACAGCGGTTCGCTCAAAAAGCGGACCGCTGTTTTTTTATAGATTCTCAAGAATTTTCTTCGCCAGCATTTCTTCCATAATGCGGCGGATGGATCGGTCGGGGCTAGAATGACGCACAGAAATCCCAAAACTTATATCGCCCACCAACACAGCCACGCCGTCACCCCAATATAGCGACTCATCTCCATACGATAGGGGCTCTGGTTGGCTGGGAATTACGTGCGCGTCAGCCGCGTGATAAAATTCTTCCAGGAAGTGTTTTCCGCCGCCGCTCCCCGCAGGCCACGCCATCGCGTTGAGGATTGCATACGTTCCACCCATCTCCGGAACCTCTGTCGTTCCCCAGAAACATGTGGACGAATACGCACCATCTTTCGTCATTCCATCATCGCGACGCTCAGCCGTTCGCACGGGGACACCAATAACGCGCTCCACATCGGCAGCCTCGAGCATATCACATGCGTTTAAGCGTTCAGGTCCCCTCGAGGAGACGTAGGTTTTCGAACCTGGCCGGGCGATATAAGCAAGAGCAAGACCAATTCCAATAAGAACGATCACTGCCAACACCGCCAAGACACTGTGCGCGCGCATCTTTAACTCCCTAAAACCTCTCCGAATTCGATAGAGGTATATTATAACCTCACTAATAGGTAAAAGGCGACACCAGCAATTAAGACCTAGTGACTACACTTTTGTAGAATGACCAATCGCCCGTTTCTTAGACGCCCGGAACCATCGTGAATACGTTCGCTAGAACCCTTGTAACTTTTAGTCGGCGGCGACCTCTCAGCGTTCTGGCCGTGACTACCATTATTATCGTCCTTGCGTGTCTTGGCATTGCACGCGAGCTGACGTTTAACACCGACACGCGGGCTCTTTTTGACCGCGACCTTTCGTTCCGGGTGGCCGAACGCGAATTCGAAACCCAGTTTCCCAACGACTACGACCTAACCATTGCGGTCATCGACGGACCATCGGCGAGAGAAACGCAGGCCGCAGCTTCGCGTCTGACTACAGCTTTAGAAATGCATTCAGATATCTTTGAGTCTGTACGCAACCCAGCAGGCGGGGAATTTTTCGATCAAAACGGGCTGTTGTATCTGTCTGTTGAAGAGCTCGATTCTTTGGCAGCGGATCTCGCCGCGGCGCAACCGCTATTGGGCGCGATCGCAACGGACCGAAATGCGCGGGGAATGTTTCGTCTATTCGACTTGGTTTATACGGCTGCCGCGCACGGAGAAGATGGCGTCAGCGCATTTTCAAACACGGCTGATCAAGCGGCAGATGTCATTGATAAGTCCCTGGCCGGCGCTGACGCGCAAATGAACTGGCATGATCTGTTCGCGGCTCTTGCGCCCGATCAACCTTCCCGTGCACTCGTCGTCACGAAACCGATTTTGGATATTGCCGCACTTCAACAAGGCGAAGTCGCTGCACGTACGATCCGCACCGCCGCACAGGACCTCGGACTTACGCCGGAGGCTGGCTACCGGGTGCGCTTAACTGGACAAATTCCCTTAAACGATGACGAGTTCGTAACTGTGGCGGAGGGAACCGGTCTAGCCGGACTCATCGCTTTGGCCTTGGTGACACTCTTATTGTTTATGGCCCTCGGCTCGGGCCGGGTTGTCGGAGTGTCCGCAGTAACGCTTGTGGTGGGTTTAATTATCACAATGGGATGGGCGACCTTGTCAGTGGGGGAGCTTAATCTCATCTCTGTTGCGTTCGCGATCATGTTTGTTGGCCTTGGCGTGGATTTTAGCATTCAATTTTGCACCCGCTATCGCGCTGAGCTTTTCACTGAATCCCAAACCCCTGAAGGTCAGGGCCGCGCGCTCGACGCTACAGGCGCACTGATGGCGCGGCCCTTGAGTCTTGCGGCGGCGGCCACGGCGATAGGGTTCTTCTCGTTCTTACCCACCGAATACCGGGGCGTTTCGCAACTAGGCGTTATCGCCGGAGGCGGTATGCTTATTGCGCTGGCGCTCAACTTCACTGCCCTTCCGGCCCTGCTATCTCTTGTGCGCCCGAAAGGTGAGACAGAGCACATTGGCTACACCTGGGCTGCGCCGTTCAATCGCGCACTTATTGACCGGCGCACCGTTGTGCTGAGCCTTGCGCTCATGTGCGCACTTGGTGCGGCGTCTGCTCTACCGCGCCTTGCGTTCGATTTCGATCCATTGAAATTGAAAGATCCGAAATCAGAATCAATGGCAACCGCTCTTGATCTTATGAGTGATCCCTTGATCAATCCAAATACACTAAATGTCTTGGTGGAAGACGAGAACGATGTGGGCCCGCTTGCCGAGCGTCTTGCCGCACTCTCGGAGGTCAGCCATACGATTACGGTTTTCGATCTTGTTCCCGCCCACCAGGACGAAAAGCTGACCATTCTCGACGATTTGTACTTAATCCTGGGGCCGACCCTCGAGCCTGGAGCATCGGTTGCACCAACGCCGGACGACCTTCGCACCGCCGCTGCGGGCGCTGAAAGCGCGATCCAAACGTATCTTTCCTCTGAATATGCGGCCGGAGACTTGCAGCAAACCGCCGAGCGCCTCGCACCGCTTCTCACACGAGTAGCAACGGACGCCGACGATGCGACCCTGGAGGTTCTCTCAAACGCATTCCTTAATGGCTTTGATGCTGCGCTTTCACCCCTACAAACGGCACTCAATGCTGAACGCGTGACCTTAAGCGGCCTACCTGAAGAATTGCGCAGCAGCTTTATCGCCCGCGATGGACGATATCGCATACAAATCGCGCCCGCAGATCTTTCACCAGATATCGAAACACTCGCGCGTTTTGTTCACGCCGTGCGCACAATTGCACCAAGTGCGATCGGCGATCCTGTTGTCATCTACGAAACCGGGGCCTTGGTGACCCGCGCTTTTGCATCTGCCGCGATTTTCGCGGTCATCGCCATCACGATTCTTCTTGCTCTGGTGATGCGCCGGATTCTGGATGTCATTCGTGTTCTCACCCCGATGATTCTCGCCGCCCTTTTAACGTTGGGCACCTGTGCGGCGATTGGTTTGCCTTTGAACTTTGCAAATGTGATCGCCTTGCCCCTACTCCTCGGTGTGGGCGTTGCGTATCCGATTTACTTTGTGACCGCATGGCGCGCTGGCGAGGAGACTCTATTAGCTGCCCCAGCCGGGCGAGCTATGGTGTTTAGCGCCCTAACCACCACAGCCGCATTTGGAAGTCTTGCACTGTCCACGCACATCGGTACGGCAAGCATGGGCATTCTTCTGACCATCGCCATGGCGTACACACTGATCGCAACGCTCGTTGTTCTAACCGCGATGTTGGGGCGACCGCCAAAGCCAAGCGTCAAACAGGGGCAGTGAACTGCTCTGGATCGAGGCGTCCGTTGCAGAATGAAGCCGTGGCGCGACAAGCCACAAAAAAAATGAGAGCCGGTATTGCCGCAATGGCGATCACATGCAGGACATCGAACATCGCAATGAGCGGAACGCCCCTATTCTGGGCGATAGATACCACCATGATGTTTGTGGAAGAACCAATGCCACCGTCGTCATCGGTACGCGCTCTTTCGCAAACAAAAAAACGGCGTGAGCAGTAACAAGCCTACCGCATGAACACTTGGGAATAACATATGTAAAGACCTGCTGGTCGCTATCGGTGAAAAACAGTCACAAATGCCTATCGCGCTCAGGCTAGACAACACTGCTATAGTATTCGATTATGACGTGGTGAACAAAAACAACCGGTAGCATGTCCGCAAAACTCGGTTCCAAACTTCAAATCGGCACAAAACGTCAAAAACTTGCCATCGGTTGGCGGGAATGGGTGGGATTACCTGACCTCGGCATTGATCAGATTAAAGTGAAAGTGGATACGGGCGCGCGCACATCCGCATTGCATGCCTTTAAAATATCCACGTTTACCAAAAGTGGCGCGACTTACGTCAATTTTAAAGCCCACCCGTTACAGAGGCAGCGGCACCCCGAAATTAACTGTACGGCCCTGGTAATAGATAAGCGGAACATCACTGATTCAGGAGGAAAATCGTCTGAGCGATATATCATCCGCACGACTCTTTGGATTGGAGATATGCGTTGGCCGATAGAATTATCTCTTATTAATCGCGACGAAATGGGCTTTAGAATGCTTTTAGGCCGCCAAGCCCTCCGGCGTAAATTGCTGGTCGATCCCGCAAAATCATTTACGTTGAAAAAGACCCAATGACTGCGCACCAATCAATTAGAATGTCTACAGGCGAGCGGCACTCCTCCGCAGTTTATTGCAATCAGAAGGAAGCGATTACATGAAAATTGCCATGATGGCTCGTAATCCAAATTTGTACTCTCACAAAAGATTGGTTGAGGCTGCAGAAGAACGGGGTCACGATATTCAAATTATCAATACCCTTCGATGTTATGTTGATATCGCTTCCCATCACCCGGAGGTGCGGTACAAGGGAGAAACATTGACGGGTATCGACGCCGTAATACCGAGAATTGGCGCATCTATCACGTTCTTCGGCCTTGCCGTTCTTCGTCAATTTGAAATGATGGGCGTGTTTCCTCTTAATGAATCGGTCGCTATCGGCCGGTCCCGCGATAAACTTCGCAGTATGCAAATTCTGTCACGCGCTGGAATCGGCTTGCCCGTCACAGCGTTCGCGCACCACAGCGGCGAACCCGACGACTTACTTGAAATTGTGGGTGGCACGCCTTGTGTTATTAAGTTGCTCGAAGGAACCCAGGGCATTGGTGTCGTCCTCGGAGAAACGCCATCCTCTGCAAAGAGCATGATAGAAGCGTTCGCTGGCCTAAACGCAAATATTCTCGTGCAGGAGTTTATTAAAGAAGCAGGAGGAGCAGATATTCGAGCGTTTGTAATCGGTGGCAAAGTTGTCGCCGCCATGATGCGTTCAGGCGCCGCAGATGATTTCAGATCTAATCTTCATCGAGGCGGGTCCGCGAAAACAATTAAAATTACGCCTGAAGAGCGGTCAACGGCTGTGCGCTCCGCGAAGGCGCTAGGCTTGAACGTTTGTGGCGTAGACATGCTTCGCTCTAATCACGGCCCTGTAGTAATGGAAGTCAATTCTTCACCAGGTCTAGAAGGCATCGAGAACGCAACCGGTAAGGATATCGCCGGAATGATTATTGAATTCATGGAAAAAAACGCGCAACACAATAAGACGAAA
This sequence comes from Rhodospirillaceae bacterium, assembly GCA_965228575.1. Lineage (GTDB taxonomy): Bacteria > Pseudomonadota > Alphaproteobacteria > Rhodospirillales > Rhodospirillaceae > UBA11612. Next base: position 23,599 of record CBDDHW010000007.1, on the reverse strand, counting down.
ACCAGAGGGAAAGGCTGATGATTCGCCCGCCATTTTTAATTGGCGGGAATGAGATTTCCCCCGGGTCGCGTGCCTCTATCAATTTAGAGCTTCCCGGACTTTCAACCTACACGCCCATCGCTATGCCGGTTCATGTGATTCACGGACGTCGTGAAGGACCCAAGCTATTTGTATGCGCGGCGATACATGGAGACGAAATTAACGGTGTTGAAATTATTCGCCAGCTCCTCGGACGGCCGGGAATGGATAGGTTGCAAGGCACGCTCGTGGCGGTTCCGATTGTCAATGTGTATGGATTTTTGGTCCATTCCCGCTACCTGCCGGATCGCCGCGACCTGAATCGTTCGTTTCCGGGAACCGAACACGGGTCACTCGCCTCGCGTATCGCTTCCGTATTTGCCCAAGAAATTTTGGATCAATGCACTCACGGAATTGACCTACACACCGGCGGTATACATCGATTTAATCACCCCCATATCCGAGCTAATCTCGATGAACCGGCCACCGAGAAGTTAGCACGAGCGTTTGGCACGCCCGTGATAATCAATGCAAACATACGAGATGGATCCTTGCGTCAAATAGCAGCTGAAAAAGGCATTCCAATCCTATTGTATGAGGCTGGCGAAGCGCTTCGGTTTGATTCACTGGCGATTCGCGCAGGCGTGCGCGGTATTCGCAATGTCATGCGAGAGATTGGAATGATACCCCAAACGAAAAAAAGTAGATCACCAGTTGTTCCAATTATTGCAAGATCATCATCTTGGGTCCGCGCCCCATCAGCAGGAATTTTCAGGGCGACAAAACAAGCTGGCTCACAGGTAAGAAAGGGTGAACGGCTTGGATTGGTCTCCGATCCTTTTGGAGAAAACGAGAGTGAAGTCGTTGCACCGTTCACAGGTATTGTGGTTGGGCGAACGAACCTTCCGATTATCTCTGAGGGAGACGCCTTGTTTCACATTGCGCGGTTTAAGGATTCTGCGGAGGTTGTCGGCGCCATTCAGGTATTCCAGGAAGAGCACCTAGAGGGCCTAGGACCCGGAGATTACGCCCCGTCTTAATAACTCGGGGCGTCAAGATAAAGTCTCGTTCGAGTCCCTCCCAAGACGCCCGCCAACACCAAACGCCTAATCCCCCGAGGCCAGTTTCGAGGTTTGCGCGCGCATGTGCGCGATGAGTTGATCGATGCCCCCATTTCCTAGCACCGACGCAAATTCGCCGCGCCGCATTGCGAGTTGGCTGACCGCACCGTCCAAATAGATGTCGACAATGCGCCACCGGTCGTCAGACCGGCGGAGACGGTAGTTCAGCGCAATCGTTTCACTATCTGCAATGAGGTGCGTGTTGACCAAAATGTTCCCGCGGCCCGCATCGGAGGTACCGGCAACGTCAAAGCGCTCTCCGTCGTAGGCGGAAAATTGCGCGGCGTAGTTCGCGATCGTCCAGTCCGTAAACGCGTCAACAAGCCGTGCGCGGGTTTCGTCATCGACCTCGCGCCACGGCGCACCGATGGACACGCGTGCCATGGTCTCAAGATCGAAAGACTCCCGGACGACCGGCTCCAAGCGCGCTCGACGACCTTCGAATCTAAGCATCGCGGCATTTTCCATGTTGTACAGAAGGGTCTCATGCAGCGCGTTCACCGGCGCCGCTGGATCGTCGGCCCCAGGTGCCGCGCTCGCGACACCAAGGCCCGCGAGAAAACAAAGTATGACGAGATAAAAACGAACTGACATGTCAGGACTCCTTGCGCTTGGTGTCCCTATACTGCGCCGGTGATATTGGCAACTGTGTGACAAACGCGCCGGGCTCCTCCTTCTCAAGGGCAAAAACCCTGCGAGATTCGGGCATTTATTACAAAACTCTCATACCTGTGTCCGAATCACGGGGATTTGCACCTTTGTTTCAACTTGGAATTTGAATACCCTTCTTGGTCACAAGGTATTGTGATGCCGCTAAGCTGGAGCCCTCGATGAACCGCGTCAGCCTGTATAGCCGCTCAAATCGCGGACGCACACCAGCCAACCATAGAGTTGGCCAGGTCAATGCGCGCACGGACGCGAGCACCGAGACATCGGAACACGCCTCGCCCAAGACAAGTTGGTGGCGCCGGTTTTATGGCCGCCATGATCGAGCCGTTCTGGCGGTGGGCAGCGGCGTCTTCACGCTCCTCGCGATTTTAGGCTACGCCTACATCGCCACCCCCTTCTCTCTGACACAGGAGGATATCGATCTCGCGGTCCTGCATTCTCTTGAGAATCTACCGCCCGAGCCCTCGATGGCGTCTCAAGCCTACGAAATTGTTCGGCCCTCGGTCGTTCGCGTGCAAGCTCTGCGGACCGACGAAGACAGCGGCGAGGAGGAAGTAGAGGGCACCGGGACCGGGGTTGTCATCGTGGAAAGCGGAATCATCCTCACCAACTTCCACGTGGTCGGTGCCGCCCAAGCTTTAAGAATAATTTTTTTCGACGGATCTGAGTCCGAGGCCAACGTGATTTCCGTTCAGCCCGAAAATGATCTCGCCGTCCTCCAGGCGTCCACACTGCCAGACGATCTTACGCCCGCCACCTTGCGTTCGACCGACGATCTCGCTTTGGGCGACGATGTCATCACTGTCGGCTTTCCTTTTGAAATCGGACCTTCGGTTTCGGCGGGCGTCATCTCAGGCTTGCGCCGAGAGTACCGCACCCCGGAAGGCGAGCGCGTGCTCTCCAATCTCATTCAATTCGATGCAGCGGCCAATCCGGGAAACTCCGGGGGCCCTTTGGTGACAGCAAACGGTGAAGTCGTGGGAATCGTCACCGGTATTCTTAATCCGTCGGAACACCGGGTCTTTATCGGCATCGGGTTCGCGGTACCCATTGAAAATGCGGCGTCGGCCGCCGGCATGTCGCCGTTCTAACCTTTAGACACGAAACGGGATCATATGGACACTAATGAACCGATGAGCACTGACGTCTCAGCCCTAATGGAACGGGTGCTCTACGAAGTCAAAAAAGTGGTCGTGGGCCAAGACCATTTTTTAGAACGCGTCCTTGTAGCAATCCTCGCGCAAGGTCACTTGCTTGTTGAGGGCGTTCCGGGCCTCGCCAAAACTTTGACCGTCAAAACCTTAGCGGAAACCATTCGCGGGAGTTTCAAACGTATTCAATTCACGCCCGACCTTGTTCCCGCTGATTTGATCGGCACGCGAATTTACAATCTCAAGACCGGTGATTTTTCAACGACCTTAGGCCCGGTCTTTGCCAACCTGTTGCTCGCTGATGAAATCAACCGCGCACCGGCGAAAGTTCAGAGCGCCCTACTTGAGGTCATGCAGGAATACCAGGTCACCATCGCTGGTGAATCCCATAAAGTTCCCCAACCATTCCTGGTGATGGCCACTCAAAACCCCATTGAAACCGAAGGCACCTACCCCTTGCCCGAAGCGCAAGTCGACCGTTTCATGATGAAAGTGGTGGTCGGATACCCAACTGAAGAAGAAGAATTTGTAATCGTCGAACGGGTCACGGGGGCTGCGGCTGCGGTCGCCGCGGTCACAACCACAGACCAGTTGCTGGCGGCGCAAGAAAAATGCCGCAGCGCCTATGTAGACCCGGCGCTCATGCAGTATGCGGTCAAATTGGCGGCGGCCACGCGCGATCCGCAAAAGTATGGGATCGAGGATTTAGCCAAGTACATCACCTTTGGCGCCAGCCCGCGGGCGTCGATCAACCTTATTGAAGGCGCACGGGCGCTTTCGTTCTTGCGCGGACGAGACTACGTCCTCCCCGACGATGTCAAAGACTTAGCTCCAGACGTTCTGCGCCATCGCATTGTGTTGTCCTACGAAGCGCTCGCGGATTCTCTGACAACCGATCAGGTGATTGAAAAAATAATGGGACATATCGCCGCACCCGAAAAACCCCTCGAGGCTCATGTCTCCGTTGCCGCACAGTCCTGACGCGCTCCTGCGCCGCCTCGAGTGGACGGTGATCCGCAAGCTGGATGGCCTGTTGCATGGCAACTACCGGTCATTGTTTCGCGGGTTCGGTTTAGATCTCGCTGATATTCGCGAGTACCAGCTTCGCGACGACGTTCGGCATATCGACTGGAATGTCACGGCGCGCATGCAAGCCCCTTACGTGCGCGAATACACCGAAGATCGGGAGGTCACCGCGTGGTTTCTCCTCGATCTCAGCCCCTCGATCGATTTCGGATCAATGGAGGTGAAAAAGCGCACCGTGCTCACTGAATTCATCGGCGTTCTGACGCGCCTTTTGACCAGGCATGGAAACCGCGCGGGCGTTCTGCTTTACGGCGGAGGCGTTGACACCGTCATCCACCCGCGCAGTGGCCGGGAACACGTGCTGCACATCTTAAACAGCCTCATGAACCGGCCCGAAATGCCGAACGCTCCGGAAACCGACCTGTCCGATTTCATCACCACGGCGAACCAAATCATCAAGCGCCGGTCTCTCGTGTTTCTGGTGTCCGATTTTATCAGCACCCCCGGATGGGCCCATCCCTTGGCCCGCATGGCACGGCGCCACGAACTTGTCGCAGTCAGGCTGTACGATGCCTTGGAAATGGATCTCCCAGACCTAGGTCTTATAACGATGCAGGATTCAGAAACCGGCGAGCAAATCTTTGTCGATACCCATGATAAAGGTTTTCGCAAGCGATTCGCCGCCATGGCGCTGGCCCGCGAATCCGAGCTCCGCGGAGCCCTTGCAAGCGCTGGCGTTGATACTCTGGAGTTGTCCACCACCGATGATTTGATAGATGCTATTCTAAGATTCGCGGATTTACGCAAACGCCGCAGCCAACAGGCAGCAGGCGGGTTGCCAAAACATTTGGAAGCAAACCTTGACGTTTCTGTGGCCTAATCTTCTCTGGTTGCTCGTAACGATACCGTTGCTCATCGCAGCCTATATCTTGCTGATGAGGCGCAAAAAACTCACAGCGGTGCGATACGCGAGCCTGAGCATGGTTAAAGACGCCATGGGTGCGGGTCAGAAGTTTCGCCGTCACGTCCCGCCGCTCCTGTTTCTGGCCGCTCTCATTATTATGATCACCGCCATCGCCCGCCCGGCGGCTGTGATCACGCTTCCGTCTCAACGGGACACCGTTATTTTGGCGATGGATGTTTCCGGCAGTATGCGCGCTGTCGATGTCGAGCCCAGCCGGCTGGTCGCCGCGCAAGATGCGGCGCGCACATTTGTGAACGAGCAACCCCGGACAACCCGGGTCGGTGTGGTGGCATTTGCGGGATCAGCATTGACCGTTCAACGTCCCACCCATGCCCGCGAGGATGTAATCGGCGCCATCGAACGGTTCACCACCCACCGCGGAACCGCCATCGGCAGCGGGATCTTGGTCGCCCTACAGGAACTCTTTCCTGGCGCAAATTTTGATCTCGGCCCGATGAATAGGAGCCGCTGGCGCGATTACCGCCGCAGAGGCGCACCGCTGGGCGGGGGCGTGCGCGGCGATATGGAAAGAAATCTCGGCCCGATTATGGGCGGCGAGGAAGAAGCCGAAGAGAATAACGAGCCGGTTGAACCCGGGTCTTACCAGTCGGCGGTCATTATTCTTCTCACCGATGGCCAAGCCACCACCGGGCCTGATCCGATTGAAGCCGCACGGATGGCGGCCGAACGCGGCGTTCGGGTGTATACCGTTGGCGTTGGTACTGCGGCAGGGGCGACCTTGGGTTTCGAAGGATGGTCGATGCGCGTTCGCCTTGACGAAGACACCCTTAAATCAATCGCTGACATCACCCGCGGCGAGTATTTCTACGCAGGAAATGCGAGTGATTTGAAAAAAATCTATCAGGGTCTCAACACTCAACTCGTGTTGGAGAAGAAAGAGACGGAAATCACAGCTCTGTTTTCCGCCATTGCCGTGGCGCTTGCGGTCATGTCCGCACTGCTCTCGATGATGTGGTTTAATCGCATCGCGTGAGCGAACGCCCTCATCCAAGAATCAAGACAATTACACCAAGGGCGAGAGCCGCCGCAGCCGCATCGCTAAACCAGCGCGGTGTAAAACGGCCGTAGAAGTCGAAAAAGCGATCTAAGCTTTTCATGGTTCAGTTCCCTAAAGGTCCAGGAACCATACAACGCATTTATTTAGGCTTCCCTAAGGCCGGTGTAAGGCATTCTTGAGGCAACGCGTCAGTCCTGTAACCAGCGCGGGGCGCCCACGTGAAGCTCCCAAAATTTCCGCATCGCGATATAGGTGAAAGACGCTGACCACCCGATCAAGATGAGACCGCTGAGCACCTCGAAGCTTGCGATCAGCCGTATATCCCCGATGGGGTAGATGTCCCCCAAACCCAGGGAGGCAAACGTTTCGGCGGAAAAATAAAAATAGTCGTAAAACGTAAGCGACAACCCTGTGCGCGGCGTTGCGGCGATGGCAGCGGACGCAGAGATCAACCCTTCGTGCAGACCTGCAAACTCACCGGTACCCGGTATACGGTCCGCAACGAGGTACCCCGCGGCATACGTAGCGATTTCAATCGTATGAACAATGATTACGCCGAAGACCACCACGACCATCCGGGCCTGCGGCGATATTTTTACGACTTCAACAATTTCCGTAATCACTCGCAGCCCATAGTAGTGGGTCAGAATCGTGAGCCCCAAAAGCAGAACAATAAAGCCGGCGACAATCATGGTGGGTCTCCCCTTAAAACTATATGAGGTGAAAACTATGTGAGCGGAATCCGCTGCCGCATCGGCGCGGCAAACCTAAGTCCATTTAACCAGAAGCGTCGGTATTTTTCCTCATCGAGCTTGCTTTTCCTGAACATACATACAATAGCTCTTGTGCTAGTCTTTCTAAGATCAAGCTCCCGATATTTCTGTGGAGCACATGGAGACCGAAACACTATGGCGCTTGATGTTCAACGCCTTTTGCAGGAGGCCACGGGTCCGCACCATCGTTTGCAGGCCGAGCACGTCAATCCGCGTTTTGCCAAATCCCTAAATCTGATCGGCTTTGACCGTACGTTCGTGCGCGCCGAAGGCGCGCATCTCATCGGCGAGGACGGCGCCGAGTATCTCGACATGCTGGGTGGCTACGGCATGTTCAACATGGGACGGAATAACGAGACGGTTAAAAAGGCCCTTGCAGACTTTCTCGCCGCGGACACCGCAAGCCTCGTGCAACTCGGAACACCATTGTTGTCGGGCACCCTCGCACAAGAACTTAAGCGGCGAGTTCCCGATTTCGACTACGTTTATTTCACCAACTCCGGGGCGGAAGGCATCGAGACCGCCATAAAGTTTGCGCGGCGCACCACAAAGAGAGATGGCGTTTTACACGCGTCATCAGCCTTTCACGGCTTAACAACCGGGGCGCTTGCCCTGAATGGTGCTGAGGTATTCCGCAAAGACTTCGGATCGTTACTGCCAGGCAACCGCAAAATTAAATACAACGATCTCGAAGCCTTGGAAGACGCGCTGGCGACAAAAGAGTTTGCCGCTTTCGTCGTCGAGCCCGTTCAAGGCAAGGGGGTTGCGATCGCCGAGCCTGGCTACCTGCGCGAAGCGGCGCGTCTCTGCCACAAATACGGAAGCCTGCTTGTGGTTGATGAAATTCAATCCGGCATGTGCCGCACCGGCAAGTTTTTAGCCATGCAGCACGGAGAGGACCGCGGCGGCAAAGTTGATGCCGATATCGTTGTTCTCTCCAAAGCGTTATCTGGCGGCTACGTGCCCGTCGGCGCGGTACTGTACAAAAAAGCTGTTTATGACAAAGTTTTCTCATCCTTGGAAAACTGCGTCGTTCACTCATCAACTTTTGGCCAGGGCGACATGGCAATGGTCGCAGGACTAGCGGCGCTCACCGCGCTGGACGAAGTCAAAGCCGCACAAAACGCACAAGTCATGGGTGACAAACTTGGCCAAGGTTTGCTGGCCATGAAAGAGCGATTTGAATTTATTCATGACGTCAGGTGGCGCGGCCTTATGGTCGGTATAGAATTTGGCGCACCGAAATCCCTATCGCTGCGCACCGCCTGGACGAGCGTGAACGCGCTGAGCAAAGAATTATTTTGCCAGGCAATTACAATCCCTCTGCTCGCCGATCACCGCATTCTGACTCAGGTCTCCGGCCATCAAACAAATATCATTAAACTTATCCCGCCTTTGGTTTTGACGGACAGCGATGTTGATTGGTTCTTGAGCGCCTTTGAAAAGGTGATGGTGGACCTGCACAAGTTTCCGGGACCGGCGTGGGAGGCGTTATTCCGTATTGCAAAAAATGCGGTTAAACGCGGGGATTCGAACGTATCCGCGGCCGCCGAATAAAAGACGCTTAAAAAAGTACAAACTCGATTCCCGCGATCACAGCGGCATAGCGTGCGCCTTTACCAATTGCCACCAAAATCAGAAATATCGCGAATCGAACGCGCAGTAATCCCGCCGCGACGGTCAACGCATCACCGCCAATCGGCATCCAAGAAAGTAAGAGCAACCAAACACCCCGACGCTTGAACCAGGCTTCAGCTTTTTCAATGGCTTTTTCTGAGGCGGGGAACCAGCGGTGCGACCGCCACTGGGCGGCGTAGCGTCCTAGCAGCCAATTCACAACCGCACCCAGCGTATTTCCCGCCGTCGCCGCGATCCACAACACCACCCGGCTTTGTTCAGGGTTGGCGAGCGCGGCGGCCAACACAACCTCTGAGTAAAACGGCAAGATGGTAGCGGCTAGAAAAGCCGATCCAAACACAGCAGCGAGAGACGCAGACATGCACCTACCTTAAATTATTTGCGGTCGATCGCCGCTTTAAATGCACACTTGCCAGCTTGTATGCGCCATACTTCAGCCAATGCGCGCCGCCGGGTCAGCCCTGGGGCCAGAGAAAGATTGAGGAGATTAGATCGTGCGAGTTTTAACGTCCCTACCGTACCTGCTTGTGTGTGTGGTCACTCTTGCGGCTTGTTCGTTCGAAGAGACCCCTCCCTACAGCATTGTAGAAAAATCGGTACCAGAGTTATCGGCTGATTTGGAAAGCGGGCTCATATCGTCTGAAGAGATAACGGCTGCCTATATTGACCGCATCGGCGTGGTGAATCCAAAAATCGAAGCGGTTATCGCTGTAAATCCAAGCGCCCTCGAGGATGCGCGCGCATCGGATGAACGCCGCGCGGACGGCGAATTGCTCAGCCCCTCGGATGGCATCCCGGTCTTAATCAAAGACAATATCGATGTAGCGGGTATGGCAACAACGGCTGGATCCCTCGCCCTCGCCGAGAATATTCCAGCGGACGATGCGCCGGTTATTAAATATCTTCGCGAGGCCGGCGTTATCATTCTGGGCAAAGCAAACCTTTCTGAATGGGCGAATTTCAGGTCCTTTGGGTCAAGCAGCGGATGGAGCGCGGTCGGCGGACTTGTTCGCAACCCGTACGATCTCGCCCGCTCGGCCTGCGGTTCGAGCTCAGGATCGGGTGCGGCGGCCGCGGCCAGCCTCTCTGCAGCAACTGTCGGGACGGAAACCGACGGCTCGGTGGTCTGTCCTTCGTCCGTCAATGGGCTGGTGGGTTTAAAGCCGACGATTGGCTTGGTCTCGCGCACCGGTATTGTTCCAATTAGCGCGAGTCAGGACACCGCAGGCCCAATGGCCCGAACGGTCGCGGGTGCGGCAGCCCTGCTTAACGCCATGGTGGGAAGCGATCCGGCTGACCCGGTGACCGCAGAAGCGGACGCGCACAAAACCGATTACACGTCTGGGCTGGATGCGAACGCTCTTAAAGGCGCGCGTGTTGGCGTGATCGGATCGATTGATGATTTTGCACCTGAAACGATGACTGTGTTTGACTCCGCCTTAGCGGTATTGCGCGCCCAAGGTGCGGAGCTCATCGAGATCACCCCCGATATTCCAAATATTGGTGAAGCAGAGCTCAATGTATTGTTGACCGAGTTTAAGGTGGGTCTCGAAGAGTATTTGCAGAACGCACCGGAGGCGGTCTCTGTGCGCACCTTGGACGATGTGATCGCCTTCAATGCGGCGGAGCCTCGCGAACTGGCCGAATTCGACCAAAGCATTTTCGAAGCGTCGCAAATAACCGCTGGCCTCGAAGATCCGGCCTACGTGGTTGATCGTGACGTAGCGCAACGTGCTGCCGGACCGGAGGGTATTAGCCGGATGATGTCTGAGAATGACGTCATCGCACTGATTGCTCCCACCTATGACGCCGCCTGGCCGATTGATCTTGAAAACGGTGATCCGGCCATCGCCTCCTCGTCGCAGCTTCCGGCTGTTTCGGGATATCCTCACTTGACCGTACCGATGGGCCTCGCAAATGGGCTTCCCGTCGGTCTTTCGTTTATGGGCCTGCCGTGGTCAGAGCAGACGCTGCTGGCCTTAGGGTACGCCTATGAACAAGCGGCAAACGCCCGCGTTCCGCCGCCCGATCTAGGCGCTGCGCCGGAGCCCGCCGCGAAGAACTAAATCACCTGACCTGTCCTTGCCCCGGCGGAAGTGAGGGCGTATTGATCCTCGCGCCAGGATTAATAACGCTGATCGAGGACGCTCCGTGGACAAGTCGCTAGCGCAGGAGAAAAACCCATCCGCCGTAGAACCGGCGGAGACGCCGTCGGGCAAGGGTGCGGCGGACGAAAACTTCCCCGTTGGCTCATGGCTTTTGCCCAAAGCCCTGCGCCCTCACGTGGCCGCGTACTACAATTTTGCACGCGCCATCGACGACATTGCCGACAACCCAGACTTACGCTCGGGGATAAAGCTCGCACGGCTGGATGGATTTGCGGCAGCCCTGGTCGGTGACAATGACGATCCGGCTTATGCGAAAGCGCACGCCTTGCGCGCAACACTGGATGAAACAGGGGTGACACCTCAACACGGCCTCGATCTTGTCTCTGCGTTCAAACAAGATGCGGTGAAGTTCAGATACGCCGATTGGACCGAGTTGATGGATTACTGCAACCGGTCCGCCGCGCCTGTCGGGCGGTTTCTGCTCGACTTGCACGGCGAAAGCGTATCGCTGTATCCGCTGTCCGATGCCCTGTGCAATGCGTTGCAAGTCATCAACCACTTACAAGACTGCGCCGCCGACTACGCTAATCTCAACCGTGTCTATTTGCCCGACGATTGGATGCATGAGGAAAGTGCAAACGTAGTCGACTTAGCGCAAGTTTCGGCCACACCGGAATTGCGCGCCGTGCTTGATCGTTGTTTGGACGCCACTGAGACTCTATTGATTGAAGCGCGCAAACTCCCAAAGGCTTTGACCCATAAGAGTCTTGCCGCCGAGAGCGCGGTGATTGTCTCCATTGCAAACCGGCTATCGAAAAAATTACGCCGGCGCGACCCGCTGGCCGAGCGGGTGGTTCTCAAAACGCCCGGGTTTGCCGCCGCTGCCATCTCCGGTCTTTTTAATCTGTGGTTTAAAGCCACATGATCGAGGTGATCGCCGGAATTTCTATCGCCGCTTGGGTGTATCTATTTTTTCTGCACAGCCGGTTTTGGCTTGGGGCTGAGCATCTCCCGTTGTCCATTCCCGATTTGAAAGACCGTTGGCCGTGTGTTGTTGCTGTTGTCCCCGCGCGCGATGAAGCGGCGACGATTGGTCAATGCCTCACCGCACTCTTAGAGCAAAAATATCCAGGAGAATTTTCGATCATTGTTGTCGATGATGATTCGACAGACGGAACAGATGAGATCGCCGCAGGGGTAATCGCACAAAACCAGGACACGACCACGCAAAATCGCGACTCTGACCATGCAAAAAACAGCGTTCACCAGGCCAAAATCATATCCGCACCAGACCTAAAAGAGGGTTGGACCGGGAAGTTATCCGCGTTAAACGCTGGGGTCACCGCAGCCGAAAGCATGTCTACCCAGCCGGAGTTCCTATGGTTTACCGACGCCGACGTCGTCCACCCGCCCGAAACCCTCTCGAGACTGGCCGCCAAGGCGGTGCAGAATCGGCTGGATTTGGTCTCCTTGATGGTCCGCCTGCGCTGCACTTCCTTCTGGGAACGCCGCCTGATCCCAGCATTCATCTACTTTTTTCAGATGCTGTATCCCTTCCCCGCCGTCAACGACCCGCGCGCCAAAACCGCAGCGGCCGCTGGGGGATGCGTGCTCCTACGGTGCGAATCCCTCAATAAATCAGGGGGTTTAGAGGCTGTTGCGGGAGAGTTGATCGACGACTGCGCAATCGCGGCGCGTATAAAAGCCGATGGCGGACGTCTGTGGCTCGGACTGTCGGACGGCAGCAAAAGCCTGAGAGCCGCAGAATCGCTGGGCCCGCTGTGGAAAATGGTCCGCCGCACCGCCTACACCCAACTCAGCTACTCACCCTTACGTCTCGGCCTCACTATTGTCGCTATGTCCTTGATTTTCCTAGCGCCGCCTGTGCTGAGCCTGACCTTTTCCGTCCATGAGAGCGCATTTGCCCTCATCGCCGGACTTTTAGGCTGGTTCACTATGGCTTTCTCCTATGCCCCAACCCTGCGGGTATTCGATCAAAACCTCTGGGAGGCCCTGATACTGCCAATTTTGGCTGCTATTTATGTGGCCATGACCATCGATTCGGCTGTGGCCCATGGGCGACACCGGGGCGGTCAGTGGAAAGGACGGCACTATGGGCCTTCAGCCGGGGCCCAGAATCTGTCAGAATCCCCTTAGGAAACAATTCATTGAGGGGATATTGCTCGCCGCCGTGGGAGGCTTCGGCCGGCCGCGAGTCTAATTAAACCTAGAATGTATGTGCGGCGAAACTGGTAGGACCGGGTTCGCGAGGTAGTGTGATTGTGAATAAGCTCGAGCTGCAAACAACGGAAAACCCTGACAACGCCACCAAAGTCGCAACTCCGTTGCTAGACACACTCGAGTCTGTCGACGATCTCCGGCGCCTGCCGATTTCAAAACTCCGCCAATTGTCCGATGAATTACGCGCAGAAACGATTGACGCCGCATCAGCCACCGGCGGGCACTTCGGTGCAGGCCTTGGCGTTGTCGAACTGACCATCGCCTTACACTACGCTTTCAACACACCGGAAGATCGAATCATCTGGGACGTAAGTCACCAAGCCTACCCTCACAAAATTTTGACCGGCCGGCGTGACCGTATACGCACTATCCGACAAACAGACGGGCTTTACGGGTTTACGCTACGAAGTGAAAGCGCGTTCGACCCCTTTGGCGCGGCGCATAGTTCAACATCGATTTCAGCAGCCCTTGGCATGGCGGTGGCCCGAGACAAGAAAAACATCGACCGTCATGTCGTTGCCGTCATCGGCGATGGAGCGATCAGCGCGGGCATGGCCTATGAAGCGCTCAACAATGCAGGAGCCATGGACTCGCGCCTGACCGTTATTCTCAACGATAACGGCATGTCGATTGCGCCCTCAGTTGGTGCATTAACGAATTATCTCAAGGACTTAGTGAAAGCGCGCCCTCTTCAGTCCGCCGCGGAGATACAAAGCGCGTTGGCCGAAAAATTTCCCGAGGAACCCTCCCTCGCCCGGCCAGATTCGACGTTATTTGACCAGCTGGGATGCACATATATCGGCCCCGTGGACGGACACAATGTCGAAGACCTAACAGAAATTCTCGCAAGTCTACGGAAGCGCGACAGCGGACCTGTTCTGCTGCACGTGATTACCGAAAAGGGAAAGGGGCATCCGTTTGGAAATCCGCACGGCGAAAATTATCATGCTGTCGGTAAATTCAATCCTGTCACGGGCGAAATTTACAAGGCGAAATCAAACGCGCCCACCTATACAAAAGTTTTTGCTGAAAGTCTGATCGAAGAAGCCGAAGACGATCCCGACATTGTCGCAATAACCGCGGCCATGCCGTCCGGAACTGGCCTCAATGAATTTGCCAAAAAGTTCCCAGACCGCTGCTACGATGTCGGCATCGCCGAACAGCATGGAGTGACGTTTGCAGCAGGAATGGCTGCCGACGGCCTTAAACCTGTGGCCGCCATTTACTCGTGTTTCTTGCAGCGCGCGTATGACCAGATCGTTCATGATGTCGCCTTGCAACACCTTCCGGTCCGATTTGCCATCGACCGCGCGGGATTGGTCGGGGCGGACGGGCCAACTCATGCGGGGAGTTATGACCTCGCCTACCTCACATGCCTTCCCGATTTCGTCGTTATGGCGGCGGCCGATGAGGCGGAGCTCAAACATATGGTCGCGACCGCCCTCAGCATTGACGACCGGCCGTCGGCCTTTCGTTTTCCAAGGGGCGAAGGTGTAGGTGTTGATCTTCCCTCGCGGGGCATGCTGCTGCCCATTGGGAAAGGCCGCGTTCTGAAAGAAGGTACGGATCTTGCGCTTTTGTCTTTGGGCGGGCGCTTGCAGGAATGCTTGAAAGCCGCGGATGATTTGGAAGACAGCAATGTGTCGACAACTGTCGTCGACGCCCGCTTTGCCAAACCATTAGACGAAGATCTCATTGCGCAGCTTGCCAAGCATCATGAAGCAGTCATCACTATTGAGGAAGGTGCGGCCGGTGGGTTTGGCGCCCACACTTTAAGCTTTCTTGCGCAAGGCGGACATCTCGACAGCGGCTTGAAGGTCCGGACCATGACCCTCCCGGACCGCTTTGTCCCCCACGGCAAACCGACCGATCAATACAATGACGCCGCACTCCAGGCCCGCCATATAGTGCAAATGAGTCTGAGCACGTTGGGGAAATCAAACTAGCGTAGAAATGGGCCTTGCCGCAGACCGGCAGCCGCCCAACACTTGCTCAAAAAGAATGAGGCACGAATGGCGATGGGACTGGCGGACACCAGATCACAGCCCACTCAAGTGAACGCACCAGAGCCAGCGCAATCCGATCTGGACGACGTTAGAGTTCGCGTCCAATCTTCGGGTACCTCTTTCTACTGGGCAATGCGGCTTCTCCCGGAAAAACGTCGCGAGGCCCTTTTCGCAATTTATGCATTTTGTCGTGAAGTCGACGACATCGCCGACGGCGACCTTCCGCACGATCAAAAAATCACCGAACTCCACCAGTGGCGCGAAAAGATCGATCGCGCGTTCGACGGTCAAACCAGCGACCCCATCACCCGCGCGCTCATCCCATCGATTGCGACATTTGATTTACAAAAGAAAGACTTTCTAGCGGTCATCGATGGCATGGAAATGGATGCGAGGGGCCCCATCGTCGCCCCCTCTCTTCAGACTCTCGACCTATATTGTGATCGCGTCGCGTCCGCCGTCGGCCGGCTTTGTGTACGAGCGTTCGGCGAAGCAACACCTGAAGGCGAGCAGGTCGCCAATGACCTCGGGCGCGCGTTGCAACTCACAAACATCATGCGCGATGTCAGGGAAGATGCAGCGATTGGCCGCTTATACCTACCGTTGGAGCTTCTTCAGCACGCCGGCATAGAGACAACCAACCCGTCTGAAGTCGTTTCTGACCCTCGCCTTCCACAGGTGATCAACGAACTAGCGAAGCATGCGGAAAGCGCGTTCGAACATGCTGAAATCGCGCTCGCAAAATGTTCGAAGACGGCGATGCGTCCCGCTGTAATCATGATGATGGTCTATCGCAAGCATTTCGAACGCCTGCGCAAAAACGAATGGTGTCCGCTACCCGCACCGACAGGCCTAAAACGTCTTATATTGCGCCTTGAAAAATTCTGGATCGCCATTCGTTACGGGTTTCTATGACTACGATCAGTGAATCCGAACGCCCTAAAACACATATCATAGGAGCGGGCATAGCCGGCCTCGCTGCGGCGGTGCGTCTATCACGCCTCGACGGACGTATTTTGGTGTACGAAGCCGCACCGCGCGCAGGTGGACGCTGCCGGTCCTACCATGATCCACAGCTGGACTGTGTGATCGATAACGGCAATCACATGATGATGAGCGGCAACCATGCCGTAATGGATTATCTCAAGGACATAGGCGCCGCAGATCGTTTGGCTGGACCAACGCATACTCAGTTTCCGTTTGTTGACGTCGCGTCGGGCCAGCGATGGACCTTAAGACCAAGTGCAGGCGTAATTCCTTGGTGGTTATTTGCGTCCAATCGGCGCGTGCCAAACACAACTTTTCGTGACTATCTATCTGCAGTCCAGATTTTAACTTCAAATTCCGACGGCACAGTTGCCGAATGCGTCTCCACACAAGGCCCGCTCTATAAAAACTTTTGGGAGCCTCTAACCGTTGCCGCTCTGAATACGGACCCCACATCTGCCGCGGCGAGCCTCATGCGTCCGGTTCTGACTGAAACGTTTTTGAAAGGAGCCAAGGCCTGCAAACCCCTTATGGCTCGACATAGTCTCGCTGAGACTTTAGTTGACCCGGCCATTGAAGCGTTAATATCCCGGGGCGCTGAAATAAAATTGGGCACGCGCATTAAATCGCTTGGATTCCAAGACCAGACCGTCGCGGCACTTGAGACAGACAACGGCCAGGTACAAATATCTCCTAACGACGTTGTTATTTTCGCCGCACCGCCCTGGATCGCTGAAACCTTAATCCCAGGCATAGAGGTTCCGCCCGCGGGCGAACCTATCGTCAATGTTCACTACAAGTTGCCAGATTCGCCAAGGGGAACTGAACAGGTTCACATCATCGGGATCATCAATGGTCTCGCGCAATGGGTTTTTGTTCGCGACAATTTAGCATCGGTAACCATCAGCGCGGCGGCCGGGATAGTTGATAAACAGGCTGAGGAGATATCCGCCCGGTGCTGGCGTGATGTCGCCGCGGCATTGGATCTTACCACCGAGGAGCCGCCGTCGCGGGTCGTCAAGGAACGCCGCGCTACCTTCGCCCAAACCCCCGAGGCCGCTAAAATGCGCCCAGAAACGGCAACAAAGTACGCGAACCTCTTGCTTGCTGGCGATTGGACCGCTACAGGTGTGCCCGCAACAATTGAGGGGGCTGTAAGGTCGGGGTTTCGGGCCGCAGCTGCGGCGGAAAATCGCCAAAAGCTCACTCCTTCAGAATTTTCCACAAAGAAACAGATTAAAGCCGCTTGACTATGAATATCGATGTTTCAGCAGCGCAAGAGACTAGCGCGAACGATTTGTCTGCTCTTAATCACGTGATTGAGGAGGCCTCAAGCGCACTGAAAGGCCGTCAGAAATCGGACGGGCACTGGGTTTTCGATTTGGAAGCCGACGCCACCATCCCCGCCGAATACATCATGCTGAATCATTACCTCGATGAAATCGAAGATGATGTGGAAGCCGACCTTGCCGATTACATTCGCTCCATACAGGGCGATCACGGCGGCTGGCCGTTATTTTACAAAGGTGATTTCGATATCAGTGCGACGGTTAAAGCCTATCTCGCACTCAAACTTGTTGGCGATGACATTGACGCACCGCATATGCGCCGCGCGCGCAACGCTATTCTCGAGTTTGGCGGGGCGGAGAAAAGCAATGTGTTCACGCGATACGCTTTAGCGCTCTTTGGGGAAGTTCCGTGGCGTGCCGTACCGGTGATGCCGGTGGAAATGATGCTTCTGCCCAAATGGTTTCCGGTCACGATATACAAAGTATCCTATTGGTCGCGCACGGTGATCGCGCCTCTTTTGATCTTGGCGGCACTAAAACCGGTAGCCAAAAACCCTAGGCGCGTTCGCGTTCAAGAACTGTTTTGCACACCACCAAGCAAAGTCAAAAAATACCTCGACAATCCAACTGGCCATTGGGCCGGGGGGATATTTTTATTGATCGATAAAGTGCTCCGGGTTCTTGAGCCGCGCGCGCCCAAAGGTATGCGCAAACGCGCCATTGATCGCGCGCTTTCTTTTTTTACTGAGCGTTTGAATGGTGAAGATGGTTTGGGTGCTATTTTCCCGGCGATGGCCAACTCGGTCATGGCCATGGAAGCCCTTGGATACCCTAAAGACCACCCCGATTTGGTCACTGCAAAAAAATCTATCAAACTTCTACTCACCGATGGCGAAGGAAAAAAATTCTGCCAGCCGTGCGCCTCTCCTATTTGGGATACCGGGCTCGCGGTGCAGGCCTTGATGGAAGCGGACGAAACCATCGGTGAATTTAGCGTCAAGGGAAGTTGCGATTGGCTGAAAGACCGGCAAATCCTAGACGTTAAAGGAGATTGGGCCGTTAAGAACCCAGATTTGCGGCCGGGGGGATGGGCTTTTCAGTACAACAACGATCACTATCCGGACGTGGACGACACCGCGGTGGTGGGGATGGCGCTTCACCGCGCCGACAACGCAAAGTATGCGGAGTCAATCGCGCGCGCCGAGGAATGGATCATTGGCATGCAGAGCGCCAACGGGGGATGGGGTGCGTTTGATATCGACAATAGCTACTTCTATCTCAATCATTTGCCGTTCGCCGATCATGGCGCGCTTCTCGATCCGCCCACAGCGGACGTTTCAGCGCGTTGCATAAGTTTTCTCGCTCAGATTGGCCACGATCGAACCCACCCGGCAATTTCGCGCGGAATTAAATATTTAAAGTCGGAGCAAGAAAAAGACGGAAGCTGGTTTGGCCGCTGGGGGACCAACTATATCTACGGGACCTGGTCCGTGTTGTGCTCGCTCAATGCCGCCGGTGAGGACATGTCGCAGGCCTACGTTCGCAAGGCCGTGGATTGGCTGCTTGAGCACCAGAATGAAGACGGCGGTTGGGGCGAAGACGGTGCCACATATTGGAAAACGCGCCGCTATGAATGCAAGGAGAGCACGCCGTCGCAGACCGCATGGGCGGTCCTGGCCCTTATGGCCGCGGGAGAGGTGAATCACGCAGCGGTTAAACACGGCATTGATTTCATCACAAACGCCCCGCGCGAAAAAGATGGCCGGTGGAAAGAACCGTGGTTTACGGCCGTCGGGTTTCCTCGGGTATTTTATCTTCGGTATCATGGTTACGCGGCGATCTTCCCGCTGTGGGCTCTCGCGCGCTACCGGGACCTCAAGTCCAGCAACACAAAAGCCGTGCGCTACGGGATGTGACACCGAAGTTCTGGTGCTATCCAGGTCTCGACATCCACCCTATCTAGAGGCCTAAACTGACCCATGACGAAACTCGGCATAGTTTGCGGATTGGCCTTTGAGGCGGATGTCCTTAAACGGGCGATCCGAGATACGGACATATGTTCGTCTCCGGTGGTCGTCTGTTCGGGGCCAGGTCCCGAGCGAGCGCGCCGAGCCGCGCAGCAGCTTGCGGCACAGGGGATCGATGCGCTTTTGAGTTTCGGTGTTGCCGGGGGGCTAGACCCCACCCTTGACGTGGGGGCGGTCATTGTCGCCGAGCGGGTGATTGGAGATACCGAGGTAACGTGCGACGCAGACTGGTCAGCCCGGCTTTATGATGTTGTAGGCGATCAGTTCAACGCCGTTCACGCGCCCATCGCCGGGGTTGCAGATGTTGCCCGCACACCGTCAAGGAAGACCGAGCTATTTAACGCAACCCAAGCGGTGGTGGCCGATATGGAGAGTTACGGTGTTGCGGCAGCCGCACATGCGGCGAACCTGAGATTTGCCGCCTTAAGGGTCGTGTGCGATAGCGCGCACGATACTATTCCCCCGATCGCGGTTTCGGCTATGGGTGAGAACGGAGAGGTGCGGACCTTAAAGACCATGGCGAGCGCCATACTGCATCCCGCGCAAATTCCTGACCTGATTCGTCTCGGCAAGCGCACAGCCCGCGCCCGCAATGTTTTGGAACGGTTAGCTGGCCTTGGCGTGCCGGGCTTGTTCGCCCTCAACCGATGACGCTTCGCCATTGCTGACGTAGGTCTCGACCTGTTTTTCAAAGACGTATTCAGCAGGCCGCTGACCTTCGAGCGGAATTTCGGGCGCCATAGGACTTTCCGTGTCCACACCCTTCAAAAACACCTTTAGGGCTTTGAGTGGATGGTTGACGGTATCGACCACGGCGGTGGGCTCGTAGCCACAGTGCGCCATGCAATTTGCGCACTTCTCGTAATTTCCGGTTCCGTATGAGTCCCAGTCGGTGGTTTCCATAAGCTCCTTGAAACTGCCGACAAAACCTTCGCCAACGAGGTAGCAAGGTTTTTGCCATCCGAAGACGTTGCGCGCCGGATTGCCCCACGGCATGCATTTGTATGTTTGATTCCCAGCCAGAAAATCGAGAAACAGGCTCGATTGATTGAAGCGCCATTTTTGGGCGCGCGTTTTTCCCATTCGGAAAATATCGCGGAATAAATCCTTGGTTTGACGGCGTCCAAGAAAATGATCCTGGACCGGCGCGCGCTCATAGGCGTACCCGGGGGAAACCGTGATTCCCTCAACGCCCAAGGTACTCGCGTAATCGAAAAACTCGGCAACCTTCTCCGGAACGGCGTTAGTGAAGAGCGTGCAATTGACCGTCACGCGAAAGCCGCGTTTAACCGCCTCTTGGATTGCTTCAACCGCGCGATCAAATACGCCTTCTTGCGAGACGGCGTGATCGTGCTCTTCCTTAAGGCCGTCCAAGTGGATCGAGAACGTGAGATACTGAGAGGGGGTAAACAGATCCAATTTCTTCTTCAGAAGAAGCGCATTGGTGCACAAGTAAACAAACTTCTTTCGCGCAACGATGCCCTCGACGATTTCTTTGATTTCCTTGTGCAGCAAAGGCTCGCCGCCAGGAATTGAAACCATAGGCGCACCACATTCATCTACCGCGTCGAAGCAGTCTTGAGCCGACAGGCGCTTGTTTAAAATGCTGTCGGGATAATCGATCTTTCCACACCCCGAACACGCGAGGTTGCAGCGGAACAACGGTTCAAGCATGAGCACAAGCGGATACCGCTCGTTACCGCGCAATTTTTGCTTTAGGACATAAGCACCGACACGAAGCTGTTGAATAAGGGGAACGCCCACAGAACTGACCCTTGCGTTAGAATTAAGTTATGCCGTCGCTGCCGTCTTCGCAAAATCACGAAGCTGGCGCGGCAATTTGAAGTGAATATTTTCAGTAACACCGTCGAGCATCTGCACTTCGGTTTCACCAAGCGCGCGAAGTTTAGAAATAAGTTCGTCGACCAAGGCTTCGGGGGCCGATGCGCCGGCGGTAATTCCTACGACGTCCTTGCCCTCCAACCACTCGGCCTTCAGGCTGTCGGCATCGTCGATAAGATAGCTGGGCACGTCCATATCCTCGCCGATTTCTCTCAGGCGGTTGGAGTTTGAACTGTTCTTTGCACCGAGAACCAAAATAACGTCCGCTTGTTGCGCAAGATCGCGCACCGCCTGCTGCCGGTTTTGAGTGGCGTAGCAAATATCTTTCACGTCAGGACCGTGAATGTCCGGGAATCTCTTCTTAAGCGCGCTGATGATGTCGCGGGTATCGTCAACGGAGAGTGTTGTTTGCGTCACATAAGCAAGTTTGTGGGGATCATCGATAACAAGGCTTTCCACATCGGCAACCGAGCCTACCAAATGCACGGTCCCGTCAATTTGACCGAGCGTGCCCTCGACCTCGGCGTGGCCAGCGTGCCCGATTAGAATCACATCGTGACCGGCGCCGGCATAGCGCTGACCTTCGGTGTGAACGCGCGCCACCAAGGGGCAGGTCGCATCGATAACTTCGAGGCCGCGCTCGTCGGCATCGCCGACGACTTTTCGCGAAACACCATGCGCGGAAAATACCGTGATCGCCCCGGGCGGAATATCATCAACCTCGTCGACAAACACCGCGCCTTTGTCCCTTAAGTCTTGAACGACCCGCTTGTTGTGGACAATTTCGTGGCGCACATAGACGGGAGGGCCGAATTTCTGCAGCGCCAGCTCGACGATTTCCACGGCGCGAACAACACCGGCGCAAAATCCGCGAGGTTGGGCAAGCAGTATTTTCATGGTCTAGCGGTCCTTCAGATCACATTCGGGCCCGTCCGGGCGAAGGGACTGTTTAGCCCTATTTCCCGGTCAACCCAAACGAGAAAATGTATTATTTAACAGGATGTTATCATAAGTTCCCCGGCGGAACCACCCAAGCGACCCAAAAGGAAGCCCTGGCCGCGTAGGATGGCCCTCATCCATGTAAGTCACTAGAATTACTGTCTCAAGAAGGATTTCCCGTTGCCCAGAACTTTTTACTCTATGGATTTCCCAACAATTTCCGCCCTTCACGGGCGCCCAACATCGAATACGCGGCGGCGGTCATGAAGCGGCTCGCCGTTCTCGCCGTTGCCTGTTGGTCGGGCTTTATGGTCATGGGGCTCGAAATACTCAGCGGCCGCATTATTGCGCCGACCTTTGGGAGCAGCGTCTACGTCTGGGGGGCGGTGATTACGATTTTTATGCTGGCGTTGTCGGTCGGATACCTCATCGGCGGACGGATGTCGCTCTCCAACCCCAAAGTCACGACCTTGTGCATCATGCACTTTTTATCGGGCGCCCTCCTTATTCCCGTTATTGTGTTCGCCAATCCTGTGCTTGATGCCGTATTCGCGTTCACCCAAGACCCACGCGCTGGTTCTCTTATTTCCTGTACCATATTGTTCTTCGCGCCCGCAGTGGTGTGCGGTGCCGTTTCGCCTTATGCGGTGAGACTACTGGTGGAGGACGCACACGCCGCAGGGTTTTACGCGGGCATTTTGTTTTTCTTTTCGACCGCGTTCAGTGCGGCCGGAACGCTCCTGACGTCGTTCTATTTTGTACTTATTTTCGAAGTGAATGAAATCGTACTTCTTCTTATGAGCTTGGCGATGCTCATGGCATTCAGCGCCTACGCCGTCTCGCGCAAAGGATCGTAAATGATGGCAAGTAAAGTTCTGTGTCTATTCCTCCCTGCGTTTCTTCTCGTAGCCGGGTGCGATGCGCCGGAAACCGGGACCATACATTCTGAAAAGTCTCTCTACCGAGATATTCATGTCACTGATAATGGAACTCTGAGGTGCCTCACCTTTCGCCGGTCTGTTGGTCACAACCGGCAAACCTGTATGGATTTAAAAGACCCCTATCACTTGGTCTTCAATTACACCCGCATGATGCTGGGCGCCATTGCCATGAAACCGGATCCAGAGCGGGTACTGATTATAGGCCTGGGCGGCGGCACGCTTCCCATGGCCCTGCGCGATATCTATCCAGACCTTCATATGGACGTCGTCGAGATTGACCCGGCCGTGGTTAAGGTCGCGCGGGAGTTTTTCGACTACGAGGAAGATGAAAAGCTGAAAACCTACGCCGAGGACGGCCGAGTTTTTGTCAAAAAAGCACTGCTGGATGGGGCGGCCTACGATCTGATCATGCTCGATGCCTTTGAGGACGAATACATCCCAGAGCACTTACTGACATTAGAGTTTTTGGAAGAAGTCAGAAGCTTGCTGGCACCCAGCGGGGTGGTAGCAGCAAACACATTTTCTCGCAGTGGCCTTTATCCTTACGAGTCCGCGACTTATGAGGCCGCGTTCGGTTCTTTCTACAACCTCAAATCCAACAACAGGGTGATATGGGCGCAAGACGGAGAGTTAAAAGATCTCGCAACGATTACCGACACCGCAAAAGAATTAGAGTCCCATTTTTACAAGCGCGGCTTTGATACGGAGTGGCTCTTCTCCCTGATTAGACCCGAGAAAGATTGGGCACCAGATGCCCGCGTTCTTACAGACCAGTACGCACCCTCCAACATTCTCAATGAAAGCTAATGTCCGAGGCTAGTTCGGCATGACGGCGGATACT
>CBDDHW010000006.1:0-69651 GCA_965228575.1 Rhodospirillaceae bacterium | reverse complement strand
GTTGTTCAACAGTACCTGCGGATTGCGGCGCAGGTAGGCGATAACATCCGCCTCGCTCAAATTCGGTTTGGTTTTGGCGCTGCTTGCGCCCGCTTTGATGTGATCTGCCATGTCACTTTGCCCCCGTTTTCGTGTCATGGCGCGTGCCAGCCCCGGCGCTACGCCATTACAGGATGGACTGGCCGGTTTTGGCCCAGTCATCCAAGAAGGCTTTTAGCCCCTTATCGGTTAACGGATGGTTGAATAACTGACGTAAAGTGCCCGGCGGCATGGTGGACACATGGGCGCCCATTTTGGCTGCCTCTACTACATGCATGGGGTTGCGGATTGAGGCCACCAAGACCTCGGTGTCAAAGTCGTATTCTTCATAAATTGTCAATATATCGGCAATCAGGCCCATGCCGTCCGATCCGATGTCATCAAGCCGTCCAACGAAGGGAGAAATGAAACTCGCGCCGGCTTTAGCGGCCAGCAGGGCCTGGGCAGGGGAAAAGCACAAAGTCACGTTCACCATGGCTCCGTCGTCCGACAGCGCCTTACAGGTTTTGAGACCATCTGGGGTGAGCGGAACTTTGATCGTGACGTTGTTCGCGATTTTCCGAAGTACGGCAGCTTCTTTCATCATGGTTTCATGATCGAGCGCGGTCACTTCGGCGCTGACCGGGCCCGGCACCACCGCACAGATCTCGGCCACCAAGTCCAAGAATTGTTTTCCGGATTTCGCCGCTAAAGACGGGTTGGTGGTCACCCCATCGACCATACCTGTCGCAGCCAGGTCCTTGATCTCACTGATGTCGGCGGTGTCGATAAAAAATTTCATGGGCGGCGGGTGTCCTGACTACGGGTTGGCGGTTCAATAGCTGCGCGTTTCGGGTGAAACGATGCGTGCGCCCTGTTGCGTTCGCCGGGCGCGTGGGAAAGAGTGTAGAACATGCCTACGTCCCAATCCAAGGCCAGCATCGAGAAATCGAAGTCCGCGCCGCGCGAATTTTCAGCCAGGATGCGCGTTGCGGTATTGCTGCCGCTGCCGGTGAGTACGGCTTATGACTATGTGGTGCCCGAGGACTGCGTTTTGATGCCCGGCGATATTGTCGAAGTGCCGATCGGGCGGCGCTTTGAAATCGGTGTTGTCTGGGGCGAAGGACTCGGTGACATCGCCGAGAGCAAACTCAAAGACATTGTCCGTAAAATTGAGTGTCCGCCGCTGCCTGACGTTCTTTTGCGGTTTATTGATTGGGTTGCCGGGTACACCTTGCAACCAGCCGGCGCGGTATTGCGCATGGCCATCAATCCTATTCGTAAGGGATACAACTCCAAACCCGTGACCGCCATTGTCGCGTCGGGGCGGTCTCTTGAGGCGAGCGGCGTAAAGACAACGCCCGCGCGGCAAAAAGTGGTTGAGGTCATCGGCAAAGATTCATTTTCAACGGCAACGGCGCTTGCAAAGAAGGCCGGTGTGAGTGCAGGGGTGATTCGAAGTTTGATTGATGCCGGCGTTTTGGACGTTGTTGAGGCCCAAAAACCATCTCTGTTCGAAAAACTCGACATTCACCATGCAAAAACCGTGTTGGAAGACGACCAAAACCAGGCGGTCACCACGCTATTGGCACGGCTCAACCATGCATTCACCGTGACATTACTCGATGGTGTGACCGGATCGGGTAAGACCGAGGTTTACTTAGAAGCGGTCGCCGAGACCTTGCGCAAAGGTCAGCAAGTCCTTGTTTTGGTGCCCGAAATCGCGCTTACGGCGCAAAGTCTCGCGCGGTTCTCTGCACGGTTTGGCGGCGCGCCCGCGGTGTGGCATTCGGACCTCAAATACAAACAGCGCCGCGAAACCTGGCTGGCCGCCGGAAACGGCGACGCAAAAGTTGTCGTCGGGGCGCGCTCTGCCTTGTTTTTGCCGTTCGAGAATTTGGGTTTGATCGTCGTTGATGAAGAACACGACGCAGCTTTCAAACAGGAAGACGGCGTGATTTATCACGCCCGCGATATGGCAGTGGTGCGCGCGCGCGAAGGACAAATTCCAATTATTCTTTCGACAGCAACGCCATCTATCGAAACGCTTTTGAATGTGCGTTCAAAACGGTACGCCGAAGTGCGTTTGTCAAAACGGTACGGCGCGGCGCACATGCCGTCTATTTCACTCATCGATATGAGAACAAATCCGCCCGAAAAAGGACGGTGGGGCCGCGCGTGGTTGGCACCGCCGTTAGTTCAAGCGGTCAGCGACACGCTTCTCGCCGGTGAGCAGGCGCTGTTATTTTTGAACCGGCGCGGCTACGCACCGCTCACCTTGTGCCGAACGTGCGGGCATCGGCTGCAATGTCCAACGTGCACCGCGTGGCTGGTTGAACATCGTTTAACGGGGCGGTTGCAGTGCCACCACTGCGGATATTCCTCGCCCCCGCTGGCGACGTGTCCGTCATGCGATGCTGAGGAGTCTTTTGTGCCGTGTGGGCCTGGGATTGAGCGGGTCGCGGAAGAGGCTGTAGCCCGATGGCCCGATGCTCGTGTACGCGCCGTGGCGAGTGACACATTGGATCGTCCTGCAGCTATAGCCGAGCTCATCGAAGATATATTGGAAAAGCGCGTTGATATTCTGGTTGGCACCCAGGTTTTGGCGAAAGGACACCATTTTCCCGGTCTAACATTGGTCGGCGTTGTGGATGCTGACCTGGGACTATCCGGATGGGATTTGCGCGCAGCAGAACGTACCCATCAAATGATGCATCAGGTGGCAGGGCGCGCCGGCCGCGCCGACAAACCCGGGCAGGTCCTTCTCCAGACTCACGACCCCAAGCACCCCGTAATGCAAGCGCTTGCGTCCGGGGGAGAGCGGTGCGTTTTTGTCTAGCGAGATTGACGCGCGCCAGGCTCTCGCTATGCCGCCCTATGGTCGTTTAGCAGCCCTGATTTTATCGGGCCCCGACGAGGCTGCGGTGATTGCTGCTGGCCGCGTGCTCGCCGATGCGGCCCCCCAGGAAAACGGAGTGGAAATATTGGGTCCGGCGCCCGCGTTCATGGCCATGCTCCGCGGGCGTCACCGCCATCGATTCTTGCTCAAAACGCACAAGAACATTGCTCCTCAGCCATACATTTCCGCATGGTTGGGGCGGGTCAAAATCCCCTCGTCCGTGCGGGTCCAAATCGATGTCGACCCCTATAGTTTTTATTGAGCGGAAAAGTTCGAAATTCCTAGGAAAACTGCGGGCGGTAGTGTGTTGCAACGCACAGGGCGGCATGGTATCAACCCGCCGTCGGTGATGGCGGCGTCACTCTTCGCCTAAAAACCGCATGGAAATCAATAAGTTAGCTGCTGGCCGTCGATCAAATTACGGCTTTATTTGATCGGTCCGGAAAGTCGCTAATGTTTTGTTCTAAAGGGCAAGTCACAAGTGTCAGCGGACGTGGCAGGGGTTGGCGACGTAGCCGCGCGGTACGCATCCGCGCTGTACGAACTGGCTGATGAAAGCGGTGTCATTGACACCGTTGCGGGCGATCTCTCGAGTCTACAAACGATGATCGACGAGAGTGAGGACTTTGAGCGGTTTATCAAAAGTCCCGTCTTGTCTCGCATCGATCAAAGCAACGGCATCGCGGCCCTTGCTGAAAAAGCACAGCTTGCACCGATCACCACGAAGTTTTTGGGCTTGGTTGCCAGCAATCGCAGGCTTTTTGCGCTTCCGGCAATGATCACGGGCTTTCGCGCGATCTTGGCCGAACGCCGCGGGCAAGCAACGGCGCATGTTACGAGCGCCGCACCTCTCAGCGACAGTCAAACCGCGTCTCTGGTTGACGCCCTTAAGAAATCTATCGGCCGCAATGTTGATGTGGCCGCAAAGGTTGATCCATCCATTCTCGGCGGACTTATTGTAAAAGTCGGCTCACGCATGGTGGACAGTTCACTTAAATCCAAACTTCAACGCTTGAAGCTCGCTATGAAAGGGGTCGGATAATGGAAATCCGCGCCGCAGAAATATCTGCAATCCTTAAGCAACAAATCGCAAATTTTGGGACCGAGGCGGAGTCCGCTGAAGTCGGCCAAGTGCTCGCGGTTGGTGATGGGATCGCCCGTGTGTACGGGCTCGACAATGTCCAAGCCGGCGAGATGGTCGAGTTCCCGGGCGGCATTAAGGGTATGGCCCTTAACTTGGAAACCGACAACGTCGGGATTGTGATCTTTGGTGAAGACACGAACATCAAAGAGGGTGACACGGTTAAACGCACAGGCACGATCGTCGATGTTCCGGTCGGTAAAGAACTGTTGGGTCGCGTCTTGGATGGCCTGGGCACCGAGATTGATGGCAAAGGTGATTTGAACGCAAAAGAGCGCCGTCTTGCTGAAATGAAAGCGCCGGGCATTATCCCGCGCCGTTCAGTGCACGAACCCGTGCAAACCGGACTTAAGGCGATCGACTCCCTGATCCCTGTCGGTCGCGGACAACGCGAGCTGATCATCGGAGACCGCCAAACAGGAAAGACGGCGGTAATTCTCGATACCATCATCAATCAGAAGAAAGTCAACGATGCGGCGAAGGACGATAAGGACAAGCTGTTCTGCGTTTACGTTGCCGTTGGACAAAAGCGATCAACTGTTGCGCAGGTTGTGAAAACCCTCGCCGACTACGGCGCGCTAGAATACACGATCATTGTCGCGGCGACCGCGTCCGATCCGGCGCCGAT
This sequence comes from Rhodospirillaceae bacterium, assembly GCA_965228575.1. Taxonomy (GTDB): domain Bacteria; phylum Pseudomonadota; class Alphaproteobacteria; order Rhodospirillales; family Rhodospirillaceae; genus UBA11612. The sequence continues at coordinate 64,965 of CBDDHW010000006.1, read as the reverse complement.
GCAATTCCTCGCACCCTATACAGGATGTGCGATGGGTGAGTGGTTCCGTGACAACGGCATGCATGCGGTTATTTTCTATGATGATCTGTCCAAGCAAGCTGTTGCGTATCGTCAGATGTCATTGTTGCTGCGCCGTCCGCCGGGTCGCGAAGCCTATCCCGGAGACGTATTCTACTTGCACTCGCGCTTATTGGAGCGCGCCGCGAAACTCAATGAAGACAGCGGCTCGGGCTCGCTCACTGCTTTACCGGTTGTCGAAACGCAAGCGAACGACGTCTCGGCCTATATTCCGACCAACGTGATTTCGATTACAGATGGACAAATCTTCTTGGAAACCGATTTGTTCTATCAAGGGATTCGCCCGGCGCTCAACGTCGGGATTTCGGTCTCTCGTGTGGGATCGTCTGCGCAGATCAAAGCTATGAAACAGGTCTCGGGCTCTATTAAACTTGATCTTGCCCAGTATCGTGAAATGCGCGCCTTTGCGCAGTTCGCCTCTGACCTTGATCCGGCGACGCAAAAATTACTTGCGCGCGGTGAACGTCTGACCGAATTGCTCAAGCAACCTCAATACAAGCCCGTCCCAGTGGAAGAACAAGTTGTGGTGATTTACGCCGGAACCAACGGGTATCTCGATGGGATCGCGGTGCGTGATGTCGGCCGGTTTGAAAGCTCGATGCTTGGCGCCATGCGTGAACGTGCGCCCGATATTCTCTCGGGCATTCGCGACGAGAAACAATTAACCGACGCCATCAAGGACAAGCTGAAGGCGTTCTTGGATGACTTCGCAAAGTCTTTTTCCTGAGATTGAATCGTTAGGGTAAAGGCAGGAGCGCATACGCTAAATGGCCAGTCTCAAAGAACTCCGCGTTCGCATCACATCGGTGCAGTCGACGAAAAAAATCACCTCTGCCATGAAAATGGTGGCGGCGTCGAAACTGCGCCGCGCGCAGGATGCTGCTGAGGCCGCGCGGCCCTATGCGGAGCGCATGGAACGCATGCTTGGGAATCTTGCAGGCGGTGCTGCTGGCCAGGAAGGCGCGCCGCCAATGTTGGCTGGAACCGGCGAGGACAACGTTCACCTTGTTGTGGTGATGACGGCGAACCGCGGGCTCTGCGGCGGGTTTAACGCCAACATTATTCGTTCAAGCCGGGGCCTTATTCGAGAGCTGTTGGATCAGGGAAAGACGGTCAAAGTGCTCTGCGTGGGGCGGAAAGGCCGGGACAATCTGCGCCGGGATTTCAAGCACCTCATTACAGACTCCTTCACGGAGTTTGGTCGCAAGACGGTACAGTTTGTCGAAGCCGAAGAGGTGGCGGCGAAAATTACATCCATGTTTACAGCCGGTGAATTTGACATTGCCACCATGGTGTATGCCCGGTTCAAGTCGGCGATGTCGCAAGTCGTTACACGTCAGCAAATTATTCCCTTCCCAGTGCCGGATTCGGATGACGCAGAAGACGGGTCTGCGGTGTACGAGTACGAGCCGTCCGATCAAGAAATTTTGGACGAACTTTTGCCGCGTAATTTGTCCGTGCAAATCTTCCGGGCCATGCTTGAAAATGGCGCCTCATTCTTCGGCGCACAAATGACGGCGATGGATTCGGCGACACGAAATGCAGGCGAAATGATTGACCGCTTGACGATGAGCTACAATCGCACGCGTCAGGCGATGATTACCAAGGAACTGATTGAAATTATTTCCGGAGCTGAAGCCGTTTAAGTCGGCCGGAAACAAGACACGCGAAGAGCGATAGGAGCGAGAGAATGGCCAAGAACAATGTCGGTACCATTACGCAGGTTTTGGGTGCGGTCGTGGACGTAAAGTTCGACGGTGATATGCCCAATATCCTGAATTCGCTGGAAGTGGACAACAATGGGAAGCGCCTTGTTCTTGAAGTTGCGCAGCACATTGGCGAGTCGACCGTGCGGTGTATCGCGATGGATGCCACTGAAGGTTTGGTGCGCGGTCAGGAAGCGACCGACACCGGCGATTCAATTAAGATGCCAGTTGGACCGGGAACTCTTGGGCGCATTATGAATGTGGTCGGCGAGCCTGTGGATGAGCGCGGCAATATCGATGCGAAAGAGATGTACCCGATTCACCGCACGGCGCCGGAATTTGTCGAGCAGTCCACAGAAGTGGAAATTTTGGTGACCGGTATTAAGGTGGTCGATCTTCTCGCGCCCTACAGTAAGGGCGGTAAGGTTGGTCTCTTCGGCGGCGCCGGTGTGGGCAAGACCGTTCTTATCCAAGAGCTGATCAATAACATCGCCAAGGGCCATGGCGGATACTCGGTGTTCGCCGGTGTCGGTGAGCGGACCCGCGAAGGAAACGATCTTTATCACGAGATGATCGAGTCCGGGATTATCGATCTTGACGGCAACAACAGTCGTGTGGCGCTGGTCTATGGTCAGATGAATGAACCCCCGGGTGCGCGTGCCCGTGTGGCATTGTCGGGATTGACCCAAGCCGAGTATTTCCGCGATGCGGAAGGTAAAGACGTGCTGTTCTTCGTCGACAACATTTTCCGTTTTACCCAAGCTGGGTCCGAAGTCTCCGCGCTTTTGGGACGTATTCCCTCGGCGGTCGGCTATCAGCCCACGCTCGCAACCGATATGGGCGCTTTACAGGAACGCATTACGTCTACGAAGAAAGGCTCGATCACATCAGTACAAGCAATCTACGTGCCCGCCGACGATTTGACTGACCCTGCGCCGGCAACATCGTTCGCGCACTTGGATGCGACCACCGTGCTTTCGCGTCAAATTGCCGAACTTGGTATTTACCCCGCGGTGGACCCGCTTGATTCGACCTCACGCGCCCTCGACCCGCTCGTGGTTGGAGAAGAGCACTATCAGGTGGCGCGCGACGTGCAGCGTATTTTGCAAACCTATAAATCCTTGCAAGATATTATTGCCATTCTCGGTATGGATGAGTTGTCAGAAGAAGATAAATTGACCGTGGCGCGCGCACGGAAAATTCAGCGCTTCTTGTCGCAGCCCTTCCATGTCGCCGAAGTGTTTACCGGAAGCCCCGGTGTGTTTGTTCAGCTTGATGATACGATCAAGAGCTTTAAGGGCATCGTTGCCGGGGATTACGATCACTTGCCCGAACAGGCGTTCTACATGGTTGGCTCCATCGAGCAGGCTGTGGAGAAGGGCAAAAAGATGGCCGAGGCGGCCTAACGGGCGTCTGCGTAAGAAAGACGGGATTGCGGAATGGCCGAGACACTCGAATTTGAACTGGTATCCCCGGCAAAGCTCTTGGTATCAGAGCCGGTTGAGATGGTGGTTGTGCCGGGCACTGAAGGCGCGTTTGGTGTACTGCCCGAGCACTCTCCGACTCTGTCGACACTCCGGCCAGGTTTTGTCGACGTCTATAAAGGCGGCGAGATTACAAAACGCTACTTGGTAACCGGCGGATTTGCTGAAGTGACGGCGTCCACGTGCACGGTTTTGGTCGATGACGTAGTGCCGGGCGAAGAGGCCACGCGGGAATATGCGGCGGAACGCCTCTCAAGCGCCCAAGCAGAACTGGCAAGCGCGAGCAATGCGGATGCGAAAGCCAAAGCTACGGCATCCGTTGAAATTGCTGAGGCGATTGTCCGCGAAGTCAGCGCCTGACCTGCTCTAAAATTTCCGTACAAGACCGCGCGTTGGTGCTCGGTCTTTTTTATGGCATCTATTTGCGATCCACAGCGGGCACTTTGTTGCAAGCGCAATTTTTAGAGCGAATTGGAATGGTCAGCGGTCGCAAGCGCCTGTCTGGATGGGCGGACACTTGACCGTGCCGTAAGAACAAAAGACGCAGCAATCGCCGTCTTTAGGGTGTAACAATTTCCCGCACCCTTTGCAGTCGTAAAAGAACTGACATGCATCAGTTGGCATGATCTCATTCTCCGCATGGCCACAGCTTGGGCAGGTTAACTTGGACTCGAGGATTATTTCGATTGCGCTCATGCGAATAAGAATCTCAGTATGCGGCCTTCATACCAAGGTAATACATAAGCCAACGCCGTGAGGCCTGTTGCTGTACTTAAAACAACCAACGTTTTCGCTGACGGTTTCCGTCCACCCCAAAACGCTAAAGCAAAGGCCACAGCAATGAATAAGAAACTTGCTGCGAGAAAATACGGTTTGGCGACAGCAAAGAATGCGAGGTGTGTGATCCAAGCCCCGCCTAGACCAAGGTTGACCAGCACAAGGGGCAGGACACAACAGGATGCACCGATAAAAGCAGCTGCTCCACTTATAAGCCCCCCGCTTGCGAGGGTATTGTTGGTGGCTTTCGGAGAACCAGAGTTGTTGACAGTTTCGGCAGTCATAGGTGTATCTTAGAATCTGTAGTGACTACAGATTCAAGGAAAATCGGATCGAAATGGCGACTATTGGCAGAATCAGTAATCAAACCGGCGTGAACATTGAGACCATCCGGTACTATGAGAAAGAGGGCATTCTACCAAAACCTTTGCGAACGTCTGGTGGTCACCGTGTGTACGATGAAGCGCTGCGGGACCGACTTTTGTTCATAAAACGCAGCCGGGAGCTTGGATTTACCCTCGGTGACACGCGGTCCTTATTGTCCATGGCTGATGGTGGCTTCACCTGCAAGGAGGTTCATGACCTGACTGTAGCGCATATTCAATCTGTCCATTCGAAGATCAAGGATTTGCAGCGCCTGCAACGCACATTGAGGAAAATTGCCGATGAATGTAGCGGGGGTAACGATCCAGATTGTCCCATAATTGAGGTACTGTCCGGAAAATAGGGCAATAAAGACTAACGCTTGCCATTTTTCTCCCACGCAAGACTGCGCATTGGTGTAAAGCCCATTTTTTACCGCAACAAACCTTCTATGTCTGTTTTGTGACTATCGGGAATTTACGCTATAGGTTGGCGCTGATTGCGGCATGCCCCCGGAAACATTGGCTCTATGACCCATCCCTCCCGACAGTGGACACTCGACGATATTGACTGGTCCGCGTTTGACCCGTCGAAGGTATCGGATGATCTCCTCCAGGTTATCAAGACGGCCGCCATGGTTGAGCGCAATGGCGCGGACTATGGCCAATATCTGTGCAATGTCTTTAAGGATGATGCCGAGTTTTGCACGGTCGCACAAAAATGGGCGGTGGAAGAAGAGCAACATGGCATGGCCTTGGGCCGGTGGGCTATGCTCGCGGACCCCGCATTTGATTTTGATGGTGCGTTTGCCAAATTTCTAGAAATGTACCGCATTCCTCTCGAGGCGACGGAATCTGTGCGCGGGTCCCGCGCAGGCGAGCTTTGCGCTCGGTGTGTCGTGGAAACGGGAACAAGTTCATTTTACTCGGCGATCCGCGATGCGACCGACGAGCCCGTCTTGAGACAAATATGCAAGAACATCGCTGCCGACGAGTTTCGGCACTATCGGTTATTTTTAGTGCATATGGAGCGCTATATCGAAAGTCATCACGATCAAAACGCACTGCGTGCGCGCTGGGATCGCTTAAAAGTTTCCTTTACGCGCTTTCGTGAAGCCGACGATGATGAGATCGCGTCCGCGTATCATGCGGCAAATGCCGTTACAGGACCTTACAATCGCAGCGAGTCCAACAAGGCGTATGCTGAGCGTAGTTTTGGATTTTTCCAGCCGCGCCATGTGCGTCGCGCCGGTTATATGTTCGCACAGGCGGCAGGGTTAGAGCCCAATGGTTTGGCGGCGAAGTTCCTCTCAAAAGTACTTTGGAGCGTGATTTGGTTTCGCGGTCGGAAGTTTAGACCGATCCTGGCAGGCTCCTAACGGTGCTTTCGTCGTTTTGATGGCGCGGGAGCCTGTTTAGGTCGGGCGCGCCCGTTTTTAAATGTCTCGACTTTGGCGGCAAATGCCTCGGTCACCTGGAAATATATTTCTTTCTTAAATCCGACAATGACCCGCGGTAAGTGCGAAAAGGGAATCCACTTCCAACTGGAAAACTCGGGGTGTTCTGTTTCGATGTTGATGTCGGCGTCCGTTCCCGTGAATTCCATTAAGAACCATTTTTGTTCCTGTCCGCGATATCGCCCCTTCCAAACTTTGCTTTGCAAATCTTCGGGCAGGTCATAGCGCAGCCACTTACGTGTGGTGGCTATGATTCGCGCCTTGTCGGTACCTATTTCTTCATGAAGCTCACGCAAAGCGGCTTCGCGCGGCGACTCTCCTGCGTCTAGTCCGCCTTGAGGCATTTGCCACGCGGGTTCTTTGGTATCAATTCTCTGGGCGACAAAAACGTGTCCGCGTGCATTGATCAGGGCAATACCCACGCCTCGGCGATACGGTTTTGCGCCGCTTGGTCTCGCACGAGCAACCATGCAGTTTATCGAATAAGAACTTGGGAGACGGGTGACAGGGCGACGTCACTATCGGCGATCTGCTCCATCCATAAGACAAGACGCTCGAAGCTCACGGGCTTGGCGCCAACCGCAGCAACCGCGCTTCCCTGATATCTGGCGAGGCGTTCCAGGTAGTCGAGGCGTGCGTCAATTGCCGCCCGAAAAGGACGCTCGTCGATAAGGACGTCGGCAATAGCTGTGGGCACAGTGGTTTCGCCCACGCGAATACCAGGGCGGCCCTGTACGTAGTACAAATTTTCTTCGCTCAACTTCGCAAAAACAGCGCTGATGTGTTGGTCGGATTCCCGGTATTGGCTGCCCATCGTATCGAGAATACCCACAGCGCCCTCGGCATCCTTGAGTATTTTATCAAGGCGCTCGGTCCTCTCTTCCTCATCCAAGCCTGTGAGAAGCCCAAGAGGACCAGGGTCTTGTGCCGGAAATTGTTTGCTCTCCATTGGCACTTCGATAAGGACCTCGTGGCCGTTTTCCTTGGCCATGTCCATCCACTTTTTGAGATCACGTGCGTAGGGGCTGAACGCCAGCGTTACAGAAGATGGCAACTTGCGAATAGCCGCTTCGGTCGCGGTGGCATTTAGGCCAAGACCTTCGACAACAACAGCGATCTTCGCCGCGGATTGCGGTGCGCTGGCGGCGCTGGCATCGCTCTGCACGTTGGCGAGATTGGCATAACGAGGCGGCGGGGCCGATACCGCCTGGCGGTCTATGGGCGGTAGCTCCGGCTCAACCAATCGCGGACGTCCACCGGCCGTACCCGCATCGGCTTCGCTGCTTGCAACATCGAAAAGGCCGGGAGCACCGGGGGCGGGCCCTGCATCGGCGAGGGATGGTTGATTTTGTGCTTCTTCTTGTGCGGCGTTGTCATCGTCGTCCTCGGTTATGTCTTCGGCGACGAGTCTGGCCAAGTTGCTGCTTTCGTTTGTATCTGTCGTATTGCTGGCGGCAATGTCCGAAGACGTCTCGCCGCCGGACTGTGACGGTGACGCGGGCCTGCCAGCTGTCTGTGTTTCACGAGGAGGCGCCGTGCCGTCAGGTGCGCCCGTTGTAGTTTCAGCGGATTGATCGTCTGCGCTGGGCGATGTGGGATTTAACCAAGGACGGCGGGCAGCCGAACGGTCCGTGGCCGTGACGGCATTGGTTTGCGGTGTATCGCCCGCTGCGGCCGGTTCCTCTTCGACAATCTCGAGATCGGCTAATGAGCCCATCATTGCTGGTTGTGTCTCGGGCGCTTCGCCGGTGACGATGACCGCAGCTACTCCGCCAATCAGTAGAACAAATAAAAGCGTGCTGACGCCAAGAGCGATCTGAGGACCGCTGAGTGCGAAACCGGACTCCCCGCCAAGATCGTCGTCGTCTCCTCCGAAGGGGTCTTGGACTTTTTCTTTGCGAAACCGGTTCATCAGAGCGTCGGGCAAAATCCCCATCGCACCCTCCAGGCGTAATCTATTGCGTCAAATATACCACGCACACGGTCTCACTTGGTGTTTGAATCTTCCAGCACAAGTGCACATGTGGCCGTGCGGGCGGCATACCCCGTGTCTCGAGTACAGGGGCGACGTTAATAGTCGCTTAAAATGGCCGTTTTTAGCGGCTATTCGAGTGTTCTGACCGACTATTCCACGCTGGCGCGCTGATAGAGGGCTATGCCTTGGAGCAGATCAACTGCCCGCCGCAATTGGTAATCCTCCGGTGGCGCTTCCGCATTCTCATCGGCGGCAGCAGTCGGGTCCACATCGGGCGCTGTGCCCTCGGAATCACCATCCGCGGGGCCGTCGTCAGGCGAGGTATCGTTGCGGAGCGCCCCGGGCAAGCCCGCCTCGCTACGTTGGAATCTCGGTATCTCCAACGCTTGAACAGTTGCCGGCTGAACCTCGATGTCCGGTGTGATGCCCGTCGCCTGGATGGATTTTCCAGACGGCGTGTAATAGCGCGCCGTCGTCAACCGCATCGCACTTTCGCCCCGAGCCAGCGGAATAATGGTTTGCACCGATCCTTTACCGAAGCTTTTGGTTCCCAAGACAATGGCGCGTCCATGATCTTGCAGCGCGCCGGCGACAATCTCCGATGCCGATGCGGATCCAGCGTTGATGAGCACGACGATGGGTTTGCCTTCGGCCAAGTCGCCGGGCCGTGCGTTGTAGCGCTGCGTCTGTTCTGAATGCCGCGTACGTGTTGAAACGATTTCGCCGCGATCAAGAAAGCTATCGACAACCGAGACAGCCTGATCCAGTAGCCCGCCCGGATTGTTCCGCATATCGAGGACATAGCCCTTTAGGTTGTCGCCCATTTCCTCCTGCAGTTCTTCTATCGCCTTCTCGAGACCGCGCTGCGTTTGTTCGGTAAATGTATTGATCCGGATATAGCCGACATCATCGTTGCCTTCTACGCGAGAGCGAACGGATTGTACGGTGATAACCGCGCGAATCAGTTCGACGTCGAAGGCTTCGACACCGGCGCGCCGAATGGTCACGGTAATCGGTGTGTTGACCGGTCCGCGCATTTTGTCCACGGCCTCGCTAAGCACAAGGCCGATCGCCGGCTCGCCGTCGATCGCAATGATGTAATCTCCAGATTGAATGCCCGCGCGTGCGGCCGGGGTGTCGTCAATCGGCGAGACCACTTTAACAACGCCGGCTTCCATTGTGACTTCTATGCCAAGACCTCCAAATTCTCCGCGTGTATTTTCTTGCATATCCTCGAACATTTCGGCGGCCATATACCCCGAATGCGGATCGAGTGCCGTCAGCATTCCGTTAATGGCGCTCTCAAGGAGCTCTTGGTCCGAAACATCTTCGACATAATCTTTGCGGACGCGTTCGAAGACATCACCGAAAAGTTCGAGGTATTTATAAGTATCGCCCGAGAATTCGCCGCTCTCCGCTGCTCGCACCGGATTTGCGATGGGTGAAAAAGCAACTGCGGTGCAAAGGGCTAGAGCTGCAAGAACAGATGTGGGTTTCGAGTGCATGTTGACGACACCGTTTTCAAGAAGTTTCAAGACGCGCATTATCCGCTGCTTTTTTCCGACCGGCTTGCAAGCCAGGGCAGGGGGTTAATCGGCTGGCCATCTCGGCGCAATTCAACGTAAAGCGACGTTGCCTCGGAATTTTCCATGACGCCAACAGGTTCACCGGCCAGAACCAGCTGCCCGACACGACTGTCAATGCGCCCGAGTCCAGCGAGAAGCGTATGATATCCCTCGCTATGTTCGATGATCAATAGGCGCCCATACCCTCTAAAAGGTCCGGCGAACGCCACAATACCGTCAAATGGGGCGACCACTTGGGCACCGGAGCGCCCTTCAATTGTAATTCCACGAGCGCGCAGGCTCCCGGATTCCGCGGATGTTGCGGCTGCCCCATATGATCCGGTTAAATTTCCGGCGACCGGAAATGGCATGGTTCCCCGTGCCTTGGCAAAGGATCGGGTGACAATTTGTTCACGTAGTCGGGCTTGGCGGGCGGCTATTTCCGCACTGGAGTCCGCATCAGGCGGAAGGGCGGCGATGTCTTTTTCGCCGTTTTCCCCTTGTGAAGGTCTCATGCCAGGCGGCGGTTTCAAAACAATACGCTCCTGATTGGGTAAACGCTGTGCGCGTTTTTGTGCCGCTTCACGCTCGGCGGCAAGTTTACGCTCTTTTTCCTGGCGCGCACGTTCTTCCGCGTCCCGCCGCCGCTTTTCCTCAGCAAGTTTTTCAAACAGTTCGCGAAGATCTTGGGCTTCACGGGCCATCTCCGTGACCCGTTGATCCAAGATCGAGCGACGGGAGGTTAATGCAGCTTGCTGGGTCTCTTTTTCGGATGCCAGCGTTTCCAATCGTTGCCGCTTAGCCAGAAGTTCTGCCCCCTCCGCCGCTGCCCGTTCCTTTTGGTCCGTAATATTGCGGCGGACTTGATAAAGGTCTGAGAGTTCCGTCTGAAGGTCCTGAGCTGAATTTTTGATATGAGGAACGGCCGCGCGCAATAAGATGGCACTACGAACGGCGTCGTCAGGATTAAAAGGGTGAAGCGTCAACGCATCTTGCGGGCGAAGAGCGAGACGCTCGAGAGCCAATAGAACTTGACCCATTTGTTCATCGCGCCGTCCTAGCGTTTCCGTGAGTGTCCTCGCATCAGCTTCAAGATCAGCAATTCTGCTTTCCAGAACAGTCAGGGAGTGTTCTTGGTCCTGGATATCCTTGGCGGTTGCGATCATGTCTTTGCGAATGACTTCGAGATCTCGCTGGACCTGGTTCGCCTGGGAGGTAACGGATTTTTGCTCCGCCTGACTTTCCTCCAAATTTTTTTCAAGCGCACGTAGTTGCTCGCCGGTAAGCACAGCATCTTGTGCGGCGCCCGGAAACTCGAACCCAATGAGAAAAGTTATCGCAAACGCGACCAAAGCCACGCTACGGCATTTAACTAACGGCACGACCAGCAACGCGGCTTGGAACTGAGACAGAGTCCGCTGTACGGCGTAGCAACGAACGACCCGTCATTTCTTTTGGTTTGGGAAGGTTCAAAAGGTCGAGGGCTGTAGGGGCTAAATCGGAAAGGCGTCCGCTCTCCATACTTTCGATTTCCTCAGAAGCATTGACCAACACCAAAGGCACTTCACCAACTGTGTGTTGGGTGTGCGGATCGCCAGATTGAGGATCGCGCATCAGTTCGAGGTTTCCATGATCCGCCGTTACCATCATGACGCCGCCGACACCCTTCAGCGCCTTTTCAAGGCGCTCGAGGCATGCGTCAATGGTCTCGGCCGCTTTGATTGCTGCCGGTAGAACGCCTGTGTGACCCACCATATCGCCATTCGCATAGTTCACGACAATAAGGTCAAATTGACCACGCGCGATCACTTCGACGATTTTGTCAGTGACTTCGAGCGCCGACATTTCGGGTTTGAGATCGTATGTCGCGACCTTGGGGCTGGGCACTAAGATGCGCGTTTCTCCCGGAAACTCCTGTTCCGCCCCGCCGTTTAGAAAAAACGTCACGTGGGCATATTTTTCCGTTTCTGCGATCCGCAGTTGCGTGAGGCCTGCCGCGCTCACGCTCGCGCCTAATGTGCCTTCCGCTATTTCGCTCGGAAACATTGCTGTCATTAATTTATTGAGGTCCGCGGAGTATTCGCTAAGCCCCGTCGCCGCGGCAACGGAGATCGTTTTGTCCCGCGCAAACCCGTCAAACCTGGGATCCAATAGAGCGCACAAAATCTGACGTGCTCGATCGGCCCGAAAATTTGCCATCAGCACACCATCGCCGTCCTTCATCCCGCTGTAATCGCCGATGACGCTAGGTTCGACAAATTCGTCAGTTATCTCTTTGTCGTAGGACGCATTTATGGCGGTAAGGGCGTCCACGTATGGGTTGCCATCGATATGAACGATCGCGCGATAAGCCCTTTCGATTCGGTCCCATCGCTTGTCTCTATCCATTCCGTAGTAGCGGCCGCCAACCGTTGCGATTTCAACGTTGTTTAGTTCGCGCATTCCGGAAAGGAATTTTTTCATAAACTCTAATGCCGATGTGGGAGGCGTATCGCGGCCATCTAGAAGCGCATGGATGCGAACAGGTACGCCCGCTCCGCTGACAATCTGCGCTAAGGCCAAAATCTGATCTTGATGCGAGTGCACGCCCCCAGGGGACAGAAGGCCAAGCAAATGGCACGTGCCACCGTTTGCTTTGAGCTGATCAATAAACTTATTAAGGGCGGTATTGGCGGCGAGACTACCGTCCGCAATCGCCGCATCAATGCGCGGCAAGTCCTGCATCATGATGCGGCCTGCACCGATATTCATGTGCCCGACCTCCGAGTTGCCCATCTGCCCTTCGGGCAGACCGACATCAAGACCGCTGGTTTCGATAAGGGTGTTGGGAGATGACGCGATCAATCGATCCCATGTTGGAGTAGCCGCCATTGCAATGGCGTTGTTTTCCATCTCCAACCTGTGACCCCACCCATCTAAGATGCACAAGATCAGCGGTTTTTGGCGTTGGGATTTGTTCAGATCTTGAGCCATGAGCATCTTTATATAGGGCCAAACGCCCCTAAGTCATGGGGCGCTCGGATAGCGTGTAAATTGGGCTTTGTTTTGACGCCTTAGCTCCACACGTGCAACCGGTAAAAACAAGGTAAATCAGTGTATTTATGGCCAAATTTTCTTGGGTCTGAGGCTTGCGCGGCATGCGTCTAGTTCTGGTATAGTACACCTCGAGAGGCTGGCAGTGGACGGACTCCTCGCCAACCCGGTCAGGTCCGGAAGGAAGCAGCCGTAACGAGTTTCGGTTCGGGTCGTTGTTCAGTCTCTCACCCTAAATCCGAATGTCTCCAAGATTTTCGCCGAGTTTTTTGACCATGGACCAACCCCCCGTGCCCGACCGCCATCTAGAAACCCGGTCGCACGGCAAAGATGCGGGTCCGCGCGATGGGCCCGCGTATCAGGTCCTTGCCCGCAAATATCGTCCCGCGACGTTCGCGTCGTTAATCGGGCAGGATGCCCTCGTTCGCACTCTCACAAACGCTATTTCGTCTGGTCGCCTTGCCCACGGTTATATGCTTACCGGTGTGCGCGGCGTTGGCAAAACAACGGCGGCGCGGCTGATTGCACGCGCGCTGAATTGTATTGGCGAAGACGGAAAGGGCGAACCGACGCCTGAGCCCTGCGGCGTTTGCGTCAATTGCACTGCTATTGCCGACGACCGTCACGTTGACGTTCTCGAGATGGATGCCGCGAGCCGGACGGGTATCGATGATATTCGTGAACTTTTAGACGGTGTGCGATATCGCCCCGTATCGGCCCGCTACAAAATTTACATCATTGATGAAGTTCATATGTTGTCGGACAAGGCGTTCAACGCATTGTTAAAAACACTGGAAGAGCCACCAGAGCACGTAAAATTTATTTTCGCGACCACCGAAATTCGAAAAGTTCCGGTCACGGTTCTTTCCAGGTGCCAGCGCTTTGATCTACGGCGCATTGAAACCGCGCAACTTCAAGACCTATTTAGCAAGATTGCTCAAAAAGAAAACGCGGACGTTGACGAAAAAGCGATTGCACTGATCGCCCGAGCGGCAGACGGATCCGCGCGTGATGGTTTATCCATTCTCGATCAAGCGATTTCGCAGGCAAGTGGAGAGGCTCAACGTATCACCGAGCTAGATGTGCGGAACATGTTGGGTCTCGCCGACCGCGCGGTCGTTTTCGATCTGTTTTCCGCTCTTATGAGCGGTGAAACCAAAACCGCGCTTAATTTGCTTGCGGACCAATACGCCTCTGGTGCGAGTCCTGTCGTAATCGTTCAGGACCTCCTTGAGCTTGTGCATTGGCTCACCCGTCTGAAAGTTGTTCCCGCTGGCGCGGAAGACATGACGCTCGCGGAGACCGAGCGCACCCGCGGGGTCGAGCTCGCTCAATCTCTCTCGATGCCGGTTTTGACACGCGCGTGGCAGATGTTGCTAAAGGGACTAAGCGAGATTCGTATGGCGCCGATGCCCATGCAGGCTGCCGAAATGGTTGTAGTGAGAATGACCTATGCGGCAGATTTACCGACGCCGGCCGAAGCGATAAAGACGCTGCCCGCGGACGCGAATGTAAGTCACGCTTCTGCGCCGCCCAGAGGATCATCGACCCCTAGTACAGCGAACACCTCGCCTCCTCCTACCAACGGAGGGGCAGCTCCATCCACAGCTCATGCTGTCGAGATGCATCCGCCGCCTCCAGCTTCGACAGAGGATGCGCCGCCGGCACCGACATCGCTCACCGAAGTGGTGACTCTATTTGCTGACCGCCGTGAGGCAAAGCTCGCAACTTACCTAAAGCGCAGCATTCGGTTGGTTCGGTTTGCACCTGGAATTTTGGAATTTAATCCGGAGCGGGAAGCTCCATCAGATTTAGCCGGGCAAGTCGGAAAGTTTTTAACCGCTTGGACGGGGCGGCGTTGGGTGGTCAGTGTGGTAAACGAGCCTGGTGAGCCGCCACTTCATGATCAAGAACTCGCTCACGCAGAGTCCGATCCGTTAGTGAAATCAATTTTGGATGCATTTCCTGGCGCGACTATAGAAGCCGTTCGCCCGGCGAAAGATAGCTAGTCCGACTTCAATAATCGACAATGGTAGGAGTTTGAGGCCCATGAAAAATCTGGGGCAACTCATGAAGCAAGCGCAGGAAATGCAATCCCGTATGGCGGAGATGCAGGAAAAGCTTGGTGAAATGGAAGTTGTTGGCACGTCTGGCGGCGGTATGGTCGAGGCTGTGCTGAACGGCAAAAATGAACTTAAACGTATGAAGATCGACCCAAAGTTAATTTCGCCCAGTGAAGCGGAGGTGCTTGAGGATCTTATCGTTGCAGCTGTCAATGACGCTAAGAGCAAGGTTGATGAAAAAATGCAATCTGAGATGAGCCAACTCACCGGCGGTCTTCCGCTCCCTCCAGGTTTCAAATTACCGTTTTGAGCGCTCTGTTGATCTATGGCCGGTCCTGAAATTGAATCCCTTATTCGGCAGTTATCGAAGCTACCTGGCTTAGGTCCGCGGTCCGCCAGACGGGTTGCGCTCGCCCTGATCAAGCGCCGGGAGACTCTTCTCGACCCGTTGGTTCAAACCCTCGCGGCGGCAGCTGACACTGTAAAAATTTGCTCGACCTGTGGAAATTTTGATAGCCAGGACCCTTGTGCGATATGCACAGATCCGCGCCGCGACGAAGCTTTGATTTGCGTTGTGGAGGACGTCGCCGACCTTTGGGCGCTGGAGCGCACAGCGTCCTTCCGTGGACACTATCATGTCACAAGTGGTTTGCTGTCGCCGCTTGATGGAATCGGCCCCGGAGATTTGCGTATCGACCAGCTTGTGAAAAGAGCCCAGGCGCCGGACGTTAAAGAGGTTATCTTGGCATTGAGTGCGACCGTGGATGGTCAGACCACCGCGCACTATATTGCAGAGCAATTGGACGGCACGGACACTGAAATTTCGGGTCTCGCGCACGGTGTGCCGATTGGGGGAGAACTAGACTATCTCGATGATGGGACAATCGCCGCAGCCCTAAAGGCACGTAGGCCCGTATAAGTTAGAAAAGGCGACTTGATCGAGATGTGTCATACGGCCGCCACAATTTTTTGCTAAATTCTCCTTAATTGAAAGTCCATGCGATGCTGCGCGATAGTATGTGTTTATTCACTATAGTTATGGGCATCCGCATTTTTTGGAGGTCGAGATGATCAAACGTATGATCGCTGCAGTTTTTGTTTTAGGGGCGCTGTCGGCCTGCGCGAGCACTAAATATGTCGTCTCGGACGTCACGCGGTTTCATGCACTCCCGCAAGCAAATGCCGACCAGACCTTCGCCATAGTTGCGGCCGACGAAGAGCAAGAACAAAGCCTTGCCTTTAAACAATATGCCGATCAACTAAATGCGAAGCTCTCGGCCCGCGGTTTCAGGCAGTATGCGGGAGCCAAAAGCCCGGCAGAGGCCGATCTTGTTGTGACGTTGAAATACAGTGTGACAGGCCCGAGCCCGGACATTGAGGGGCGCGGGTCCAATTTCCATTGGTCGCTAGGTTACGGTTATTTTGATCGGCCTTTCGGTTATGGCGCCAGGTACGCTCCCTATAGCCGGACGGAGACAACCCAGCTTTTTATACGGCGTGTGGAGTTAGATATGTACAAAGGCAGCACCTTTGGGACTGACAATCAGGAGCGCGTGTTTGAGGGTCGCGCGGTCAGCCAAGGAAGGAATGGTCAAATAGAGGCTGTCATGCCGTATATTATCGACGCCATTTTGGAAAACTTCCCAGGGGCATCAGGTAAAACGCAAACGGTCAGTATCGAGGTGCCTCCCGACGTCGACCTGTCACCGAGCAGATCGACGAGGCCGAGTAGCCGGTCGAGTTATTAACCCTCTTGCGCGGCCTCAACAACGAGGCGCGCTCCATCCGCGGAGATGACCGTCACGCGTGCTCCAGCCGGAAGGTCCGGTCCGCTCACAATCCATCCACCGTCGCCAATTTTTATCCGGCCGTGGCCATTTTCAATGGCCGTCTCAAGCGTGAACGTCTGACCAATGAACTGCGAGGCTCTTTTGTTGAGCGTTGGATTGTCGCTGGCGATTTTACCCGGCTTCCAATAGCGGCGGCCGACAACTGCTGCGACCACACCGAGGACCGCAAACACAGCGAATTCAATTTGCCACCCAAGCCCGGGCGCGAGCCAACTCAGGAACCCGGTCACAACCGCGGCAAGACCCAACCATAAAAAGAAAATGCCAGGGGCGGCGAGTTCAACAATGAACAAAATCAACGCAAGGATCCACCAGGACCAATAATCGAAACTTTCGAGGAATTGAGACAAGGTTTCCACGGTCATACTCCTCAGCTCAACCGGCGTCCGGCAGCCGCCGTGATGATGCGTCTTTCTGCGTTGGCGAATTTGCCAACGCTTCTTTGGCGAGTTCACCAATACCTGCGATCGCGCCGATGACGCCGCTTGCCTCCAGGGGCATAAGAACCAACTTTTGATTGGGAGATTTGGCGATATCCTGCAGTGCATCCACGTAGCGTTGCGCGACAAAATAGTTCACGGCTTGTACGTCACCTTTTGCTATTGCCTCGGAAACCACTTCAGTTGCTTTCGCTTCCGCCTGGGCAAGTCGCTCGCGCGCCTCTGCCTCTCGGAAGGACGCTTCACGGGCACCTTCCGCTTCAAGGATTTGCGCCTGCTTTTGTCCCTCGGCGCGCAATATCGCAGCTTGCTTCGAGCCTTCCGCTTCCAAGACCTCTGCGCGTTTTTCCCGCTCGGCTTTCATTTGCCGCGCCATCGAATCAACGAGATCGGCCGGTGGTGAAATATCTTTTATCTCGATGCGAGTCACCTTCACGCCCCACGGCGTGGTGGCTTCATCGACGACCCGCAGTAGCTGCGCGTTGATGGAATCTCGTTGGGAGAGCAGTTGGTCCAGATCCATACTACCCATCACCGTCCGAATATTGGTCATGGTCAGATTGAGTGCGGCGTAGTTTAGGTTTTGAACTTCGTAGGCAGCTTTAGCAGCGTCTAAAACTTGGAAAAATAATACGCCGTCCACTGTGACAGCAGCATTGTCTTTGGTGATCGCCTCTTGCGATGGGACATCGACGACTTGCTCCATCATATTCATTTTGCGGCCAATGGCATCGATGAACGGCGTAATGAGGTGCAGGCCGGGTGCGCACGTTAAAGTGTATTTTCCAAATCGCTCTATGGTGTAGTTCCAGCCTTGAGGAACCACCACCACCGCTTTGAAAACAATGATGATGCCGAGCGCGAGCAATATGATGGCGAAAATCGAACCGGACATGTCACGTCCTCCAATTGAATAAAATTATCTTACTCTGGCATGCGGGAGCCGCAACCGCTTTTAGATGTCACGCACTTAGAGCGAGAACTCTATTGCAGACGCTCCGGACGCCGATCGTCGTCTTCCGTTTTAACATGATGAATGGACTCATCCTGCGAGACGGGTTCAAGTTGCACGTTTTCAATAATTTCGCCGCGTTTGGCAATTTTTCGAGTCGATGTCAGCACATCCTTGATATCGCGCTGGGTTTGATCGAAGTGTGTCGCGAGTTGCCCAACCCGTTTGTCGAGCCGGGCGACATCTTCCATCATTTTTTGAATTTCAGTTTGAATGACATGGGCTTGCTCGCGCATACGCGCGTCTTTCAAAACAGTGCGAATGGTGTTTAGGGTCGCCATCAGCGTTGTCGGAGAGACGATAAACACACGCCGGCGAAACCCTTCCTCCACAACCATTGGGAAACGGTCGTGGAGTTCAGCAAAGACAGATTCCGCGGGCACAAACATGATAGCCGAGTCCGCAGTTTCCCCCGGTATGATGTATTTGTCAGCGATATCGCGGATATGTCTTATGACATCGCTACGAAACATTTGCTCTGCGGCCGTGCGCTCCCGTTCGTCTTGCGCCGAGGACAGCCGCATAAACGCTTCGTGGGGGTATTTCGAATCAACGGCAATAAGTCCGGGGGGACTGGGAAGGCGGATAACGCAGTCTGCGCGTTTGCCGTTCGACAGGGTGACCTGAAAGTCGAACGCGCTGCTCGGAAGCATGTTGCGAACCAAGTCTTCCATCTGAGTCTGCCCGATGGCGCCGCGCGCTTGCTTATTGGATAAAATGTCTTGAAGGCTGACAACGCCTGCAGAGAGTTCAGTGATGTTCTTTTGCGCAGCGTCGATAACAGCGAGACGTTCTTGCAGTTGCACCATTGTTTCAGCGCTTTTGTCGCTGGTCTTTTGTAAGTTCTCACCAACGCGCCGGGTGACTTCAGAAAGGCGCTCATCCACCATTTTTGTGACAGCGCGTTCCTGAGCTTGAAGTTGCTCGCCAATCAATTTTTGCGCGGCAGCTTGGCTGTCGGCCATTTGGCCCAAACGGCCAATTAACTCGGCTTGTGCTTGAGACAGACGGTCTGTGGCTTCAGAGAGGTGCTTGGGTGATGAGCCGCGCCGCGCCAAAACAAGAGCTGTCACCGCAGCGGCAATGGCCGCGACGGTAGTGGCGATAACGGCTATCTCCAAGGGAAACTCTAGGGGAAAGTCCAAATTTTAACCTTTATCATTACAGCGTGTGAAACTTGATCGGTGCCCTACGTCTGCCATGATCAGAATCCTAAATGAAAATGGTGGTCTGGGCCATGGCTCTCGGACCGTTCCTTTTAAACCTTAATCGGATCTAAGTTCATGCGCCTAAAATTCATTGCTCTCGCCTCGGTATTCGTACTCGCCGCTCATTCGTTGCCGGCAGCGGAACTGGACGTGCCAGCGCCCCAATCGGGGGGTGCGCATCTGACAATCTACACTAACGATTTTGCCTTGGTTCGCGACCACCGGAAAGTTCGTCTGCCGGATTCCACAACGGAATTGGCGTTCACGGACGTGAGCGGACGTATGCAACCCGAAACGGCGCATCTCAAAACTCTCAAGGGTGGATCTTTATCGATCACCGAGCAGACCTTCAGTTTTAATACTATGAGCGCCGAGCGGTTACTTGAGAGTTCCGTGGGCAAAGACGTCGACGTTATCATCACAAATCCTGCCAGCGGCGAGCAAAGCGTTGAGCGCGCGCGTGTGCTCGCGGTCGCGAATGGCCTTGTGCTTGAAATCGACGGCAAGATTCACACCAGTGCGCCGGGCCGCATTGTTTTTGATCAACTTCCTGAAGGGTTGAGATCAAAGCCCACGTTAGTGATGACAGCGGAAGGAGAGGCGGGACGTGCGTATGATGTTGAGCTGAGTTACCTCACCTCCGGCCTATCCTGGAAGGCGGACTATGTTGCGCAATACGATCCAGATGCCGAGCGTATGGATTTAAAGGCGTGGGCGACAATCACTAATACGTCAGGTGTAGATTTTGATAACGCGAATATCAAACTTGTTGCCGGAAACGTGAACCGCGTAACGCCGCAACCCTCGCCCCGTGTGATGCGTGCGATGGAGATGCAAATGGATACGGCCGCTGCGCCGATCGCCCGAGGTGTGGAGCAAGAAAGTCTTGTCGCTTACCACATGTATGCGATGCCAGGCGCCAGTACTCTTAACGACCGCGAGTCTAAGCAGTTAGCTTTATTGGACGGACGTGGAATTGCCGTGGAGCGTGATCTTATTTCCCGCGGACAGCCCTATATTTTTACCTCGCCGCTTCGCGGACAATCTCAAGATACGAATGCCGAGGTCCGCCTGAAGTTTGCAAATACTGAGGCTGTGAATTTAGGTGTGCCGCTGCCTGCCGGAGTGCTGCGGGTATACGGCGAAGATTCAAACGGCGCACCTCAATTTTTGGGTGAAGGGTCACTTAGCCATACTGCCGTAGGCCGCGATGTCAGTGTGAGTCTTGGAACAGACTTCGATGTTTCGGTAATGCGAGAACAATCGAATTTTGTGCGTGTTGCCGACAACGTAACAACGACGAGCTGGCGCGTGGTCATCAGTAATGCGAAATCCCAAGCTGCTGATGTGCGCGTAATTGAGCAAATTCCGGGCTCTTGGGAAATAACAGCGGAAACCAATCCTCATAATAAACTATCGGCCGCGTCGGCGGAGTGGGTTATGACCGTGCCTGCTGAAGGCGACATCACACTTGAATACACTGTTCGCACGCGGCTTTAGGACGCATTGTGACAAGAAACGTTGAGGCTATTGCTGCCATTGTCTTGCTTCTCGTGGGGCTCTCTCAGATTTATGCAAGCCGTTTTTGGGTGACCTATTATCAACTGATTTCAAGTGTCGGGAGGCGCGGAGTTCGGCTGCATGGTGCATTAACGTTGATTATCGGGCTCATCATCCTGCGTCTTCATTGGGTTTGGTCTGACGCCGGCGCCGTGTTGTCATTGCTCGGCTTGCTCCTCGTTGCGGAAGGTTTTCTCTGCGTCGCTGCGCCCAAACTTGGAGCCCAAAGTCTTCAAATGGTAGATGAATCCACAAAAGCGCGCACTTTGGTGTTCACTGGCGTTTTGGCGATTGTTATCGCGGGTGTTCTGGCCGCAAATCTTGTTTTCTCCCAGTAGCCTGGGGACGAGGCGTTGACGCTTCGTCCTGCGGGCCTTATGTCACTGGAAAACCAGGAATTTCGCATGGCCCTTTTAGATATCATCGTCGCTCCCGACCCGCGCCTTAAGAAAAAAGCCCAACCGATTGACGCGGTCGACACGTCTATCGCCAAACTCATGTCCGATATGCTTGAGACCATGTACGACGCGCCCGGCGTTGGATTGGCGGCGCCGCAGGTCGGAGTTCTCAAACGGGTCATTGTTGTTGATCCCGCGCGCGAAGACGAGAAACCACAGCCGATAAAAATGGCGAACCCGGAGATTCTTTGGTCATCAAACGAAACCAAAGAATATGAAGAGGGATGTTTGTCACTGCCGGAAGAATATGACCTCGTCCAACGTCCAGATCGCATTAAAGTTCGGTATCTAGACGAGAAGAACAACCAAAAAGAACTCGATGCGGATGGTTTCCTCGCTGTTATTATTCAACATGAGATGGATCATCTCGAAGGCGTTCTTTTTGTCGATCACATTTCGTCGCTGAAGCGAAATATAATTTTGCGCCGCCTAACAAAAATCAAGAAACAAAGAAAATCATCGAAATCATATTCCAAAGGCCTCGAACCTGCCTGACACAGAGCTGACAACAGAGCATGCGAATAATCTTTATGGGGACGCCGGAATTCGCTGAAACAGCGCTCCGGCGACTACACGCGGCGCACGAGATTGTCGCTGTTTATACGCAGCCGCCGCGACCGGCGGGACGCGGGCAAAACCCTCGTCCAAGCGCTGTGCAATCGTTTGCCGAAAAAGAAGGTTTAAGTGTGCGCTCGCCGGCATCTCTGAAGCCCAAGGACCTTCAGCAAGAGTTCGCCAACTGGAACGCCGATATCGCAGTGGTGGCAGCCTACGGCTTGATTTTGCCGCAAGCTATTCTCAGCGCTCCGCGGCTTGGATGCATCAACATCCACGCGTCATTGTTGCCTCGGTGGCGCGGGGCGGCGCCCATTCAAAGAGCGATTATGGCGGGAGATGCCGTGACCGGTGTGACCATCATGCAAATGGATTCGGGTTTGGACACCGGAGCAATGCTCTTAAAGAGTGAGGCGCCAATTCATGAGAGCACGACGGCTGGAGAACTCCACGATCAACTGGCGGATGTTGGCGGGGCGCTCGTTCTGGACGCGCTGTCGGGTTTGTTATCGGGCACCTTGCGCCCAACGCCACAACCGGAAGAGGGCGTGACCTACGCCGAAAAGATACAAAAATCTGAGACCCGCTTGACGTTTGATCGTTCCTCTCAGGACGTGCTTCGTCATATTCACGGCCTGTCGCCGTTCCCGGGCGCATGGTTCGAATATGCAGGTGAGCGCATAAAAATTTTGGCCGCGGAGTTGAGCATGGCGCAAGGCCCGGCCGGCACGATTATCGACGATCACCTGACGATTGCATGTGCAGATAAATCCGTGCGGACTCTTACTGTGCAAAGAGCTGGGAAATCACCAGCAGAGTCCCTCGCTTTTCTCCGAGGCTTCGCGTTGCCCAAGGGAACGCGAGTCGATTAAACTCTGGCTTTAAACGTATTGTCGCTGACAATGCCAATGGAGATTGAAGAGGCATGTTTGGTCGCCGCCGTAAAATCATCGCGCGTGATGACTTGGTTTACTTGTTTGCCCCTGGCAAAGACTCGCTCGAAGATTTTTTAACCCTGACCACAACCAGCAAGAGTTTTCATCACCCTTGGGTTTATCCGGCAACGGACGCACGTGGGTTTCGTGCCTACCAAGAGCGTCTCGAGCGAGGCAATGCCGCCGGTTTTTTGGTCGCGCGCTGTGAAGACGATACGGTGGTTGGCGTGATCAATATTAACGACATTATTTTGGGTGGTTTTCGCTCGGGTCACTTAGGATACTATGCCAGCGCTCCATATAGCCGCCGCGGCTATATGAGCGCCGGTCTCGCCCTCGTCTTAGATCAAGCATTTACAACTCTAGGCTTGCATCGAATTGAAGCAAATATTCAACCGGGCAACGACGCGTCATTAGCGCTGGTCCGCAGGCTAGGGTTTCGCAAAGAAGGGTTTTCTCTTGGGTACTTGAAGATCGGTGGAGAGTGGCGGGACCATGAGCGCTGGGCAATACTCGCCGATGAATGGTTCGCGGCGCACGGTGACGTAGAGTCCGGCGATCGTGTTAGTGAAGTGGTCTGATCGCTCTTAGTCGCATGCCCAGATATAAACTCACTATTGAATATGACGGCACCAATTTCGTTGGCTGGCAAAGGCAAGAAAACGGCCTATCCATTCAAGCCGCGATAGAGCAGGCTGTTAAAAATTATTGCCAGGCAGATGTGCTGGTTCAGGCGGCGGGCCGAACAGATTCGGGTGTGCACGCTTTAGCTCAAGTTGCTCATATAGATTTGCCGCGTTCAGACCCAGGTTACGTGGTCGCAAACGCATTAAATGCTCACCTAAGACCACATCCCATTGTCATTGTGAAGGCGGAGTTGGCGGCTGATGACTTTCACGCCCGCTTCTCTGCCCTTGAGCGAAGTTACGAATACCGCATCTTGAATAGACCTGCTCGACCGGCGCTGGACCACAACCGCGTTTGGTGGGTATCTGTTCCGTTGGACGCTGATGCTATGAACCGGGCGGCGCAATGTTTGGTTGGTCAACATGATTTCACCACCTTTAGGGCAGTGGTCTGCCAGGCAGAATCTCCCGTTAAAACCCTTCGCAAGATTTCAGTGAAGCGTGATGGAGATCTCGTCATCGTCGCCGTCCATGCGCGGTCTTTCCTCCACCATCAAGTGCGCAATATTGTTGGGACATTGAAGTTGGTTGGTATGAAGAAATGGGCGGAAGGGGATGTGAAAAAAGCGCTTGAGGCGCGCGATCGCGTCGCAGGCGGTCCCACCGCCCCGCCTGATGGACTTTTCCTTACGTGCGTTCACTACCCGACTGATAACGGACAACAAAGCAATAAAGCGCATCGGGAAGATTAGATCTGCGCAATTAAAAGTGTTGCCGTCAAACTCAGTACAAAGTCTAGCACCACCAAGCTCACAGCCGTCCCTGTAGCGATTTTCAAACCTACGCCCGCGATAAAAGTTCCGTAGATGATGAAGGCCGTGAGCCCAAGCAGATTGAGGAATGCGACACCCTCAATAGCCATAAATCCGAAATCGGACAGCAGTAGAGCGACGTATAGTGGTCCTTCAATAGGTAATCGCAGCCAGTTGTACGGGACCATGTGTTTGAAATATCTGGGCGCTTGACCCAAAAAATCCGATACATACAGCATTACGAACGGAAATGCGGTCCAAGAAATAATATAGGAAAATACCTCAACAATAAGGTATGGCGCGAAGGCGAGGCTTACGTGCTGCGGGTCGTAATCGACAATTGTATGTACAAAATGAAGAGGAGCGAGAACTAAGGCGACAGCGAACGACGCCCAAAACCCCTTCAACGTCGTTTCATGAAAGTCCCACCCGCGAACATCGAATTTCAATATAAGCCAGGTGCCATAGAGCCCGCCGGCAAGTTGGGGCGGCGAAATCATAAAGACGTGAACTTCTCTATCATCGAATTAAGAGTTTGAGGTTTTCGCGAAATAGCCGCTTAAGACCTTGAGATAAATTTCGATCAAGTTATTGAAATCAGAAACCTCACAATTTTCATCGGCTTTGTGCATGGATTGACCCACCAAACCGAACTCACAAACCGGGCAGGCATCCTTTATAAAACGGGCGTCCGATGTGCCCCCAGTTGTTGACAATTCCGGCGTTGTGTTGAGGACGCTCGAGACTGCATTGGAAATTAGCTCGCTTAGTGTGCCAGGTGGGGTCAAAAAAGCTTCACCCGAAACGCGTACGGTTAAATCGTAGTCACAATCATTCGCCGCGCCGTCCAGTTTATTACGAAGCCATTCAGTTAATCTTTCTCCGCTATGTTGGTCATTGAATCGGATATTGAACGCTGCGCTGGCCGAGCCCGGTATGACATTGGTCGCGGTATTTCCGACATCAACCGTCGTAACAGCGATCGTCGATGCCGGGAAATGGTCGGTGCCTTCGTCTAGAGGTTCTTCAGTGATTGCCTGAAGCATCGACAGCAACCTGGGGATGGGGTTGTCCGCTAAATGCGGATAAGCCACGTGACCTTGTGTTCCAAAAACTGTGAGCTTTGCATTGAGGCTTCCCCTTCGGCCGATCTTAATCATCTGACCCAGCTTGGTTGGGTTTGTTGGCTCTCCAACAACGCACGCATCAATCCGCTCGCCGCGATTTTTAAGCCACTCTAGAACTTTGCGGGTGCCGTTGATGGCTTCGCCTTCTTCATCACCTGTGATGAGAAAGCTGATAGACCCTTTTGGCTCAGTGGTCTCTTTTAAATATCTGGTTACGGCTGTGACAAATGCGGCAATTGCTCCCTTCATATCTGCAGCGCCCCGACCGAATAACCGATCGTCTATTACCTCGGCTTTGAAGGGATCAACGGTCCATCCGTCGCCAACTGGGACGACATCTGTATGCCCCGCGAAACAGAAATTCGGAGCTGCGGTGCCAAGCCGCGCATAGAGGTTGTCAATTGGAGCGGAATCATCGCCGTCGAATTTTAAGCGGTGGCACTCAAAGCCCAAAGCGTCCAAGGCTTCCTGAAGCACATCCAATGCGCCCTCATCGGCAGGCGTAATGCTCGGACAGCGAATAAGTGCTTGAGCCAGGCTAAGCCCCTCCGTGAGATCTGCAATGTCGAGTTTAGTGTTCAATCGCGCAACAATTCATTGATGGAAACTTTTGATCGAGTCTTAGCGTCCACGCGCTTGACAATCACGGCACAGTAAAGCGACGGTCCGGGAGCTCCATCGGGCAAGGGCTTGCCTGGAAGGCTGCCTGGAACAACAACACTTAACGCCGGGACCCGGCCCATAAACACCTCCCCGCTTGCGCGATCAACGATCTTTGTCGATGCGCCAATAAATACCCCCATAGATAAGACAGCGCCTTCTTCGACGACAACGCCCTCTGCGACTTCGGCCCGCGCGCCTATAAAACAGTTATCCTCGATGATAACCGGGCCAGCTTGCAGCGGCTCTAAAACACCGCCGATGCCAGCGCCCCCGGAGATATGCACGTTTTTGCCGATTTGCGCGCAGCTTCCTACTGTTGCCCAGGTATCGACCATTGTTCCTGAGTCAACGTAAGCGCCGATGTTTACGAAACTTGGCATGAGAACAACGCCTGGGGCCACATAGGCTGACCGGCGCACAATACTCCCGGGCACAGCTCGAAACCCCGCCTCTTCGAATCGATCGGCGGTCCACCCGTCGAACTTCGAGGGAACCTTGTCCCACCAGTTTGCGCCGCCAGGACCACCTGAAATAGGCGTCATATCGTTCAGCCGGAAAGACAAAAGTACGGCCTTCTTGGCCCATTCGTTGACCTGCCAAGTTCCGTCAATTTTCTCGGCGACCCGCAGCTCGCCGCGGTCAAGCATATCGAGTGCTTGTGTCACTGCGTCTCGAATTGAGCCGGTTGTTGTTGAGTTCAATTGCTCACGCGTGTCCCACGCGGTTTCCACCTGGCCTTTTAAGTCATTGATATTCATTTATTTTACGTGTTCCTTTGTGGGCGGGTCATCCAATTGACCCGAACATAGCTGTTGGCTGCCTCTAGTCAATGTTGCCTAAATCACTCAAGAATTAAGGTGTATTTCACACAATAGGGGTAACCCCTAATCTAATGTTTCCAGACTATTCGGTCTCTTTGCATTTTAGTCGAAACCTTCTAAATTTGAGGTTCTTAGCTACATCAGAAGGACGTAGCTATTCAGTAGGGGATTAATTCATGGCATTTACCCGGCCTGAAACTGGCAGCGAGGCACCTAGTCCAGAAGGGCAAGGCGAAAGCCGCACTCAAGGAACTGCCACATTTTCAGTATCTCCTGACGCGTTGCAGCGCTACGAAGAAGCTGTTTTCCGTGTTGCACTTGATGGGCGGTTAGAGCCGGCCAATCCAGTTGCTGAAGAATTCGCCAAGAGACTTCCTGAGTCTGACCTCGCCCGCTTGAGATCGACAGCATCAGCATCGCAGACCGCCGGACGCGCGACAGTCGACATGATCGATGTCGGTGAGCCGGGCAATCAACAGAATTTGCAGATCACTCTCGTTCCGCTGACCGACGGTCGGGGCACGCTCGTATTTTTGCGTGATTTAACCCTGGACAACAGTTTGCGCGTAGCTCTTGTTGATAGCCGCCGCCGCTACAAAGACTTTATTGAAATCTCGACGGATTTTACGTGGGAGGTGACGGCCGCCGGCCGGTTTGCCTTTGTTCCTCCGCGGGGCGCGCTAGGTTACACAGCCGACGCTCTCA
The DNA here is from genome assembly GCA_965228575.1 of Rhodospirillaceae bacterium. Lineage (GTDB taxonomy): Bacteria > Pseudomonadota > Alphaproteobacteria > Rhodospirillales > Rhodospirillaceae > UBA11612. Next base: position 37,693 of record CBDDHW010000006.1, on the reverse strand, counting down.
TGGCGTTGGAACCCGAGTCTCTTATTGTTAACAGCGCAGCAAAAAGCGAAGACGTGCCGTTTTTGACAAAGCGCAGGATAGAGAACGAAGAAACATGGCTGCGGCGCAGCGATGGCAGAACCGCATGCGTCATCATCTCCGCGATGCCTCTTAAATCTAGCGAGGGAGAGTGGATTGGGGCGCGGGGTGTGTGCCGAGATGTTACGGAGACACGAGATCGGGAGTCTACGCTTGCTCGCGTTAGAAACCGCGAGCGGGTATTTACGCGAATTGTTCGCGCATTCAGGGATGAAATAAATCCCGAGGCGATGCTGACTGTCGCGGCTGAAGCTCTTGCAAAAGGTCTAGGGGCCGAGGATTGCCATATTTTCCGAACGTCGCCGCCCGAATTAGGTGTTGAGCCACAGTCCACCCAAACGCCAGGTTTTCAACCCGTTGCTCAGTATGGCGGCATGACAGCTGATCAAGCCGGTCCCGTTCTATCTACGATCGCCGGTGGCGCAGGCGCGGTGGAAGTGCTGATTGGAGACAAACAAGTTTTGGCGGCGCCTGCGCGCTATCGAAACGCGGCGAATGGTGCAGTTGTCCTTTGGCGGGATGTAGAGCGCGGGGCCTGGAGCGACGATGATCGCCTACTTATCGGTGACATTGCAAATCAGGTCGGCATTACGATTGAGCAGCACACCCATCATGAGCACGTTGTCCGCATTTCGAGAACAGATGCGCTAACAGGTTTGCTCAATCGCGGAGCGTTTATGGACTCCCTAAAAAGATTCCTGTCCAGGCTGACGCGCGAGGGTGGTCAGGGTGTGTTGATGTATGTGGACTTAGATAATTTCAAGCAAGTCAACGATACCCTAGGACATAAAGCCGGAGACGACGTTCTCATCGGTGTGCGCGATGTGCTTACAGAGTTCACACGCCCAACCGATTTGGTCGCGCGTCTCGGAGGAGATGAGTTCGCCGTGTGGCTCAACAGCGCAGACCTCACAACGGCTAAGAAAAGAGCAAACCAGTTTCTTGAGAAATTAAAACCCATGTCTGAAAAATTAAGCGCGCCTGATAAACCTCTGGGTATGTCAATCGGAATTGCCGTATGGGATCCCGAAGCTGGCGAAGATCTCGATGGTCTTCTCGCTCGCGGCGACGTGGCAATGTATGAAGCGAAACACGGTGGCAAGGGCACGTTTACGATTGCCCCGCCCGCATCGAAGAAGACCTGAGTACTCAACATGACCGCTGCCTCACCAGCCAAAGACCGCCTTATTCACCTTCTCGGTATTCCCGATCACAAGGTGAACTATGAGCAAGCGCGCGATTTGCTGGACCATGAAGACTCGGACGTGCGCCTGGCGCTGGCATTGAGAACAGACTTAGAGCCTGAGATATTATTTTTCTTGGCGCGCGATCCGGACGTGGAGGTTCGCCGGGCGATTGCCGCAAATACATCTACGCCGGTTAAGGCCTCTATGGTTTTAGCTGCGGACGCGGACGAGACCGTTCGCGAAGATCTTGCGAGCCGGATTGGCCGCGTTATTCCGGGTTTGAGTGCCGACGAACAGGCAACGGCATGGCGCACTGTCCATCAGGTCTTAAATTTACTGGTTCGCGATCAACTTCCTCGCGTGCGGCGGGCACTTGCTGACGCGATGAAATCCATCCCTGACGCCCCTCACGACGTCATTTTAACTCTTGCGATGGATCCGGAAGCTTCGGTTGCTGCACCGGTTTTGGAGTTCTCGCCAGTTCTAACCGATGAAGACCTCCAAGCTGTCATCCAGGCCAGCCCAATGTCTGCTCAACTTATCGCCATTTCCAAGCGCGTAAATGTTGGCGAAGAGGTTTCCCACGCCATTGTCGGCACCGGAAATGTGGATGGAATTACAGCGCTTCTCAAAAATCAAAGCGCTCAAATACGCGAAGAAGCTCTTGATGCAATTATCGATGCGGCCCCCGGCCATGAAAGCTGGCACGAGCCAATTGTCCATCGCCGCAATTTAAGCACGAAGGCCGCGTTGCGCATTGCCGAGTTTGTCGCAGATTCGCTCGTCCAGGCCTTATCAAAGCGCGCCGATCTGGACGCGAAAACAACGTCCGCCTTGGCGGAAATTGTTCGCGATCGATTGCGCCGCCGCGAAGAACAAGGCGGACTGGTTCAAGACGACCCGGACGCGATTCTTGATCCACGGGCCCTGTCCATTGCCCAAAGTCAAACCGAGAGTCTTGTAAAGGCTGGAAAGCTAACCACGGAGAATGTCTTGCGTATGGCGACAATTGAAGTCACGCCCCTTGTTGTCGCAAGCCTTGCGCGTCTTGCGGAAATGCCGCTGGGTGCGGTCGTTGAAGTTGTCCGCGCGGCCAGCGCGAAAGGAATGCTCGCGGTAGCGTGGTCGGCGGATTTTAACGCCGACGAGGCTGTTCAGCTTCAATTGAAAGTTGGCCGTGTCCCACCTGACGCGGTCATTCACCCGCGCGCGGGCGGTGGTTTTGATGCCACCGAGGATGAGCTCGAATGGCAAATCGACATGTACACCGATCTCGCCAAAAATAACGCGGCTAATTCTGCTTAATATACCTAAACGCTTCGTCCAGCCAGGCAACCAGGCTGTCGGTGAAGTAGTGACAATGGCTGGTGTCTTCTCCCTCGGGGGGCGCATTGTTGGCGTGACGTACGAATACCGTGGTCATGCCGAGCTCTGCGGCGGGCTTTAGGTTCTTGTGGGAATCTTCAAACATGATCGCATGTTGCGGGGTCACAGCGTGCCGGGCGATAAAGCCCGCGTAGGAATTCGGATCAGGTTTTGGAACGTAGTCTCCAGCCCGAATGTCAAAGACACCAGTGAAATGCCGGGAAATTCCTATTTGTTCCATAACAGCCGATGCATGACGCGCGGACCCATTTGTGTAAACAAATTTTCGTCCCGGTAATTTTTCCAATGCAGCGTCAAGGCGGGCGTCCGGTTGCAACACCGAATGATCAATATCGTGAACATAGTTCATAAAGATTTCGGGATCGATGCCATGATTGACCATCAATCCGCGCATGGTAGTTCCGTACTCGTGGTAATATTTCTTTTGGAGCTTAAACGCTTCATCTAGCTCCAAGTCAAAAGCGCGAGCGATGAACGCCTTCATCCGTTTATCAATTTGAAGAAAAAGATTGCTGCTTGCCGGATATAAAGTGTTGTCGAGATCGAAAACCCAGAACTTTGTATCGGCGATTTCTTCTAGTGTTCTTGGAATTTCAGCGTTCTTTCTCATCGCGCCCGAATAAGGCTTCCGGCGCCGGAGGGTGTGAACAGCTCCAACAGAACCGCGTGGCGTACTCTCCCATCGACGATTACGGCGGCTTCGACGCCGTGTTCGACCGCCTTGAGGCATGTTTCAACTTTGGGGATCATGCCGCCCGAAATGGTTCCCGACTGTATGAGCGTCCGAACTCGTTCCACCGTCATTTCTTTGATCAACCGGCCCGTATCATCCAGCACGCCAGCGATGTCGGTCAACATGAGCAACCGGGCCGCGCCGGCCGCACTCGCAATGGCACCGGCGACCGTGTCCGCATTGATGTTATAGGTTTCACCGTTGGGGCCCATTCCGATGGGTGCGATCACCGGAATGATGTCGGATTCCTCGAATGTATCTAGGATATGGGGATTGATCTCTGAGGGTTCACCGACAAATCCGAGATCAAGAATCTTCTCGATGTTTGAATCCGGATCCTTCTTTGATCTGCGCAACTTGCGTGCCCGTATCAAGTTTCCGTCTTTGCCAGACATGCCCACGGCAAAACCGCCCGCTTTGTTTATGGCAGTCACGATTTTTTTATTAATTGATCCGCTTAGAACCATCTCGACGATTTCGACCGTTGCCGCGTCTGTGACTCGCAGTCCATCGATGAACGAACTTTGTATCTTCAGGCGCTCGAGCATTGCTCCGATCTGAGGGCCGCCGCCGTGCACCACAATCGGGTTAATCCCAACTTGCTTTAAAAGTACAATATCTCGCGCAAAGCTGTCGGCGACACCCTCATCGCCCATGGCATGGCCACCATACTTGACCACAATCGTTTCGCCCGAGTGCTCGCGCATGTAGGGCAAGGCGTCGGCAAGGATGCCAGCCTTTTCGAGCCATGCAGCGTGATCAGTATCGCGGGAGTCGGGCATTTGGAAACCACTCCAGTTCAATCGCCAGTTTTATCAAAATGTGGGGAGACGCCTAATATATCGTTACCGTGCGGCCCCAACCAGTCACAACACCTACTCCGTTAGGGCCAGTTCTGACAAGGCTGCACGGGTTTCCGCGATACCCCATCCCTCAGTGGCGCTTGTCACCAAGATATCCGGGTGCGCGGCGACGTGTTCGGCGATTTCCCGGGCGACGGCCGCGTGCCGCGCTGCGAGGGGTGAGGGCTTAACTTTGTCGGCTTTTGTCATGATAATTTGGTAATTCACCGCAGCATCATCCATGAGTTTCATCATCTCACGGTCGCTGTCTTTGAGGCCGTGCCGACTGTCGATTAGCACAAGCGCCCGCCGTAAATTTGGTCGGCCTTGCAGATAATATTTTATGAGCGCTGTCCATGCGTCGACTTTACTCTTTGGAACTTTCGCATATCCGTACCCTGGAAGGTCGGCGACCATTAATTGATTATCTAACGAGAAGAAGTTGATTTCCTGCGTTCGGCCAGGTGTGACGGACGTCCGGGCCAGAGATTTGTGGTTTGTCAGAGCGTTAATGAGGCTCGACTTTCCGACATTCGACCGGCCCGCGAAGGTGATCTCGGGAAGAGATGTTTCGGGTATTTGTTCTGGCGCAACAGCACCAAGAAGAAACGTTGCCGATCCTGCAAATAGGCGTCGGCCGGTTTCAAGTTCTTCTGGCTTAAATGAGGGGTTGAGAGAGTCCGAGGTCATTCATGAACGTCCATCCGCTCCTCACACCTCGATACCCGCACGGCGCATAAGAACCCATTGCTGCACAATCCCGAGGAGTGTTGTCCACGCCCAATAGATTACAAGGCCCGCCGGAAATTGCGCACTAATGAAAGTAAATACCACCGGAAGCAACATCATGATCCGTGCTTGAATAGGGTCTGGAGGTTGTGGAGCGAGTTTTTGCTGGAGGTACATAAATACGCCCATCAATAACGGCCATACGCCGATGCTAATGAAAGCAAGGAAATCGGGCGGAGCGTAAGGCAGCAGCCCGAACAAGTTTAGAATGCTTGTTGGGTCGGGCGCCGACAGATCCTTAACCCATCCAAAGAACGGCGCGTGCCGCATTTCAATAGCGACGAACAAAACCTTATACAGTGCAAAAAAGATGGGAATTTGAATCAATATGGGCAGGCAACCCGTCAGAGGGTTTGCCTTTTCCCTTTTATACAAATCCATCATTTCCTGCTGAAGTTTCATACGATCGCCGGCATGCTTTTCCTGAAGCCTCTTCATCTCGGGCTGAAGTTTCTTCATTTTGTTCATGGCGATGTATTGTTTGTTCGCAATCGGGAAGATCAGCAGGCGTAAGAATGCAGTGAAGACAATAATTGCAACGCCGTAGTTGCCGAGAACACCGTTCAGCCAACGCAATCCCAGAAAGAACGGCTTAGTCAAAAAATAGAACCATCCAAAGTCGATCGCTAAATCAAAGCGGGACAGCCCTGGTGATTCTGCATAGCGATCCAAAACTGCTAGTTCTTTAGCTCCAGCGAAAACGTACGCTGTTCCCGATTTCGTCTCTCCTGCGTCAACAACAAATGCATCTGCGCGCAGGTCGGTTTGAAAACGTCCGCGGTCTCCTGAATCGGTGTGGCTAAAATTGGCTGTTATTTTGTTGTCTTGATCAAACGCGACCGCCGTGAGCCAATATTTGTCCGTGAAACCGATCCACCCGCCGACGGACTCCACTGTTTCGCGTCCCGCATCTCTTATCTCGTCGTAGTCTACCTCTTTCAAGGTGTCGTCGAAAACGCCCAGGGGACCTTCGTGCATGATAAAGAAGCCCAGGGTTTCCGGCTCATCTATCCTGGCGACGAGACTGTAGGGATAAAGGGTAACCGAGCGCTCTGAGTTATTTTCCACCGTCTGGTCGACGGTGAACATGTAGTCTTCATCCACCTGAATAACGCGCCTGAAAATGAGTCCTTGTCCATTGTCCCAAGTCAGTTCAACAGGAGTTTCTGTCGTTAAAACAGCGTCCGGATTTTGAGGCGTCCATCTTGTTGATGAATTGGGGAGCGGGATTGAATTGTCTGAACTCACCCAACCCAATTCAGCGAAGTAGGGAGCGGGAGAGCCCATGGGAGAAAGGAGGACAATTTCGGGGCTGCTTGGGTCCAGCGTTTCCTGATAATTCGCCAGGGTAATGTCGTCGAATCTTGCGCCGGTCAGGGAGAGAGACCCGTGCAATTGTGGCGTGGAGATACGCATGCGCGTATCGGGAGAGATTTGAGGGGCGATCGGCGCTGTGTCTGGGGCGTTGACCGGCGCCTCAACCGGCGCTTCTACTGGCGCGCTAACAGGCGCAGCCGGTTGCTGCGGCGCATTTGAAACTGGAGCTGAAGGGGCAGCAACGTTTGTAGGTTGTTCTGAGAGCGGAGGCGGATCGGGTATGAAGAAATGATCCCATGTGATCAGGACAATAATGGATAAGGCGATCGCGATTATAAGATTACGTTGGTCAGACATAGGTCCTAGTCACATCAAACTTTTGATACTGATTGTGGTTTAGCAAGGGTATCTTGGCAGCCGCATTCCCCGCGCTCTCTCGGTGGCACCGGGTCGAGGCCGGATCCTCCCCAGGGATGACACCGTAAAATTCTTTTGAGGGCGAGCCACGCTCCAGTAATAGGCCCATGGAATTCAATCGCGTCCATCGCATATTCCGAGCACGTGGGGAAATAACGGCAACGCGGCCCCAAAATCGGCGAAACAAAAAATTGATAAATGCGTATGCTAGCTTGCAACATGATCGTTGAAAGCATTCTGAGAAACTTGATCATGAATTTGGCCGTACCGCTGTTTTAGTATCGTGCGAAGTGAATTGATGAATACGCTTTAGCGACTGGCGTAGCTCTTTTTCCATAGTCGCAAACCTACGTCGAAGCGTTTCCCGGCGTCCGATCAACACGTAGTCAAAACCCGAGTCTGCGCAATCACTCAAAACATTGTCTGCAAGGGCGCGCAGACGCCGCTTAGCACGGTTGCGTTCAACCGCATTGCCTACTTTTTTGCTGGCTGTAAATCCGACATGTACGAACCGACCGACAGAAGCGCCCGGTGTTTCAATACACGGGGCAGCTTGAATCACAAATCCGGGTGTGACTCGACGCACGCCCGATGCGCGTACCCTTAGGAAGTCCGCTCGTTGTTGAAGCACACGCCACGTTCGCCGTCCGCGAGACGAATGTACGGCCCACTTACTTTCGGAAGCGTTCTCTTGGCGAGAGGAATTTTCCGTGTTCAAGGCCATGGAGATCCATCCGGCAGTTTAGTGGTTCTTCGAAGGCCCTGCTGGATTCTGCCGTCAAACCGTCACGACGGCTGACTATGCCGACAGCCGTTTGCGGCCTTTGGCGCGGCGACCATTTATAATCTTGCGACCAGCTGCCGTTGCCATACGGGATCGGAAGCCATGACGGCGCTTTCGAACTATTTTACTCGGCTGATACGTGCGTTTCACGTCAGCTACTCCAGTCTGAAAAATAAGGTAACGCTCCACCACGGCCGGGGAGCGTCGGATTCGGCTAGCGGGGCGGTATATACCGGTCCGCCCGGCCTTAAGTCAATGCTAGGGCTTGCAAATTTCAAGTAATTTCCCCGTTTTCCGGCGATTTCTTTTGGATTCTCCGTCTCACGGGATTGTGACGGCAAAGAAGGCTAAAACCCCGATTTCGCCGTGATAGGCGGGTTGAAAGGTTTGTGCCGGGTGGCTATGTGCGCCGAGGGGACAGTAAGCTGTTGCGTTGAACAAACGCCTTCCCAAAATCTAAAGAGCATTGGAACGGAAAACATGGTGAACGAGACCTCAAATGCGTCGCCGCCAACCAAGATTTCGCGCGGTCGAATTGCCGTTTTGTTGGCCTTTGTCGCGCTTCTGATTCTGATTTTTACAAGCGGCGCAAGTGACTACTTTTCTTTAGAAACGTTGAGCGCCAATCGCACGCGGTTGCTCGATTTTGTCGAAGCGAATGCAGTGCTCGCCGTCGTTGGTTTCATGGTGGTGTACATTGTGTCGGTCGCGTTTTCGATTCCTGGGGCGTCGTGGCTCACCATTGCCGGTGGGTTTGTTTTTGGAGCCGTTACGGGCACTTTTTACATCGTCGTTGCAGCAACTATTGGCGCCACCATCGTGTTTCTACTAGCTCGGTATGTTTTGGGCGATACACTCCGGGCTAAAGCGGGGAACGCGCTTAAAAAAATGGAAGACGGCTTTCGCGAAAATGCGCTGAGCTATGTCCTGGTGCTAAGACTGGTTCCGCTGTTTCCATTTTTTCTGGTCAACTTAGTTCCCGCATTCGTTGGTGTGCCGTTACGAACCTATGTCATTGGAACATTTTTCGGGATTATTCCGGGCACTTTTGTTTATGCGACCGTCGGTGCGGGAATTGGTGATGCCCTTAAGGCGGGGGCGAGCGTCGACCCATCAGCGGCGTTACGTCAGCCGACTGTCATTGGAGCCTTGGTAGGTCTTGCGGTTCTTGCTCTGATTCCTGTCGTTTATAAAAGGATAAAAGCACGTGGCCAAAACCAATGAATTGAAACCGGATCTCTGCATTATCGGCGGCGGGTCTGCCGGGCTTTCTGTCGCGGCCGGAGCGGTGCAGATGGGCGCAAGTGTTGTTCTCGTTGAGAAAGGAGACATGGGCGGTGACTGCTTGAACACCGGTTGTGTTCCGTCGAAAGCACTTCTCGCTGCCGCACATACCGCTGAGTCCGCTAAAGCGGGTTCGCGCCTTGGTGTAACCTCTACTCCGGAGGTTGATTTTGGCGCGGTACATAAGCACGTCCACGGCGTTATCGCGGGGATCGCTCCGCATGACTCCGTCGAAAGGTTTGAGAAACTTGGTGTCAAAGTCATTCAGTCTGCTGCGCGCTTTGCGTCAGATCGGTCTCTAGAGGCTGGTGAGTTTACCGTTCGCCCAAGATGGTTTGTTGTAGCCACGGGCTCCCACGCTTTTGTGCCGCCGATAGACGGTCTCAAAGATGTTCCATTCCTGACAAACGAAACAATCTTCGGTCTAACCGAGTTGCCAAAACATCTTATTGTTCTCGGTGGGGGACCAATTGGATGTGAGCTTGCGCAGGCCTTTAGAGGCTTGGGGGCCAATGTCAGCATCATTGAGATGGCGACGATTATGCCAAAGGATGATGAGGAATTAGTTTCAGTCGTTCGAGATCAGCTGAACGAAAACGGAATCGCCATTCACGAAGGCGCGGCCGCTAAATCAGTAGCCGCGACTGCGGATGGCGTTCAGGTAACGATGCAAAAAGGTGAACACACGGAGCAGGTTGTCGGATCCCATCTCCTCGTGGCGGTGGGACGACGCCCGACCGTGGATGGGCTTGATCTCGACAATGCTGGAATCGAATTTTCGGATAAGGGTGTTCGCGTTGACGCCGGCCTGCGGACAACAAACCGGCGCGCCTATGCGATAGGAGATTGTATCGGCGGCCTGCAATTTACGCACGTGGCTGGGTACCACGCGAGCGTGATCGTTCGAAGTGCATTGTTTCGTTTACCAAGCAAAGCGAACCATGAAACCGTTCCATGGGTTACCTATACAGATCCCGAGCTCGCCCAAGTTGGGCTGACCGAAAAAGATGCGCGCTCTGAGTACGGAGAAAAAGTGCGAGTACTTACCGCGCCATTCGCCGAAAATGACCGAGCTCGGGCGGAACGAAAGACAGAGGGTTTTGCCAAAATTGTGACCACAAACCGAGGCCAAATCCTTGGAGCCGGACTCGTTGGCCCACATGCAGGCGAGCTTATACAGCCTTGGGTCTTAGCAATGGCCAATAAACTCAAGATTGGCTCGCTCGCGACAATGATCGCTCCGTATCCGACGTTCGGAGAGATCAACAAGCGCGCCGCCGGGTCCTATTATACCCCCACACTTTTTGGCAAACGCACCCGCGCCCTCGTTAAATTTTTAAGCCTCTTTGGTTGATATGGATGAGGGGGGTTCGAGCGCAAAACGCGCGCACACGCCCCGTGATGAGGCGCTGCACAGGCGAGAGTCTATAGAGAAACCTCAACCCGAACGTCCCGTGTTGTTCAGCTTGTCTGCACGGCTTCTTGTCTTAACGATCGTTTTTATTCTACTTGCCGAAGCGGCTGTGTTCGCGCCGACAATGGGCCGGTTTCGCTTGGATTATCTTCAAGAGAGACTCGCAACCGCTCATCTTGTAATGATCGCGATGGAAGATTTTCCACAGCAAATTGATCCTGCGGCTTATGATCGATTGCTTGAACATGGCGGCATTCTCGGAATGACCATTACGCACCAAGGAGATTTGCCCTTGCGTGTAGACCCCTCGCGATCTCTCCCTATTCGCGCGCGCTATGACTTTCGAAGCGATCATTTTGGGGTTTTAATCATGGACGCTTTTGAGACGATGTTTCGTAGAGAGGACTTTGCTGTTGCAGTCACCGGAGCTAGTCCGTCCGATCCCGAACTGGTTATCGAGGTTATCCTCGCCGAGAGACCGCTCCGCGATGCCATGTGGGATTACGCTGTGCGTATTTTTCTTCTTAGTATTGTTATTTCGGTAACGGCGGCCGGGCTCGTTTATGCAGCTCTCCAATGGCTGGCCGTCCGTCCGCTCCATCGCCTTGCTCAGTCAATGATAAGCTTCAGGGAAGCGCCGGAAGATCCAGGCCGTGTCATTGTTCCAGATTCTCGCAACGATGAAGTGGGAGTGGCCGAAAAAACTTTGGCCGAAATGCAACAGGACTTGCGCGTGGCCCTCTTGCAAAAAGAGCGATTGGCAGGAATGGGTATTGCGGTCACAAAAATATCCCATGACTTGAAAAACGTTTTAGCAACAGCAGTTCTCGAATCTGGTCGCCTCGAGTCGGTATCGGATCCAAAAGTAAAACGAATCACCGCTGGCATGGTTGATGCTGTAGATCACGCCGCGTCGCTTGCAGCAACGACGCTCAAATTCGCTAAGGAAGGACTCCCGACTGTTCGCAAGCAACGTCTATCCCTCAAACCTTTCCTCTCGGATATGGATCTTAAGCTCACCGCAGAGTTTCAATCATGCACCCTTCGTATCGACGACGTACCAGATGTGACAATAACCGTCGATCCGGTGTTGCTTCGCAGAGTTGTCGACAACCTTGCCCGGAACGCAGCACAAGCTGGCGCATCTGAAATCGTGATATCGGCCGCGAAGGAGAACGGCCGCATTAGCATGCGCGTGTTAGACAATGGACGGGGCCTTGCACCGAGAGCCCTAGAGAACCTTTTTGTTCCATTTGCTGGGTCTGCGCGCACCGCGGGGTCGGGCCTCGGTTTGCCTATCGCCCGAGAATTAATGCGCGTTCAAGGGGGAGATTTGAAATTGGGGTACACATCAAGCGCTGGAACGTGCTTTGTTGTTAGTCTACCGGCGTAGGTGTGTGGGCAGCGCGCAATCTAAATTCGGGCATTCCAGGTGGCAGCATCAGAAATTATAGGCCTCGTGATAATAGCGCTCGCGATTGGGGCTGTCCTTTGGCACTACAGACCTAGAGATTAAGACGGAAGGTCACATAGCTTCGGTGGAGCGGGGGTGAGATGTCCGATCAACGCAATAGTATATTAGTTGCGGTCCGGGACGCAGAAAGCCTGCGGCGTCGCGTTCAGGGGTGGCGCCGCGAGGGTTTGTCTATCGCTCTTGTACCGACCATGGGCGCCCTTCATCAAGGGCATATGAAGCTGATGGATCACGCCAAGAAATTGGCAGATCGAGTTGTAGCTTCCATTTTTATAAATCCAAAACAATTTGGACCGTCCGAAGATTACGAATCCTATCCGCGCAGGGAAGCCGATGATTTCGACATGCTCGACATTGCGGGTGTTCACCTGTTGTACGCTCCGGATGTGAGCGCGATGTATCCACCCGCGTATGCAACGACAGTTTCTGTGAGCGGAATTGCTGACGAGCTTGATGGACAACACCGGGAGGGTCATTTCAATGGGGTCGCGACGGTTGTAAGCAAACTCCTTCTGCAGACACTACCCGATATCGCCTTGTTCGGAGAAAAGGACTATCAGCAGCTTGTTCTTATTCGCCGCGTGGTGGAAGATCTCAATATCCCAGTGGATATCCTCGGCGTTCCAACCGTTCGCGAACCTGATGGATTGGCAATGTCGTCGCGAAACGCATATTTATCGTCGGAGGAGCGGACGAAAGCTCCACTCCTTTTTGCAGCTCTTGACGAGGCGGCAAAAAAAATTTCGGCCGGAGACGATATTCAACAGGTGTTGCAGCGTGCCCGTGAAAAAATATCCTCAGCAGGGTTCGATGCAATTGACTATGTCGATGCGCGGCATGCCGAAACACTCGCACCGCTGACCGAGCGAGCTGACCCGGGCCGTATTCTGGCAGCGGTTCACATGGGAAAAGCGCGCCTTATAGATAATGTACCGATCCCGCCGGTATCGGTGACGTAAAAATAAAAACGCCGCCTGGGAAAGGCGGCGCTAAAGAAAATCCAAAGCCGATATTTTATCGAACGTAAATATGAACTTCCGGATTTGTTGCCGATGTGCTGCCCATTGCAGCCATGGCGACGCGGTCCGCCGGTAAACCCATATTGGTCATGGACTGAAATACGGACTCGGCATTTTGACGTGCAGATGCGGGGTTGCCGCCTTGGGGCGACACTGCCACAAGATCGAATACCGCATCAGGGCGGCGTTCAAGTGCACGGCTCAAGGCTTGATACAGGGCCGGCTCGTAGGTCACGTCTGGTCTATCAAAACGAATGATGACAAGTGGACGCCGTTGTCCGACGGATGCGGGTGTAACAGATGCAACGGGTCGTGCGGGCGCTGCCGTGCGTTGGGTCGTAGTCGTGTAGGACTGACCTGAGTTGATATCCGCGGCGAGTTGAACGAGCGATGTGCGTTCATCGGTGACATATTGCTGCTGTCTGTTGATCTCATCGTTTAAGAGGAGCAGCGCTCTGTCGATCACGATCGCGTTTTGATTGACCTCGTCTTCCAGAACGCGAAGCCGGCGATGATCTTCCTCCAACGCACCCGACAAACCGAAAGCGGCACGAATATTTTCTAAGAGATACGCTGACGTGCCGGCATCACCGGACACAAGCGCCGACAACTGGTTCAGGGCGGCGATATCGGCATCAATTTGCGTGAGTTGGGTTTGTGCCTGCCCCCAGCGCGCGAGCAATTCAGGGTTTCCAGGGGTAGAGCCCATTTGCAGGCGAGAGCGGATACTGCCGACAAGGCTATGATATGACTGAACATTACCGATGGTTTGCGCGCGTAATGACTCTAGCTGCTGCAAACGCGTTTCAGTATTGGCACGCAATTCTTCAAATTCGTCTCTGAACTGAGTAGCTTTTTGCCCAACGGCTGTCGGTCCAAAATTGCTCTCGGACATCGTTGAGGTGCTCGCGACGGTCCGCACCGGTGCTTCCTCAGCCGCTGCCGATTCGACGGGTTCCGCAGGCGCGCTGGTGTCTTCGCCAAAGGTGGGAAAGAGCGCTTCATTGGCAAATGAGCACCCGCCCAGTCCAATCGCGAGCGCGGCGACCACGGCGTGTCGTGTCACTCGATTTAGAGTGGTTGGCATAAGGCTCGACGCGGTAACGCCCCGGCCCCACTGTTTTTCAAACAGCCCCTGTAACTGCATCCCTGATCTCACATTCCCGGCCGGCAAGTCGATGCGGCTGCATCGGTCTGCTGGAGTACCCCCGATACCATACTTAAGAAACTACCCTCAAAGGCTTGGTGGCGCTTTAAAAATCTACGCCAGCCCGTGCGCGGGATGACTTTACTCAATGGCCGCAGCCAGAACAAGACGGCTAGAGCCGGACCTAGGGCTAATCTACTCAAAGAATAGAGGTTTTGCTTGCATAGCCCAGTCGATCTTAGTATCCCAGGCCACCCGCGCATCCGGGAAATGGCAGTTTTGAGCCAATTCCACGGTGCAGTGCGGATTTAACCCGGCGATCTGTGAAATTCGAGACAATCGCCAGTTACGCGCCCGTAGCTCAACTGGATAGAGCACCTGACTACGGATCAGGAGGTTAGGAGTTCGAATCTTCTCGGGCGCGCCATTTTTCCTTGGTTCTAGACTCAAACTGATTCGCTCAACCAGCGGGCTAAGCAAGTTCTGATTGAGCGTGGCACGGATTAGGACACGTAGATCCCTAAGCAGTTCTATGTGAAGCCGATCAAGGTTATGCTTGCTCGGTCAACGAGAGGATTATGAAATGCGAAAGATGCTTGGCGTGGTTCTCGTGCCGATCTTGTTTCTAGGCGTCCCAATCACTTTAGATGCAGCCGAGAGTTCGATCGATATGCCGGCCGGCGTGCATGTGAAAGAAATCACGACAGACGGCGGCTCCATGGAGGTTTTGGCAGACGCCAACGGAATGACTCTCTACACATTCGATATGGACGTGGAGCCGGGGCGATCTGTGTGCACCGGGCAATGTGCGAGATTCTGGCCAGCGCTGGCAGCGGGTGAGGATGCGGAGGATATGGGACCGTGGACGGTTATCACGCGTCCTGACGATTCTCGCATTTGGGCTTATCACGGCAAACCCCTCTACACTTTCACCAAAGACAGAAGTACGGAGGATTTTCGAGGCAATGGCTTGCCGCAAGATAACCCAGTATGGCGATTCGCGGTGCCGATGTCGGAGCCGGCGCATTCCTAGCCAAATTCATGTCCCTGACCCTCTATCAATATAAGCCAATGTTCGACTTGCCGAGCGCGAGCCCGCTCTGCATTAAGCTTGAGACGTATTTGCGCATGGCGAAGATTGAACACTCCGTTTCCATCTTGAAAGGCAGATCACCCGCACCAACTCGTAAAGCCCCGTACGTAGAAGAAAATGGGCAGCTCCTTACGGATTCGGGCCTCATCATAAATCACCTCGAACACACGCGGGGCCACCCAGTTGACGGCGGCCTCACTCTTGCCGAACGTGCAGAGTCTCTTGCGCTTCAGCGCCTCATGGAAGAACACCTCTATTGGGTGATTGTTTACATGCGATGGGTTGATCCGAAGACACGCCAAGACTGGCGGCCGCACCTTGCAAATCTCATCCGTGTGCCAAAAATTTTACTGCCGGTTCTTGCTCGTCAAACTGAAAAGAGTTTGACGAAGGTCTTATATGCCCAAGGCGTCGGGCGCCATCCGGCGGAGACCATATGGCAGTTCGGGATTTCCGATGTGCAGGCATTGGCGCATTGGCTCGGTGCGCGGCCATGGGGTTTTGGCGACAAACCGACCGTGTTCGACGCATGTCTTTATTCGTTTGTGGGTCTTATTGTTCGCACACCCTGGGACAATCCATTAAAAACGGCGACGCTCAAGCACAGCAATCTTGTCGGGCACTTTGACCGTATGCTTGCAACATACTTTCCAGAATTCGTTTCTTAGCTTTCTTTTTTATCTTCGCTATCCGCAACTTCGTCTTCGCTTGGTGTAATTCCGAGCTCGACGAGCTTTTTCTCAGCCTCTAGCATTTTGGTACGCTGAGGCGCTAGTAAACCAATTGTCTCTGACAGTCGCGCTTTCGTCTCCGCACGTTCATTTTCAAGTTTGCGGAAAGCCGCTTCTTCGGTGTCCGGATCATTCCGCTTCGCCTCGAGAGTTGCATCCAAATCCGACAAGTATTGTTTCGTTTTCTTAATTTCTCTTCGAATGCGCTCGATTTCTCGGGCTGCGTCGGAAAGTGCGTCGGTCGCTGCGGCAATTTTTCCAGCCTCCCCTTCGTCTGGGTCGGCATCAAGTGCAACGTCTTGAGATGCAAGCGTTAGAATGGTGATCGGCAGGCGGTCGATAATTTCACCCACTTCCCCACCATAAGGATGATAAAAGCGCCCGCCGCGAATAGTGAAGGGGAGGTATACAACGCTCGCGTCCCGAGATTTTGTACATACCAAGTCTTTGTTGGCATCACCCACGGATATGATTTCTGCGCCGATTCGCGTGTCTTCGATTTCCGCCTTCATTTCGTTAAACCGTTCTTCCGCTTTTTCACCGCTTAAAGATACCAAAACGCGAATGCGCGCCCCTTCCCAAGCTTGGGATCGCGTCATGAGATGAGCGAGAAGCAACATCAGATCGCCGGTTTTGTTGTAGGTCCACCAGATATCAATGCGCCGCTTCTTTGGCGGTAACTCGTGAAGCGCGCTCCATTCCTCAGCGTTGGCGTCCAAGATTAAGAGATTGCAGCCAAGTCGAAAGGCGGTGCGTAGGTTTTGGCTGTAGCGCCTGTCTCCAAGACCGCTCATATAGGCAGGCAAGCCCTTGCGCCAATTTGCGACAACTGTGTTCCCGCGGATGGGCCCGATGCCCGAGGCTTGAATTGTCGTAGCGATGGCATCGTCGATATTGTTTGTCGAAATGACGAGCGGAAATACCGTGAAATCATGACCCTCTAGCTCTTTTCGAAGGCCTTCAAGGGCTTCGGTTCGTGCTTTAACCACATCGTCCCGCTCGCTCTTGATAACTTTCACGACGGTTGTCATGCCGCTTCCGCCTTCGATCCAAGACGCAAATCTCAGGATTTGTTCGCGGCGTGACGGGTCGTCGGAAAATGCCAAAATCTGAGGGCGCCAATCGCGCGGGTGCTCGGTTTCTGCGGCGGCGGCCAGCAGGTTCTCACGCACTTGCTGCAAATAGTGTGACCTGCGGCTGTCGGCCCAGCGCGCCGGGATATCTTGCGCACGCACATATTGAAAGACGCCGATGATAATGACGATCGCTACCACGGCTGAGGAGGGATTTATGGCAAGCATTGCACCGAGACAGGCGAGGCCACCAAGCAAACTCAAACGCGAATCATAAAGAGCGAAGGTCGGTCGGAAGGAGGGGCTGTTCGATCGCGCTTCGTAGTATGTGGCGTAATTCAGCAGCCCGTATGACAAGAGGAAAAACATCGAGACGATCGATGCGACCAAATTTAGCTCGCCAATTCCTATAACGAGCACGGCAATAACGCCCGACAAAATAACGGCGCGCCGCGGGTTTTCTGTTTGACCAGAACCGACCGAGAAAAATTGGAGGCCGGGAAAAATGCGATCTTTCGCGAGCGACTGCAATATGCGCGGTGCGCCCAAGAAAGACGCTAAAGCTGAAGACAGAGTGGCCGCGAAAACCCCCGCGTCAATCAATGGTCCCCAGGCAGCGGCGTATTTCAACGCGCTTCCATCAGAACGCAGAATGTCGCTTGGTAGGGATGCTCCCAATGCGACCGCTACGGCAACATAAATAACAAACGATAACGCAACCGCAAGAAACGTACCTCTGGGAATACTTTTGCTTGGATCCTTCAGATCGCCGGACATACTGACGCCTTGCGTGAAACCAGTCACGGCAGGAAAGAACACCGCAAAGACAATCCAAAACGAATGGCCTCCCGCCGGCGCATACAGGTTGCTTTGAAGAATCTCGGGGTCCCATTTGTCGTAAACGCCAAAAGCGACCGAACCCAGCGCGGCGACGATGAGTCCCATGACAATGTACTGAAACCGTGAGGCCCAATCTGTGCCTTGCCACGCAAAAAAGAAAAGCAAGGAAACAGCCATGATCGCAATTGCTCTGATTACGATCGGATTTTGCGATCCCGCCAATGCAGCAGCGGCTTCTGCAAACCCAATGCAATAAAACCCGATCGATATGGACTGGGCGAGGAAGAGAACGAGACCAAGCGCGCCTCCAAACTCCGGTCCCAACGTTCGCGAAATAAGGTAGTAGTCGCCCCCACCCTTGACTCTAAGATTGGTTGCAATTCCGGAAAGCGAAAAACTCGTAAGAACCGATATGGCGTTCGCCAGTACAATAATTGCCAAGGCAATTAGAATACCGGCTTCGCCCACCACATAGGTGACGCGAAGAAATAGAATGATACCAAGTATGGTGAGGATGCTTGGCGTGAAAACGCCGGTGAACGTTCCAAGGTGTCCTCGGTTCGAACCTTCGGCCATTCAACAATCCTTATGCGCGAAAAATTTCACTAGTTTGGAAGTACACGTAAGCAGCGCGAGCGCCAATCCGTATTAAAACCACCTACAGATAAACGCTACAACCTCTGTCTACCGATAAAGTTTGCCCACATTTCACTATAGGTCTGACGCAAAACTGCTTTTTGGACTTTGCCCATTGCGTTCCGGGGTAGTTCTTTTGCAATGACCACTAATTTCGGTACCTTAAAATTTGCGAGTTCGTCTTTTAAAGCCTTTCGGACGCTTTGCGGATTAGGCGCGCTGGATTCCTCGTCGACAGTAACGACGGCCAGACCGGCTTCGCCAAAGTCGGGGTGCGGCATACCAACAACCGCCGACTCCTCAATGCCTGGCAAACCATCGATGATCGCTTCAATTTCCTTCGGATACACATTGAAGCCGCCGGAGATCATCATATCTTTGGCCCGTCCAACGATGCTGACCATTCCAGCGTCATTCGTCAGCGCGAGGTCCCCAGTTTTAAAAAAACCATCGGATGTGAAGTCTTCCTCTGTTTTATCCGGTTTTCGCCAATAGCCCTTGAATACTCCGGGACCTTTAATTTGAACCTCCCCTGTCTCGCCGGGAGGCAGCGCAATATCGTTGTTGTCGGCGATACGTAAAGTGACGTTGGGCAGTGGCCAACCAACGTCTCCCGCAGTACGCGGGCGGTCGACCTTGGCGCTGGTAATGATGCCGGCTTCCGTCATGCCGTATCGTTCAACAAGTTGTTTCTCGGTTCGTCTCTTAAACGCCCGGAATGTCTCATCCAGTAAAGGTGCCGATCCGCTAAGAAAGAGGCGAACGTTGTTGCAAACTTCTCGCGTAAATTTTTCGTCTGCGAGGAGGCGAACGTAGTAGGTAGGCACACCCATAAAGATCGTTGCGTTTGGAAGATCATTAATGACGGCGCAGGTATCGAATTTTGAATGAAACAACATACCGGTGCCGTTAAACAAAACCGTGTTGAGTGCAACAAACAATCCGTGAGTGTGGAAGATGGGTAGTGCGTGTAAAAGCACGTCGTCGGGGCCGAACCCCCAAATTTTGTGCAAAGCCTGAGCGTTCGCCGCGAGGTTTGCATGGGTCAACATGACGCCTTTAGGGCGGCCCGTGGTGCCGGAGGAGTAAAGAATCGCGGCGAGGTCTGATCCCGCCAGATGAGGCGGCGAATATTCGGAGCGAGCGTTTTTGCTCTCATCGGGTAGTGTTCCCGAACCGTCCGCACCTAATGTTAGATGGTGCGGAACTTTCAACGCCGTGCACAAATCAGCAAGTGATTGTGCGTTGGGTTCGCCGACAACTATCGTGGGTTCGGCGTCACTTAGAAAATATTCAAGCTCGTCCGTCTGGTACGCCGTGTTGAGCGGCAAAAACACCGCGCCAACGCGCAAGCAGGCTAAATATAAGAAAACGCTCTCTGGCGATTTTTCGACCTGGACCGCAACGCGGTCACCGACTTTAAGGCCACGTGTGGCGAGAGTATTGGCGTATTGCGCGGATATCGCATGAACGTCGTCGTAGGTATATGTTTTGCCGCCCGGCGTTCGAAGAAACAGGTTTTGAAGGTGGTTCCTAAATCGGGCGTGGAATATCTCGTATAAATTTTGGGATACGTCGTCGGGCACAAAGCTTCTCATATTTGTAGAGATTACTTCATATCCGATGTCGCGGCCTACGCAAGTAGACGGACGTCTGCGAGACTCAAATTAGTGTATTTAGATTTTGCCCGCGGTGAGGGTGAGGGCTTGGCTCATCCACCTGTTTTGATTCGATGGTCGGTGTCGGTGGTTGTGGCCGCGGATTGGGATCTTGGGGCGCATCCTGCGTGTTTACGCGCGCGGATGGCGTTTGTTGAAACGCGCCAAGAATCTCATTGGAAACTGATTTAACGTCGTCCATTTCTGATCTCGTTTGTACGTGACAAGGTAGATCAATCCCAATTTTAACCTTTTAAAGGTTAATACTCAAAAAATACGAAAATCACATATCTTTCAGTGGGATAGAAGAGTTACCCAAGCGCTCTGGGTCGGGCCTCGCCCCCGTGGAAACGAGCTTTTTCGATTGAAGAAAGTCTTTTGCGAAGTTGATCGCGTGACAGGCCACAAACACACCGTCTCTAAGAAAACACGCTGAGAAGCGCTTTTCAGCGAAATCCCCACGAATAACGACGCGGTCTCCTGGCTTTGAAATGCCGGTCATCTGGAGTTTCAGATCAAATTGGTCTGACCAAAACCACGGCACTTCGGAATACGGTCGCGGCGTGGCCGACTGCAGATAGGGGCTGCCGCCTTACCTTGCGCGAGAGCATTGTGCACTGATTCTAACCGTAGGCGTTCACCTAGCAATGGGTTGGGATGGTTTGTGCAATCGCCTGCCGCGAATATATTGGGGTCACTCGTTTGAGCATATTCGTCTACGACAATGCCGTTGTCGACATGGAGTCCTACGGCGGCGGCGATCTCAACATTGGGTAGGATGCCTATGCCCACAATAACCAAATCGGGCGTCAAAGCTTTGATCGCCGCATATAACGCGCTCGACCTTATTATCGCCCGCGAACGCGGTAACATTAGTCGATGTGCAAACTTTCACACCTTCGGCGCGGTGAACGTTGGTGTAAAACTCGGAAACTTCTGGCGCAGTCACACGGCTTAAAACCAAGGGCTGTGTTTCGAGCACTGTGACCTGACATCCGAGCTTTATGGCAACGGCAGCTACTTCTAAACCAATAAATCCACCTCCGACGATGACAAGATTCAAACTCGGGCCAAGGGCATCGCGGAATTCTTTGACGTCACTAATTGTTCGTAGATCGTGTATTCCAGGAAGATCGGCACCGGGACAAGCGAGATTCCTGGGCCGCCCGCCCGTTGCCAATATCAGCTTGTTGAATTGAAGGGTGCTGCCATCACCTAATTCAACAGACTTCGCCGTCCGGTCAATTTGACTCACATAGGTATTGGGGCGGACGCGATATTCTTGTCGGCATAAAATGCGACCGGTCGCATATACAGGTGTTCGATATCAATATCGCCTGCCAAAAACTTCTTTGATAGTGGCGGGCGTTCGTAGGGAATATATGGCTCTGCGCCAAGAATTGTAACGGGGCCGTCAAAACCGGTTTGACGCAAGGGTGAGTGCGGCTTGCGCTCCTGCCTGACCACCGCCGACAATGATGATATCTTTCGTCATTGTTGAAACATTACTTGGTTGCGGCGCGAGCTTGGCGCCCTAAAAGGCGTGGAGATCAATCTTCTTTGATTTCGGAACCGGCCACCAATTCGTCGATTTGCGCCTGAGTGAGGGCCTCTTTCGAATCTTCTTTTTTATCTGGCCTTGGCCCGCCTTTGCCGCGTTTGTCCTCCACTTCGGACATAACTTCGCTGCGTCGGCGTCGATCAGGTCCAAAATAAACACCAACATCAACAAACGCCGCGGCCGCTCAACAACTTCCTTAATCCGCAATATGAGGCTTTTCGCGTTGAAAGGTTTAGCAACATATTCAGTAACGCCAGCGTTACGCGCCAATATAACCTTCTCGCGCCGTGTTTCTGATGTGATCATGATGATGGGGGTAAACTTGGCGTTGGATTTGTCAGCGCGGACGGCTTTCAACATTTCAAGTCCGCTCATGGGCTCGAGAAGCCATTCGGTGATGACAATGTCCGGTGCCCAGCTTTTCATGACCGACAGGGCTTCGCGTCCATCCTTGGCTTCATCGATGCGTTTGCATCCGAGAGTTTCAAGAATGCCCTTTATGACGCGGCGCATATATGCCCGATCGTCAACCACCAGAAAACTGATGGGTTTTAGGTAATCCGATGTGGCAGAAACCCATACCGTCGCGCCCATAATCCCCTTGAACCGACCCCCGAATGGCCTTGGTCTATACCTTATAAGCCAAGCAGGGTCCGCAGTTGGACTATAAACTATTATCTCTCTTGAGAAATTTAAACCCACAGTGCGAAAATCCAGCGTGAAAACGACGTCCTCTCCAACCTCAGATCGCCTTGCGTCCCATGCGCCCCGGACCTGGCAGCGAATGTTATCAGGACGCCGGCTGAACCTCGTAGATCCATCACCTCTTGATATCGAGATTGAGGACATCGCCCTTGGCCTGTCACGCAATACTCGTTGGAATGGCCAAACGCAGGGTCCCCATGGATGGAGTGTCGCTCAACATTCAGATTTTGTGGTCGAAATCGTGCGTCGCTTAAAGCCGCGCGCAAATGCGCGTTTACTTATGGCGGCCAAACTTCACGATGCGTCCGAGTACGTAACGCACGATCTTATCACGCCTTTGAAGTCGGTCGTGGGGGATGTGTTTAAGGAAGTGGAGTCGCGTTTGTCTCGTGCCATCAATCTGCGATTCGGACTGGATGCAACCGCACCACCCGCAGATCGGGCTCTTATTAAACAGGCTGACATCATCGCTGCGGCAACGGAGGCGGTTCAGTTGGCGGGCTTCACCCCAACGGAGTGTCGCTCTGTTCTTAACTTCAAGGAAAAGCCACTTGATGATGTCAAGCTTGTGCCGTTGCCGGTTGCTGAGGCGGAACGTAAGTTTCTTGAAGGATTTCGCGTTCTCGAAAAAGCGATGCAAATACAGGATGGCTGAATGGGGTGTACAATAGCTAAAGAGAAGCGGTGGGTGTTACTCTGTCGTCAGCAGGCCATTGTGATGCCCATAGTCATCAATCAAGGGAGGATAACATGATCGGAAGTTTAAACATCTTGGGTATCGGCTTGGCCGCGCTCGTGGCGATGGTCATCGGCGCGGCGTGGTATTCGTCAAAACTCTTCGGCGAGCCATGGATGAAGGAATTAGGTGTGTCTTCGCCTGAAGAACTGGGCAGCCCAACAAAAGCGATGATCAGCGCTGTAATTATGAACATTGTGTCTGCGTTTGCTTTGGCAATGGTGCTTATGTGGCAGGGCGCGGAAACCTCCACTGATGCGTTGATGACCTCGCTGGTGGTTGGTGTCGGCCTCGTCTTGTCCAATCAGCTTATGCGCGACCGATTTCATGGCGCATCGACACGGCTATCGTTAATAAACGGCGCGCACACAGTTGTGACATATGTGGCGATGGGTGCGGTTCTGTTTTACGTCGGCTAGCGCCTCTAGTTTTCGCGCCAAACCGGTGTGCGCTTACTTAGAAATGCGTCGATGCCCTCTGTGGCGTCATCTTCCATCATGTTTTTGGTCATGACGGCACCAGCATAACCATAGGACTCCGCAAGCCCGAGCTCTATCTGTTCGTAGAATGCGCGTTTGCCAATCGCTAAAATTCGGGGTGCCTTGCTCGCGATAACATCAGCAAGGTTATACACGGTTTTGTCCAACTCGTCGTCTTCGACTGAAGAGTTGATAAGGCCTGCATGCTCGGCTTCAGTGGCTGTGAGCGGGCGCCCGGTAAGAAGCATTTCCATAGCTTTCTTGCGGTTAACATTGCGCGAGAGGGCCACCATAGGCGTTGAACAAAACAAGCCAATATTGACACCCGGCGTGGCAAAGGTCGCGGATTTAGCGGCGATCGCAAGATCGGCAGTGGCCACCAATTGGCAACCGGCCGCAGTAGCAATGCCGTGGACGCGGGCAATGATCGGCTGCGGTAGGCGGGTCATGGCGAGCATCATGTTGCTGCAGGCATCGAAAAGCTCTTGGGTCCATTTTGGGTCAGGGTTTGCGCGCAATTCCTTTAGGTCGTGGCCAGCGCAAAAGGCGGGCCCGGCGCCAGCAAGGACAACGACTTTTATCGACGTATCTGAACTAATCGTGGTTAGGGTATTAAGAATTTCGTCGATGCCAGACCGGGAAAGTGCATTGCGCGCTTTCGGGCGATTGAGAGTCAAAGTTGCGATGCCGCGCGAGTCTTCTCGCGCAAGGAAAGGGTCATTGGTTACGTTTGTCATGTCTTCCCGTTAAAATTTGGGTTCCGCACGCCTTCGGCGAATGATAACGGCGAACGCTGAGGCCGCCACGATGATACCAGCAAGAAAGACTGGACCAGTGAAGCCAAAGGCTTGAGAGAGCAACCCCAATCCCAATGCCCCGATTGCCGGTCCGAACCGGGTGATAGCGTACCATACGCTCAGGGTTCGACCACGCATTCGCTCGTCGGCGTGCGTCTGAGCAACAGTTTGTGATCCCACACCGACGATGACTCCAAAAATACTACTCACGGTGAGAAAAGCGACTGCAAGCCAAAAAATGTCTGACAAGGCAAAGGCGACAATAAAAATGCCGTTCAGTGCCATAGACCCAATAAACAACGCTTCGATGTTTTTGTTTCCACGTTGAGCAAAATATAATCCGCCTGCAATCGCCCCCAAACCTTGAGCCGACGTTAGAATCGCAAGACCGGCCGCGCCGCGGTCGAAAACTTCATCAGCAATTCCCGCCATAAGGTCACCTAATGGCCAAATTAGTGAAGTCGCGATCGCAACCATGGGCATCGTCCACTTCAACACGGGGTGACCGAAGGTATACCGTACGCCTTCTGTAATATCCGCCCATACGCCCCCGATAATCGACCCATGTGTAGGTCGGTGTGGTTCGTGCGGAGTAAGCTGCAGGCTGAGTAGCGCGGCGATGACGCCGATATAGGTTAAGGCGTTAAACGCGAATGCGTATCCGACTCCAATGGTGGTTATAAGGACGCCTGCAAAGGCAGGTCCGACAATGCGGGCAATATTGAAAGACAAGGACGTAATCGCAATTCCGCTGCCGATGTCCTCGCGCGGCAACAAGGCCGGCACTAGGACCAGTCGGGCGGTCTGCATTAACGGCTGCACAAACCCGGAGAATAGCTGGAGGCCGAAAATAAGAAGTGGCGTGATATGTCCTGTAAGTGTCAGCAACGTGAGAACGGCTGCTTGGCCAGTCGCTAGAACTTGACCAATAACGGCGATTTTCCGTCGATCAAACCGGTCGGCAAGGACTCCGGCAATAGGCGCCATGATGATGGCCGGTAAAAATTCGGCCATCCCTACCGCCCCTAACCACGCGGCGGATTGGGTGAGGTCCCACGTCAACCATCCCACAGCCACGCGCTGAACCCAAAAGCCCACAACCGATATAGAGTTACCCGCGGTAAAATTGGCGAAATTGCGGTTTCTGAAAAGCCGCCGGATTGCGGAGAAGTCTGGGACCAAAGCGGGACATTAGGTGTTACACACTATAGAGCTTTGTTTTGGGGATGGTCTGTATGTTTTACAGGGCTCACAATAATCCTCAATCGGCAATTCAAGGAGAGTCGGGGCAGGGGGTATGCAGCTTTCGTGTTGGGCTCAAGACCATGGCGAAGTGTTGGACGGATAGATGACGCGAATTGAACGCCGTGAGATTGGCGCTGTGCTTGCAGCGTTCTTTTTATTTTTCTTTGTCCTTGGCAGTTATTTCGCTGTTCGGCCAATACGCGAGACGGTCGCAACCCTTCTTGGGCGCGAATATGTTGCCGATCTATGGCTTTACACGGCGATTTTCTCAATAGCACTTGTTCCCGTCTATGGCTGGTTGCTGGCAAAGGTTAGGCGGTCAGTTCTATTGCCAAGCATTTATGGGCTGGTTGCCCTGATTCTTGTGGGAATGGCAGCGACCCTAGGAAGCGATGAGCTCAACCGTGCAAACCGGTTCAATTTTTTATGTTTGGATCAGTGTTCTTAGCCTTGTTCTGGTGTCAGTTTTTTGGAGCTTTCTGCTCGAAATGTTTAGCCAGGATCAAACCCGGCGATTGTTCGGATTTATCGCGGCGGGCGGAACACTCGGAGCGTTAATTGGACCTCTAGTAACTCGGCTCACTGTTAGTGCGGTCGGAGAGTCGGGAATTCTTCTGATTAGTGCGTGCGGCTTCCTTGGCGCGGTGAGCTGCCAGCTGATCTTGCTAAAGATTTGGGTGCCAGAAGGCACTTCAAGGGCCGCAAACGAACGCACACGGGGGATCGGTGGGAACCCATTCGCTGGAATCTCGATTGTTCTGAAGTCGCCCTATCTATTGGGAATCGCTTTTTTCATTGTTTTACTGACGATCGCAAATACGATTTTGTATTTTGAACAATTGCGTCTTGTTGAAGAGACCTTTCCAGACCGGACGCGGCGGAGTGAAATATTTGCGAATATTGATATCGCCGTTCAATCTCTAACTATTCTTACGCAGCTATTCGTTACCGGTTGGATTGCGTCAAAATTGGGTGTTCGCTATCTCTTGTCGATTGTCCCCATTGCGATTGGTATCGGATTTATCGTTCTCGCGTTCTATAATGTATTTGCTGTGTTGGCTGTGGTCTTTGTCGCGCGTCGCTGGGGAGAATATTCGCTTATTCGCCCCGGCAGAGAGATGTTGTTTGGTGGGTTTGATCTCGAGACGAAATACAAGGCCAAGAATTTTGTCGACGTGCCGGTCTACCGCGCTGCGGACTACGTTGGGGCCCAAGCCAAAGTGGCGATAGATGCTGTTGCGGCGACGCCCATAGTCTCACTCGTTATTGGTGCCTTTTTGGCGGGTGTGTGGGCGTGGGTCGGATGGCGCCTTGGCCACAAACAGGATGGTGCGAACGGCAGGTTGCGTGAAGGCTCGTCTTTGAGCTCATAGGCATCTGCAGGTGGCCTTTAGGGGAATGTTTGAATTGGGAAAACATTGTTCATTTAAGGCGCGGGACCGCTGATGACTGATATCTGGTTTACTGAATATGTCCTAGAGCAATTAGAATCATTCGGCGGCGTAACCGCTCGGCGCATGTTTGGCGGTCATGGGTTGTTTAAAGGTGGACTGATGTTCGCATTGATCGCTGACGGCGAATTATACTTTAAGGTTGATGATAGCAATCGACCGGATTTCGAGGCTATGAAGTCCCAACCCTTTACCTATGAAAAGAAGGAAGGCAAAACGGCAAGCCTTTCATATTGGTACGTACCCGAAGAAATAATCGAAGACTCTGACGATCTCAAAGAGTGGGCTAATAAAGCTTATGCGGTTGCAGTAAAGGCGCGCAAAGCCTCCGCGGCTAAACCCAAAGCTCGTCGGACGTCGGCGCGTTCAACCCGTGGCCGAAGGCGGTAGCTAGACCGCCTAGGGTTCTCTGCGCGTTACTATATTTTTGCCTATTCAACATTTTGTAACAGCGACAGTTCTCTTAACGGTCTTCATTCATCATTGTTCGGATTGCACGTACGATCTGATCGCGCATTTCCGGATCCTCCAAAGACTTCTTTAGTTTTTCGCGCATGGCCGCAACACGGTTTTCAGACGTCCGATGATTGCTAGCGCTGTCAGACTCTGATGAGGCCTCAGTTGGCGTCCTGGATTTTGACACACCCTTTGGCTTGCGTTTTTTCTTCTTTTTCGGCGCGTCCTTGGTTTTGCGCTTACCTTTTGGCGCCTTATCTTTTTCTGAGGTCACGATAAGCTAGGTCGTCAACCCGTCCAATCCGCTGGGTCAGGATCTGTAAGCGGCGTTCGATAGGGTCCCGTATAGGGTTTAACCTTAGCTACAAAAAAACAAAAGGTGAGGTGGCTAACGGCAAAACAAATCGTGACCGGCCATGGCGGTAACCCGCCGAAGAACAAAATCATTAGCAGGCCCAGCATCGCAAACACTGCAAGGGTCATGAAAATAATGACGCGCTTAGGATTCATGCGGCTTCCGCGTGTGGCCTGTAGTCCGGGAGAGGGGATGGCTGTTTGCATATCTAACCTTACCGCGTTGTTGATAAGACGCAAGCAGTGGCGACTCCGACAAAACAGCGTTGATTTCATTGTAATTTTACGTCGTTCCCCGGATGTGGCGACGGATTGATGCGCCCTATATAAAATGAGGTTAGCTTCAACCGTCAGGCCAGGAGGATGCCATGCTTCTTGATCGTGCCCGCAGTCAGCTGCTTGTCGTCGATGTGCAAGAGCGTCTATTGCCTGCTGTGCAGAATGGGGAACGCATGGTGGAGCGCTGCGCTATCCTGTTGAAGGTGGCTCAACGGCTTGCGATCCCGGTGCTTATTTCTGAGCAGTATAAAAAGGGTCTCGGCCCGACCGTTCATCAGCTCAACGATACAAAGGGCGATGCGG
Organism: Rhodospirillaceae bacterium; assembly: GCA_965228575.1. Taxonomy (GTDB): domain Bacteria; phylum Pseudomonadota; class Alphaproteobacteria; order Rhodospirillales; family Rhodospirillaceae; genus UBA11612. The sequence goes on along the minus strand of CBDDHW010000006.1, from coordinate 9,425 downwards.
TGATTATGGAGAAAGCCCATTTCTCCTGTGCTGCGGATCCGGCAATCATGGCCCATGTCTCGGATATAACCGCGCAAGGTCGAAATCAGATTGTGGTGTGCGGCGCTGAAGCCCACGTGTGTGTCCTACAAAGCGCCCTTGGCTTAAAAATTAAAGGGCTAGACGTTTTTGTAGTTGCCGACGCCGTAAGCTCTCGCCGCGATGAAAGCGTTGATCTCGCGATGAAGCGTTTGCGGGATGTTGCCGTAGGTGTTGTGAATACGGAAATGGTCGTTTTTGAGTGGCTTCACGTATCAGGAACCGAGGAATTCAAGGCGTTATCCAAGTTAATTAAGTAGATTTACTTTGTCTGATTCTCTCGGGGTTTAAAAATAAAATTATTTATATAAGCGCGCGTTTTTATGGCTGCGCGATTCGCGTTTTCATCAAACTCGGAAATGGAGTGTAAGACGCCGTCTTTTAAAAAGAAGGCTTCCATATCCATATCTATTAATTGTCCTGCCGACTCTGCAACAGAAACACCGGTATGTTGTTCCTCAATTTCCACCTGCAGCGTAGGCCGTTCGCGCATAATTGTTTCTTTTGCGCCTGCAATGACCGCACGTTCAAAACCTTCAACGTCAATCTTGATAAATCCGACATTGTTAAAGCCGTAGGAATCCAGTGGGCGTTGAGGAACAGTGACCGAGCGCGCCCCTTCATTGCGCTTTCGTGGATTGAGTGATGCGGTCTGATTGGAAAATCCCGCGCCGTACATAGGCACAATAAGTTCGGCTGTCCCCGTTGAATCGGACAGAGCGACCTGATGGGCAGTTACGTTTGACGGCAACGCACGACTTAAGATTCGGTATATTTTTGGATTTGGCTCAAAGGCTTCGACATTCTGACACAATCGACTGAGCACATGAGTATATACACCTTTATTTGCGCCGATATCGATGGCAACTCTGTTGCGGTCGACAAGCTGCGGCAAAAACTTGAGCTCAGCTTCTCCCTTTCGCATGTGCTTACGAATAAGGCGCCACATATACAGCCGTGGTGGAATTAAAGAGTACTTAATCCGCTCTTCGAGCGTGTATGGCGGTGTCCAATTCGAAAGCTCATTTGTATCGATCATGGAGTTTTTTCCGCATGCTCTATTATCTCTGAGAAAACCCGCGATGCGGTTGCTTCGGGTGAATAGTGCGTGATCGCCCACTCACGCCCCTTTTCAGCAATCTCGTGCCATTGGCTCTCTCGATCAAAAATCTCTGTAACAGACCGTTCTAAATTGTTTAAGTCAATCGGTGCATAGTGTTCCCAAGCTTTGGGCATGATAGGCAGCGCAAAGCCATACTTCTCAAAATCAAGATGTACGGTCAGACACCCAGCCACAAAAGATTCCCAAAGCCGAAAACTATCCCACCTTTGAATAAAAGCCGGCGCATCAATTCTTTCAAAGTTGTGCATATTGGCTAACGGTGGATCGTTCTTCTTGAACCAAGGGTTTGGGGTAATAGGCGTGTAAAAATCACCGCCATAGGCGAGGCAAATTTTGGATCCAAGCATCGCATCCATGTAGGGCTTTGGCGGGTAGTCGGTTCGATCAACGGAGATGTGACGTTCCAGCGCAGGAATGAAACTGAGATCAAGTAACGCACGAATGCTTTGGCTGAGGGTGGCGCGGAAATTGCGTAGCGCCACATGCTTTCGACGTGAGAAATCTGGTCGGGAAGCTGTTGAAGAAATCAACCCTTTACTTGGACCGAATGCAATTGGTCGTCTGATGCCGCCTTTGTGCGCAAGGCGGTTGTCGTGCGCAGCGAACAACAAGTAGTCCTTAGGTACCTGGCAGAATATTCCAATATCACTCTGGTTGAGGTACGCAATCTTGCCATCCTGGGCACCCTCAAAAGGCGCGAACGTGTTTGTATGAGAGATATCGAGGATGTATCCGGAAAAATTTGCGTAAGGCGGAGACACAAATGCGGTTAGATCTATTCCTTTGAGAGGCATAGACGCCGGGCGTGAGGTGATCTTCGGCGCACTTATTTTCACCGAAAGCCCGAGGTCCAGCGCCCCTTCTATCAGACATCCTGTATTATGGGTAAGCGGCCCTCCTACGGCGTGGAAATATACGCCTCTGGAGAATGCGGCTCGGATCTGCTCGCTACTAACGGCCATTTCGTGTGTGCATATTTGAACTCGCGATGAAAAGCTCGATATCGTCCAGCATCCTAAGTGGCTGGCCGCCGAACGTCCAATAAACCGTCTTGCGCTGACGCGTCTGCTCTAGCACCATTGCTGCAATGGCCTGAGAAGGAGGGGAGGGCCTGACGTGGTTCAAGTTCATTTTACATCGCACCTAAAAGCCGTTGCACCTGCCGGCCCCATAAGCGCAACCGGGGAAACGGTCGCGACGGCTCTTGCCGATGTGTTTGACCAGCATCCAGCAGTTAAGGGCTATATCTTGGATGACCAAGACCGTATTCGAACTCATATCGCTGTTTTCGTTGATGGTGTTCATGTTCGCCGCGATATTTTAGATCACCCTCTTAAACCGGATAGCGAACTTTACGTTTTGCAGGCACTCTCAGGCGGCTGACGGAAGGACAATACAATGGCATCGCATCTTCAGATCGCGACCCGCAAGGGTCTGTTTTTTTACGAGAGAAATGGCAGCGAATGGCATCACGCGTCGACAGCGTTTCTTGGTGATCCGGTCACAATGATGCTGACGTCGCCAGACGGGAAAACAGTTTTTGCCGCTCTAAATTTAGGACATTTTGGCGTGAAACTGCACCGCTCAACGGACGGCGGGCAAACCTGGACCGAATTAACGCCCCCGCAATTTCCTAAGGTCGAAGGCGGAGAAAAAGATGATAACGCGCCTGCTGTCTCTCAAATTTGGGCTCTTGAATGGGCAGATCCTCAAGATCCGAAGGCGATTTGGTGCGGCGCCGCGCCAGCGGGCCTTTTTTATTCACCCGACCTTGGAGAAACATGGAGTTTGAATGATCCCCTGTGGTCGATGCCTGAGCGCGAGCGGTGGTTTGGCGGTGGGACCGTGGATACGGCAATGCATGCGATTCGCGTTGATCCGCGAAACACCGACCGAATCGCGGTCGCTGTGTCTTGTGGTGGTGTTTCTCTAACAGAAGATGGCGGCAAAACTTGGTCGGTTGCGGCTCACGGCATGCGCAGTGATTATACACCGCCTGATCAGAAAGAAGATCCAGTGACTCAAGATGTGCACATGATGGTGCAAAGTCCGACTTCGCCGGATATCTACTGGGTGCAGCATCACAACGGAATTTTTCGCTCAACCGATAATCTGAAATCTTGGTACGAAATAACCAATGCGCCGGTCTCGGTTTTTGGATTTGCCGTTGCTGTTCACCCAAACGATGCAGACACCGCGTGGTTTGTCCCCGCTGAAAAAGATGATGCGCGTTTTCCGATCGATGGCAAGGTTGTTGTGCAGCGGACCCGCGACGGGGGTAAAACCTGGGACGTGTTGAGCTCGGGGTTGCCGCAGGACAATGCTTTCGATCTCGTGTTTCGTCATGGTTTGGTTGTTGATGAAACTGGAGAGCGACTCGCGATGGGGTCGTCAACCGGGTCGGTTTGGGCGTCTGACAATGGCGGCGATGATTGGACCTTGCTATCTGCGCATCTACCGCCGGTTTACGCCGTACGGTTTGCGTAAAGAGTGCTACTTTATTGTCTCATTAGTTTTCCGCCGTAAGCGCAGGGCACGACACGCTTGTTCCGCCCAAACCGCAATATCCACCCGGATTCTTAGCCAGGTATTGCTGGTGATAGTCCTCGGCGTAATAGAACTCTGGCGCCTCGACAATTTCAGTCGTGATGCCGCTATAGCCTTTTCGACCTAACGCTTTCTCGTACACTAACTTCGATGCCTCGGCTGACGCTCGTTGAGTGTCGTTGTACACATATATGCCCGAACGATATTGGGTGCCGACATCGTTGCCTTGTCGCATCCCTTGGGTTGGGTCGTGCCCTTCCCAAAAGATTTTAAGGAGCGTTTCGAACGCGACATCATTTGGGTTAAAGACAATGCGAACGACTTCGTTGTGTCCGGTCATACCTGAACAAACTTCTCTGTACGTTGGGTTGGGCGTGTATCCGCCCGCATAACCAACCTGCGTTGAATACACGCCAGGAATAGTCCAAAAAAGCTTTTCTGCGCCCCAAAAACATCCAAGGCCAAACATTGCAATTTCCATACCCTCGGGAAAAGGTGGCGCCATGCGGTTGCTATTCACAAAATGTGCCTTCGGTGCGGATATGGATTCTGCTCGGCCGGGCAGCGCGTTTTCAGCGGTCGGCATACTTGTTTTTTTTATAAACATTGTGGGCTCCTAGTGCCGTGGCGGCAGCGTTCACAATTTTACCCGATTATTGTCCCATGGTAAGGCAGTGCGTCATCAGGGATATATTGGATTATGAACCCATCAGCGCAAGTCAAGGGATCGCACGATCTCCTGCGGTCGACGATTATGAGCGTAGCCGGCGTGGCTGTGGCTCTTACGGCGCTTGCCCTTTATGTGCCAGCGGTCACGCCATTCGGAAACGTGTTCACCCTGACGGTAGTGGCAATATACCTACCGGCCAGCGCGATTATTTTGTCTCGCGTATTGCGTTTCCACCCCTATAAGCAGTTTGGGACTGCAAATCTCATCACATTATGCCGGCTGGCCATTGGCGGCCTCTTAGCAGGCTTTACGGCCGAAGCTGTAATTTCTCCGGCGATAATTGATGCTAAGCTGGCTTGGGTCTTCTTTGCGAGCGCTGTTGGAAGTCTAATTCTTGATGGACTTGATGGATATGTCGCGCGCGGACAAGGATTGATGTCCGCCTTTGGCGCCCGATTCGACATGGAGGTTGATGCGCTCCAGATATTGATTTTGTCGATTGCAGCTTTTGTTTTGGCGAAGGCGGGCTGGTGGATACTTATCAGTGGCCTGCTACGGTATGTGTTTGCGGGCGCCGCCGTTTTTTGGCCTGTGCTCGCGAAAGAGCTTCCTCCATCACGACGCCGAAAGATTGTGGCTGCGACTCAGGGCGGAGTTGTCGCTGCGATATTGGCCCCCATTATCGTCCCGCCATTAAGTACCGCGGCCGCTGGGGTTGCTCTCGCATTGCTCCTATATTCTTTTGCGGTTGATATTATTTGGCTCTTTAGGGCGCGCCGGAGTTCGCAATGACGAAATGGTTTAAGTTTCTAGCGGCTGTTGCGTTTTTGTATTTCGTTTTCGTTTTGCCAGACTGGCCGGGCAATTTGGTGTCCTACACCTTTATGCGGCTGCCCATCGAACTTCCGTTGTTAGTGTTGGCGATGGTCCTGATCCCGATGCGGTACGCGAAGAAAGTGCGGGTAGGAGTCGTCGCGGTGCTCGCGACCATCTTGGTTTTGAAAATGGCAAGTTTAGTTACGTTTGAAGGGTATTCGAGACCGTTTAACATTTTAGTGGATCCAGGGCTCATCCCTATTGCATTGCAAACCATCGCTGCCGGACAGGGTGCAACTGTAGCTATCGGTGCGGCGCTTGCGGGCGTGTGTGTCATTCTCGCCGCAGTATTTTTACTTTGGCATTCCGTCGGCGCTCTAACAAAAGAGCATTCCCCTCTCGCGGTAAAAGCAACGGGACTAACCACAGGTGCAGCTCTGATTGCGGCAATTCCCTTGGCCGATGTGAAAATCGGTGAATCTTGGTGGTACATCACTAGCTGGGATACAGCGCGGTTCACCCACGAACGCGCGTTCTCCGTTGTTGAAGGACTAAAGTACGACGCTGCATTTCGAGAGGAGCTGGAGGTCGAAGGGTTTGGCGATATCCCAACGAACAAAATTTTTGCCGACTTAAATGAAGCTGATGTTCTTATAATTTTTGTCGAAGCCTACGGACGCGCAGTTCTAGATGACGCAACCATTGCGCAATCTGTACGTCCTGTGCTCGAAGCGTTCGAAAATACGGTTCGGGAAAAGGGATACGCTGCTCGAAGCGCGTGGATGACGTCGCCTACGTTTGGCGGGCAAAGTTGGTTAGCCCACGGTACGTTCGTCACAGGATTGTGGGTTGATAACCAGCGCCGTTATGAGAGTCTCTTCGTCAGCGAACGCGATACGCTTATGCATGACTTTTCCCGCGGAGGGTGGCGGACAGTCGGTTTGATGCCACAAATTACAGGCGGTTGGCCGGAGGGAAATTTTTTCGGATACGACAAAATTTATGCGGCGGCTGACTTAGACTACAGAGGTCCTCGCTTCGATTATATGACCATGCCTGATCAATATACGTTGTCAGCGTTTCATGCGCGTGAGCTCGCGGCAGCGGAAAGGTCGCCGGTAATGGCTGAGATCGCGCTTATCTCAAGTCATTTACCGTGGACGCCTTTACCCAAGGTCGTGCCATGGGGCGATATAAAGAACGGCGAGGTGTTCTTTGAAGAGCGGCATCCGCGCGGCCGGATTAATTGGACAGACGCAACGCTTATGCGTTCGCACTACGTCAATGCGATGATTTATGAGTTGCAAACCCTTCAATCTTTTGTCGGTGAGCTGGTTAATGACAATACCTTGCTCATAATTGTGGGGGACCATCAGCCGATCCCAATAATCAGTGGAGACGGTGCCTCATATGACGTTCCAGTCCACATTATTGCGACGAATCCGACGCTTCTTGAGAAAATCGAGGATTGGAGTTGGACGCACGGTATGGTGCCAGATGAACAAAGCCCCAATTGGCGTATGGATGTCGTTCGTCGCCAACTATTGGAATCGTTTACTCCTGATGTTTCGCGGTCTACGGTTCCGCTTATTCCCTAGCGAGAAATCAGATGTTTAATTCCTATGGTCATCTCACGCAAAAAAGTGTGGTCGCCGCAAACAGCGTAGCGCTACTGCCCCTTGCGGCGATGGAAACCCATGGGTCACATTTACCGTTGGCGACCGATGGTATTATTGCAGATGCAATCGTTGCGCGTGCTTCAGATTTGGTACCAGAGAGTCGGCCTATATATGTGCTGCCTTTATTATGGTTAGGAGCGTCGACCGAACACGCGGATCGGTTGGGGACCCTTTCAGTAGAGCCCGAACAGTTTATTTCTCAAATTTGCAGTATTGGCAAAGGCTTGGAGCGCCGAGGGGTAAAACGCGTGCTTTTGTTTAACGCTCACGGAGGGAATGTTGCAGCGGGAGACATCGCTGTTTTGAAATTGCGGGATCAGTTTGGCATGTTAGGGGCTAACGCCCATTGGATGGACTTTGGTCTTCCCGAATCCCTAACGCCGCCGGCGCCAATTGAAGAAGATGTGCATGGCGGATGGGCGGAAACCTCGATTCTGCTTCACGTTGCCCCCGAATTGGTTCATCGGGAGTCTTGCGCGCCGAATTTACCCGCGGCGCCGGCGCCCAGTCTCTTTCCGAAAGGGCCAATAGGTTGGGGTTGGAAGATCGATGATTTGGCGCCTGGGGGCTGGCTTGGTCGGCCTGATCTGGCGACCGCGGACATCGGCAAGCAGCTCGTTGATCACGCGGCAAATAAACTTTGCGCGACTTTGGTCGAGCTTACAGAGGCGCATTGGCCCCCAGCCAATTAATTAGGTACGCCCGCTGCGGCGAATGATTTCATCAAGCATATGCCCGGCGCGCTCGGCCTTTGTTGCAAGATAATTTTGATTGTGCGGATTGACGGAGCCAATCAGGCGGCGATGCCCCACCACATCCACGCCAAAACTCTCAAGCGCTGTAATCTTTCCCGGGTTGTTCGTCATGAGTATTATTTTTTTGAAACCCAATAACGCGAGCATCGAGCCAGCAACTTCATAACGTCGTTCGTCAGGGCCGTATCCCAAAACGGCGTCCGCATCGACCGTATCGTGACCAAGCTCTTGTAATCCATATGCGCGCATCTTGTTAAGGAGTCCGATGCCGCGGCCTTCTTGATCAAGGTACAGCAATACACCGTTACCTTCTTTTGCAATTTCGCTAATCGCCAAGCGAAGCTGATCACCACAATCACATTTTAGGCTGCCAAAAAGATCTCCCGTTAAACAGGCCGAATGCAACCGGGTAAGTACAGGTCGCTCAGGAGTTGGCTGCCCGACAATGATCGCGAGCTGATCATGTAATCCATCGCCGCCGCGAAACACGACAAATTCTGCATCGGCGGTATCTGCGAGAGGTACGCGCGTGCGGGTGGCGATCGTTAGATCGCGCGCAGCGAGCTCATGGAAACTTTCGACCGCCGAAGTCGTCACTGAAACGATATCGGAATTCTCCATCGAATCGGCAGCGAACACGACGGCCGCAGGAAGTAAGTATGCGCGCTTCACCAATTCTAATGCTATTGCTTCGGCCTCTGCAGCCGGGCGCAAGGGGACGACCGGTACATTAGGATCAACAGATAGCAACATAGCGTCTATGTCGTCAGACCTTAAGTTACCCAACTCAAGGCGCGAAGGTCCCTTTGCAACAAACCCAAGATGCAAAAGTCGAGGCGCAGGAAGAATAAGCCCGGCCGAACCGCCGCTCATCGCATGCCAGTCAGCGATACGCTCTCCACCTAGCATCTCTGCCGAAGCCACAATAGAAGTATCCCCGGCGTGATCTAGCAGTTTCACCGGTCGGCCTGCACGCAGCTCACCTATTGCCCGTTGAACAGATAAACGATCCGGATCGCCTAGCCACGAGGCGACATCTTGGGTGGGGTTAATTTTTCCGTCTTCCTTTGGCACGAATTACCTGCAAAAAAGTCGTTATCATGAATCTGACCGATATTGTGGACTGGGAACCAGGGGCTTCGCAATGGTCTGCAGTGCTATCTGCATTCCATCGCCACAATTCAGCTTTGGGCGAAGAAAGCGTGCTTTGGCCTATATATGGTCCGATTATCCAAAACCTAGAAGAAAATCGCTCTTATTTAGTTGGCCAGATTGGTCAATCACTAGATGGGCGAATCGCGACGGTCAATGGCAAGTCCCACTACATCAATGGACTTGCCGCGCGCGTTCATCTTCACCGGCTGCGCGCCCTCGTCGATGGTGTCGTAGTGGGCGCCGGAACGGTCTTAGCCGATGATCCGCTCCTCACCGTTCGTCATACGGAAGGCGAGAATCCCGCGCGTATTGTTATTGACCCAGATAACAAGGTTCCGGACACCGCACAGTGTTTTAGCGACGACGGCGTTCGCCGCATTGTCATTCAGTCAGGCGCCTACTCTCGGCCAACTGGGGTTGAATGTGTACAGATGACGCCCACGTCTGAAGGATTGAGTCCCCAGGCGATCATCGCCGCTCTTACGGATTTGGGGCTGTCGCGTTTGCTTATTGAAGGCGGCGCACACACCGTTTCAAAGTTTTTGGCAGAAGGATGCTTGAATCGTCTGCACGTATTGATGGGACCGTTGATTTTGGGGTCC